>CALMQS010000039.1 GCA_937871285.1 uncultured Sphingobacteriales bacterium | reverse complement strand
TGTTGTAAATAATTTGAAATACAACGGCAAAACCTTGATTTTTATTGACTTTGAGGGAAATAATTTTTTTTCATATTTGCGGCTGTTGCCGGGTAATTGGCATTTGCCGGCCATAATGTTGCCCTGTGGCGGCTTATGTACGTAACCAGCCGCCAGGCAATGCGGCTTTAATAAAATTCGTATCCAATATCCGAACGAAAATGCATGCCATCGAACTGAACAATATCGAGGATAGCTTTTGATTTTTCAACCGCCTTCTGCAAAGTATTTCCAAAAGAAGTTACCGCCAGCACTCTTCCGCCGTTGGTAACCGTTTTATCGTCTTCCTGCAGGGTGCCGGCATGAAACACTATAGCATCATCTTCCTGCACCAGATCCAGTCCATCAATAAGCAGGCCCTTTTCATATTCACCCGGGTATCCACCGCTTACCGCCACTATCGTTACCGTTTGCCTGCTGTCGGTTTCCAGCTTTATTTCATGCAACCGCTTCCCGGCCGTTGCCTCAAACAGGGCTACCAGGTCATTTTTCAGCCGGGGCAGTACGGCCTCTGTTTCGGGGTCGCCCATCCGGCAATTATATTCAATAACACAAGGTTCATCGTTTACTTTAATTATCCCGAAAAAGATAAACCCGGCATATTCAATCTGCTCTTTTTTCAGTCCGCTGATCGTAGGATCAATGATGGTGCTGATCACTTTCTGCATAAAGGTTTCATCCGCAAAAGGCACCGGGCTGATAGCGCCCATACCACCGGTATTGAGGCCTTTATCCCCTTCATCTATGCGTTTGTAATCTTTGGCTTCCGGCAGCAGCACGTAATTTTCCCCATCGGTTAGTACAAATACGCTTAGCTCTATGCCCGAAAGAAAATCCTCTACCACCACTTTTTTACTGGCATCGCCAAATTTAGCCTGCTGGATCATCAGCTCAAATTCCGCCATTGCCTCCACGTGATTCTGGCAAATGATTACGCCTTTACCTGCTGCCAGCCCATCGGCTTTCAGCACAATAGGTGTGGCATGCAACTGCAGGTAGCTGATGCCCTCTTCATAGTTGCCTGCATCAAATTCTTTATAAGCAGCAGAAGGAATGCCATGCCGCTGCATAAATGCCTTGGCAAAAGCCTTACTGCCTTCTAAATTGGCACCTGCTTTTGAAGGTCCGATTACCGGGATATGCCGGATAGCAGGATCATTTTTAAAGTAATCATAAATGCCCTTTACTAAGGGCTCTTCCGGGCCCACCACCACCATTCCAATGTTATGCTCAACACAAAATTGTTTTATCCCGTCGAAATCTGTAACGGCCAGATCCACATTTGTTCCGCACAGGCTGGTACCTGCATTGCCGGGAGCAATAAATAGCCGGGTGCACCGGCTGCTTTGGGTGAGCTTCCAGGCAAAAGCGTGTTCGCGTCCGCCCGAGCCTAATAGTAAAATATTCATATCAGTAAACTTATAATAAAGAGTTGCGAAAATAGAACGATAGTGATTTAAAACTTCATTTTTTTTACAAACGGAACCGCATTAAGTAATTGCTGTCTTAAAATATGCATTATATTGGGGGCAGATCAGAGGCATACCTCCATAAAAACCATCACTGAATGAATCAAACAGCTTCAAAAGGACATTCCAAAGGATTATACGTTTTGTTTGCTACTGAAATGTGGGAGCGGTTTAATTATTATGGCATGAGGGCCATTTTAGTACTGTTCATGACTAAAGCCCTGCTTTTTGATAAAGCCTTTGCTTCCAACCTGTATGGAAGCTACACGAGCCTTGTGTATTTAACCCCTTTGCTGGGCGGCTATATTGCCGACCGTTACTGGGGTAACAGAATGTCTATTATCGCAGGCGGATTAGTAATGGCTGCCGGTGAGTTCATATTATTCTTTTGTGGTCATTTGTATGAAAGCTCCCCGCAGCTTTCGTCTTTCCTGTTTTTTTCAGGGCTTGGCTTCATGATAGCCGGTAATGGTTTCTTCAAGCCCAATATTTCTTCTCTTGTAGGGCAGTTATATCCTAAAGGAGACAGGAGGATTGATGCAGCATATACCATTTTCTATATGGGTATTAATGTAGGCGGGGCTATTGGGCCATTTATATGCGGACTGGCAGGTGATACGGGAAATCCTGCCGACTTTAAATGGGCATTCCTGATTGCAGGTATCGGGATGCTTTTGAGTGTAATTGTTCAGAAGCTATTTCATCACAAATATGTATTGGATCCCAGGGGGGAAGTGCTGGGGCTGGTGCCAAAAGAGTCGCCCAAAATTGCCACTAAGCCTTTTGTGGTTGTTGGAGGACTGATTGTGCTGTCTTTTTTAATGATAGGGCTGCTTTATGTAGATGCCAAAATAGTCAATTATCTTACTTATTTACTTATTGCCGCCGTATCGTTTATTGCATTTGTTATTTTTTCCGACAAAACGTTAAATGGTATTGAAAAGCAGCGCATAGGCGTAATTTTCATTACCGCATTTTTCGTTATCTTTTTCTGGAGCGCATTTGAGCAGGCCGGGGCTTCCCTTACTTTTTTTGCGGAGGAACAAACACAAAGGGATCTGGGCTTTTTTGTAATTCCGGCCAGCTTTTTTCAATCGCTTAATTCCATTTTTGTAATTGCATTTGCCCCGCTGTTTGCATGGCTCTGGCTCAGGCTTGGTAAAAAAGATCCTGCCTCACCTACCAAAATGGCGATAGGATTAGCCTTACTGGCACTGGGTTATTTATGGATAGCTTTTGGGGTAAAAAACGTACAGCCCGGTATTAAAGTTAGTATGATATGGCTTACAGGCATGTATCTGTTGCATACATGGGGCGAATTGTGCCTGTCGCCTATAGGCTTGTCGCTGGTAAATAAATTAGCGCCTTTTAAATTCGCTTCTTTATTAATGGCGGTATGGTTTTTGGCCAATGCCGCTGCCAATAAGCTGGCCGGAGTGTTAAGCGCCCTGTATCCGGAAGCCGGAAGAACCACTTCTTTTTTAGGTTATCAAATGCATGATATGCACGACTTTTTTATGCTGTTTGTATTCATGGCAGGTATAGCATCTTTGCTGTTATTTTTCCTCACCAAGAGATTACAATATATGATGCATCAGGATAAATAATCTCCTTTTTTATACCTGATTTCACGAACTTCAACCTGAGCGTATGTGGAAAAATCATCCTAAAGCACTCCCGTTCTTATTTTTTTCTGAAATGTGGGAGCGTTTTGGTTATTACCTCATGATCGGCATTTTTACTTTATACCTTAAGGATGTAAAAACGGGTTATGGCATGACGGAGGCCGAATCGGCCGACTTATACGGAACTTTTATAGCGCTTGTATTTTTTACACCGTTCCTGGGCGGACTGATAGCCGACCGCTACCTGGGTTACAGGAAATCCATTATCACCGGCGGTTTAATGATGGGAACCGGCTACTGCCTGATGGCCGTTCATGATATAACAATGCTTTACGTTTCCATGACCCTGGTTATTGCGGGTAATGGCTTTTTTAAGCCCAATATCTCTACCCTCCTGGGTAATGTATACTCTACTCCGGTTTACAAAGCACGGAAGGATGAAGGCTACAACATCTTTTATATGGGCATCAACATAGGCGCCTTTGTCTGTAATTTTTTTGGAGCGGCGCTCTATGTTATGATGGGATGGAGCTACGCTTTTATTGCAGCCGGTATAGGCATGTTCATTGGTGTGGTGGTGTTTCTGACAGGCACGAAACACTATGCTGCTTTTGATATCAAAAAAGAGCTGCAGCCAACCGATATGTCTTTTACCCGCATTGTTTTGCTTATTCTTTTGCCCTCTGTTATTGCCGGCGCAGCAGGGTGGATGCTGCCGGGATTAATATGGAACAGCACTTTATTCGGCTCACCTTCTACCGATGCATTTATTTTTGCCTGCATACCGGTTATTTATTTTTATACCTCTCTATATGCTAAAGCCGCAAAAGAAGAAAAGCGACCTATTCTTGCTTTGTTGGCCATATTTGCAGTAGTGATCTTATTTTGGGCGGTATTTAAACAGAACGGCTCTGCACTGAATACCTGGGCCGACCGCTATACCAACCGGGAGGTTAAAGGCACACCGGAAAAGGTTTTTGAAACATTAAGGTTTTCACAGCAAATAGCTTACACAAAAGATTCCGTGCCCTTATATGATGAACAGTTTCGTTTACAAAAGAAAGATGGAAAGATCATCCGTACTTATGATTACTCATCCTATTTTAAAAATATGAAACCGGAATCGCTACCCGAACCAGGCAGCAGCATCAGCGTATGGGCCACTAACCTCAGCCAGTCTATTAACCCGGGATGGGTGATTATTTTTACGCCGCTGATTCTTGCTTTTTTTACCTGGCTCCGGAAAAGGAACCGGGAACCTTCAACAGCAACAAAGATCACATGGGGTCTTTTTATCTCCGCGCTGTCGGCACTGGTGATGGTAGGAGCTGTGTATGCAAGTAATAACGGCACAGAAAAGGCCAGTACCTGGTGGCTGATCGTAAGCTATGGGGTAATTACGATTGGTGAACTGTTTTTAAGCCCTATGGGATTATCCATTGTTTCCAAGCTAAGTCCTGCCCGCATAACCGCATTAATGATGGGGGGATGGTTTCTCTCTACTTCAATAGGTAATAAACTATCGGGAGTGCTGGCAACCATGTGGGATGACTATGATCATAAGGCAAATTATTTCTGGCTCAATTTTGCTTTATTAATTGCCGCTGCCGCAGCCTGTTTTGCCATGCTTCGCTGGCTGAATACCATCTTAAAGGAAAAGGGAATAAATTAACAGGAAAGCTTTCTATACAAAAAAGTAACCGGCGTTGTATGACACCGGTTACACGCTATACCCTTTTGTTACCTGTTTTTATTTAGACATTCTGCTACGGTTTGCACCTCTTTTAAATCCTTCCATCTTTTTTATTTGTTCGGGCGTAAGAATGAGCTTCATGTCTTCACGCTGTTGTTTAAACGTTGCCGTAAGCTGTGCTTTTTTCTGATCTTCCGTCAAAGCAGCATCTTCACGAATGCCTTTTATCTTTTTTTGCGTATACTCCCTTAACGCCTTCATCCGGTCCGACTGATCGTCTGTTAATCCTAATGTGGTCTTCATTTGCTGCGACCTGTTTCCGGCAGTAAATTTACCTTTTTTACCCGTTCTCATCTGCTGCAGCTGTTCTTTCTGTTCTTTGGTAAAAACCTTGTCTGATTCGCTGCGGCGTTTATTATTCAAGGTCTGCATCTGCGCTTTATAATCTTTCATTGTAATAGTGGCTTCCTGCTTTTTAAGATCGGCTATGCCTGTCCGGTAGTCTTTATTGATTACAGCCAACTGATCCTGCTGCTCCTTTGTAAGGTTCAGTTTTTTATACCCGGCATTGTGCGGACTTTTATGTTTACCGGGATGGTGGCGGTATGCCCTGTTTTCTTTGTTAACCTGTTTGTTTGCTTTTTCCTGTGCATAAACAGCCGGGAAGGCTAATGCAAGTGCCAGTATTCCTATTGCAATCTTTTTCATGTATGAATTGTTTTTAGTGATACTGGATAGACCCTTTGTTTTTTCCGAAGTTTAATCACAAAAGGCTTAACCGGCGCGATACGCTGATTTATAACGGAAAGCAATAAATTATTTAACCTTGTTTAACTTTGGGAGAGGTTGCAGGGTATAAGGTATAAGGTGTAGGGTATAAGGTGCTCACTATTCACCAAGCAAATTAACATCACTTCAACAACTCAAATAGCTGCCGGTATCTTACCTTAACAGTTATTTGTATCCTAACTACTACATCATGCATAAATTTATACTGCTCCCGGCATGTTTTTTAATTTCTTTTTTCTCTTTCGGACAGCAAAATGATTTTTTATCCTTCAGGAAAAAAGACCGCACCATCAAAAGCTATTTTAAAGGGATGCCTATTGCATTCATTCACCTCAACGGATCGGGTGTAAACGGCATCATTGAAAAAGTGTATAATGATACCATATATATTAAGCAGTATGATGTAAGAATGCTTCCTACTCCCTGGGGAACAAGGGTGCAGGATACGGTGGGTCACTATGATCTGCGGTTTCATTATACTGAAATAGCAGCCATACCCCGGCCGCCTAAAGCATTTGAGTTTGTACGCAATGGCACGCTCCTGATGATCGGCGGCGGCGGATACGCTTTCCTTCATACGTTTAACGGGCTGGTACAAAAAAGAAAGATATATCCTTCAACACTGCTTGTGTCCGGCGGTGTTGCTGCATTGGGCTTTACCATGCATAAGCTGCGAAAATATTATTATCCTATAGGAAAAAAGTACACAATGGAATATATAAAAATGACTTCGCCGGTGAAATAACCCCTAAGGCTGCTGCATTTGTTTTATTTTGCAGCTTTATTATTTGCATATTGTGAAAAATTTCTTGGTCCGCGTGTGGCGGTTCTGTAAAAGACTGTTCCTGATCCTTTTCATTTTACAATTTGTATATATTATTATGCTGAAATGGATCAACCCTCCTGTGACTCTTACACAGTTAGGCAGCCTGCTGGGTGGCAATGGGCTTAAACGGGATTATGTGGCCGCTGATAAAATTTCTCCCCATGCGGGCCTGGCTGTAATTGCTTCGGAGGACCAGCTTTTTACCGATCACAATGGATTTGACTGGAAAAGTATTCAGAAAGCGATTGAAAAGAACCAGCAAAAGAAGAACAGGATTGCAGGCGCATCAACCATTAGCCAGCAAACAGCAAAAAATGTTTTCTTATGGCAGCGCCGTAACTGGTTGCGTAAGGGACTGGAAACCTATTTTACATTTATGATTGAATGGATATGGGGCAAAGAGCGCATCCTGGAGGTGTATCTTAATGTAGTGGAAATGGGTAAGGGCGTATTTGGCATTGAAGCTGCCGCACAGTATTATTTTAAGAAACCCGCCTCGAAGCTCTCCCGAACGGAAGCGGCCATGATCGCTTCATCGCTTCCCAATCCTGTAAGGTATACCGTAAAGCCGCTTTCCCGTTTTGTAGCGGCACGGTATCCGTGGGTGTTATTGCAAATGAATAACCTGCAGGGCGACACGGATATTAAAAATGTTTTGCCGGGGGCCAAAGCCAGAACAACTAACTCACCATCGAAGTAAAGCGCTGCCCCAGGTAAAGCCACTCCCAAATGAGGCCAGGCACACAAGATCCCCTTCTTTTATTTTGCCTTTTTCCCAGGCTTCGCACCAGGCTATCGGTATAGATGCGGCAGTAGTGTTACCATATTGCTGAATGTTATTGTATACCTGGTCGTCTCTTAACCCCAACTGCTGCTGAACAAACTGGCTAATGCGCAAATTGGCCTGGTGCGGTATCAGCATATTGATGTCGGCCGGGGTAAGCCGGTTAGCCGTAAGCGCTTCCATTACTACTTCAGGCATTTTTACCACAGCCTTTTTAAATACGGCGGGCCCATCCATAAACGGAAAATTCTGCGCGTGATCAATCATGGCATGGCTCATAAACATGTTTGCTATTTCCGCATCATCAAAATCCGCCAGCTTTTTACCGGTCCAGTGGTTGGCATGTGTACCCGGATTATACATGGCTAACAGTTCGGCACTTTCGCCATCGCTGTGCAAATGCGTGCTTAATATACCCTGGTTATCATTGGTTGCGGGTTGTAATATTACAGCGCCGGCGCCATCTCCAAAAATAACAGATACATTGCGTCCACGGGTGCTGAAATCCAGTCCGAACGAATGTTTTTCACTGCCTATCACCAAAATATTCTTATACATTCCTGATTTAATGAACTGGTCGCCTATGCTTAGGGCGTATATAAATCCGCTGCACTGGTTACGAACGTCTAATGCGCCCACTTCTTTCATTTTCAAAGCGCGCTGCACCAGTACGCCACAGCCGGGAAAATAATAATCGGGGCTTAACGTGGCAAAAATGATAAAATCTATTTCCTGTGCCGTGGTACCGGCTCTTTCCATTGCTATTTTCGCTGCCTCTACCCCCATAGTGGTGGTGGTTTCGCCGGTACGTTCGGCATACCTTCTTTCTTTGATACCCGTACGTTCCTGTATCCATGCATCATTGGTGTCCATATATTTTGTGAGATCATTATTAGACACAACCTGTTCCGGAAGATACATTCCTATTCCCGCGATTTTTGTGCGCAACATAGCAAGCGTTTTAACGGTTAAAAAATAAAGCAATACCCGGTACTGCATTGGAAATATAGAAAGAATTGAGGGAAGCTCCTTGATTTTATTTGCTGTTTAACTGCATGGGCAGAACAACTTTGGTATCATCCCAGCCGATCCATAGCAATGCACCTTCTTCGTTTTCTCCGGTTTCTATAGTGAAAGCTTCTATAGGATTGGGTACCGGTATGGTAGGCACAGTGAATTTAAAAATATCTTTAGCGGCATCTATTATCAGTCCCCAGCTGTACAGGTCGCTGTTCAAAATAAGCGTCCATTCTGCCGGTTGGGGTATACAGTACAGCACATACCGGCCGGGTGGAACTTTTGTTTGCTGTATGATAACGGGCCCGAAAATTTCTATTTCAGTAGCTTCATTTGCTCCAAGCCGCCAGTGTTCGCCATATTTTACTACTGATCCGAAAATCTTTCTGCCGTTTTTTTGCGGCCGGCTGTAAATTACCCTGAACACGGGCAGGGATGCTGCTTTACCTATCATCTTCAGCTTGGGATATTCCGGAGGATAATATGCAATATCTAATGGTGATTTATCTAACAGGGATAATGTATTGCCGCCTTCCTGCCGGGGAACGGGCAAAACGGTGGAATCTGCCGGGGTTGTTTGCGATTGCGGGTTAGTATGGCAGGCACAGAGCACCGTACACAACAATATAATAAATATAATAACGATGCCATACAAATTGCAGCGCGAATGAGTCATATGCCAAGCCCGGTCTTTTATAATGCAACAAATGTACAGGTTTGGATGTTTACGAAAAAGCTAATAATGATCTATCCCGGTGCTTATGAGGCAGGAAAAAGAGACTGGAAATGCTGCCAGGCCATCTGTTTTAGGGTGGGGAAAAAAGCGGCATAGCATTCATGAAGCTCATAATAGTGCTTTTCAAAAATGGCAAAAGCCGGCGCGCTTTCCGTTAAATATGCAGCGCGGTGCACTAATCCTCCAAAGCTGTTTTGGATTCCCCACCGGTACCGGTAGTTATACAGCCAGTTCTGCTTTTCCATATAGGGGAGCATGGCGGCGAAGGGAGCAGGAAGCTGAGCAGTAAACCGGTTAAGCAGGGTGTAGGTTTCCTGCGAAAATTCCATTAGCTGGCCCTGGTTAAATTCATTGTTGTCATTGGCAAGGAAGTGATCGTATACCACATCCACAAAGGCGCCTGCATACAGGCGGTAATACGGACTAAAAAATCGTTTCGCCTGCCTTGTAGCTTCATGCGTATCTGTAAAAGCGTCAATGGCCCGGTGCAGCATGATCCCCTTCTGAATAAGCCCGGGATAATTTTCTTTCTTTTTGCCTTTCACAAAATCACTGATCATATTCCCCACCAGTATTTCCGGCTGACGAAACGACAAACAGGCATGAGCGAGATAGTTCATATGTGCTGATGAAGATATAGATGGTAAGTAAAGCCATGACGGCAAGCATTACATCTTTCTAATGTAAGATAATACCGGCATTTAGCCTCATTTTTATATTTCTCATATTATTAAGCCTTTAACAACTGGTTACCTGGGAAGAATTATTTTTGCAGGTACTAAATATGGATATATGCTGTTACAACCTGTTGAAACTATAGACACCATTACACCCGCCATTTTTAGAAAGCAATATTATGAGCCGCGAAAACCTTTAGTAATAAAAAGCATAGCAAAAGATTGGCCGGCATATCATAAATGGACATGGGACTATTTTAAAGAGGTAGCAGGAGATAAACGGGTGGGCATTTATAATAATAACAAGGGTGATGCCTATACCCCGGTGAACAGGGCCGATGACTATACCACTTTTAGCGCCTATGTTGATATGATCCGGAAAGGGCCGGCAGGCTGGCGCATTTTTTTGTTTAATATTTTTGATCATGCACCTCAACTGACCCACGATTTTGAATGGCCGGACGACTTAATGAATGGGTTTCTAAAGCGCTTCCCTATGCTTTTTGTTGGAGGAGCGAGTTCCGTTACGCACCTGCATTTTGATATGGATCTTTCGCATATTATGCATACACAATTCATAGGCCGGAAAAAGGTTTTGCTGTTCCCCTATGAAGAGCAGCACAAACTATACAGGAAGCCTTACGAAGTTTTAAGCCTGGCCGACTTTTCCCATTATTACAGGCACAATGGCACGCCCGATTATGAAAAGTTTCCTGCCTTAAAGCTGGCCAAAGGCTATGAGGTAACGCTGGAGCATGGCGATACTTTATTTATGCCGGCCGGTTACTGGCATCATATGGAATATTTGGAAAGCGGCTTTGCCATGAGCCTCAGGGCACTCCAGCAAGGTGTAGGCGGTAAGATAAGAGGCGCATGGAACTTAATTGGCATGCGTAATATAGATACCCTTTTAAAAAAAACCGCTCCGGTATGGTGGGATGATCTTAAGAAAGAAAAGGCCATGGCTGCCGCACAAAAGGCAATGCAGGAAGCAAAAGCTTAAATGAAACCGGTTAAGCTACGGAAAGGAAAAATGGACCTATAGCAGGAAACACATTCAACTTTTATTTGAAATATTAATACAATCATTTACTTTTGCATAAGAGATTACACTGATTAACACTGGTATTAATATCCAATCTTCCGCTCATTATTGTCCAGTCTCCGTTTTTTAAAATCTGATATTTTTTACAGTCAAATTCTATACCGTATTCAATATGGATTGCAACCCGTTTGCTGATCTGAGCAATGGGTAACAAATCAAAATGTTTTGTATTTATTAATGCAACCTGCATATCAACTTTTTCTTTTTGTGGTTTCAGAGGTAAGCACAGGCCGGTGATGTCTATCGCCGGCATTTTTGTTGACTAACACAACGATGCCTTATCGTTATTCCAAAGCCTGTTCCAAAACAGGCTGGTGTATAACCTGCCGGTATTAATAGTTTAAAAAAGCTTCGTACAGTATTTGCATGTAGGCCTTACCGGTAGTGAGCAGGCTGTCGGGCTGACCAAAGGATTTTTCTAACGGGTACAGCAGCCGCTTTGCCCGGTTATCAAATATCAGCGTGTCTTTTGCCGTTAGCCAGGCAAAGCCGTCATCGAAGGTATAGAATGCAAAGGGCTTCCTGCTGGGATTCAATAAGTCATTTCCCCATTTAAAAGCGGTATCTGTTATCTGCAACTGTTTAAGCAGGGTAGTGGCGATGTCGGTTTGTGAACCCATGCCGGCGATCTTTTGCCCCCGGTACGCTTCCTTCAGCACCTCTCCGAAAAAAATAAGTGGAATATGATACCGCGCAGGTTCATTAAACTTCCTGTCTCCGGGGAGATGGTGCCCATGATCGGCCACTAAAACAAAGAGCGTGTTTTTATACCAGTCCATTTTCTTTGCCGCTTCAAAAAACACCCCCAGCGAATGGTCGGTAAAATAGCAGGCGTTCTTAAACTGCTCATTATGGGAATCGCCCGCAAAAACAGTGGGCATGGGTACGGTAAAGGGCTCATGACTGCTTGAAGTAATGATGTAGGAAAAAAACGGCTGTGCAGGATGCTGCATTTCTGCTACATATTTATCTAACAGGCTCTTATCATCGGCTCCCCATTTATTGAACAATCCGGCATCCGAAAAATCTTCTAAACCCACGATCTGATCAAAGCCCGCACGATGGGCGATGGCATTAAAACGACCGAAGCTCAGCTCACCACCGTAATAAAATGCATTATAATAATTTTCTTTTTTAAGCATAAGGGAAAGGAAGGGCATCTGCTCTAGCTTTTCGGGCTGATTAACAATATTGGTTTGGGGTTGTGCAGGAAACCCGCCCAGCAAAGCAATAATGCCCTGGTCGGTGCGTACGCCACTCGCGTATATATCTGTAAATAAAATCCCTTCCCCGATCAGCTTACTCATATTAGGCGCCACACCGCTATCTCCTCCAAGCTCCTGTATAACACCGGCAGTAAAGCTCTCTAACTGGATAAAAACGATGTTAGGCCTTTGCTGCGTTAATATAAACCGGGTTGAATCATCACTATACTTTTGGTATAAATGACCAACTCTTTCAGCCGCTTCACCAGCGGGTAAATACGTGTATATGTTTTTTTGCCCGCTATGGCGGTTCTTTAAAACACTACTGCTGAGATGCCACGGAGTATTTACTGCGGCATGATTGGCTACCGGGTAAGCGCTGAAATAAGCCACGCTTTCATTGACCGGTATTTGCTGCCAGCCACCACGGATGCTTAGAAAAATGAATACAGGTATCAGCAGCAGCTGAACGGAATATGCGATCTTTTCATGGCTCAGTAATTTTCCTGCCGGTATCTTCATTTTGTTTACCAACAGCCGGTATATAATGCCCGCAGCAACAAGCTGAGCCAGCATGATCAGCAGGAGAACCAGCAGCGGGGCAGATTTGCTGGTTTCAAAAGCTTCGGCAGGGTGCGCCAGCATAGAAACGGCGCGGTAATTGAGCTTTACGCCCCAGTTCTCATATATACCCAGATCGCCACCGGAAATAAGCGTAGTTGTCAAAAGCAATAGCCAGGTATAAATTTTTAATGCCTTTTTAAAGAACAAAGTTTTAGTAAACTGCTGGGCAATGAATAAAAGCAGCGGAATAGCTGCAAAATAGCCGGTCATGGACAGGTCGAGCCGTAATCCATATACAAAAGCCTGCAGCATTTTCTCCGGTCCGGCTTCCCGAAACTGGCTGTAGTAATACAATACAAATACAAGGCGCTGCAGGAAAAAAACAAGTACCCAAAAAAGGTAGTACCTCAAAAAAAATAAAAGGGGTGCTGTTTTCCGCCAGTTGAATAAAGGGCTGCCCATGAATCGCTCCAATGCTTTACTTAAATAACAATTTACCTGCAAATTAAGTGTTATTATTAAGGCATGAATTTTTAAATGATCTGTAACTTTATTGAATCTGCAATAGCCGATGGAAACGTATGGAAAGATATTACTGGTTGCCATGCCGGCGTTTTTGATACTGGTATTGTTTGAAAAATGGTACGGCTGGAAAAAAGGTAATGACACCGTGCGCAATATGGATATGATCAGCAGCCTGAGCAGCGGCGTTACCAATGTTACCAAAGATGTGCTGGGACTGAGCATTATTGTTATCTCCTACGAATGGATGTACGACCAACTGGCAGTAGTGCACGTAAAAAACGCGGTGCTTACCTATGCTATCGCTTTTATTGCGCTGGATTTTTCGGGCTACTGGACGCACCGCATCGCGCATGAATACAATTTCTTCTGGAACAATCATATCATCCACCATAGCAGCGAGGAGTTTAATTTGGCCTGTGCTCTGCGCCAGAGCATTTCAGGGATTATAAGCATTTTCGTCATTTTTCTTTTACCCGCGGCGCTATTGGGCGTACCCGGGCAGGTAATTGCTATAGTGGCGCCCCTGCACCTGTTTGCTCAATTCTGGTACCATACACAGCATATCGGCAAAATGGGTTTCTTAGAAAAAATTATTGTTACCCCTTCGCATCACAGGGTACACCATGCCATTAATAAGGAATACATAGATAAGAACTACGGACAGATCTTCATTTTATGGGATAAATGGTTTGGCACCTACCAGCCCGAACTGCCGGATGTTCCGCCCGTATACGGCATTACCCGGCCGGCACAAACCTGGAATCCTGTTAAAATTAATTTTCAGCACCTTTGGCTGCTCATTACAGACGCCTGGCGAACCAAAAGCATGAAAGACAAATGGCGCATCTGGCTAATGCCTACCGGCTGGCGCCCTGCCGATGTAAATGAAAAGTACCCGGTATACAAAATTGAAGATGTGTATCATTTTGAAAAATATAACCCTGCCAGTTCAACGGCATTGCAGGCCTGGAGCTGGGTGCAATTGTTAGTGCTGCTTGCTTTTGTATCTTATTTATTTGCCAACATCGCCTCCATAGGCAGCCCGGGAATTTTCATTTACGGGTTATTTATTTTCCTGCATGTGTATGCTTTTACCGATTTGGCCGACGGGAACGTATCCGCACTGGTATGGGAAAGCCTGAAAAATATTTTTGGTATCACCATTCTTTACCGGCAGGGTGGCTGGTTTGGCGCCGGGGATGGCAATATGGTCATCAATGCCCTGCTGATCCTTTATTTTATAGCGGCCACTTTTACTACCGCATGGTTTGTTTACCGGAAGCAAATTCATCAACCGTAAACCTTTGTATATCTTTGCAAGATGCAGCCGGCAAAAAAAACAAATATTCGTGATCTAAGCCTGGAGGAGATACAGCAATATTTCGAAAAAGCGGGGGATAAAAAATTCAGGGCCAACCAGGTATATGAATGGCTTTGGCAAAAACACGCTCATAGCTTTGAGGCAATGACTAATTTGAGTAAAGCCCTGAGGATCAAGCTAAGCGAAGATTTCAATTTGCCTGCCTTAACCGTAGACGCCTCCCAGTTTTCGGCAGATGGCACTATTAAAAGCCGTTTCAAAACGGTTGATGGCCACCTGGTGGAGGGCGTGCTTATTCCAACCGAATCAAGACAAACGGCCTGTGTATCTTCCCAGATTGGCTGCAGCCTGAGTTGTAAATTCTGTGCTACCGGCTATATGGACCGGAAGCGTAACCTCCATTTTGACGAGATCTATGATGAAGTGGTATTAATCCATCAGCAGGCGGAAAAAACATATCAAAAGAAACTGAGCAATATTGTTTTTATGGGAATGGGCGAACCACTGCTCAATTATAAAAACGTATTAAAAGCCATTGAACGTATTTCATCGCCCGATGGACTGGGAATGAGTCCCAGGCGTATTACTGTTTCTACTGCCGGTGTGGCCAAAATGATCAGGCAACTGGGAGACGACCAGGTAAAATTTAAGCTGGCGCTTTCCTTACATGCCGCTAATGATAAAAAGCGGCACGAGATCATGCCTATCAATGATACCAACAATATTAAATCGTTAATAGATGCGCTGAATTACTTTTATAAGCAAACGCACAATGAAATTACCTTAGAATACATTCTCTTTAAGGATTTTAATGATTCGCTGCAGGATGCGGATGAGCTGGTAAAAGTATACCGGCAGATACCGGCGGATTTAGTAAATATTATTGAATATAATCCTATAGACCTCGCCAGTTTTTCAAAGCCCGATGAAGCTACTACTGAAAATTTCATGCAGTATCTTGAAAGGAACAGGGTGAATGCAAGGCTGAGAAGAAGCAGGGGAAAGGATATTGACGCGGCGTGCGGGCAATTAGCAAATAAAGAAAACCATTGATCTTTCACAACTATTACCGTATTGTACGGTAAACTTTTTAACATGAGTAAAAAACCATTCGATAAGTTCATTAACAAGGTGGAGAGTGGCGCAAAGAAAAAAGAAAGAATACGCCAGGAGAAAAAGAAGATCAGAGCTGAGAAGAACGCGTATTTTGATGAGCAAAAAAAATTAGCGCGTGAAAGAAGGGCCGGAGGCAGGACACAGGTTGCAGGGGACAGGGAACAGGGTACAGATTACAAGGTTAAGGGTAGAGGGTTGAGGGTTGAGGGTAAAAAGAACGAAACACCACAAAGCAATGTTTCCGGGGTGCGAAAAGCGGGCAGCAGAAACGGGGATATAAAGCATAAGCCCGGCTTAAAAAAAGGGGGAAGAACAACAACAAGTTCCGGAGAACAGCATTCAGGGGATAAAAGAGAGCATAAAGGTTACAGGTTTCAGGATACAAGTTCCAGGATACAGCATACAGGTTACAGGAAGGAAGGAAGAGAAGAGCACGGAAGCGGAAAGCAAGTTGTAGTAAATAAGGCCCGGGAAGCAAAAGCAGGCACCGGGGAACGGATTTCAGGCAATAAAGAACAGGGCAGAGCCTCCGGGATACGGAAGCATGATGACGGTCGCCGCGATAGCACGGATCGTACAGCAAAATCTATCCATAAAAAAACGATACAGGCCCCGAAAAAATCTATACCCGGTAATAAGCAACCTTCACCAGGCGATGCGGCCAAAGATCAAATGCCATTAAACAAATTCATAGCGTGGAGCGGGGTTTGTGGCAGGCGGGAAGCGGCCGGCCTGATTAAAGCCGGCAAGGTGATCGTAAATAACCAGGTTATTAAGGAGCCGCCTTTCAGGGTAAGTCAAAGCGACAATATTAAGGTAAATGGCAAGAAAATAGCCATACAAAAAAACCTGGTGTACATCCTGCTTAATAAACCTAAGGATTATATTACCACCACTGATGATCCTGAAGGACGTAAAACCGTAATGGACCTGGTAAAACGGGCAACTGAGGAACGAGTATTCCCGGTAGGACGCTTAGACAGGAATACAACTGGCGTGCTATTGCTTACCAATGACGGAGAACTGGCACAACGGCTCACCCATCCGAAATATGAGGTAAAGAAAATTTATGAAGTTCGGGTAGACAAACCTGTTACTAAGGCGCAGTTGGATAAAATTGCCAGTGGTATTACGCTGGAAGACGGATTTATTCAGCCGGATGCTGTAGCTTACGCCGACTCAAAAGATAAAAGCATCGTAGGCATAGAAATTCACAGCGGCAAAAACCGGATCGTGAGACGTATTTTTGAACACTTAGGATTTAAAGTAAAAAACCTCGACAGGGTGATGTATGGCATCTTCACCAAAAAAAATGTAGACAGGGGCAAGTGGCGTCTGCTTACGGAAAAAGAGATCCGCTTACTAAAGCACCTGAATACTTCTTTCGGCAACAAAAAAACTTCCTGACCTGCTGTGCAAAAATTAAAACCCGAAATTATTTTTGAAGATGAGGCTATTGTTGTAGTCAACAAACCGTCTGGCTTATTGTCGGTACCCGACAGGGAAGGAAAAGAAATCGCCTTAAAACAATTATTGCAACAGAAATACGGCCAGATATGGACGGTGCACCGCTTAGATAAAGATACGAGTGGCATCATTGTATTTGCCAAAGATGAGGTTAGCCATAAGTTTTTATCGAAGCAGTTTGAAGGTAGGGAAGTAGAAAAATATTATACCGGCCTGGTGCATGGTATTCCTTCTGCCGAAAGCGGTTCGGTTGATGCCGCCATCATGGAGCACCCTGTAAAAAGGGGACTGATGGTAACCAATAAAAAAGGCAAGCCTGCGCTTACAGACTATACGCTCACCGAAAGCTTTGGCAATTTTTCATTAATGCGGTTTCGCATACACACGGGTCGTACGCACCAGATACGGGTACATATGAAGCACATAGGCAACCCCATAGTATGTGATCCCTTATATGGAAATGGTGAGCCTGTAATGTTGTCGGCAATCAAAAAGAAATTCAATCTTTCAAAGAAAGAGGACGAAGAAAAGCCATTGTTTAACCGCTTAGCGCTTCATGCTGAACAATTGCAATTCACGGATGCTAAAAAGCAAAAGCGTTTGCTTGAAGCGCCACTTCCAAAAGATATGCGCGCCTTTCTGCAGCAGTTGCGAAAATGGAAAGGCTGAATGCTCCGCATGTTGCTTCTTCTCCCTGGCTTCCTATTCAACTTGCATCAACAGCACCCCGATATTTTACGTTCCGGGATATTTCGTGTACTGATGAATTTCCACTTTTAGTAAACATGCATCCCCATATAATGGTAATATTGCCATTGATAGCAGTAAATAGTAACCGTTAATAAAAATCAATTCATCATGGATAACAAATCAGAAGCCGGAGAGCTGGATGTGCGGGTGCTTATTCCTATTGAAAGGCATAAAACGTTAATACAACGCTTCAGGGAACTGCCTGTTGGCGATAGCTTTGTCTTTATCAACGATCATGATCCTCTACCACTTTATTATGAATTCCGCTCCATTTATGGAGATGTGGTAGGATGGGAATACCTCAACCGGGGTGGAAGAGAATGGAAGGTGAAAGTTACCCGTACAGAAGCTTCGCAGGGCAGGACATTTACGGACATATCTACCCTGCTCGACCTTCGGAAAGCCCGTGAAGGGGAGTGGAAACAAATTGTATTCCATCGCTATGGCATGATGGAGCAGGGCGATACGATGGAGCTCATCGCTGAGAAAGACCCTAAAGACATTCATGGCATTTTCGTTAATAAGTTTGAAGGAAAGCATTCCTGGATATACAAAAAGCAGGAACCCGGTGAATACGTTGTGCACATTACAAAAAAGGTAAAGAGCGGCCTGGGAGAAGATGGTTTCTCGGTAGTCAATGAGTTTGACATCCGGCCCTTTCCACCAACAGAACGTCATGAAATGTTTTATAAAGCCTTTGCCGATATAAAACCAGGTGAAGCTTTTGAATTCATCAACGACCATGATCCGAAACCGCTTTATTACCAGATGGAAGCAGAAAGCAAGGAGCCTTTTAAATGGGAATACCTTCAGAAGGGACCCGAAGAATGGAAGGTGCGGGTGATCAAAACAAAAGGATAGCTGCTTACTCGTGCAAAATCATAGTCGTTAAGCTAAGGTTTTTTGTTGATCTGTAAAGATTGATAATGAGTTTGTTTATTTTTTGGTGCAAGGCATACACAATCTATTATCATAATTTTTGTCCCGCGAGACGCCGTGTGCCACGAAAAGGCCGGTGAGTTTCAACCATTTATTTACTCTACAGACTGATTATTATTTAGTTGAAATCAAAAGTTCTCCACAATCAATCTTCAGATAATTATTTTCCCGGCGGGTCATCATAGCTTACTATTGAATGCATAATGGGGCTTTAGCGAGACCCCAAAATGCAGACTTTAGAAAGAAAAATGTAAATTTAAACATCTCTCGTTCCCTTATCCTTGTTTGTGTATGAACAAATGCCCGCTGCTCCAGGAACGGGAACATTTCTAATCTCTATACTTCCGGGCGGTAATAACATAGCTTGTTTCATCGTTAATATTTTCAGGATTTATTTGTGCAATTCGTTATTCAATTAATCGATAACTTTTGAGATCTTAACATTGCGTACTCCGATTTCACTCAGGTTTAAAGCAAAACTTTTAACATCAAGTTGATTACGATAAGACACCAGAGTATTCTGTCCGGCTATTTCGGTGTCGATAATAGTGCCGCCCAGTTTTGCATTTGCTTTAACCAGTATCCGAACTGTAAAAGGTTTGTCAACACCCATGATGTTTTCAATGGCGTAGTTGTGAACCACGCTGGGATTTCCTCCCATTCTGATAGATTTTTGCCCTTCAGAAAAACCATCGCTCACCGCATCGGCATAATGCGCTGTTAAAGCCGCTGTATTAATTTGCATCTCGCATCCTTTCTGATCGCTGCCAGAAGCCGGCAAAAACGAAACTGCCAGTTTACCATTTTTCTTTTTTTGCGGAACTACGTCGAAAGTGATAATGAAATTTTCGTCCTGCAGTGGGAATTTTAATTTTGATTCAGCATTTTTAGCCAACACTACTGCATCACCGGTAGTTGGAATTACCTCTTTCATCCATTTCGTTCCAACTCTCCCATCAGGATACTGTATAAGTTCATGAATCAGGAATGGGCCACCCCATCCACTGATGGGCATCCAGCCTGCCATTACATAACGGCTATCACCAATGGGCGAAACCGAAGGAACGTTTACACCGTTATAAAAATCTTTTCCCTGTGCAACCACATCTATCCAGGGTTCATTTTTTCCTATCGGTCTTCTCCATAACGAGGTGAAGCCACCTACAACGTATTCATATTTACCCCACTTAAAATCGAACGTACAATCGCCACCTAATGGAAATTCCGGGTCTGTGCAATACCAGCCACTATCAAGCGCTGGCGACTCCCAGGTTCCTTTAGACCTGAAGTTTCCATACATTTTCAACTTCCCTTCCGGCGTGGTAAATACACTTGGGTTTTCACTGTAGTGAAAAATTAAACCACTCTTTTTGAAATTGCTGACATTGTCTTCACTTACAGAGTAGGTAGCTCCTGCGGGAAAAGATGTTTTTGGATCTGCCTTGAAATACCCTGTTCTTTTGTACTGATTAAAGTACGCCGCGATGGCAGGATAGGTCGTAAGCGAATCCGGATAAATACGCGATGTATGCAACCCGTAAGAAAGATGGAGTTTGCCGTTGTAAACGAATGGTGTACCGGTTCCAAAAGTTTCCCACTGCTCTTCGATAGGAGTTGCCGCTTCATGTTCTGTCCAGGTAATAAAATCTTTAGTAGAAAAGTGTTCAAAATAGTGACCGCCCACACCCAGTTTACTGGCGTGATGTCGTCTATCATAAAGATAGAATACATGATAGCGGCCATCGTGGAAAATAGTAGCCACATCCCCCACCCAGCTATTGTGCCCACGGGGCGTCCAATATAACAGTCCGGGCATTTTATCAATATTTCTATTGTTATCCCTTTCTACAATCATACCTGGCAAATAAATGCTTGCTTCACTTACTACTGCAGGGTTGATATTCCATGAGCGCCTATGCCACCAATGCGGATATCCGATAACAAAATCGTTATCCATCAGTTCATTGTCTACATACAAAGTCCAATGTGATTTCGTAAAGTGTACTACTACTTCATGTTTTCCCCAGGGATTTTTCAATGCAGCCAGCGGGTGACCCACCTCCAGATTGCGGGAGAAAATGTTGCTCCCTGGCGAGTGGAGTGTTACACCCGCTTCCAACACCGGCAAAGAGCCATCGGGCATTACGGAAGCCGGATAGTTTTGGCCGTCGCGTTTTTGGGGATCTGCCTGCCTCAACTTAACAGATATCAGCCCCGGAACTTCCAGTAACATTTGCTCCCCGGTAAAGGGCTGCAGATTTACCGACATTTTAATGGTAAAACTTTCATGTTTGCTATTTTCAGTAGCTATCACACCCTTAGGCTCGCTTACACTCAATGTGGTATAAGGTGCAGCCCGGGCAGTAAAAGTAAAGTAGGGACTGAGTGTGTGCAGCTTTGCAGACACATGTTTTTTTTGTGCAAATCCTGTTTGCAGTAAGCACAAACCGGCAAGTACAATCGAAAAAATGCTCTTCATTGTGATGATTTTTGGCTGATAATGTGAATTAGAAGTTTATTTACTGTGATACATGGTATGCCAGCTATTATTTTTTGCTGGCTGCCCAGGCCGATTTTAAAGCGTGAATAGATGCATTTACATTGACTTCTCCATTAGATGATAAAGAGTAGAACCTGGTTTCGTCTGGCCTAAAGCAAGAAGTCATTACCACTAGTCCATCATTTGCGTATATCTCCACCGTAGTTCTGTCTACCAATACTCTTAATTTGATTTTTCCATCAACGGCTGCCAGCTTCGCTTCGCCCATATTGTTGGTTTCGTTCACGTTTGTTCTAACAAAAGCCTTCCAATGATCTGGTGGAAAGCCGCTTTTTTCTGCCTGGCCGCCGCATCGAAGTATATTTTTAACTGCATCGTAATGGATGGTAGCACCTCTTACACCCAACTCGAAAGAGCTGGACTTTTTAAGATCTATCTCCAAATCAAAATCATATAGGTCTCCTTTAAGTTCACTCAAAGGATTCTCAGCCTGACCACTAAGCGATTTTTGAAATTTGATTTCAGCGTCATAAAGATCTTTGATCTCTCTTACAGGCGTTCTCAACAAACGAATTCCCTCAGGGGTGGTCTTTAACTGTAGTTCAGTAGGAAAGTTCATCTGTTGCTCGAAAGGCATACCCGGATATTTGTTGGTGGACAACCAGGCTATCTGGATCTTACGCGCCTCCGGAGCGTTATTCCAAATTTGCGGCGCATATAAATTATTGCCATAATCGCCAACGATCGTCCCTGTTTCAGGTTTGAATGTTATGCCATTAAATGTGCCTACTACGTAATTACCATTGGCGCCTGAAAACACCCATTTTTTAATGTTCTTATTACCATCAAGCGGGAAAGGTTCAAACCCCGGACATTCTGCAATACGATCGAGCGTCAATGTTGATATTTGCTCCCAATCACGCAGATTAGAAGAAGAGAATAGTGCAAACTCATAACCTTTATCCATATAGATAGACATGATCCATTTCTCTGAATCTTCATCCCACACTACTTTAGGATCTCTGTTCTCATTATGAATATTCTTGATTACCGGGTTTTGATCGTAATATGTAAATGATTTTCCGCCATCTGTACTATATGCAATGCACTGCGTACACTTGGGGCCTAACCCTTCATTGGGCCTGCCTCCATTGGTAATAAATGCCAGGATCGGCTTCTCTTTTCCCGTCTGAAACCCGGATACATTATGTTCGTCTACCACGGCAGAACCTGACCAACAGCCTGCCCAAACTTTGTGGGGTGTTATGTGAGAGGGAAGTTGCTCCCAATGTATCAGGTCTTTGCTGACAGCATGTCCCCAGTCCTTGTAAGCACCAGGGCGGTGTGGCGGCATGTACTGAAAAAATAAATGGTAGGTTCCATCATAATACACCAATCCATTGGGATCGTTTATCCAGTTTTTCTTTGCAGAAAAGTGAAACTGCGGTCTGTATTTTTCATTATAGTACTCAGGTAATCCATCGCTCTGCAAGGCTGCCACACCAAACAAAGCCGCAGACTCATCATCTTCCAGGTATTTATTATAAACGGCAATTCCGTCAATCCATCCTTTAAATGTAGCCTTGAGTATGTTTTTTGCATTGTCTCCATTAATATATGGTTCCTTAAATTCGGCTCCAATCAATACCGGATGATTGTTCCATTGTCGCAAGTCTCCTTCCGTAATTTCTTCGTCACGTAAAATACCGTTTACATACAACTCAGATTTTTTGCCGTTAAAACGGAACATAATGGCCTGCCAGTTGAGTACTTCATTCTCAGGTATTTTATGCTTCAGCAGGTGCGTTCCCGCAATATCGTCGCTCCCGATCATTGCTTCTATGAAGGTTCCTTCCCCATCGTGCCTGCGTAATACAATTTTGTACGCAACACTTTGATCATTGCCCGATTTGCCTAACACCGGACTGTATTCTTTTAAGGAATCCAGTTTTACTTTTGCAAATAAGGTAATGCCTCTCCCACCAATATTCAATTCTCCATCTGCTCCCTGCCCTGCACTTAACCAGGATGTACCATCAAGATATACGGCTTTACCATCATGCGTTCTTCCTTTTGTTTCCAGCTTTTCATCACCAGCGCTGGTTACGAACTTTACTGCACCTTGCTCCTGTAACTTGCTATTGAGTCCGGCCTCATCGTTTAAGCCGGCAAAAGACCATACGGCTACTGCGCCTGTATTGGCAGGCTTGTTGTTACACGACGCATACAGTAACGATCCAACCAAAAAATAAGATAGTAATACCCTCATGAAACATTTTTTAAATTTATACAAATCAATAAATCCGTAATAAAAGAGATATTAAAGCCAGATTATCACATCGGGCTTTACGACCGGTAACAACATCCAATTACAAGCTAACAACTATTGCTAATTACCGGAGGGTCAAATATCCTTTCATTTATAGAATATTTAATAAAATTACCAGTGTAAATATTCCTCTTGTTTTAATCCATTTAAAATTTACAGACGAGAATATATACTGCGTAGATCCTTCTGATATCGATTATATAAAAACACTTAAAATTGAAAAAGGCAAAACGGGTATTATTTGCGCCAATGATTCAACTGCCGCTTTGTTGTTATCATCATTAGAAAAGATTGATGTTAAGATTACTTCGGATTGTTTAATATGCGGTTTTGATAATATGAAATATTCCCAACATCTTAAATATCCCCTTACCACATATATTCAGCCTTGTGAAGAAATGGCGAGTATCAGTATTGAATTGGCGATAAGACGTATAAAAAACAATAATCACATCCCAATGACTGTGAATCTTATAGGAAAAATAATCGAACGAGAATCCACTATATTCAATCTAAAGCCATTTCTCAGCCAATGAAATTTTTTGCCAACCCAATCTAAATGACAAGTGCCAAGGATTAATAAAAGAAATAAGCAGTAACCTGTTACATAGTGAGACTTTGGGGGACACCGGTGACTTTCAGAAATTTTTACCTCCCACGGAAAAAGCCTGTGATTCCCCGTACAGGGGCTTTACAATTTTTGGTATTTGCAAAAATCAGTGCAACAGCAGCCGACATTCCTTCAATAACGCTTCTTTATTAATAGCCGCGGTACCTACTATTTCGCATACCAGCCCACCGGCAATATTAGCGGTTTCCGCCATCAGCTTCACGTTTCGTGTGGCGGCATATACCAGGGAGGCAACGGCTATCACTGTATCGCCCGCGCCGCTCACATCGGCTATATTACGGATATGCGATGGCACTATACCCCCGGCGTTACCCTGCCTGTAAAACACTCCCTTTTCAGAAAGCGTAATGAAAGAAATGTGGTGTTGTAGCTTTTCTACTAATGCCGCATGAATATCCTCCAGCAATTGTTCATCCACATTGCCGGCAATGATGTTAAGCCCTTCCATCGCTTCCTTTAAATTGGGCTTAAAAATATCCACTCCTTTATACGCGAAAAAATTTTTTCGCTTGGGATCAACTGCGGTAATAATGTGGTTGTGCCGGCACAGGTCAATTATTTTTTGTATCGCCAGTTCCGTAAGCACCCCCTTATTGTAATCTTCTATGATAATTACCTGCGGCTTTTCCTGAGCTATATAATGCTGCACGGCCAGTATCAGCCGGTTCTCGTCTTCATAGCCCAGGTTACCGGTAACTTCCTGGTCTAACCGCATCATTTGCTGGTTGCGGCCAATAACGCGGATCTTATTGGTAGTGATCCGCTTATCGCTTTGCAATAAAAACGTGGTATCAATGCCCTGCTCCGTAAACATTTTCTGCAGGGCATTCCCATCATCATCGTTGCCCGTTACCGATATCACCGATGCCTTGCCACCCAGCGAGCAAATGTTCAGCGCCACATTGCCTGCACCACCAATACGGTATTCTTTTTTATTTACAGCCACAACGGGCACGGGTGCTTCGGGTGATATACGGTCTACCTTCCCCCACATATAGGTATCCAGCATCACATCGCCCACTATGCCCACTTTTATATTTTTAAAGGACTCAAAAAGGTTTGCTACATCGTTCATGCCTTAACGGATTTTAAATTTGAGATGGCGATCAGCTATTAGCTCTCAGACCTCAGATTTGGAATTTCGGAAGTTTATGGTTTTTAATTTTTTGTTGTGCTCTTCGGATTTCAAGCTTAAGATTTCGGATTTCATATTTGAGATTTCTTTGGTTCTTGTCTTTTAGTGCTTTGCATTTCTCCCTGCAACATGCAACTTGTAACCTGCACCACATTTTCACATTCTCACATTTCTCACATTCTCAACTGCTCAAATGCTCAACCTTCGTCTCGCTAAATAATACACCGGAATGCCCAGCAAAATAATACCCAAACCCGGAATGGTATAGTTGCTTTCAAAAATCAGCAGCAATATGGCCAACGCAGTGGCAGCCAGTATATATACCATGGGCAGTACCGGGTAGCCGAATGCTTTATAGCTGCGCGGAATGCCAGGCTGTTTTTTGCGCAATATATAAATACCCGCTATGGTAAGCACATAAAACACCAGCACGCCAAATATCACCATGGCCAGCAAATCGTTATAGCTGCCTGTAAGGCATAACGCTGAAGCCCATATGCATTGTATCCACAGTCCGCGGCCCGGAACACTGTATTTATTCAAATTACCTGCCTTCTTAAAAAATAATCCATCCTTTGCCATGGTATAATAAATACGGGCACCCGCCAATATGAGTCCGTTGTTACAACCGAAGGTGGAGATCATGATCATTACCGCCACAATAAGCGAACCGCTGCCGCCAAATATTTTTTCGGCTGCCGCCACACCCACCCTGTCGTTAACGGCAAACGCAATTTCATTAAAAGGAAGCACCGCCAGATACATGAGGTTGGTAGCTACGTAAATAATGGTAACAATGCTTGTTCCGAGGAATAATGCCCTGCCTATATTTTTTTGGGGCGATTTAATTTCTGCTGCAATAAAGGTTACATTATTCCACGCATCACTGCTGAACAAAGTGCCTTTCATGGAAACAGCAACAGCACCGAACAGCGCCAGTCCAGACAGCAGCGTAGTAACCGTTTGTCCGTTTACATTAGCCATACTGCTGAACGTCCATGCATGCTGCCAGTTGGCATTCCACACTTCCGCTTTGGCGCCCATTAAAAAGCCAAATACGGTTAGCCCTACTAATGACAGGATTTTGATTAAGGTAAAGCTGGTTTGAATGATCTTGCCGTTTTTAACGCCACGGCTGTTTACATAGGTAAGTAACACAATAGAAGTAATGGCCAGTACCTGTGCGCCGGAAATGGTAAAGCGGCCAATGCTAAGTACAATATTTTGTTCACCGAAGGCCGGAATAAGATACGCGGTGAATTTAGCAAAGGCAACTGCCACCGCGGCAATGGTGCCGGTTTGAATTACGCCAAACTGCGTCCATCCGAATAAAAAAGCTACGAAGGGATTATACGCTTCCCGCAGGTAAACATATTGTCCGCCGGCCCGGGGAAACATGCCCGACAGCTCGCCATAACTCAGCGCGGCAATTGAAGTAATAATACCCGTCAGTATCCACATCATCACCAAAACGCCTGCGCTCCCCACATTACGGGCAATTTCGGCGCTCACGATAAATATGCCCGATCCAATCATTGACCCGGCCACCAGCATGGTAGCATCCAGTAAACCCAGCGTGGGTTTAAACTGCTTTGAGGTATTTTCTGCCATAAAAAATCCCGGAACTTTCCGGGATTTGAAGATAATACATTCTGCCGCTCCTGCCTGCTATTTTTTCTTGTCTTCGTTTTTATACATCGTGTTCAACCCGGCAATCACATCTTCCGTAATATTAAATACAGGGTCTTCATACAAAAAGATATTCGCGTTTCTCGAATACGAAAAAACATAAGTATAACCCCGTTCTTTACAGTAGCCCGATAAATAATCATTGATCTTTTTAAAAATGTCGTCGCGCATGATCATCGCTTCCTGCTGTACATCCTGCTCCGTTTTGCGGCGCTGATTTTCGAGGTATTGCAATTGCTGGTCGTATTCCTTCTTAAAAGCATCCGCTTCAGCCTGGGTAATGGCGTTTCCCTTTTGCAGGAAATCTATCCGTCGTTTATCCAATTGCTGATAGGCGCCGTTCAACTGGCGGTCTAACCCGTCTTTCTTCTTTTCAAAAGCTTCAATTTTACCTTTATAAAACTCAAATCTCGCGTCTATAGAATCTAAGTCAACATAAGCGATCTTTAACACTTTTGCCTGTGCTGTATCCCCGGAACGCACCTCAGTAACCAGTCCGCGCAACTTTGTGTTTTGTGTTTGATACTGGTAAAATAATATACCCGCAAGGATTAAAGCGATTGAGCTCAATACTATGGAAAGATACTTCATGCGTATTTTTTTGCAAATTATGGAATAAAAAAGGAGCAGAAGCCTGCAGCTCTGCTCCTGTTATATTATTTTAACAAACTATTCTTCTTCATCAAAGCTCATGGCTTCGCGGGTAGTTTGCAATAATTCGTATTCTTCCTTGCTGCCTACGATCACATTGTCGAATTCACGCAACCCTGTACCTGCAGGTATGGGGTGGCCGGTAATTACGTTTTCCTTCAATCCCAGCATATCATCAGCCTTACCCTGTATGGCAGCCGAACTCAGCACCTTGGTGGTTTCCTGGAACGATGCTGCGGAAATCCAGCTATGCGTACCCAGTGACGCCTTGGTAATACCCAGTAATACGGGCTTGGAAGTAGCAGGATTAGCGTCTCTGTATTCTGCCAGCTTCTTATCGCTCCTGCGAAGGATAGAGTTTTCTTCCCGCAGCTCGCGCAAGCTTACGATCTGTCCCGCACGCAGCTTAGCAGAATCGCCCGGCTCTGTTACTACCTTTTTATCGTATATCCAGTCGTTCTCTTCAATAAATTCAAAGCGGTCTTCCAGGTCTTCTTCCAGGAACTTGGTATCGCCCGGCTCAACAATTTCAATTTTCTTCATCATCTGCCTCACAATTACCTCAATGTGCTTATCATTGATGCGTACGCCCTGTAAGCGGTATACTTCCTGGATCTCATTCACCACGTATTCCTGTACGGCAAATGGTCCTTTAATATTAAGGATATCTGCAGGCGCTATCTGACCGTCAGATAAAGGTGTGCCCGCTCTTACAAAGTCGCCGTCCTGTACAAGAATCTGCCTGGTAAGCGGAACCAGGTATTTTTTAACTACGCCGTCCTTAGCTTCGATAATGATTTCGCGGTTACCCCGTTTTACCACACCAAAAGAAACAACCCCGTCAATTTCGGAAACAATGGCAGGATTGCCCGGGTTACGTGCTTCAAACAATTCCGTTACACGCGGTAAGCCACCGGTAATATCACGCAGCTTGCCCAGTACACGCGGAATTTTTACCAACACCTGACCGGCACGAACCTCTTCGGTTTCATCCACCACAATATGCGAACCTACGGGAAGGTTATAGGTTTTAACTTCCTTTCCTTCCACTATAAGCATAGGTATCTTGGTCTTATCTTTTGTTTCTATTACTACTTTTTCACGATGCCCTGTTTGCTCATCTGCTTCTTCACGATAAGTAAATCCTTCCAGTACGCTGTCAAATTTAATGGTACCGGCCTGTTCAGAAACAATAACATTATTGAACGGATCCCATGAGCAAATGATATCCCCTTTTTCTACTTTCTGGCCATCTTTTACATTTAAGGTAGCGCCGTAAGGAATATTATTAGTGATCAGCAGCCTGTCATTTTTTACATCAATGATCCTCATCTCACCTGTACGGCCAATTACAATCTGTACCTTCTCTCCCTGGTTATTGTCGGCAGTTACGGTACGTAACCCGTCAAACTGCACTGTACCATCGAACTTAGCGGCTAACTGTGAATCCACCGAAGCGGAACCTGCCACACCACCCACGTGGAAGGTACGCAGGGTTAACTGGGTACCCGGTTCGCCAATAGACTGAGCGGCAATTATACCTACCGCATCTCCTCTCTGTGTAAGATAACCCGTTGCCAGGTTAAGTCCATAGCATTTTACACACACACCACGCTTACTTTCGCATGTTAATACCGAGCGTATCTCTACCGTTTCTATCCCGCTTTCTTCAATGGTCTTCGCAATATCTTCTGTAATTTGTTCTCCGGCGCCAAGGATCAGTTCATCCGTTACCGGATTGTAAATATCGTGTACAGAGGTACGTCCTAATATCCGGTCATATAAAGGCTCAACAACATCTTCATTGTCTTTTAAAGCGCTGATCGCAATACCACGCAGTGTACCACAGTCTTCTTCATTAATCACTACATCCTGGGCAACGTCAACCAAACGACGGGTAAGGTAACCGGCATCCGCTGTTTTTAAAGCGGTATCAGCCAACCCTTTACGGGCGCCGTGTGTTGAGATAAAATATTCCAGTACATTCAGTCCATCCTTAAAGTTGGATAAGATCGGGTTTTCAATAATTTCTGATCCCGAGGAGCCACTTTTACGCGGCTTGGCCATTAATCCTCTTATTCCTGCCAACTGTTTTACCTGTTGCTTACTGCCACGTGCACCCGAATCCAGCATCATATACACAGAGTTGAATCCCTGTTTATCGGTTGCCATTTCACGTATAAGGGTTTCCGTAACACGGGTATCCACACGCGACCATATATCAATGATCTGGTTATACCGTTCGTTATTGGTAATAAGACCCATATTGTAGTTTTCCCAAACTTCCTTCACTTCATCTGATGCTGAATCTACCAGCTCCTGCTTCAACTGCGGAATAACAAGGTCATTAATATTAAAGGAAAGTCCTCCCTTGAACGCCGTACGGAAGCCTAATTGCTTGATATCATCAAGGAATTTAGCCGTTTTGGGAACATTGGTGATCTTAATGATATCGCCAATGATCTCCCGGAGCGATTTTTTGGTAAGCAGCGCATTGATAAAGCCTACTTCTTCAGGAACAAACTGGTTAAATATTACACGGCCTACTGTGGTATCTATCAGTTTCTTCAGCATCTCGCCATTATCTTTACGGATAGTAGCCCGTACTTTTATAGGAGCATGCAAGTCAACCTTGCCTTCGTTATAAGCGATAATTACCTCCTCGGCACTGTAAAAACTTTTCCCTTCGCCCTTTATTTTTTCGGTTTCGGTTGATTTCTTCCCTTTTGAAATATAATACAAACCCAGTACCATGTCCTGCGAAGGAAGCGTAATAGGTGTGCCGTTCTGCGGGTTGAGGATGTTGTGTGAAGACAACATCAGCAGTTGTGCTTCCAAAATAGCCGCACTGCTCAGCGGAACGTGAACCGCCATCTGGTCACCGTCAAAGTCGGCGTTGAACGCGGAACATACCAGCGGGTGTAATTGTATGGCTTTGCCTTCCACTAATTTTGGCTGAAATGCCTGAATTGATAAACGGTGCAGCGTGGGGGCACGGTTGAGCATGATGGGATGGCCTTTAAGAATGTTTTCAAGGATATCCCAAACAATAGCTTCCTTACGGTCTACGAGCTTCCGAGCGCTCTTTACCGTTTTCACAATACCTCTTTCAATAAGCTTGCGGATGATGAACGGTTTAAACAATTCGGCACCCATATCTTTGGGTAAGCCGCATTCATGCAGCTTCAAATCAGGTCCTACCACAATTACAGAACGGCCTGAATAGTCAACACGTTTACCCAGCAGGTTCTGACGGAAGCGACCCTGCTTTCCTTTCAGCACATCGCTCAGCGATTTTAACGCACGTCCGCCTTCTGCTTTAACCGCATTGGATTTACGGGAGTTATCAAAAAGTGAATCTATCGCTTCCTGGAGCATACGTTTTTCATTACGCAGGATCACTTCCGGCGCTTTGATCTCCAGCAAACGTTTTAAGCGATTATTACGGATAATAACACGACGATATAAATCATTGAGGTCGGATGATGCGAAACGACCACCATCCAACGGAACTAAAGGACGAAGCTCCGGAGGAATAACCGGTATATACTGCATTACCATCCATTCCGGGCGATTTTCAATCCTGCCATTGGCATCGCGGAAAGATTCTACCACACTTAACCGTTTTAAAGCATCCGCTTTACGCTGCTGCGATGTTTCGGTAGCAGCGGCATTCCGCAGGTCGTAGCTTAACTGGTCAAGATCAATCCTTCCCAGCATGGCATGGATAGCTTCCGCACCCATTTTAGCAATGAACTTCTGTGGATCATCATCCGGCAGGTACTGGTTATCTTTAGGAAGGTTTTCCAGTATCTCCAAGTATTCTTCTTCAGGCAGCAGGTCTCCCACTTTAAGGTTACGGTCTTCCCGTATCCCCGGCTGTATAACTACGTATCTTTCATAGTATACAATGCTTTCCATTTTTTTGGAGCTGATGCCCAGCAGGTAACCGATTTTATTGGGAAGACTTTTGAAATACCAGATATGAACTACGGGTACTACCAGCTTAATATGACCCATTCTTTCGCGACGCACTTTCTTCTCTGTAACTTCCACACCGCAGCGATCGCAAACGATACCCTTATAACGGATACGCTTATACTTACCACAGGCGCATTCATAATCTTTTACCGGCCCAAAGATCCGCTCGCAGAACAAGCCATCCCTTTCGGGCTTATAGGTACGGTAGTTAATGGTTTCAGGCTTCAAAACCTCACCATAAGATCTTTCCAGGATGGCATCAGGAGAAGCCAGGCTGATCGTGATCTTGGAAAAATTTGATTTGGGGCGATTATCTTTTTTGATAGCCATATAGCGTTTATAATTTGTAGTTTGTTATTTGTTGTTGCATGAACAGAGCGTTCCGTTTATTGCCTATTCACCATTCACTATTCACCCTCTCTATTCAAATTTCAACTCTAATCCTAATCCTCTTAATTCGTGCACTAACACGTTAAATGATTCGGGCAATCCTGCTCTCGGAATATTATCGCCTTTTACAATAGCCTCATAGGTTTTTGCACGGCCAATAATATCATCCGATTTGAGGGTAAGCAGCTCCTGTAAAATGTTGGATGCACCATAAGCTTCTAATGCCCATACTTCCATTTCACCAAAACGCTGTCCGCCAAACTGTGCCTTACCACCCAGCGGCTGCTGCGTGATTAAGCTGTAGGGCCCGATGCTTCTTGCGTGCATCTTATCATCCACCATGTGGTGCAGCTTGATCATATAAATGATGCCCACGGTAGCTTTCTGATCGAACCGGTCGCCGGTTTCACCATCGTACAGGTAGGTATGTCCGAAAGAAGGTAACCCGGCTTTTTCAATATAGCCTGCAATTTCTTCAACGGAAGCCCCATCAAAAATAGGCGTGGCGAATTTTACATTTAATTTTTCTGCGGCCCATCCCAGCACGGTTTCGTAGATCTGCCCAAGGTTCATACGGCTCGGTACACCCAGCGGATTCAGCACAATATCTACAGGTGTGCCGTCTTCTAAGAAAGGCATATCTTCTGCACGAACAATTTTAGCTACAATACCTTTATTGCCGTGGCGGCCTGCCATCTTATCTCCCACTTTCAGCTTGCGCTTAACAGCAAGATATACTTTAGCCAGCTTCAATACACCGGCAGGCAGTTCATCACCAATAGAGATATTGAATTTCTCTCTTTTATACCTTCCCAGCTCTTCGTTAAACTTAATGTTATAGTTGTGCAGCAAAATGTTAACCTGGTTATCAATATGCGCATCACCCGTCCAGCCTAAAGGATTAATATTCTGATAATCGAGTCCGCTGAGGTTTTTAGCGTTGAATTTGGCGCTTCTGCCTATCTGCATCTCACCAAAATTATTGGTTACGCCGGCAGAAGTTTTATTGTTCAACAGCACCTGCAGCTTACTGATCAGCACATCAAGCAGGTCTTTTTCGTTCTGCTCATGTACTTTTTCCAGCTTATCAATAGCCGCCTTTTCACGCACCTTCATGTTCTTGTCTTTCTTGGCGCGCTGGAACAGCTTCTTATCAATTACCACACCTTCGGTACCGCTGGGCGCCTTCAAAGAGGCATCCTTGGCGTCTCCCGCCTTATCGCCAAAAATGGCTCTAAGCAGTTTTTCTTCGGGTGTAGGATCACTTTCTCCTTTAGGTGTGATCTTACCAATAATAATATCACCTTCTTTAACCTGTGCGCCTATGCGGATAATACCATGCTGATCCAGGTCTTTGGTAGCTTCTTCAGATACATTGGGGATATCAGGAGTAAGCTCTTCTTCTCCCAGCTTGGTATCCCGTACTTCCAGTTCATATTCAGAAATATGGATAGAAGTAAACAGGTCTTCGCGGGCCACTTTTTCACTGATCACAATAGCATCTTCAAAGTTGTAACCCTTCCAGGGCATGAAAGCCACTTTAAGGTTACGTCCCAAAGCCAGTTCGCCATCTTTTGTTGCGTATCCTTCGGTAAGGAAATCGCCATTTTTAACGCGTTGTCCTTTTTTCACCGCCGGGCGCAGGTTAATACAGGTTTCCTGGTTTGTTTTCATGAACTTGGTAAGGCGGTATATCCTCAGGTCGTCTTCAAAGCTCACTAATTTCTGCGCTTCGTCTCTTTCATAACGTACATGTATTTCGTTGGCATCCACAAACTCTACCACACCCTCGCCATCGGCATGTATCTGTATACGGGCGTCTCTTGCCGCTTTTCCTTCCAGCCCGGTGCCCACAAAAGGCGCCTGCGGAACGATAAGCGGAACGGCCTGGCGTTGCATGTTCGATCCCATCAGCGCACGATTGGCATCGTCATGCTCCAGGAAAGGAATAAGCGATGCGCTCAGTCCCACGATCTGGTTAGGCGCCACGTCCATAAACTCCACATCTGTTCTTTCCAGGATAGGGAAGTCGCCTGTTTGACGCGATCTTATCATATCTTCCACAAAGGTTCCGGTACTGTCTAAAGGCGCATTTGCCTGTGCAATCTTTGCTTCATCTTCTTCTTCAGCGCTCAGGTACGACAGGTCTTTCATGTCTACCTTTCCGTTATGCACTCTGCGATAGGGCGTTTCAATAAAGCCCATTTCGTTGATCTTGGCATGCACACATAAAGTAGAGATCAACCCGATATTAGGACCTTCCGGTGTTTCAATAGTACACAGGCGGCCATAGTGGGAATAGTGTACGTCGCGCACCTCAAAACCTGCACGCTCACGGCTTAAACCTCCGGGTCCGAGTGCGGAAATACGGCGTTTATGCGTGATCTCGCTCAGCGGGTTTGTTTGATCAAGAAACTGCGACAACTGCGATGTGCCAAAGAATGAATTGATCACAGAAGACAATGTTCTGGCATTGATCAGGTCTACGGGAGTAAACACTTCATTATCACGCACATTCATTCTTTCACGGATGGTTCTGGCCATACGCGCCAGTCCCACGCCAAACTGCGCAAACAACTGCTCGCCTACGGTACGTACACGGCGGTTGCTGAGGTGATCAATATCATCTATTTCCGCTTTGGCGTTGGTTAAACGAACGAGATATTTGATGATCTCGATAATATCCTCCTTGGTTAATGTTTTCTGATCAAGCGGCTGGTTAAGATTCAATTTGCGGTTGATCTTATAGCGTCCTACTTCTCCCAGGTCGTACCGCTTATCGGAGAAGAAGAGCTTATCAATAATACCACGGGCTGTTTCATTATCCGGGGCATCGGCGCCGCGCAACTGGCGGTAAATATGCTGAACCGCTTCCAGCTCAGAATTTGCACTATCCTTGTTAAGGGTATTATATATAATGGCATAATCGCCGCTCACTTCTTCTTTCTGGATAAATACCCCTTTTGCATCCATTTCCGATATCAGGTCTACTGCTTCGGCATCTAAAACTGTATCGCGTTCCAGCACCACTTCGTTTCTTTCTATAGAAACCACTTCACCGGTATCTTCATCCACAAAATCCTCTACCCAGGTTCTTAACACACGGGCGGCTAAACGCTTGCCAATATAGGGCGTTAATGCTTTTTTGTCGGCTTTTACCTCATCGGCCATTCCGAATAGTTCGAGTATGTCCTTATCGGTCTCAAATCCTATGGAACGCAATAAGGTGGTTACCGGAAATTTCTTCTTCCGGTCAATGTATGCATACATTACATTATTAATGTCTGTAGCAAACTCCATCCACGCTCCTTTAAAAGGAATTACCCTTGCGGAGTATATTTTTGTACCGTTGGGGTGGAGCGATTGTCCGAAGAACACCCCCGGTGAGCGGTGCAACTGGGAAACTACCACCCTTTCGGCGCCATTGATCACAAAGGTGCCGCGTGGCGTCATATAAGGGATATTACCCAAAAACACATCCTGCACAATGGTTTGGAAATCCACATGCTCCTCATCGTTACAGCTTAAACGCAACTTGGCTTTTAAGGGAACGGCGTAGGTTAATCCACGCTCCATACATTCTTCAATGCTGTATCGTGGCGGATCAATAAAATAATCCAGGAACTCCAGCACGAAAATGTTCCGGGTATCCGTAATCGGGAAGTTTTCCTTGAACACTTTAAACAGCCCTTCAACATTCCGTTTATCCGGCGTTGTTTCCAGCTGGAAGAACTCTTTAAAAGACTGGATCTGGATTTCTAATAAGTCCGGCGTTTCCGCTAAATGCTTGATTTTGCCGAAATCAATTCTATTGTGTGTAGCAACTTTTGTTGAAGACATAGTATAAAAAGCGCTTTTTATTTGGTTCAATGACAAATACCCGCATGCTCCTATTGCGTTAGAAACAGAAGGAATTAGGAATCAGTCACTTATAATTCAATTGAAAAGTCAAATTGTATCAGGCCCAATTTAAGGAGTGCAAAGGTACAGAATATAGGCATTATAACAAGTTTTTTTAAAATTTAACCTGTTTTTTTGAATGCGTGATCAAAATGTGAAAAAATAAACCCAGCAACATTTTTATATTAAAAAAAATAATATATTTGACACTTCCTCCGTTTCATTTTTCTATACGGCTGAAGCAAATGTGAGTAAGCGCCTGGTATTTCAGAAAAACGCTACCTAAATACAGACACAACAGGTTTGCCACGCCATGCCTGCGGAACTTTTAGCCCGAAAATGTAAGCAAGTGTTGCGGCGGTATCATACGTAATAATTACATCAGTTATCTCATTTCCGCTTTGTACTTTAGGTCCATTAATGATCCAGGGTATTAAAACTTCGTCCGGCGACTTACCGCCATGCCCTTTCCCCTTGCCGCCATGGTCGGCACTAATAATAATGATGGTTTCATTTTCGATGCCGGCATCTTTAACGGACTGAACGATCGTTCCAATCCTGCGATCCACCCTTTTCAATTCTTCATAGTATTCAGGTGTTCTGTGCCCAATATTGTGTCCAACGCCGTCTGGCTCGCTAAGATGGATAAAAGTTAAATTCGGCTTTTCCTTTTTAATAACAGATGCTGCCGTGTCTGCAAAAAAATCACCACCGGCTTCTTCATCATGTATCACAATGTCAACTGCTTTTTTTTCAAAAAGATAACCAATCCCTCCCCAGTTATAAATGACTGCCGATTTGTACTGTGGCTTTTGCTGCTTCAGCAAGCCGAAAATGCCCGGAAAAACGTTGTACTCATTTGTTGTGGCAGAAGGTATCTCAGGCGCTTTACTATCCCACTCCGTATACCCATGCAGGGTGGGGCCGGCGCCCATTAGCATAGATGCCCAGTTAACAGCGCTGGAGGAGGGCAATACGCTGCGCGCCTTCAGGCTCCAGGATCCTGTTGACATTAATTGTTTTAATACCGGCATATCGGCGTCAGGAACTGCGTATGCGCCAAATCCATCAATGCCGATGAGCACTACGTGCCTGATTTTCTTTACCTGTGATTTTAACTGCAACACCCCCACGGTGCAAAGGAGAAAAAACAGTATTATTTTTTTCATCAGCTTATTTTTATGTAAAAAGTTACAGCCATAGTTTTCTATCGCTGATGGTGGTAGGAAATCGTTTTCTTATCTGCTCCGGAACAGGATCTCTGTAAATGGTTCTGCGGCCCTGTATAGTGAGTTTTCCGCTGCTTAGTGTTACAAACGCAAAAATAGAATCTTTGAAATAATGAGGGCCCTCATAATATACATAGGTGGCGCTGTTGATCATAAAATAGTGAACATTATTACGAATGCCGTACCGGTCGTCGTGATCATGCCCCATAAATACGGCAACCACCTTTCCATTGTGCTGACTGGTTTGCGCAGCAAAGTTTACATTGTCGAAAATATCCAGTATCTCATCCGCGTTTCCCAGTTCATCAGCATAATCACTAAGAAAAACCGGCTGGTGCATAAAAACGATCACGGGTTTATCGTTGGCAAACAGATCCTTTTTTAACCACTCCAATTGCAGATGATCGGTAAGCTCCGGAAGGGCGATGAAAAAGGGCCCCAGTTGGAGTTATCATAATGTACCAGGGAATTATCTTCTTTCTTTAAAAAATTCCTGTCCATTACTACAAAATGATAGCCGCCAAAATCATAGGAATAATAGGGTTGAGTCATGCCCCATAGTGCCATGATGGTTCCCTTATTACATACATCCATATCATGGTTACCCAGCACATGGTATTTTGGACCTTTGAACCTGTTCCATTCTGCCATAATACCTTCAGACTGCTGCGGCCTGCAGAAATCACCGCATTGCACTATAAAATCCGGCGATACTTTCAGTACCTCATCCATAAACGCTTTCATCCTCGGCTCTTCCTTATTCTTAAATTGCAGGTGGTGCAGATCCGATATAATACCAAAGCTCACTGCCTTTCTATTGTTACTGCTGTTTGCGGGAAGCGCAAATACACGCGAATGCAACAGGTTGCCCGTGCCGGCTGCTGCCAGTGTTTTTATGAAATTGCGACGTTGCCACATACTGCTTACATTATATTGCTATATTATTTTTTATCCGCTGCGTTTCAGGGATCGGGCCATGGCACATTTCTCCAGCCATGCTGTACTGAATGGGTCAATATTGCCGAACCTCACCGCGCTAAATTCGGAAAGATCAAAGGGTGAATTGTTTCCTGCAGCCAATGCTGCAAGCGCCAGTCCAACGCCACCGCTTACGGCAATACCCGCTCCACAGCAACCTGATGCCAGCAGGAAATTATCAACACCCGGCACTTTACCCATTACCAGTTGACCATCCGGCGTATAACCCGAAAACCCGGCTACATAATACTTAATACCGGTTTCGTAAAAAGCAGGAAAAAATCTTGCGAGCCTCCCACCATTTTCTGCAAGGTCATTCATCCCCTTGTCCTCACTGAAAACGAAATGACTGATATCGTCAGGTATTTTGTCTGGTGAGGCGTATAATAATTTTTGCTCACGTACCCCAAACAATAACGCACCTCCTTCCGGCCGCGCGTAGGCCTGTGCATCGGGCAACAATACCATAGGTGCATGTTCAGGAAAAATAGCAGCCTTATCTGTAATCCAGTACTGGCTTCTTACGGGAGCCATGGGAATTCCTGTTCCGGTGTGCATGGCCCATATAGGCGCCCATGCTCCCGCAGCATCTATTACCACATCCGCTTCAATTGTTCCGAGGGAGGTGTTTACTCCCGTTACGGAGCCTTCTTCAAATATTACTCCGGTAACCGCACAACCCTGGAGAATTTCAGCTCCCTGCTGTTTTGCGCACCGTGCAAAAAAAGTTCCCAGCAGGTAGGGATCACAGTAAGCTTCGCCGGGTACGAAACCGATGCGCAGGGCTTCGTTTGTATTGAGCCAGGGACACATGCGTTGCGCCTCATTATTACTGAGGTAGCTGTATGGTTGATTGAACTTTTGCGCAATATCCATTAGCTGCTCCAGATCCTTCACCGTGGCATCGCTTGCTGCAACATGCATCATTCCTGCCTTCTTCATGTTAAGTGATTCCCCAAGCTGCTTTTCCATCTGCACTACCGCCTGGTATGTTTCGAGGGTAAGCGGTATATAAGCCTGTTTTGGCCTTACGATCGTCATTAGTGCGGCAGCCCTGCTGGTAGCCGCGTTACATATTTCGTTACGTTCAAGTACAATAATCTTTTTCCCGGGATGATTACGTGTATAGTAATAGGCAATGGCGCATCCAAATATGCCGCCTCCTATTACCAACACATCTGCTTTTTTTAATATTGCCGGCACGTATATTTTTTTATTGTTTGAGCCACATTATGTATTGCGGGCATGAAAAGCAATACATGTTTATCTAATGTATCCTTTGTTTATAAATACTAAAATAATAAAACTGTAACAGGCAAACAAGTATTCTGAGCTATAAATACAAAAATAAATTGATCCGGGATTTTGGAACAGGAACGTAATACCATAAGAATTATGCCAGCAATCCCACATCCGCAGCGTTATAATGCGGACAGGCTCCATGCCGGCCGGCCACAAATGCGCCCATTTTGCAGGCAAATTCCAGCGCCTCCGGTATACCAGCCCGGAGAATGAAACGGGAAAGGAATCCCGCTAAAAAAGCATCGCCGCTTCCAATGGTATCGGCTACCTGCACTTTAAAACCGGGATGCTCAAAATAGGTTCCGTCATGTAAAATGGATGCTCCTTTGTCACCCCGGGTGGTAATGATCGTATTTAAATGAAATTTTTGCTGCAAAGCCTGCATCTGCTCATTTTCACTACCTGAAAGCTCGTACCAGGCGCCCAGCAATTGTAACTCATCTGTATTTAACTTCAGCATGTCGGCATGCTGCATGAGGTATTCCAGCACTTTTTTTTCGTAATGCGGTTTGCGCAGGTTGATATCTAAAATTTTATATGGAGCGGTTTCCAATAGTTCAAAAAGGGTTTGTGCCGATTTTTCATTTCTGGCCACGAGGCTGCCAAAAATAAAATACTGCGCCAACGACACCAGCTTTTGTACCTGCATGCTGTACTGGATGAAATCCCAGGCCACCGGCTGAATGATCTCATAGCTCGCATTATTACCGTTCAGGGTAGCGAGCACCGTTCCCGTATCGTATATTTCATCATTTTGTATAAAGGATGTATCCACCCCTTTTGACGAAATAAATTGCAGGAGCTCTTCCCCCAGGGGATCATTTCCAATTCTGCTGATCATAGCTGTGGGCACCTGCAACTGGTTAAGGTGATAAGCTACATTCATTGGAGCGCCACCCGGCAGCCTGGCATCCGGAAGAATATCCCATAAAATTTCTCCAAAACATACAGCGGTGTAAGGGTTGTTATTCATGGAGGTAAATTAGGGAAAAAATTGTATACTGAAATAAAGTATGCAAAATCAGCATGCATGCATTGTTAGCGGGAACAATCCACTACTCCTCCATCCTCACGCCGGCATATATATCTGCAACAGCTATTGTTTCATTAATTGCTTTTATACGAAGCTGGTCTTCTATTGAATTATGCTCTTCCAGTTCCCAGCGATGAGCTGCGTTCAGACGGAATATCTCAATATGAATACTTTCCGAATCAACCAGTATATATTCCTGCAAAGTGGGTATATGACGGTAAAGCATGAATTTTTCGCCACGGTCATAGTTTTTAGTAGAGGGTGAAAGGATTTCTATTATTACAGCAGGATTTAAAACATTCCATTCATCATTGTTAAGCGTTATTGGTTCGCCACAAATAATCGAAATATCCGGGTAAGTGAAAAGTGTGTTGGATTCAATATGTATGCGTTGATCGCTACCATAAGGTCTGCACTTTTTCCCTTTCAGTTTAACAGCCAGTTCGGCGAACAGGTTACCGGAAATGGTATTGTGAGGCAGTTTGGCTCCCGACATAGCAAATATCTCTCCCCTGTAATATTCATGCTTTTCAACAGCAGCCTCTTCCATCGCCAGGTATTCTTCGATAGTAAACTTTTGCTTACCGTAAGCTACTGCAGGCTCTCTTAATTCCATATTATAAAAATACTCATAATTTTCCTCCCTGGGAGTGTTTCTGTCTCGCCGGATATTACTCAGCGTTTCTTATCGGCGGGCAGACTCCGGCACGACAAAAGGTTACCGAAACCATTTCGATAACCTTTCGTTTTACTATATTCAATATATCCAGCCGGCAACAGCTACCCCCTCATATCATTTTTGATCGGCTATATAAATACCGCTTACTTCTTCAGCGCTCAATGCTTTAGTGTAAACTCTCAGATCATCTACAAACCCGCTAAGCGCTTTTCTTGTATCACTTCCTGCATTGTACTTTCCGGTGCCATCTTCCCATATTGTGAAGGGATAATCATTGGTTCTATCCCACAATGAAGCCTTGAAAAGGTTCAGGTCAAAAGGTGTACCTCTGGGATATTCCACTCCATCAAGGTAGACCCTCAGCCGCTTGGCGGTCTGGTCAACCACAGCAGTTACCATGTGCCACTGTTCATCAGCCAAAGCAGGCGCCTGAGGAGTTGCTTCATTTGCCCTCCAGTCAAAACGGGTACTTCCTCCTTCTGCTCCATCAGCAATTTTAAGTAACCAGCCTCTGCCTGATGACCCTGGCCCTGTATAGCTGAGCGCTCCGTCAAGACAGAAAATAAATCCGGGATTACCGCCACTATCCCAGTCAGAATTGGCGAATAGCACAGGATCGGAACCTATCGGTGGCAGTTTAGTCCAGAAACTAAAACTGAAGTTTTGTGAAAGACCCGGCCTTAATAAATCATGTTTTGGAAGTACAGCATAGGAGCCTGCATTAAATAAAGCTACTCTTCCACGTTGCGGATCGGTTACAAAAGTAACATCGGCCGTAGCAAATTCACCCTGCATGGCATCAAACCGGTTGCCGCTAACATCATACAGATCATTGTCCATTGGCAGGTAAACAAGCAGGCTGTTTCCGCTGCCGCTTGTAGTTGTGAAACTCCAGGAGGCAGGCGTTAAAAATCCTTCGAATGCTTTACCAGCATCATCCACAATGGTTCCCGCATCTGCTATCACGTAATATTCGCTGGCAAATTCCAGCGGTGTACCCAGCCGCACTGTTACCTTTTTACCGTCTACTGTTACCGACTGACCTGAAACCGGTATTTCGGCTACCTTTGCATCCCCGGAAGTTTTATACACGGCAATATTTCCGGTACCCTTCTTTACATTTACGGCAAAAGTCAGTTCGAATTTAAACAGGGATGCATCCGCGCTGCCCGGAATAGGGTTAATGGAAGTTACAGCCAAACCACTTGCCCCAACTGTTTTAAAAGTCCATGAAAATCCATCCGGCGTTCCCATATACTGGTTTCCGAGCAGGTCGGTAACAACTCCTCTTTCCAGTGTAATGGTATACGTTTCGTCTGCCTCAAGATCAACCGGTGGGTTAATGGTCAGCACCCGCTTGTCCTGTCCAACAGCAACAGCATCCGAGGTAACATCTATATGCTGGGTATCTGACTTACTGATAATAACAATATCCCCAACTCCTTTCTTAATATTTTTGTCAAAAGTTAATACCAGATCACTGCTCACGGCAATGCCTTCTACTGCCGATGCAGGGTTATAACTGACAATTACCGGATTGGTGGAATCAATGGTATGGTCGAATTTTTCTTTGCACGACATGAACAGCACTATGCCCAGCATAATCATCGAAACCGGCAAAACGAATAGCTTACTATTAATTTTTTTCATCCCTTTATTTTTTGATTTTTTTATTGACGGGTGAGGGTTACCTGGAAGTTCCCTTTTCCTGTTGCTTTAGTATCGGTGTTCTCCCATCCCATGTAAAAGGAGATCGTGAGGGTAGATGATGTAACGCTGACATTAAATTCATCCACGGGATCAACACCTGTCAAATTCACCTTCGCGCTGTCGTCAGTTCCGGCAACCGTCCATGTGCCGGCGCCGGCATTACCAAATATGATCGGGCAGCCCTGAGCCAGGAATTTCGATGGATTACCGGTTTCATCCGTAGTAAATACCAGGCGCATCGTACCAAACACTTCTGCCGGCACATTTTCGGGCGTAACAATATTACCGGGGGTTGCCCAGGTACCGGATAACCGGCCCGAGATAAGCTGTTCCTTATCAGGAACCTCACGTTTCAACTTTTCCTTTGTACAGGAAGCTATCCCCATAATACCTGCAATAAGCAGGATTAAAAAAAATTTTACATTCAATCTCATTACCATATCATTTTTTTGTTAGTTGGGCACTTTAAACAAACGGAATGGAACATTCGACTTCAACACGCTTCCTTCAAGCCCCCAGCTGCCGTCTGCACGTATTCCAAAATGGCTCAGCACATTAACAGCCACGTCAGTAAGTCCAATCGGATAGTATGGATGGCGCTCGCTGGCAGGTCCAACCAGTTCCCCGTCATTTCCTTTACCACTATAGTCTTTTATTATGTTACCTCTTACCTCATCCATTTTCAGATAAAGGTTTAATGACGCCTTGTTAGGATGACTGCTGTTTTCAATATTGCGGAGGTACATATAGTCCCGGATCGTTCCGGCAGACAGCACATCCGTCCATATCCTCACTTCATTGAAAGTACCGGCCCAGTTAGGCGCCCCGCCGCCATATCCCTGCGTTCCCTCCTGTGCCAGGCAGATGTAATTAAAAGGCGAGAGCATGTTGTCTGCATCTTTATAAGTCAGCGCCGATGCTGCTACTAATTCTCCATCCTGATAAACATTGCATTGTTTTGTCATATCAAACGTAATAGCCAGGTGATGCCAGTTACCATCTTCCAGCGGTTTGGTTGAACCGATATCGTAACGTGTACGTTTATCATTGGCAAAATTGATCTTCCAGGTTGAACCGCTTCTGCAGATTACAAAACCGGGATTGCCTCCCGAATCCCAGTCCTTATCTCCCATGATAGCAGGATCACTGCTGTTATCACCAGCTTTCACCCAAAACTCAATGGTGTATTTTCGCATCCCCTGTAAAGCTGTTCCATTGACGGGAATACGTACGTATGTTTTATCGCCCGAGGACGCTTTATTGATCGTTAAAATATTGTCCGAATTTTCCCTGGGAGCCAGAGCTGTACCAATCAGCTCTTTTTTATCCATTTCAGCTCCCGACAAAATAACGGGCACATTAAACTCTTCCGGTGTTGTGCTCTGTGGAATACCAGACTCTGTTCCTCCATGCGTGGAAGCCAGGAAGATATTCCAGTCTTCATCAGCATAACCTGCGCGTGACTGAATAGCTGCCTGTAAGCCTGCAACATATTGATCAATCTTTTGAATAGCCAGCACGTACTGTGCCTGGCGAAGCTGGAATCCTACATCTTCCCCCACTTCGGCCGGACTGCTGAATTGCACAAATACCGCTCCCATATCGGTTTGATTAAGGAGCTCTACCGACTTATTATACACTTCTTCATCGGAAGCATACTGAAACGTATAGTCTGCAGACTGGTTCAGGAGTGTATTGACTTCCGGAGTACGCACAACGGATGCCATCTTGATAGAAGGAATGGCAGACTTGATACGGCTTACCACGGATGGATATTGCATAAAATTGTTTCCCGAAAAAGATTTATTTGCCGTTACACCATGCTTATCCGCCGAAACACCGGTGAGCATGGTTGACCAGCCTGAGCTTGAATATGCCGGAACGCCTCCGTAACCATTCATACTATAAGAGGCATTTGCCTTGAGCCTGTCTATGCCCGGTGTGGAAGCATAATCTATAGCGGTATTAATAATGCCGTCAACACCTATCAGCAGCACCTTTTTGCTTTTTTCATTTTGTGCAGCAACCTGACCCATCATCATTAATAAAGCCGAAGCCAGACAGAGATATTTAAAAAAGTGTTTCATTCACGTATTTTTTTATTTATATAATCGAACCACATAGCTGCCGGGAAGTCCAATAACAAATTTGAAATTGAATGATTCATAGCTTACCTCCTCTACTCCGTTTACCATTTCCACTATTTTCCAGGTGCAATACGTATCCGATTCTTTTACGGGGAACTTTACACTCCAGATTTCTCCGTCATCGGTATCATTCACAAAGGTGCCTTTGAATCCTGCAGAACGGTTTTTGGTAAAATCTATAAAATCACCGGAGAGGGGTTGATCATCTAAGTATCCCACAAAACGAATTTGATTGGGCGCATCGCCAACACGCTCTATTTCCGGTTGTTTGGCCATTCCCGATGACCATTCCGTTACATCAAACTCTTTAAATTCCACAACAAGAGCGTCTGTCAGCAACTTGCTTCCCGACAGGTTCGATACCTGGATGTCAAAATGATATTCCCCGGCAGGAATGAGGTTTCCTTCCAGTATTTCCAGCTTACCGGTATGCTCATTGATGCTCACGGCCGGAACCATCACCGTATCTGACTTCAGAAGAAGCTCTTCCGTGCTCTCGTTGCCTACGATCGCTTCTTTATAACGAATAACCGGCAACTCGTTATTTAAAGCCGCCACGGTTTTTCCGTTGGGCTCCCGGATGTTAACAATTTCGAACTTCAGGGGTAGCGTTGAAGTTGATGCGTTAAAGTCGCCAATATTTTGGCCCAACCCCGAAATAGCATACTGCTTCCTGTTTTTGTAATTAATATCCGGGGCGATGCTCCCTTCCTGGGGTATTTTGGTGCAGCCACCCATCAGGAGCGTTGCGCACGCAAAAACTGCCGTTAAAAACCAGCAAATATTTCTGTTGTATTTCATCTTCATAGCCTAATTAAATCCAAAAATATGTGTGTCAGCATTCAGCACCTGAACGATCCCGTTGGTAGACCGCAGATCTGAGGATATTATCTGTACAGACTGATATTGCTCCTTTTGACCCGGTTCACTCATGTTCAGGGAAAAGATAATGTACTTAGCTCCCATATTTACATTGCCTAAGTAATCACCCTGTACCAGATTAAAGCGTGCTTTTTTATCACCGTAAGTTGTTGCATAACTATAGGTTGTAGCTAATCCGGCACGAACGATCTCCTGATCGGGAATAATATAATTTTTTAGGATCTCTGTGATCTTATCCATCTCATCCTGGGGAATGTCGCCAAATGTTGCCGGCCTTTTCTCCGGATCCGGAAATACCAGGTTAAAATAATTACGTATGGAATAATTCTGCGGAGCCAGAAAAGTTGATCCGCTTGCATTAACCACCGGTTCCAGCCCGCTCAGCGTGATCAGCGCGGTTAGTGTATCAAACACTTCAGGGCGGCTTTTCAGGTAATCCATTGTAGATACGCCTAATACACTTGTTTCCTCCATATTCAAAGTACCACCATCGGCAAAATAATCACGGCTGCATCCTGAAGTAAAGAGAACAGCTACTATCCCTATTATTTTAATGAATTTCATTCGCATGCCTTTTATTGATTAAACTGCCAGTAATAAGTTTGTTCCATATTGGGATTGTTTGCAAAAGCCTCATCACTTACCGGGAAAAATCCCGCGCCATCCTTTTCTCCCTGCGCTGTAATGTAAGGATTGAACTCGTGAAGACGCCCCAGGCGAACCAGGTCATACACACGGTGAAACTCGCCAATCAGCTCTCTCCGCCTTTCTTCCAGCACTTCTTCAATTACTGTTGGCTGATCGTCTCTTGTGAAAAGCGGAATACCTGCGCGGGCACGAACTGCATTCAGATTTTCCAGCGCATCACCCACATTGCCCAGTCTTGCATCGGCCTCAGCTTTTAAAAGTAACAAATCGGCATATCTGAAAACCGGAACCGGTCCTTCCATCAGGTTATAGCTCCGGTCTTTTACCTTCCTGAATTTGGCAAACATAATTTCTCTTTCCCCGTTCTGCAGCGGATCCGGGAATATGGGTCTCAGCTCACTGCTGCTCACAGAAAAATCTATGCTTTGAAAAAATTCCGGCACTCTTTTGTCGGATCCGTCCCTTGCATAATCAGGATAGATCTCCAGTATTTTTGATTTGGGTACCGCCAGCGACAGGTTTCCTCTGTCTGTATAAGGATTGGTGAGATAATAGGTCATAATGTGTCCATAGTAATCTGCAAATTCCCCTTTCTTTATATCATAATACATGTGGAATATCATCTCTTCCGACAAGCCGGTATCAAATAAAATCCGGAACTCACTTATGGGCACAAGCTTAAAAATATGGGAATTGATGATTTCTTTAATAGCATCCGAAGCACCCTGGTAATCTTTCAACCACATAGATGCGTGGGCTTTCAGTGCCAGGGCTGCACCTTTGGTACCCCTTGACATAGATTCTTTTCTTGTTCCCTCATATTGCCAGGGCAGGTCAGGTATAGCCATATTAACTTCCTCAACCACCATCTGCATCACCGAATTGAGCGGTTCCCTGCCCAGCGGCGCAACATTCCGCGCTTCAAGGTTAATAGGAACATCGCCCCAGATCCTTGCAGCATAAAAGTGTGACATTGCTCTTAAAAAACGTGCTTCTGCCATCAATTGCTTTTTCCTTTCTTCAGTAAGCCCGGTGGTGATGTCAAGAATTTTCTCCATCACAAGATTACACTGCTCAATAGTCCTGTAATAAAGCCGCCAATTGGTCATTGGTTCCAGCTCGGTTCGCTGGATCAAATGGTTTTGAAAGCCTGCCTGCCAGTCTCCATCATTATTGGGAGTGATCCAGTCTCCGGAACGGGAATCACCCCAGAAATAATAATCTCCCCAGGAACCGTAACGGGTAGTTGCCGGTGTGTCGTCTTTGGTTAACCCCGACAGCGCCCTGCGGAAAATAGCGAAAGCCGCCGCTACCGCACCCTCAGCATCACTTCCCGTCTTCCATGCCTGGTCTTCTGTTACCGTATTAATGGGCAACTCATCCAGCCACTTCTTACAGGATTCCCCGGTAAGGGTTATGGCAACTAAGCAAACAGCAAGGATTGTTTTATTTTTCATATTAATTCACTTAATCATTTTTATGAATTATAACGCTAAAGAAACTCCAAACAACAACATCCTGCGCATCGGGTAACCTTTGGACAGGTCAAAACCATCAATGGTAACCAGCTCTGCATCCGGCCCGCTATACTTCTGGAAAGTAACCAGGTTGTCTGCCGTGCAATACACCCGCATTCTTTCAAATGGAAGACGCGGTATTATCCTTTTGTTAAAAGTGTAAGACAAAGTCGCTGATTTGATCTTGAAATAAGAGCCGTCTTCTATATACTCCGAATCATATGTAATGATTTGTGAGGCATCGCCCCAGGGGTTTAATGTAGGGTACCTGGCATTATCACCACTCTGTTCCCAGATTGCATAATTATCGAAGTTGGGTAAAGAGGAGCCACCGGCAAAACCCTTACCCAACTGGAGCCGTTCAAGCAATACTGTATTGACGATGCTTCTGCCAATAACAAAAGTTGAAACCAGGTTCAGGCTAAATCCTTTATAAACGAAATCGTTCGTCCATCCTCCGGTCCATTTTGAATTGGGATCCCCGGAATATACACGGTCTCTAACATCTATACGGTAATCGCCGTTTTGATCTTTGAAGTTACGGTCTCCCACCTGCAGGTTCTTGTTTTGCAGCCCTACCAGCTTTTTTCCTGTTTTGGGATCTACCGGTATCTGGCTTTCTGCCTGGTAAATACCCTGCGATTCATAGAAGAAAAACCCGTTCAGCGGGGCGCCTGTACGTACAATAGACCCAAAGTCCTGCCCGGAAGTGCTTACTTTAACAATATCGGCATTGCCATCGGGTAGCCTGATCACCCGGTTCTTGTTATAAGCAAAGTTCAGGTTGGTATTCCAGGAAAAACTGTTGCCAAAATTCAGGTTGGTGCTTACTGTAAATTCCAATCCACGGTTAAGCACATCCGCTGCATTGCGGTATACTTCGTTATACCCCGAAGTAGTGGGCAGGGAAGTTGATAACAGCAAGCCTTTGGTTAATTTTTCATACGCATCCACAATAACCTCTACCTTTCCCCCAAACAAACTTAAGTCTAAACCAATATTGGCCATCGAGGTTTTTACCCAGGTAAGGTTATCATTCTTAAAGCCATTGAGCCAGGTTGGGGTAAAACCGGCTACGCCGCCGTAAGCAATCTGTACCAGGGAACTATACTGGTCCAACGACCCCCCGTCCATAATGCCCAGTGCGAGATAGTTATTATCCCAGGTTGTTCCGGACAATCCATAACTACCCCGTATCTTACCATTCGTTAGCCAGCCTGCATTAGAAAAGAAGTCTTCTTTATAAAAATTCCAGCCTGCCGAGATGGAGGGGAATACTCCCCAGCGGTTTGCCTTTCCGAACTTTGATGATCCGTCGGTACGTATAGATGCGCCCAGCAGGTACTTTTGCTGAAAGGAATAATCTATACGACTGAAATACGACAACATGCTACTGGCGGTATAGTTGCTGGAGCCAATGCTGTTGCCCTTTGGCCAGTTCACCGTTTGCGACAGGGTAGGTGCAGCGCTAACACTATTCACCGTGGTTATTTTTGACTCTGTTTTCTCCATGCTTTGGCCGAGCAGCACGCTTAAGCTGTTCCCGTTTCCAAACTTTGGCGTATAGGTGAGTGTATTCTGTAAAAGCACGTTTCGGTTTTCACCGGCGCCACTCTTGTTAGACGCACGCAGCGTTCGTCTTGATTCAACCAAAGAATCCGCCATGCTCCGCAGGTATTCAAGACTTAAGCTGGCCTTATAACTTAGATTTCTGGTAATATTTAATGCAGCCTCGGAGCTGAAACGTATCCGGTCATTGAGGTTGGAATAATTACCAGGCTGAAATACTTCCGCACCTTTTACAAGCGGATCACCGGGAAGCGGCAGCAGGGTAGAATTATTGGTGGAAAGGGCATCCGGATTTCTATTTTGGTCTGTTCGGGAAATAGCCAGTGTATTATTAATGACCAAAGCATTCTTTAAAGCATTTAAGCTGGTATTGGCCATAATACTATAGCGTTTGAACCCGGTATTAAACAAAATCCCCTTACTATCCATATAACCCATGCTGATGCTATACTGACCAAAGTCGCCTGCTCCCCGGATAGAACCATTATAGTCCTGGGTGAGTGATGTTCTATACATGTAGTCCTGCCAGTCGGATGAATTATTATAGAACGGATTGGTTACATCCGTGTACATAGCAGGCATATACACGCCGTACGGAGCATAAAGATCATAAAGACGTTGCACCTGTTCCCGTTCTTTGGCCCCACCGGCCACATCCTGTAATTGCGGAACAAAGTTGACCCCCGTGCGAATATTAAGATTGATTTGAGGCTTGCCTCTTTTTCCTTTCTTGGTAGTAATCAGGATCACCCCGTTGGCAGCTCTTGAGCCGTAAATGGCTGCTGCCGATGCATCCTTTAATACCACAAGGTCTTCAATGTCGCTGGGATTGAGGTCTGCCAGCACATTGGTGCTGGTGATGGCAAAATCACTGCTCGTTTTTGAAATGATGGGAACCCCGTCAATTACATACAGCGGCTCGGAAATAGCCGAGGCATCACCACGGGTTACCGCAGCCAGCCCCCTGATGATGATAGCAGGCGTGGCGCCGGGTTCCCCCGAGTTCAACTGGATGTTTACTCCGGCTACTTTACCCTGTAATAATGAGCCGAAAGATTCTGCTGCCTGGCCTTCTGTTATCTTGTCCATTTTCACCATCGTAACAGAGCCTGTTATTTCCTGCCTGATCTGGCTTTTATAACCGGTAACCACCACATCGCCCAGCGTTTTGCTATCTCCTTTAAGAGTGATCGTGAGATCGGAGGCTTTTCTGAATACGATCTGACGGGAATCAAAACCAACAGATGAGCAAAGCAGGGTATCTCCGGTTTGAAGCCGCAGGCGAAACCTACCGGTCGTATCTGTAGTAGTGCCTGTATTTTTCCCTTTTATATTAATAGATGCCCCGGCCACCGGATTACCATCCGAATCGTTTACCTTACCGGTCATTACCGATTGAGCAGTTCCGGTTACGGAGATCATCAGTACTGCAAAAAGGAAACAAGCTCCTCTCATTAATGCCTTCATTATATTTGTTTTTTTCGATTCAACTTTTTATACACGCTATTAAGGATTCGACCAAAAACTGTTCTGGCTCAATGCATTGCCCTTCATACTGCTTGCTGAAAGCGGCCAATAGGCCGCCCCTTTCTCTACGTCATCTTCAGTAAACCCGGGTATATATGAACTCACTTCACCAAATCTTATCAGGTCAAAAACACGCTGCCCTGTACCTACCAGCATACGTTGCCGTTCAAGCAGGAGCGCAGCCCCGAATGTATCTTCTGTTAAAGCAGCATAATCTTCTGTTGCACCCGTTGCAGCACTGCTGAGGTATTCTTTAGCCTCCTCCAGCCGTTGCGACCGCCAGGCAGCCTCTGCAAAAAGCAGGTTTATTTCACGTTGCGGCAACAACTCTAACACACTGGCGTCTTTGATGATCAGCGTAGCTATATTTTCACTTGTTGAGATATTAAACATACTTGCACGGCGTGCATCCCCTGTTGGATAAATTGCATTCAGCCTGTCTAAAGACATACGCACAACACTGCCGTTCAGCGGGGCCGCGGGAATATCGGTACGCCTGTCTTCTCCGTTGGATAAACCAAAACCAGACAGGCTATCAGCAGTACCCGCTGTAAACGCATTGCTCAGCAGGTCGTAAGCATCTTGTCCCTTACCCAGCCACAGTTGTTCCTGGGCAAGAAGTGAGGTAACGGCTGTTTTGTTAAACCTTACTGCCGTTAAAGCAACACTTTCAATACCATCATCATTGGTCAGTATCCAGGGTACCAGCTCTTTGGCCTCGGCTGCCCATAAAGCGGCCTGCGTTACCGCTTCTTCGCTGCTCAGTCGCTTTCCAAAGTCATTTTTTTCAGCAGACGGGATGGCTCCCCAGATGCGGGCAAGATAGAAATATGCCATTGACTTGAGCGCCAGCGCTTCGCCTTTGAACAGATTACCCTGATAAGTACTCAGGGCCTCATCATCTGCCTGGGCTACAATATCCAGTATATCATTGGCATCCCTGATAACATCATAAAAATATCCCCAGTCGGAAAGCTCTGCCAGGTAACGGTTGTCTGCCATCAGTTCCTGGCTTGCCACCATTTCCTGGTAAGGAACAACAACATTCAGATCCCCAACACGCGCCTCACCATACATCATCCACGCATAATTGGTCAGCAGCGCCCTCCTGAGATCTACATATCCCCCGATAACTGCCTGCTGGATCCGTTGAGCCGAATTATAATATCCCTCCGGAACCGTTCTGTTTTCCGGTTCAATCGTCAGGGTTTTGCTGCACGAAAAAAGGAGGGTCATTGCTACGAGTAGTATGAACTTCGGAAATTTCATGTTGTTCATTTTTTGCATCATCATTCTAAAAAACCAGTTTTAATCCCAGCGCAACCGAAGAAGGCAAGGGTGTTCCCGTATAACTCAGATCATACCTGCGCACACCCGTAATATTTTCCTCCGGGTTAATGCCGCTGTATTTGGAAAGCGTGAGCAGGTTGTCGCCACGAGCAAACACTTCTATATCGCTCAGCTGCGCCAGTTTTTTGAATACCGAATTCAAATGCCAGGAAACACTGGCCCGGCTCAGCCGGAGAAAACTTCCATCTTCAACGGTTCTGATACCCTGGTAAACGGTGCGACCATCGGCATCGGCACTTACCAGGTAATAAGGGGTTTCTGCACTCTTAAGCGGGAAATCATTTCCTACCCTGTCTGCATAATACCTGCTGCTGAAAGACTCCGCTACAATATTCGCTCCCCAGGCATAGGTCAGGATTATGCTGGCAGAAATATTCCTGTATCTAAAGGTGTTACTCAAACCTCCAAAAGCCTTAGGCTCACTGTTCCCTATAACTTTTGGCTGCTTGCCTTCCCAGGCAATTAGCGATGTTACAGCCGTTCCTTTTGAAAGCGAACCGAGGTATGCAAGGCTGGTATTTTCAACATCATCAGGCAGTTCCTTCACTTTATTTTTGTAGAGCGCCATATTCAGGTTACCTGTCCAGGTAAAGTGTTTTGTTTGAACCCAGGTTGCATCGAGGCTTATTTCAACCCCCGACAGCCCAAGTGCTCCTCCGGTTTCATATTCGTAGCCAATGCCGCTAATATTGGGCAGGAATCTTTGATAGGTGAAATTCCTGTACGTTTTATTGAAGTAATCAACAGAAAGATTCAGCGAGGGAAGAATAGCAAAAGACAATCCTGCATCTATCTGGGTAACGCCAATGCTTTTTGCACCGCCAAAGGCAGGATAAAGCTGTCCTACACCCAGGTAATTCCCACCATAATAATCTCCATAAGCGTCTAATACCCCGCGGTAAACTTCCGGTCTGCTTAACACACCCGTTCTTCCGATGGAAGCATTAACTGTTACCGGTATTTTCAGGCTGTTTTTCAGCTCATAATGAACACCTAATGCCGGGTAAAACGCCCATTTATTTTTGTACAATGAACTTCCATCTGCGCGAAGCACCATATTTACCCCAAGATCTTTCTTATACTTCCATTTCCAGATGCCGTAAAAAGATAGCAGCTTTTCCTTTTCATGATCTGATAAAGCATCAGTTTGATTAGCATTATACCCTGTAACCACTTTTACATAGTTCGATCCTCCGTTTTCCATACTGCGTTGCCCACTCACCGAGGTCAGCCTGTCATCTGTATTTCTAAGCTCATTGCCAAGCGTCATATCTAATTGCAATGCGTCTGAAAAATCACGCAAATAATTTAAGGAGGTATTTACTGTAATCAGTTGTCTTTTATAGGCTGCACTTGATGCATAAATATTTCCGTCCAGCACGTCTGAAGGAATATATACATCGCGGCTTGCACCTTCATAAGACAAGCCGGCAACAGAGCTGATTTTGAAGCCGGATCCGAGCTGGTAGGTAAGACCCATGGATGAAACAAGCCCGATATTCCGGTTCTTGTCCATAAAGAAACTTTCATCGGCAATAACCGGAAGGGTAATATCCCGGCTATACTCTCCGGCATAGCGCCCGTTCCGGTTTGCGAGCGCCAGGTTATTATAGAAATGTGCTGATAACCGTTCGGTAATATTATATGTGGCATTCAGAAACAAAGATTGGCGGCCAAATCCTGTATTTTTTATGATGCCTTTATCTCCGTGATTCGTTAACCCAAACAGGTATGAGCCGTAAGTACCGGCGCCATCAACCATCACATTTTGTTCGTGAATCATTGCTCCGCTGCCATACACCTCCCTGCGGCCCCTGGTATTAAAGTTGTAAAAGGCATCCTTCCGGTAGTCCATATTCTGCAGAAAATTAACGCCGGCAAATGCGCTACCGCGTACATGAATAGATCCGGGCTGCCCCTCCTTCATAATAATATTGAGCGCCCCGTTAGGCGCCTGCACTCCATAAGCCGCCAGGCGGTCAATATCTTTGATAATTTCGATGCGATCTACCTGTTCGGGCGAAAAATAACTAAGGGGGTTGATACCTGTTACATTTGAAGGGCTGGCAATGACAGGGATTCCATTAATAAGGATAAGGGGCATTGTGGATTGATCAGTTGGATCAAGGCTTAATCCGCGAAGATTAAGCGTGGATTGGACGCCCGGCGTACCCGACCAGTTCTTTACCCTTAATCCGGCTATGTTTCCCTGTAAAATGTTCTCCAGCCCGCTTCGGTTGGATAAGATCATGCTGTCTACTCTCAGAGAATCCTGAGCCAGTACGCTCATTGCTGCACCAATAGATATAAGAAGGAAAAGCAGGACTTTTCCACCCGGTTTAGGGATCAGTCTCATAATTTTTATTAGTTAGTTCTATTTATTATAGTTATTGGTATTTCTCCAAAAGCAAGCTGCAAACCACTAACCGAACATTTAACCACAAACCCTGCAATTATTTAGTTAAATTAAACAAAAGTTTATAATCACTAACAATTTTATAACAAAAAAGTTATCCACAATTTTGGTTAGCTGGTAAAATCTTCCACCATTTAATTGTTTAACAATATTAAACACGGTTTATTAAGGCTATATGTCGTTTAGATTAAGCTTTTGTAAACCCTTCTGTTGATAAGGGGAGGTGGTACTGAAATCTTCAGGTTTTATTTTCTTCGTGTTTTCGTCACTGCGTGGCAAAATATTACTTTTGAGACAGCCCCAGTAAGGAAAATTATCCTCTGTTCTTCTTAAAATTCTCCGCCTGCTCAAAAACTTCCGTATACACTTCGTCCCTTTCTACAGGCGGGTAATTGAATTTATCCAGCAAAAGAATAAGGCCCACCTTTAAAGCTGATTTGATATCGTCTCTTTTATTCCAGTCAGGAAATTTTGCCTGGTCGTCTACCAGTACTTTAACTTTTTTAGCCAGGTCGATTGTTTTATCATCAGGATAGGTGAAATCATATTTTCTGCACAGCTCTTTCAGAATATCATAGAAAGCTTTTTCTTCAAAGTCAATACCAAGCGCATTGCCGGCTGAAAATTCTTTATGCGCTTCCCATATCAGGCTGGTAAGCGCTTCCGCCATTTCTTCATATACTTCCCCGCGAAGGATGTCGTTGGCACTTCTGTCATTATAGCGTTCCACAATCGCCTGCATTTTCTTACTAAAATCTATGCCCTTCACCCTGTTAACTCTCCGCATCTCCTCAATTACCTTTGCCAGTAATTGTTGCAGTAGCTTAATCTTTGTGTTGGGAAGTTTTATCCGGTTGATTTTTGCCAGGTAGTCTTCATCAAATAAGTCCTGCTCCGTAGTTGCTTCGTCTCCCAATTTAAAAATTTCTTCCACGCCGTCGCTTTGCAGGGCATCTTTTATCATTTCCCGAACCTTTGCATTCATCTGCGCTGTATCAGGAGCATTGCCTTTGGTTAGTTTGAAAATAATAGAGCGGATAGCAAGATAAAAATGTGTATGGTCTCTTTCCTGTTGTGCTAGCTTTTCACTACCGGCACAAATATCATAAGCAGCTTTCAGTCGTTGCACCAGTCCCATGAACCGGGTTTCCAGCTCTTTGGTTTGCTGTACAAATTCAGCACCCCTGTTCAGTGTGTAAAGCTGATCCATATTGTTGCCGGTAAAGTAAGGGCTGCTGTCAAATTTATGCATCAGCTTTGCCAGCAGGTCTAAATGATCTCTTACTACTATCAGCGATTTTTCTATATCCTCAAAATTATCTTTATCGCCTTTGCCATATTTTGCCAGCGCCAGGTTCATTTGCTTTTTGATACCGATATAGTCAATCACCAATCCCTTGGTTTTTCCCTCATACTTACGGTTTACCCGTGAAATGGTTTGGATAAGGTTATGCTGCTGAATGGGCTTATCAATATAAATGCTGTCCAGGAAGGGCACATCAAAACCGGTGAGCCACATATCCACCACTATAGCAATTTTAAAATTTGACTTTGAATTCTTGAATTGCCTGTCCAGCTCTTTCCGGTAATCTTTGGTTCCTAATAAATCGTACAATTCTTTTGTATCGTCCTTTCCGCGGGTCATTACCATTTTAATACGCTCTATAGGCTTCAATTCCTTCCGGTCTTTCTCCGTTAATTCTGCACCTTCTTCTGCTTCCAGTATTTCGTTCCACTCCGGACGAAGCGTAATGATATTTTTAAAAAGCGCGTAAGCAATTTCACGGCTGCTGCTTACAAACATGGCTTTGCCTTTAACAGTTGCTCCCTCGGCAACTCGCTTTTCGTAATGTTTTACAAAATCTTCCGCAACGGCTTTCAGCCTTTTAGGATCGCCGAGTATAGCATACATGCTGGCGGTTTCTTCTTTACTCTTGTCTACCTGGTATTCATTCGCTCCGGCTTCAGCCGCCTCTTCATAATAACGTTCAATTTTTTCCAGCTCTGCATTATTCAACGCTACTTTCGCAGCCCTGCCTTCGTATACGATCCGCACAGTAATATCATCTCTTACCGATTCTGTCATAGTATAGGCGTCTACCACTTTGCCAAACACATCCAGCGTAGCATCTACCGGCGTGCCGGTAAAGCCTACATAAGTGGCATTGGGCAGGGAATCGTGCAGGTATTTGGCAAAGCCAAAAGTTTTGCTCACACCCTTTTCCGTTACTTTTATTTTTTGATCCAGGTTGGTCTGGCTCCGGTGGGCTTCATCTGAAATGCAGATCACATTGCTTCTGCCGGTTAGCAGCTCTGTGTCTTCGGTAAACTTATGTATGGTGGTGAGAAATACCCCGCCGCTTTGCCTGCCCTGCAGTTTTGCCCGCAGGCCGGCACGGCTTTCCACGCTTTCTATATTGTTATCACCAATAAATTTTTTTGCATTGATAAATTGTGTTGAAAGCTGATCATCCAGGTCGGTTCTGTCGGTAATTAAAACAATGGTAGGACTTTCAAAATACTCGCTCTTCATCAGCAACCGGGTAAGGAACAGCATGGTATAGCTTTTACCACAACCGGTAGCGCCAAAATAAGTACCGCCTTTTCCATCACCCTCAGGTTTTTGCGCCAGCTTAATGCTTTCGTACAACGCTTTTGCCGCATAGTACTGCGGGTAGCGGCAAACAATTTTTTCTTCTTTTTTTGAATTGTCGGGCAGGTAAATAAAGTTGCGGATGATATCGCAAAAGCGGGCCTTGTGAAACATGCCCTGTATGAGGGTGAACATACTGTCAATACCATCCACTTCGCCTGCCGGGCCGGCTACCCTGCGCCATGCATAATAAAAATCGTAAGGCGCGAAAAAGGAACCGGCTTTGTTGTTCACACCATCGCTGATCACACAAAAAGCATTGTACTTAAACAGTTCGGGAATATCCCGGCGATACCGTACCGTTAACTGTTTAAAAGCGTCATGGATGGTTGTATCCTCATTGATGGCAGTTTTAAATTCAAGCACCACCAGCGGCAGGCCATTTACATACACAATACCATCAGGGATGCGTTTTTCGGCGCCGGTAATTTCCAGTTGCGTTACAAAGCGGTAAATATTATTGTCTTTGCCATAATTTTCAGTTGCTTCGGCAGCTATTGTCATCAACTGATCTTCCGGTGGCTGAATATGCTTGCTTAATGCAGCGTAATCAATCAACTGAATATAAATATCTTTCTGTCGCCGGTCTTCCCTTTTAAGGATAAACCCGTCCGATAGCATCCGCAAAAAGGTTTTATTGCTTTCGTACAGGTCGGAGGCAGGGAGCGATTTCAGTTGCAGGATGACGGAGTTGATCTCATTCAATGTAATACCTTCATGCCCGTATTGCTGTAACAGGAAGCCGCGCAGATCTTCCTCCAACAACACTTCCTCCGGCTGGCGGTTAAGCGTAATACCCGGGCAATGCGGGTAGCCCTGCTGCGCCAGCAGTTCGGTAAATGCTTGTTCGAGTTTGGCTTCTGTAAATTTCATTATCGTGGTTTCAGCTTTTTAATGTCTTGTTCAAGTTCTTTCAGGCTTTGTTCTTTCTCTGTTTCTTTTTGAGCCAAACGATATTTTCCCAGTTCTTCACCCGATTTTTTGAGCGCCATTTCGTGGCTTATTTTGCCTGCATGAGTCAATAGTTCCCTGCCGTTGAGTTGCAGTATGATGTGGAGCCGCTCAATCCAGTCTTTCATATACATAGGCGTACGTTGCTGTGCCATTGTTTCGGCAAAGGCAAGGTATTGTTCCACCAACAGCTCCAGCAGTTTCATTTCATCTTTGTGCAGGTAGTTTTTGGCAATGCTTACGTCTGACTTTTTAATAGCGGCAGCATTCTTTTTGTCGTACGACTGCATACCCAGCAACGGAACGGTAGCATCCACCCTGCGATACACCAGTTCGGCGGCGGTTTGGCGGCTGATGGCCCACAGCAATTTGTTTTGCACCACCTTAAAAAATGTCAGTGTTTTTTCGTCGTTAGGTTCATAGTCAATGCTGGTGCTGTATATATCTTTAATTTTCTGGTAAAAGAAGCGTTCTGACAATCGTATTGCCCTTATACGTTCCTGCAGTTCCGTAAAGTAGTTCATCGAACTTCCGCTCTTAAAGCGGTCGTCATTCAGGGCAAAGCCTTTGATGATGTATTCTTTGAGCCGTTGGGTAGCCCATATACGGAATTGCGTTCCCTGTTGTGATTTTACGCGGTATCCTACGGAAATAATTACGTCAAGATTGTAATAAAACGGGGCTTTCTGCTGAAATTCGGAAATTCCGAATTTCTTTACTGTGACTGCTTCTTCCAGCTCATTTTCCTCATAAATGTTCTTAATATGCTCGTTGATAGTGGATTTGGCCTTACCAAAAAGTGTAGCCATCTGGTCTTGTGTTAGCCAAACGGTTTCCTCTTCCAGGCGTACATCTATTTTGATATCGCCGGAGATATTTTGGTATATGATGATTTCACTACTCATTGGTGCTGGTGTTTTCTTGCTTATTCATTGTGCCTTTAGTGACTCTTTACTTATAAATTTCATTTAGTTTGTACCTTTTTTTGCTTTCAGTTTCGGGGTTCTTGATTGTGGTTTCTTTTCGGGTTCGGTAACCTTAATTAACAAAGGCATTGGAAAATCTACTCCAACCAATAATGCTTCTCCTTCTCCCAATATAGGTAAAAAAGACAATGCACTTCTGTTCGCAGAAGAAGCGGCACTTTCAATTGATTTTTTATCTAATTCATTTATTAAGCGATGAACAATGAACGTTCCCATTTGGCTTAATGTACCAACTGGAATATCCCTTGGCATTTGAGTAGCAAGGCATAGAAACATTCCATACTTTCGGCACTCTTTTGCAATTAAATCAAATGCATCCAGAGTCTGGCTCTCAAAATATTCATCTTTTATGTTTTTATTTAAAAACTGGTGTGCTTCATCTATGACAAGAATTAAAGGATCATTTTTAAATTTATCGCCTCTTGCAAGATTTAATAAAAATGTTGCAAGGGCATTTGCAGTAATTTCCTTTACTGCAAAGGATGACGGAATATTTTCAAAACTTATTCTCAATATTTGATTGGATTTTTCTGATAAGAAACTATTAATCTTATTAACAACAGAAGAGCAGTGAGCAGGAACGTTTTGAAATCCTAATAGATTGTTGAATATTTTAGTATTGATTAAATCTGATATTCTACTAATTAAAGAAGTCTGATAGTCATAGGTTTTGGCATCGTACCCTCCCCATTTTTGTGGATCTTGTACTTTATTTGTATATCCAATGGGATAGATACATTCTTCTTTTATTTGCTCGATCAAATGTGTAATATCAAAGTTGCAGGTATTATCCTCAATTTCCTTTATATGCTTTTGGTAGAATGAATTATATTTTGCTTTCTCCTGGTCTGCCTTTTGTTTTGTATTTGAAGTGAAGGCGGAGTTTTCAGATTTAGCAATTCTCACCATTTTAAGAGAACGAATTGCTTCAAGCAAAACAGGTCTTTGTGATTGTCCTGTTGGGCGAAGAAGAAAAAACAAATCAGGAATTGATAAATCTTGATAAGGGAAATAAGTATCAGTTCCTAATATCAATGAGTTGGTAGTGAGTTTAGAATATTCGCCTGTTGCATCAATGAGAATTACTTTGTTGTCTGTTTTTGAAACTATTTCACTTACTAATTTTGCTATAGTCCAGCTTTTTCCGCCACCAGTTGTTCCTACAACAGCGCAGTGCCTCCCAAAAACAGAGTTTAGAGATACCCGGCAATTAGCATCATTTGAGGTCAGTTTACCTAAATCAGCATAAACGTTTACTTCTACTTCTTCATCTTTTTTCCTACCAAATTCCTTTACATAAGTTTCAATTTGTTCATCAGAACAAGAATATACTTTGGCTCCAATAGTGGGATATTTAGAAACGGTTTTTTCTGTTTTCTGGGGTTCAAATACGCTAAAGCTAAGTAAAAGCTCCGCTTTTCCCGATGGATGAAACGTTGTTTCATCATGCTGGATAGCTTTTTCACTAATAGATTTTTTTTCCCCATCAGGCAATTCAAGTTCAATTATTCTTGCAAGAAACCCAAACTCTTCTCCCTCAATTACAATGAAATTTCCCACATTACCCCCTGCATAAAACACTCCTTTATGAGTAAATTTTTCCAAAAGATTGGACGACGGAAAATGAACTTTCACATATTGGGGAGTAATTTCATTGACATAACCCAAAAAGTAATTATGATTAAAGGGATTCATTGCCTGCTTCTTTAGTTGCTTCTATATATGTATTATTGGTTGGATATTTTTTTGTAAAACTGCTAAATGAATCATAAACAATATTTACGTTACGCTTAATTTGCTTTTTTTCTTCGTCAACAAAAAATGCGCTTAAACCTGCAGTGTCAATTCCTCTGTCCTCTTGCCCAGAGTAGTTTACTATTAAAAGCTGGAAACTTGGATTTTGTTCTACAGCTTCAATGATTACATTTTGAATATGCTTATCCTGAAAACCAAAACCAATTACGATTAGCAGAGTGGTTTCTTTTCTTAAAGCTTGTTGAAATCTCGACATCATTTCAAAATAAGGTTGCTCGTATGAACTTTCATACTTCTCATTCGCCGGATAAATTATTAAAGGTTTTGTTGGCTCATCTTGTTGAACTATGTTATTATTAGAAACATCTTTAAACCAATTTAATGAACCGTGCATCTTATACAAATGAAAAACCTTTGAAGCAAAGCTTTCTTCTTGCTTAACTCTCGTTTTTTCCCTATTTACTATGTCTAAATCAAAATATCTACCCGAAAATTTTCTCGGATGCGTAAATGAAAAGCCGTCTATAACAACAAAACCACTTTGATTTGCAGCCATTTCAAATAACAAATCATAGTTGGTTGTAAAAAGCTTGACTCTTGGATCGTTAGTTTTCCTTGCTGTTAGTTTGTTTAAAAAATCTATATGAGGAGCTTGTGGTTGCAGATTTAGTTTACAGGCCTTGGCTATCTTTGCTTCAAGTGCCGCCCTTAAAATACTTTCGCCTTTTTTGATCTCACCATTAAGTTTTTCATAGAGAATTATATACGAAAGTAATCCCTCAATATCTTTTTTTATATAAAATTCTTTTTTCTTATACTCGCTTATTGAATCGGAAAACGCATCAATTTCAGTTTGACAAAATGACCAAAGGCCCGTTCTCGTTTTTCCACTTGTGTTTGAATCCCCATTATCCATAGAAGTTCCTGCTGCAGCTAATATGACAACATTCTTAAAATGTTTTTTTAGAAATGAATCATAGAAAGATTTCTGCATTTGATAGCATAAGTCTTTGTGGCTTGGTTTGGGGTCAAGAATAGTCTCGACAGGCCTGTCATTGAGATAACAATTATTGTCATCATATGACAAGGTGCGATCGCTTTGAATCAAAATATATTTCGGCGATATTTTTTCTCCCTCCATATGTTTAATTTTCTATTGTCGCTAATTTAGAAAGAAGCAAATCTTTCAGTTCAGATAGCTTTTGGTTTTCCGTTGTTTTCAATAACAAATATTCATATAGTCTAAAAACTTCTTTTTCAAACTTTTCTTTCAATTCTATAGGGGGATCAATTACCATTTGAGCGTCAAAGTCCTTTGTTACCAATGCTCCGAATACTGCTCCAACAGCTTCATTTTTTAGCTTAATCATTGTGCCCAAAGAAAGTTGATGAACGTAAAATGGATGTTCGGCTGTTATTGCATAGCAACTTTGGTTCATTGCCATTTCATATCCTGCAATAGAGATAGCTCCAACTGTTCCTCTTGCTGTTACAAAAACAGTGTTTTTAGGATATAATTTTGTACTGCTATTTTTTAACCCGGTTTCTGTAATTCTTTTTTCAGTTGAAATGGAATAGTAACTATTTGCAACATCTGCCGGCGTAAAAAAAGGAATATCTCCATTCCAATAACTTTCATTATTCGTATCAGGCGTTCCGCCACCACTTAGTTTTACAACTTCTGTAAACGGCTTTTCGCTCCAACCCTCCGGCAAATTTTCCACATCCACTCCATCCACAAACCACTCCCTATAAATCGTTTGTGCCGCTTCTTCTAATTTTTGTATCAGTTGCCGGTTAAGATTAATGCGGCTTTGTATGGTATTGTATTCGGCTACTATTTCGCGTTGTTTATTAATAGTGGGAACGGGTATAAGTGTCTCACATAATTCCTCCCAATCATATCCGCCTCTAATAGCTGCATCACATTTAAAAGTAGCATATCTGTCAAATTCAGGCCTGCGAAACCACATCATCAGGTATTCAGGGTCAAGTGCATTTTTGTCTTTCACTTCAAATACAGGATAGGCAGGGGAAACCAAATTGGGTTCATCATCTAGCTTCAATACAACAGGTAACTTGTTTACCCGGATGGGTGACATAAAGTCACAAGCAAATTGATATTTACTCATTACTTTATAAACCGACATATCAGTTCCAACTACATTTGAAGTAGTTTCTCTAAACTCTTTTGTCATACTTAAACCAAGCAGCTTTGTAACCTTCAAATCAGTATTACGTTTTTCTACCCGTTTTATATGGTCTCCTATAGGCTTATAATTCTTCCGCATACGCTTCACTGGTTTTATATCCCTGGTCGGGGTGGTTATGGGTAAAAGGGTAGCGTTTTTCCAATTTGCCTTCTTTTAACAGTTGCGGTAATATCTTATTCCTGATATAATTTTCAGACTTCCCAAGCTGTTCTGCTATTTCTTCTTTTTTCACATACCTGTCTTTACAAAGGGCAAGGATCATTTGCTCTAATGCTTCTTTTTTCAGGTTTTTGGGTATAGAGGTTGCAACCTTTCTATCAGGGGTGTTAACCTTTTTACCGGAGGTTGCAACCTTTTGGTCGGAGGTTGCAACCTTTTTGTTTGATTTGTATTGATTATCAATGATTTTTGAAGAGGTGTCAACCTTTGCGGAGGTTGCAACCTTTTGGTCAGAGGTTGCAACCTTTTGCTTCAATTTATAGATCGTCCAGCGACCATTGTTGTCGGATATCAAATAACCATCCGTACACAGCTTTTTCAACATCCCGGTGATGTCTGAAGAGTGCATATTAAGCACATATTGTAACCTGTGGTTGGAAATAGAACCTTCTATCAGGCAAAAGGACAAGGCGGTCAGCTCATCCGGAGCAAGTTGGCTGACATCGTCAAAAAACACATTCAGTTCATTGAGCACCTGCTCGGGAATAACACTAAACATGGGTAAGGTGAGCTTCACCCTGTCCGGCTGGTTTTCTAATTCCAGAAACGGTCTTCGCCAATGAGATTCCTGCCACCCGGTCATAATTTTGTCCACCCCACTACCGGCTTTTTCAGCACGGCCTATCAACATAAACATTTGCTGCAAAGCGGGGTTACGACATTCACTTACGCCACCTGCATAGTATTGTTCCAGCGACACGAGAAGCGTGCCCGGATTTGAAAACACAAATTTTTCAGTATCCAGCGCTATGATGATATTTCCGCTTAAAGAATAATCTGTATGAACCAGTGCATTCACAAAAGCTTCGCGAAGCGCAATATGTGTGGGTGATTCATCTATACGTTCGTCTTTGTCCAAACGAAAGGGTTTGGGCAAGGTAGAAGACAATTTTGGCCATACTTTCAGATAAAACTGAAGCAGATTACACTCCCAGGAACCATCAGGATAAATCCGGTCTGTCCAGCGTATTTTCTCATCTGTTGACAAACGTTCCCTGAAATCCGGAAAATAATCGGGTAAGGCTTCCTGTTCTTTAATGCTGTCTTCTTTACCAAACATAAGAAGACCTGCGAGGGTAATGCCTTCCTGTTTTGTTTTTCTGTCACTGCGGTAAGCCGACAGCTTTTTAAGTAATTCAATATCTTCCAGCGCCAGCCACGGGTGCCCGGCACGGGTAGAAGAAAACAATTGCCGGAACTGCCGGATGCTAAGGGGGTCTAAATCATCAATCGTATAATTTTCCAGGATAAGATTGTCTCTTTTCAGTTCAGTACCGGAATCGGCAAGCATTCTCTTTACTTCATCGTCTGTACAGCGGTAATCACCTTCGTGATTTCTTTTATAGGTGTTTCCTAATGGATTCTTTGTAAGGTAAACAGGTCTGTCTGTGCGCCTGGCAAAAGGCACCCTGATAGCCAATAATTTTTTACCCTTAATGTCAATTACTTTAAGGTCTTCATTTTTCAGAAGATTTATGCTTACGGTATTGGGATTATTACATTCGTCCCAAAACTGCTTTTTGTATTGGGTAATTTGTTCATCCGTTAATCCTTCAATAGTAAAAACACCTCTCTTATCTTTAATCCCGATCACAATAATTCCGGTGTTGGTATTAGCAAAGGCGGAGTAAGATTTCCATAATTCTTTGGGGAATCCCTCTTTTCCGGATTTATATTCAATCTCATAATATTCGCCCGGCAAAAATTCACTTTGCAGGAGTTGGTATAATGAATAGTCATCATCAAAGTCAAACAGGTTTAATTGTTTTTCTTTCATTTCAGATCAATTTTATATCCCAGCTTTTCAAAAACACCGAGTAAATCCTTTTTACTTTGTGCTTCGGCTTTCAGCAGTTCGGCAAACGCTGTTTGCAGGGTTTTCATTTTTTCATCAAAGTCAATATGCTCATCACGGTTTACAAACTCAATGTATTTGCTGGGCACCAGCGAAAAATCTTTTTTGGTTATTTCATCCAACGAAGCGGAATAGCAGAATTCGGGAGTGTTTTCAAAAAGCTGCGTTTGCCATTGGTGGTAAGTAGATGCAATTTTTTGAATATCCAAATCTGAAAATTGAGTATATCTTTTTTCAAAAGGTTCACCCATCTGGCGCAAATCCATAAAAAGGATTTCGCCTTTCCTTTCCCGATATTTCCGCTTTATATCACCTACTTGTTTGGTTTGCGCCTTTTTATTCTTGTTGATAATCCATAGCGTAACGCTGATATCTGTGGTGTAGAACAGGTTCCTGGGTAAAACCAGTATCGCTTCCACCAGGTTATTTTCAATCAGCTTACGGCGTATTTTGTATTCTTCGCCACCGCCACTTAATGCACCATTCGCCAATATAAAACCCGCTACACCATTATCACTCAGCTTGCTTACCATGTTCAATATCCAGCCATAGTTGGCGTTGCTTTTGGGCGGCACATCGTAACCCCGCCAGCGGGGATCATCGGTCAGCTCGTTTTCTGCCCGCCAGTCCTTTTGGTTAAATGGCGGGTTCGCCATTATGTAATCAGCTTTTAAATCCTTATGCTGGTCGTTTAAAAAAGTATTAGCAGCTTTCTCACCCAGGTTACCACTAATGCCGCGTATCGCCAGGTTCATTTTAGCCAGCTTATAGGTGGTGTTGGTATATTCCTGTCCGTAAATGCTTATTTCCTTTTTGTTGCCATGGTGCGCTTCAATAAATTTTATACTCTGCACAAACATACCGCCTGAGCCGCAGGCAGGGTCGTAAATGATGCCTTTGTAAGGTTCTATCATTTCGGCAATCAGGTTTACAATGCTTTTAGGCGTGTAAAATTCTCCTTTGCCTTTTCCCTCTGCCAGGGCAAACTTGCTTAGAAAATATTCATATACCCTGCCTACCACATCATTCTGCGGGTCTTTGGTGGTATCAATATCATTAATGGTATCCAGCAGTGAAGCCAGCCGGGTATTGTCGAGCCCCAGCCGGGAAAAATAGTTATCAGGCAGGGCGCCTTTCAATGCTTTGTTGTCTTTTTCAATCGTGTGCAGCGCGGTATCAATAATTAAAGCTATATCGTTCTGCTTCGATTTTTTGATGAGATAAGTCCAGCGGCTGTGCTCTTCCAGAAAGAACACATTGCTCATGTTGTAAAACTCGGGTCTCTCAATATATTTTTCTTTGCCTTCGGCGATAAGCTTTGCGCGGTGGGCTTCAAACTTGTCGCTGGCAAATTTCAGGAATATCAGGCTCAATACCACATGCTTATATTCTGCAGGTTCCACGCTGCCGCGGAGCTTATTGGCTGCATCCCATAAAGTAACTTCAATGGGTTTGCCGGCTGCTATTTTTTGGGCTTTTACAATTGGTTGAATTCCTTTTTTTTCTTTTTTCTTCTCTTTGGACATTGCTGTTTCTTATGTATTAATTATTACTGCTAATATAGCCTTATTCAGAAACAGGCGTTTTTTTATCAGGAATGTAGTTTAACTGAAATCCGCCAAAGAGGGTATAGGCGGAATAGTATTCCGGCTGAATATTGCCATCATTATTCATAAGCAAGGGTTGAAATAGTAATATATCAAATATAATGATTTGACGGGATAGTTCCTACCCGTTACTTCGCATTTACGACACATATATTTTTATTATAGCGAATATCCTGATGATTCTTCAAGATTTTGAAATACAAATACTTAAAAGCAACCGGTCACAAATTGTGATCTTAAACACAGGAAGAGGGAAGCACAGTAAGTACTTACCCTACGCCTTTACCGAACAGGGCGTAGCCATACTTAGCGGTATACTCAACAGCAACAGGGCTATTAAAATGCCCGCCCGGCTAACGCCAGTCGGGCGGGAACATAGCTATTATGCGGGCTTTTGTAGAAGTAAGAAGAGTGCTCCTGCAACAAACAGATATTAAAGAACAGCTCCGGCTGATCCGTGACAGGATTACTGAGCATGATGTACCGCTCAGCCAGATATATGACAGCATAGAAAACCTGTTAGACGAAAAAACCGTACAATGCAACTGGGAAGACAGGGAGAGAATTGGATTTAAAAGTAATACGGCCACCTTTTGGAAATGCCGCTAATCTCTGCTTTGTTTCCCTTTCGTCTTTTAGTTATCCTGTCATCCCCTCAAATGATACGCCTTCGGCTGCACAAAAGCACGAATGCCCTGGTACGACAAAGTGGCGCCCAGCCCGGAGCTTTTGCGCCCCGACCAGGGTAGCCCTGCGCTTACCCTGTCGCAGCAGTTCCAGTAAACAGTACCCGTATCCATCTGCTTCATTACGGCTTCCGCACGGTCAAAATTTTTGGAATATACCGCAGCGGTAAGCCCGTATGGGGTATCTTTCATTAATTCTACGGCTTCCGTGTCGTCTTTTACTTTTTGAATGCCGATAACAGGTCCAAAGGATTCTTCCGTCATCAGCTTCATTTTATGGTTGGCATTAACTACAACAGTAGGCTGAAAAAAATACCCCTGTTGCTGAAGCGCACCACCGCCGAGGAGCAGCTTTCCGCCATTTTCTTCCGCGTCTGCTACCTGCTGCGTTAAAAAACCGATTTGCTCCTTTCTGCTTAAAGGACCTATTTCCGTAGCTTTATCAAGCGGGTCGCCAATCACTAATTTTTTTGCCTTTGCTACAAAAGCAGCTATGAACTTATCATAAATCTTTTCATGCACATATATTCTTTCTACCGCACAGCAGCTCTGCCCGTTATTATACACCGCCCCGTCCAGCGCCGCCGCGGCTACACTGTCCACATCCTCCACATCGTCCATTACGTATAAAGGATCCTTACCGCCAAGCTCTAACTGAACAGGAACTAATTTTGAAGCGGTATGTTCGGCTATGTACCTGCCGGTACGGTAGCTGCCTGTAAAAAAATAACCATGCAGCGGTAATTCCAGCAAGGCCTGCCCTGCCGTGCCCTTTCCGATAATAACCTGGAAAACATTTTCGGGTATGCCTGCCCGGTATAACAGCCGCTGTATATGCAGGCCTGTGAGCGTGGCATATTCGGATGGCTTGTAGAGCACGCCATTACCTCCAATAAGCGCCGGTACAAACACATTTACACCTACCAGGTAGGGATAGTTCCAGGCCGAAATGTTGGCAATAACGCCTAAAGGTTCATACACGATCTTTTCCCTGGTAGCGTCTTCTTCCGTAATCCATTCTTCCGCCAGCCACCTGGCAGAATTTTTTATAAAATATTCCAGTCTTTTGCGTGCGCCGTTCAGCTCATTATACGATTGCTGAAGGGGCTTACCCACTTCCATAGTAAGGGTTTCTGCCAGCTCGTCTTTGTTCTCATCCAAGAACGCATAAAACTTTTCAATACATGCAATTCTTTCTGCTAAAGGCACTGCAGCCCATACGGGCTGACCATCCTTAACCAATTGAAATTTTTTTAAGATCGCTTCGGGTGAATCTTCCGCGATTTCCTGTATCACTTCTTCGGTAGCCGGGTTAATGATCTGCATATTAGTTATTTTAAGGTGGAGGGTGTAAGGCGTAGGGTATAAGCTGTTGCAGGTTGCAGGTTTCAAGGTACAGGTTACAAGGTACAAGTTGCGCGGGTTCGGAAAACCTGCAACCTGTAAAGCTCTCACCACTTACCGCCTGCCACTTATCACTGCTTCAACAAACGCCTCTCTGATATTTTTTACAAAGTTGCTTTTCTGGTCGTTCATTCTTTCGGGATGCCATTGTACCAGGCATAAGAAAGAAGCACCATCCGGGTTTTTTCTTTCCAGCGCCTCCACGATGCCATCGGGCGACAAAGCCGATACAATTAACCCGCTGCCAATGCCATCTGCACTCTGGTGGTGGTTACTGTTTATTATACCTTCCTTTTGCCCGGCAATCTGATGCAGCCAGGAGTCGGGATCTACCTGTATAGCATGGTAACGGTCTTTATCACCAGGTAATTTGGAATGATTGAATTTCCCCCACCGTGGAATATCGGGGATAAGCGTGCCACCGAAAAAAACATTGGCGATCTGCAATCCCCTGCAAATACCCAGCACCGGAACAGCATTGGCTTCGGTATGTTCCAGTATGCTCAGCTCAAACTCATCCCTCTTTTCGCTCACATCATCTTTATAACAATACTCATATAAATCGGGGCGATTGTAAAACCGTGGGTGTACGTCCTCACCGCCGGTAAGCACAATACCATCGCATGCTTTTATTTCCGTGAGATGATTGCTATCAGCACTTAGTTGCTGCACCTCCACATTACCGCCATGCGCCAGTATCCAGCTGCTGTAGTTGGCATACTTACTGCAATCTGTAACCCCTATAACTATTTTCGGTTCTGCCATTATAATGCTTTTAAATACAATTGTTTGAAATCTTCCCTTGATACGGGCCTGGGATTGTTGGGATGGGCAAAGTCCGCAAATGCCAGGTCGGCCAGGGTTTCTATATGTTCTTCTTTTACACCAATATCACGCAGGTGGTGCGGAATTTTTATTTTAGTATTCAAATCAAATAAATACTGCACCACGGCATCACCCGTTTCTTTTTGCAGCTCAAGCGTGCGGGCTATACGTTGAAACTTGCTTTCAAAGCCCGCAATATTAAATTCCATCCCGTAGGGAATATTTACCGCGTTGGCCAACCCGTGATGCGTATCGAGCAACGAGGAAAGCGGATGCGCAAGAGAATGCACCACGCCCAGTCCTTTCTGAAAAGCAATGGCGCCCATCATGGAGCCCAGCAGCATTTTACTTCTCGATTCCAGGTCGGGTTTATTGGTAGCCCTTTCCAGCGATTCATGGATCAGCTTCATGCCTTCCAGCGCTATGCCGTCGCACAGGGGATGGTAATTTTTTGCAAGGAAGGCTTCCATATTATGGGTTAAAGCATCCATGCCGGTAGCGGCGGTAATGGGCGAAGGAATATCCATCGTTAATACCGGGTCGGCAAAAACAATTTTGGCCATCAGCTTGGGAGAGAACAATATCTTTTTCTGGTGGGTTTCATCATCGGCAATAATGGCGCTTCGGCCTACCTCACTTCCGGTGCCGGAAGTGGTTGGCACCGTTATAAAATGCGGCACGTCATTGGTAACATACACATCGCCGCCAATCAAATCATCATATTTAAAAAGATCTTCGCGGTGATGAACACGTAAAACGATAGCCCTGGCCACATCGAGACCCGCACCACCGCCAATGCCTATAATGCTGTCTCTGCCCGTGTTGTCCCAAACTTCCACGCCTTTGTATACATCCGATTTAACAGGATTTTTATGGATATCCGAAAACACTTCCACCGAAATGTTGTGTTTGCGTATATCTTCTACTATACTTTTAAAGAACGGCAACTGCGAAACATTGGGGTCGGTAACAATTAAAGGCGCTTTAAGCCCGTTAGCCTGCAAATAAGCAGGTAATTCTTTTACTGCATTAGCCCCAAAACGAATGGTGGTAGGAAAATTAAACTGATGGATTTTTTCGAATGACATATATCCAATTTGAAATTTGAGATTTAAAATTTGAGATTGTGCACCGGATAAAACCGGCAGGCACAACGTACTAATACACGGAATTACACAAAGAACTTTCTTAAATAGTTACTCACCACGGCGCAACGAATTACCCTGAAACTTGCAACCTGAAACCTGCATCCACTTGCCTTAAGCCCTACTCCTTACACCCGGTCCCTTCTTCCTTAAATGATCTCCAAATACCGCTTCAATTCCCAATCCGTAACCACTTTGGAAAACTGCCGCCATTCCCATTCGCGTGTTCCTGCAAAATGGGCCACAAACTGCTCTCCGAATAATTCTTTGGCCACAGGCGATTGTTTCATAGCCTGTGTAGCCTCCCATAAGTTCGCGGGCAATACGCCGTGTTTGGTATCCGCATAGCCATTACCGGTAGTAGCAGGTATTTGCAGCTTCATTTTTTTGCGGATGCCGTACAACCCCGAAGCCAGGCATGCCGCCATAGCCAGATAAGGATTGGAATCGGACCCCACTACCCTTGTTTCCAGCCTTGTTGATTTTTCGCCGGTTGGCAGGGCCCGCAAAGCTGTTGTACGGTTGTCTATGGCCCAGGTAACGGTAGTAGGGGCCCAGGCGCCTTCCACCAGGCGCTTATAACTGTTAACCGTAGGCGCATACATGGGAAGTATATAAGGCAAACAATGCAACTGCCCCGCTATATAGCTCTCCATTAAAGCACTGATACCGGTTTTGCTTTTTTTGTCGTAGAAAAGATTACGTTTGGCATCGGACGACCACAGGCTCTGGTGCACATGACCGCTGCAACCGGGTAAGTTTTCGCTGAACTTGGCCATGAAAGTGGGAAGCACCCCGTGCCTGAAGCCAATTTCCTTTACACCGCTTTTAAACAATACGGCCCTGTCTGCCGCTTCCAGTATACCGGAATACATAATGGCGGCTTCGTATACACCCGGACCGGTTTCTGTATGAAGCCCCTCGATCGGGATATCAAACTTATTCAGCAAATCGAACAGGTCGTGGAAAAAAGCGCTTTTCTGTGAAGCCCGCAACACCGAATAGCCAAACATGCCATTGGTCATGGGTTTGAGGTCGCGGAACTTCCCGGTATATAATTCGGTGGAGTTATCGAGCAGGTTAAACCATTCAAATTCCTGCGAGCAAAAAGCAATAAAGCCTTCATCATTTGCCTGCCGGTCAATTTTTTTCAATAAGCTCCTCGGGCAAACCGTTGAGCAGTTTCCTTTGCCGTCATCAAAATCGGCCAGGAAAAAAGGCAGGTCGTTCTCCCACGGTATACGCCTGTAGGTTTGAATGTCTACCACCGCAGTAGCGTCCGGGTAACCCGTATGCCATCCGGTAACCGTAGCGTTGTCATAGGCTACGTCGCCTGCATCCCAGCCGAATACCACATCGCAAAAACCAAAGCCGCTACCCGCAATAGACCTGAACTTATCGAAGCTGATAACCTTACCACGCAACACCCCATCAAGGTCGGTTACAGCTAATTTTACTTTTTGAATGTTTTGACCGGAAAGTTGCTGAAGAAGTTCAGTTACTGTTAATTTCTGCGCCATGCATGGATTGTTTTACAAAAAAATGAAACCAAATATAGCTGATAAGAAGAATACCAAAGTAAACCAGGGCAACAGCAATGTTCAGGGTGGTCATAGCGATCAGCGAAATTATGGCAATTATTAAAGCAATAACAGGAAAATATGGATAAAAAGGTACCCTGAACGGCCGATTCAGGCCCGGCTCTCTTTTACGGAGCACTAAAATGGTTATCATAGAAAAAACATACAGGGTAATGGCGCCAAAGCAGGCGACGGTAATAATTTGCCCGGTTTTGCCCGTAAGCAGGGCAATGATCCCGATAACCATATTAATAAGTAATGCGTTGGCAGGGGTTTTAAACTTAGAATGAATGCTGCCAAATGCCTGCGGAATATATTTTACTCTCCCAAATTCAAATGTAGCACGGCCTGCGGCAAGTATAATACCATGAAAGGAAGCCACCAATCCCATTAGCCCTATGGTTATAAGCAGGTGATACAGCCATCCGCTGCTGCCGGTTATTTTTTCCAGGGCCAGCGGAAGAGGCGAATCGGAAGGGGGCGCTCCGGGAGAAGGATATACGATTGCCTCCCAGCCGGCCACACCTACGGAAGACAAAAAGGTTAATATGCATAATACAATGAGGGTAAGGAGGGCCGATCCAAAGCCCAGTAATACATTCCGTTGCGGATTGATGGCTTCCTCCGCCACATTAGCCACGCCTTCAATGGCCAGAAAAAACCAGATGGCAAAGGGAATAGCTGCCCAAACCCCCTTCCACCCAAAGGGAAAGGCATTATGCTGAATATTTTTAAGCTCAAAATGAGGAAGGGTGGCGCCGGCGAAGATCAGCAGCTCCACCACGGCCAGGATGGTAATCACCAGCTCGAAAGTGGCAGCGGCTTTTACGCCGTAAATATTAAGCCCCGTAAAAATAACATAGGCGGTTATGGCAATAACGGTAACGGGCACCTGTGGAAAGAAAATATGAAAATAAGCACCTATGGCCGCGGCGATGGCCGGAGGCGCAAATACAAATTCGATGATCTGCGCCATACCCGCTATAAAACCCGCATCTTTCCCCAGCGCGCGGGTGGCATAATCAAATACACCGCCCGCCTTTGGAATGGCGCATGCCAGCTCGGTATAGGAAAAAGTAAACGTAATATAAAGAACAATGATAAGTAAGGTAGCCAGCGCTAACCCGTACGTGCCTCCCGCCGCAAGACCCAGGTTCCAACCAAAATACATACCCGAAATAACATATCCTACGCCCAGTCCCCAAAGCATTAGCGGGCCTAAGGTACGGGGTAAATGAGCGCCGGTTGAGGGTTGCTGCGAAGAAGAAGCCATAGCTGAACTTATGCGCTGAAGGTAATAAAATATGCCGGAATTTTATTACATTGGAACTATGAAAAACACCCTGCTCTACCTGCTAACGCTGTGCTGCTTTTTGCGTATACATGCACAGCAGCCCGCCCGGTACGCTGTGCTCCTGCACGAAATTATGGCCAACCCTCCTGTATCATCTCCCGTATTGCCGGATAGCAAGTACATTGAACTTTATAACGCTTCCCCAAATGCATATGATCTTTATGAATGGAAGATCAGCGATGGCGGCAATACTGCTGTAATTAAAGAGCATTTTATATTGCTCCCGGATAATTTTGTGATCATTTGCCCAACAAGTGGTGCGCAGGCGCTTTCAGCTTTCGGCTCCACTATTGGAGTTAGCCGTTTTCCCGCCTTACGGGTTAACAGCGATATGGTCTGGCTTTTGTCGGATGAGGATATTGTAATACATGCTGTACAATACAACCGTACCTGGTATGAGAACGACGTAAAAAGTGCCGGCGGGTGGTCGTTAGAAATGATGGATACAAAAAATCCCTGCAGCGGTAGCAGCAACTGGAAAGCCAGCGCAGATGCCAGGGGCGGAACACCCGGAGCGGCTAATTCCATAGCAGGGAATAATAAAGATGAAACAGCACCGCAGTTGCTGCGCGCCTATGCAACAGACAGCCTGCACGTACTGCTGGTATTTGATGAATCATTAGACAGCCTGCAGGCCGCAGTAAAAGCAAACTATATATGCAGCGATGGCGTGATCATTGAACAGGCAGCGCCACAGCCGCCTTTCTTTAACACCGTGCAACTAAAACCGGATAAGCCGCTTGCAAAAAATAAAATATACACCCTGCAGGTGAAAAATGTATCCGATTGCAGCGGCAATATTATCAATCCTTCTGCTGTAAAAGCAGGCAGGGATGAGATGCCTGAAACGGGGGATATAGTAATTAATGAAATCCTTTTTAATCCTCCTGCAAACGGGTCAGACTATGTGGAATTGTATAACCGCAGCAACCACATCATCAGCGCCAAAACATTGTATATGGCCAACAGGAACAGTGCGGGTAATATAAATAGCATGAAGCAGCTTGGCAGTGAAGACCTTTTGATTTTCCCCGGCGACTTTATAGTTATTACGGATAACGTCGTGGCGGTTAAAGAGCAATTCCTGGTGAAAACGCCAGGCGCTCTTATAGAAATAACAACTATGCCGTCTTACCCAAATGCCTCCGGCACCGTAGTATTATTGAATACCTTGGGTGAAGTAATAGATGAGCTGCGGTATGATGAAAAATGGCATTTTGAACTTATTGCTGACTACAAAGGCGTATCGCTGGAAAGAATAGATTATAACCTGCCAACGCAGGATAAAAACAACTGGCATTCCGCTGCCGCCGACGCAGGATATGGAACGCCCACTTATCAAAATTCGCAGTTCAAAGCCAATGAACAGTTGCAGGGGGAAATCAATATTAGTCCCGGCATTTTTTCGCCCGATAATGACGGGCATGATGATTTTCTTACCATTACTTACCGCTTTCCCGAGCCGGGCTATGTATGCAATATTACCGTGTTTGACGCCCGCGGCAGAACCATCCGTTACTTAGTACGTAATGGCATTTGCGGAACCGAAGGCTATTTCAGGTGGGACGGGCTGGATGAAAAAAATCAACAAACAAGCATGGGTATTTATATTATACTAACGGAAGTGTATAGCCTAAATGGAAGAACAAAAAAATTTAAGCAGGCGGTAACATTGGCGAGGCTGAGACAATAAGACTGCAAAACACGAGGCATGCTTTGCGGCGATGGGCTTCACAACCGGGCTATTGATAAAATTAAATCTGAAGCCGGAATCCCGCACATGCGGGACGAAATCCGGAGGAATGCAAAGCACCAAAAAAATCAAAAAACAAGAACCAAATAAAATTCAAATTTCAATCTCAAATAAAATACAGATGGATTCTTCCCTGCCACGGTGGACGGGCTGCCAGTGACACATCATTTCCGCTTCCTCCTTCATCACTGATCCGTCATTTATATGACCATAATGCCGACATTTGCGTGTAAAATAGCGAGGGACATGAGGAAAGAGAAAAGGAAGGTCACTAAGCGACTTTATGCTACTATTACCGGCGCTTAAAAATTCAGCCTTCCCTTTATCCCGCATCCTGTTATTTATTATCCGTAATCGTATAAATCTTAACAGTGAACCAACGGCAACTTTTTTTACAGCATGTAGCACAAACTTCGGATGCGCCACTGGCGCTTGAAATTGTAAAAGCGGAAGGATACACCCTGTGGGATGTAAATGGCAAGGCATTCACAGACCTGATTGCCGGTATCAGCGTATGCAATATTGGTCACCGGCACCCGGCCGTTACGGAAGCAATAAAAAAGCAGGTGGATCAATACCTGCACCTGCTTGTATATGGCGAACTTGTTGAAACGCCACAGGTGGCCTATGCACATTATCTTACACAACATCTGCCCGCTTCATTGAACTCGGTGTATTTTACCAACTCGGGCGCCGAAGCCACGGAAGGCGCTATGAAGCTGGCCAAGCGCTATACCAACAGAACACAGATCATCGCCTTTAATCAATCGTACCACGGATCAACGCAGGGTGCGTTAAGTATCATTGGAGATGAATACTGGCGCAACGCCTACCGGCCTTTATTGCCCGGCATTTTGCATCTCAACTATAATTCATTTGATGACCTTGAGCATATTACCACAGCAACAGCCTGTGTTATTGCCGAAACCGCGCAGGCGGAACGCGGCGTTATTGCTCCTTCCAAAGCGTGGATGCAGGCGTTGCGCGAAAAATGTACGAACACCGGCTGCCTGCTGGTATTGGACGAAATTCAAACCGGCTTTGGCAGAACGGGTAGCCTGTGGGGCTTTGAACAGTGGGAAATAATACCTGATATTGTTTTGCTGGGCAAAGCGCTGGGCGGCGGAATGCCTTTGGGCGCCTTTGTTGCAGATAAGCAACTGATGTGGAGCCTTACAAGCAACCCCGTTCTCGGGCATATTACTACATTCGGCGGGCACCCGGTTAGCTGTGCTGCCGGACTGGCCGCCATGAAGGCTTTGCAGGAAGAAAAGATGATAACAACGATAAGGATTAAAGAAAATCTTTTCCTTTCCTTACTGAAGCATCCTCACATTAAAGCTGTGCGTTCAGCGGGCTTACTGATTGCTGTTGAATTTGAAAGCTTCGAAATAAACAAGGCCGTTATTGACCGGTGCATTGAAAACGGCGTTCTTACCGACTGGTTTTTATTTGCCCCGCAATGTATGCGTATCGCTCCCCCGCTTAATATCAGCAATGAAGCAATCATTAAAGCCTGCGAAACTATTATAGCCGCTATTAACAAAGTATAGGCGCTACCGCTCCTGTCTTACAGCGGATAGCTTGTTGGGTTTTGAAAATAAATGTAATACATTCACATTTTCAGGAACAAATGAATTATGAACGATAACAGAGCGGTTATTGAAAAGTTTTACACTTCTTTTCAGCGTTTGAACGCTGGCGGAATGAATGCCTGCTACAGCGATGATATCATTTTCAGCGACCCGGTATTTGGTCTCTTAAAAGGTGACGATGTAAAAGTAATGTGGGAAATGCTTTGTACGAATGCAAAAGATTTTTCGCTCAGCTTTTCCGATATTGAATTGCTCGATGAAGGGTATGCTACCTGCAAATGGAAAGCCACCTATACCTTTTCCAAAACAGGACGTAAGGTAACAAACAATATTAAAGCCTTTATGCGTTTAAAAGACGGAAAGATCATTGAGCACAGCGACGCTTTCAGGCTCAGCACCTGGCTGGCGCAGGCTTTTGGATGGAAAGGTGTATTGTTTGGCTGGACGGGCTTTATGAAAAGAGCCGTACAAAAAACTGCCCGGAAAAACCTGATCCGGTTCATATCAACGCATTATCCTGATCCGGAAACGTAAACAAAAATATTACTTCATTTCCACCACCTCACTTTTAGCGATGATATGGTATAGCTTAATGGTGAGCGCATGGAAAAGAATTTTAGCATTGGCATTTCTTTCAATATAATACGCCGCTTTATCTAATTCTGCTATGATAGCCTGGTGCTGATGCAGGGAAGCGATCTTATTTAACCGCAATGCGAAATCTCTTTCTGCATCCGGTAACTGGGCACTTATTTCCGGCATTACCTGCAGGCGGATGGATTGTTGTAATAAATGATTGAAATAGCGCAAAAATTGTTTTTGCTTTTCCCGGCCCTGCCGGCTTATTTCTTCAATCCATTTTACCTGTGCGATAGGGCCGGTTTTTAAAATAGCGTTCAGCCAGTCCCGTAATATACCCTGCCAGTCATCGCCCGAATGCTGCAGCAATTGCAGCGCTTCATGATAATTACCTTCACTTACCAATGCAATCTGCCTTGCCTGTTCCGGCGCAATCTTACCTCTTCCGGTTAAGGCGGCTTCTATATCTTTCATATCTAATGCCGGAACCTTAACTAATTGCGTACGGGAAAGAATGGTAGGCAAAATAAGACTTTCATTTTCCGCTACCAGCAGAAACAGGGTATCCTGGGGTGGCTCTTCTATTAGCTTAAGTAATTTATTCCCGGCATTGCCCAGGTATTCGGGCAGCCACATCAGCAAAATTTTATACCGGCTTTCAAAACTTTTGAGGCTCAGCTTGCGGATAATATCGTTGCATTCGTATGCCGTAATATTACCCTGCTTGTTTTCGGCTCCTATAAATTGCAACCAGTCGTACCCGTTACCATACGGATATTGCTTAATAAATTCTCTCCACTCCGTAATATAATCCGAACTCAAAGGCTTGTCGCCACTTTTCCTGGGAACAACGGGATAGGAAAAATGAATATCCGGGTGGATGAGCCCCCCCGCTTTCGACCATGCAGGCTGTTCCTGCATCCAGGCATCAGCCTGCTGCCAACTTTCATTTACAGGCAGCGCATCGGCTGACCCGGCGTCAGCTTCACCAAACAGGGACAGGGAATCGCCGGCAGGATCTCCGGTATTTGCATAAGAAAAAAGACTTACGTAACTGGCAAAGGCCAAAGCCAGCGGTAATGCGCCGGAGCCTTCTTTTCCTAAAAATAATAAAGCATGACTCAAGCGGTTTTGTTGTACTAACTGTAAAAGCTGCTGTTTTACATCCTGTTGCCCTATAACATCCTTAAATAACATAGGCTGCTAAAATACGCATTCCCGTGAAAGTAAATCTGAAGGAAAGTTATTTACCTGAGTAAACGGGCGGCTTTAGGTATCTTTTCCTTTTTGAAGCTCTTTTTTACCGGCTCGCCTAATTTCTCCATTACAAGTGCCGCACAGCCAATCAGCTCGGCCTCGTAGCCTAAGGTAGAAATAGCAATTTCCGTATTAATGGCAAGCCGGGGGATGCAGTGTTCGTTGAGCGCCTGCTGTATAGGCGCCTGCCAAATTTTGCCTGCCAGTGCCCCCCTGCCACTCAGCACCACAATACCGGGATTAAGCAGGTGAATTAATATAGCGATGCCCCTTCCTATATTATACCCTGCTTCCGAGAGCAGCTCTATGGCAAAACGATCGCCTTTTCCCGCCGAATGAATAATGGCCTCGGCATCTTTTTCCAGGTCCTCTTCTTTTCCGGAAAGCAGGCGCTTCAGCGCGCTTACTCTTCCCGCCTGCATCCCCTCTTTCGCTTTCTCTACGATCACAAACAGCGATGTTTCTGTTTCGAGGCAACCGCTTTTACCGCAACTGCACAATTTGCCATTGTTAAAAAGGGGTATATGACTAAACTCTCCCGCAAATCCGTTATCGCCCCTAAAAAGAGCGCCTTCCAATATCATGCCCAGCCCCACACCCCAACCAATATTAATAACCATCGCATTCTTCCTGTTGCGCACAGCGCCAAACCTTAATTCTGCCAAACCCACAATACCCGAGTCGTTTTCAATATAGGTGTGAAGCCCGGTGCTTCCTGCTATATAATCGGTAATACTTTCACCTGTAGCAGGTAAAAAGGTATAATTAATCCCCTTTTGCGAATCTACAAAGCCGGGCATGCCTATGCCAATGCCTGCGATCTTGGTTTTGCTAATACCCGACTGCTTAATTACGGATTCAATTTTATTAGTAAGCACTGCTAATGCCGCTGGATTATCTGCCAGCCGGAGCTCAAATTTTTCCACAGCACAAACATGCTTATTTTGCATATCCATGATAGCAATGCGTGTAAAAAACTGATCCATAGCTACAGACACGATATACAGCACATCTGCCCTGAGCGAATACATTAACGGGCGCCTGCCGCCACTGGAAGGCGCATAGCCTGTTTCCACAACTATGCCTTCTGCAATAAGCTCATTCAGTATTTTGGTAGTAAGGGAAAGGCTTTTATCTATTTTATGGCTCAGCTCAGCACAGGAAAGCAGGTTGGAAAAGTAAAGTTGCCTGGTGATTTTTCTTTTATAAGATTGACTTTTACCTGCCATACAGATGAATGAATACCTCGTTTTTACAATAAAAGGTAAGTTAACACAAGTTTTTTAGAAAAATAAAAATCAATGGGTGGCAAACCAGCGCTTCCTTGTTATCCCTTATTGAACGCTAAATGCTATTCCCGACTATGCTTCCTGCCCCATCCAAATGGCGCCGCCAATACTACTGCGAAGGGCGCCGGTTACCGATGACAATACATTATTTTCCTCCCGCCAGCGAAGAACGCCTATTAAAGCCATTACCAGCGCTTCTTTGTATTTAACCGTTTTTTCGTCAGGAATCAGCAGTTCAACATTGTGCTGCTTTACCTGGTCCTGTATGCTTTGTATTAAAAAAGTATTAAATGCGCCGCCACCTGTAACCAGCATTTTTGCAGGTTCGGTTCCGGGGTTTATGTTTCTTTTAATTTGCTCTACCGCCGCTTTAACCTGCAAGGCTATATGCTCCGAGTAAGTACACAACGCATTTCCCAGGTGCGGCTCTTCCTTTAATATCAGCGGATATACCTCATTATTTCCAAAATCGTTAGACAGGGATTTGGGGTACTGTGCCTGGTAAAAAGGGAAACTGTTTAATGCATCGAGTAATGTTGTGTTCACTTTACCGGAGGCTGCCATCTGCCCGCCTTCATCGTATGCTTTACCCGCCTTGGCTGCAAGGAGGTTTAAAACACGGTTGGCTGGGCAAATATCAAACGACACATACGTATCGCCGCTATGGGCAGAAAGATTAGCAATGCCCCCGATATTCAGGCAATAGTCATATTCGCTAAACAGCAGCTTATCCCCTACAGGCACAATAGGAGCACCCTGCCCTCCCAGCGCCACATCCAATGCCCTCAGATCGCTGATAACCGGTGTGCCGGTTTCGGCGGCTATAGCTGCGCCATCTCCTAACTGGGCGGTCATTTTTTTACCAGGCACATGAAAGGTTGTATGTCCATGAGAGGCAATGAACTGCACCTGGTAGTGCAATTGATGTATGTTAATAAATGTATTTACCTGCTCTCCCAGAAAATGGCCATATTCGGCATGCAACAGCTGATAATCCAGCGCATTAAGTTGTATGGCAGATTGTAATTTGTTGATCCATTCCTCCGGATACGGATAACAATCTGCATATTCTATATCAAAACTCCATGTACCTGCGTTTTCATGAAAATGGACGTAAGCGATATCCAGCCCGTCTAACGAACTGCCGCTCATAAGGCCAATAGCCCGGTAAATCATTAAAGAAATTTTAGATTACAAATTACTGCGTTTAGATTTGTTGCATAAAACTATTGATTTACACGGAACTATTGGTAACCCAAACAATGTTTTATGGTTATAAACCTTAGTGCAGCATATTCGTTAATGAGTACCTGGGTAAGCGAGTTAAGGCATACGGAAATACAAACAGACAGGATGCGTTTCCGAAAGAACTTAGAACGGATAGGCGAAGTAATGGCTTACGAAATAAGCAAAACATTAGCATGGGAGGAAAAGGAAATCCCTACTCCCCTGGGCATATCGGTATGTAAGGTAATGAAGGAGCAACCCGTGCTGGCTACAATTTTGCGTGCAGGATTACCTTTTCACCAGGGGGTGCTGAATTTTTTTGACAAAGCCGATAACGCGTTCGTATCTGCTTACCGGAAGCATCACAGGGACGGATCTTTTGAGATCAGCATTGAATATGTTTCCTGCCCGGATCTGGAAAACCGTGTACTGATCATTTCAGATCCTATGCTGGCAACGGGTGCATCTTTAGTTAAAACGCTGCAGTTTTTAAAAGCGGTAGGGCAGCCAAAGGAAATTCATATTGTTTCGGCAATTGCCTGTACGGTAGGTATTGAATATGTTCGCAGGGAAGATCCTGAGGTGAAAATATGGTGCGGCGCTATAGATGATGAGCTAACAGCCAAAGGATATATTGTGCCGGGGTTGGGTGATGCAGGCGACCTTTCATTTGGCTCAAAGACACAATCTTAACCGAAATATTCGTAACTTGACAAACAATTTAATCAGGATGAAAAAAGTCCTCGTACCACTGCTGCTTTTTGTGTGTATGAATGCTTATGCGCAGGACCCGCATTTTTCACAATTCTTTTCATCGCCGCTTACATTAAACCCGGCCTATACAGGTAAGTTTGACGGCACTTTCAGGGTAGCCGGCAATTACCGCAATCAATGGCCCACTATTAATAACGCTTTTACTACAGCTACCGCTTCGGTTGATTTTGCGATGCTGCAAAACCGTATTCCCGAATTTGATACCTGGGGTGTAGGCATCATGGGCCTGAATGACCAGAGTGGTAATAAAATACTCAATAATAATTTTATTTCCGTATCTACAGCTTATCATAAAGCATTGGATGAAAATGGATACCATACCCTAACCGTTGGCTTCCAGGGAACTTATGCCAATAAGCGGCTTGATATTACTAAAGCAACCTTCGAAGACCAGCTTACTTCTTTGGGCTTTACCGGTGTTACCAGCGAAGTATTCAATAACAACAGCAATGTTGCCGTAAATTACTTTGATGTGAATGCGGGTTTGCTGTACAGCGGCAGCACCAACGGCTATAATAATTTTTATGCAGGTGTATCATCTTATCATATCAACCGGCCGAAAGAATCTTTTAAAGGGGGTAATTATATCCTTAATCAAAGGCTTACTATCCACGGCGGAGGGTATGTTCCCATTGGCCGCATCACCACCTTTCATGGCAGCTTTATACACCAGCGCCAGGCGGGCGCCACAGAAACCGTGCTGGGCGGCGCTATCGCCTTTAACCTGAGTGATGATGAAGACTTAGAAGCCAATTTATACACCGGGTTGTGGTATCGTTTTGGCGATGCTTTTATTCCTTATGTAGGTATTGAATTTTCGGGGTTCAGGTTAGGATACAGCTATGATATCAATAATTCTTCCCTGAGCACTGCTTCCAACAGCAGGGGTGGAAATGAAATTTCACTCATTTTTATAAGGAAGCCTTCTGATCCCGGCAGGAAAAAGCTGGGTTGCCCCAAGTTTTAGAAAAGTCCAGGCTATTTTAACTTGAGTTTTCTGTGTTTGTTATCCTTACACACACAGGCACAGTAGAAACATAGGAACACAATAGAAATAATAAGAAGAAACTTATGTGTACCTATACACCCACGATGATCCCCGGGGTATATTGAGCTACTACCCAATTTTTCCGGAGCCAAAATAGCTATGCAGTACACCGGGCAGTGCAATATAATTTTCCTGTTGATTATTCTCAAGCAGGCAGGCCACAATGCGGGGGAGGGCCAGCGCGCTGCCGTTTAAAGTATGCAGCAACTGGTTTTTGCCATTTTGATCTTTGAACCGGATCTTTGCCCTGTTAGCCTGGAAGGCTTCAAAATTACTCACAGAGCTCACTTCTAACCAGCGTTCCTGGGCGGCGCTGTATACTTCAAAATCGTAGGTAAGGGCCGAAGTAAAGCTCATGTCGCCACCACATAGTTTCAAAATGCGGTAGGGAAGTTCGAGGCTACCCAGCAGCTTTTCTACATGTGTTACCATTTCTTCCAGCGCATCATAGCTTTTGCCGGGATGCGCAAGCTGTACAATCTCCACTTTTTCAAACTGGTGCACCCGGTTTAGCCCGCGCACATCTTTTCCAAAGCTCCCCGCTTCCCTTCTGAAGCAGGGTGAATAGGCCGTCATTTTCACGGGCAGGTTCTCTTCCTTTATAATTTCATCCCGGTAAATATTGGTAAGCGGCACTTCTGAGGTAGGGATCATGTAAAAATTGTCGGCAGGCATATAATACATCTGCCCTTCCTTATCCGGCAACTGGCCGGTACCATACGCTGAGGCTTCATTTACCATAAAAGGCGGAAGATATTCGGTATAGCCTGCGGCGGTATTATAATCCAAAAAATATTGTACCAGGGCTCTCTGCAGCCTGGCACCCTGCCCTTTATACAAAGGGAAACCACTACCGGTAATTTTGGCCCCGGTTTCAAAATCAATGATGTCGTACTTTTTTATCAGATCCCAATGGGGAAGCGCCTGCTCCGGTAAATGAGGCTTCGAGCCGCCTTCCCGCACTAATACATTATCTTCCGGTGTTTTGCCGGCAGGCACCTTATCAGAGGGCAGGTTGGGGAGCTTTACCAGTTCATGCAGCAACAGCTTTTCCGTTTCCGCCAGCTTTACATTCAGCTCACCGATCTGCAATTTATAATCAGCCACTGATTTTTTTGCGTTCTCCGCTTCTTCTTTCTGCCCTTTGGCAATAAGCTGTCCTATAGTTTTGGAATGGCTGTTTACTTTCGACTGAAGCGTTTCCAATTCAAGCTGAAGCGCCTTCCTGTCATCATCCAATACAATAATCTTATCAACCAGCTCAATACCGGGAAAATTTTTAATCGCCAGCTTTTCTTTTACACGGGCCACATCCTGCCTGATTATATTTATTTGTAACATGTTCAGCAATTTCAGGCAAAGGTAATTGTTGACGCAAAAGAACCAAGTATTCAAAAGACAAGAACCGGTAATATGCAAAAATCCGAAGATTCAAATCCGAAATCCGAAGTAAAAGCGCCAGGAACCAAATGACAAGAACCAAATAAATTTCAAATCCGAAGATCAGCCTGTCGTTACTGTCACCGATAGCTAATGATCTGATCGCTCAAACCTGAGACCTGCAATCTGAAACCTGCATCCATCCCAAAGGCTCTCACTCCTTACCGCTCACCTCCGCTTTCACCAGCTCATATTCGTAACCTTTTTGCAGCAGGTAATCCTGCAATTTTCGTTTTTTTATAAAAATATTCTTTTCCCCTTTCAATTGCGTCCATTTAACGGTAGCTAATTTTTGCAGTGTTTGCCGGTAAGGTTCTTCATCAATTTGTGCCAGGGCCTTTTTGATGCAATAGCTGCTTACCTGCTTTTCTTTGAGCGCCTGCTCTATTTTCTTTTTGCCCCATTGCTTAATTCTGAACCTGCCGCCTGCAAACTGTATGGCAAAACGTTCTTCATTCAGGTATCCTTCTTCTATTAATTGCGCAACCAGCAGTTCCGCTTCTTTTTTGAATAAACCCAGGTCGTATAGCTTGCCCATAACCTCCTTATGGCTTCGCTCCTGGTAAGCGCAATAGTGCTTTATTTTGAGGAGCGCCTGTTCCTGGGTAACCTTACCGCGTAATATCATATAACTAAACATAGCAGCCTGCCGGCCGAAGCGGGAAGTTAGTGGATTAGTAGTTGATATTGTTTAAAAAAATAAGGGTAGTTTTATTGCCTTAATTCTATATTTGCCATAATCCTAATTTAACCGATTTATGAAGTTTATTGTTTCCTCATCCGCATTGTTAAAGCAGTTACAGCAGATCAGCGGCGTTATCAGCGCCAACACGGTTTTACCTATACTGGAAGATTTTTTATTTGAAATAGACAAGAACAGGCTCACTGTAGTGGCTACCGATCTGGAAACAGTAATGAAAATCCATCTTGAAATTGAAGCCCGCGACAACGGGCGCATATGCATACCCGCAAAGATCCTCATAGATTCACTGAAAAACCTTCCAGACCAACCGCTTACTTTTACCATTGACAAGAACTTTGGAGTGGAAATTACCAGCGACAATGGCAAGTATAAGGTAATGGGCGAAAACCCTGATAATTTTCCCAAGGAACCGGCAGCCAAAGATACCAATATGTTTACCATGAGCGCTTCTACCCTGGTAACCGGAATTAATAAAACGCTTTTCGCCGTAAGCAATGACGATCTTCGCCCGGCAATGACAGGCGTGTTTTTTGAATTGGATCCAAAAGGAATTACGTTTGTTGCCACAGACGCCCACCGGCTGGTACGCTACCGCAAAACGGATGTGAACTGCCCCCAGAAAGATAGTCTTATCGTTCCTAAAAAACCATTGAATCTTTTAAAAAGTGCGCTTCCGGATAATGAGGATGAGCTAAAAGTATCTTATAACAGCAATCATCTTTTTATTGATCACGGCACCACTGAGCTGGTTTGCCGTCTCATTGATGCCCGCTTCCCGGATTATAAAGTGGTGATCCCCGCAGAAAATCCGTATAAAATGACAGTAAGCCGCGCCGATTTTCAAAACGCTCTCCGCAGGGTGAACGTATTCAGTAACAAAAGCACCAACCAGGTTGCGCTTAGTATTACCGGAGCCGAATTGCAGTTAGCAGCACAGGATATTGACTTCAGCTTTGAAGGTAATGAAAGGATGAACTGCCGTTATGAAGGGGAGGATATGCAGATTGCTTTTAATGCTAAATTCTTAATTGAGCTGCTTAATGCTACCGATAGCACTGAAGTAGTAATGCAGTTATCCACACCTTCAAAAGCCGGGATTATAACGCCGGTAGATAAAGAAGAGAACGAGGAACTGCTGATGCTGGCCATGCCCCTGATGCTGAACCAGTAGCATATTAATTGTATGGTGTATGCCCTTCATTACGGTAAGGAGTTTTGATAATTATATTGACGCCAATCTGTATGAATGATTTTCTTCAATACTGGGAGCATATACCCAGCGCTCACCGGGTGCTGATATTGATGGGGGGAATGATTGTCTTCTGGCTGATCGAAGGTTATTATCCCTTGTTCCGTTTTTCATTTAAAAGATACCGGCATGCCGGCGTTAACCTTGTTTTTTTAGCCTGTACGCTGGTGCTTAATATTATTTTTGGGTACACTACCATTAAAGTATGCAGTTGGGTAACAGCGCACCAGTTTGGTTTGCTGTATGTATTTGACCTGCCGGTATGGATAAAAATAATTGCCACGCTTTTCTTCCTCGACTTTTTCGGACAGTACGCCCCGCACTACCTCATGCATAAAATAAAATGGATGTGGAAGTTTCACATGGTTCACCACAGCGACACCAAGGTTGATGTAACCACCGGCACCCGCCATCACCCCGGTGAGTGGCTGTTTCGCGAAGCTTTTACAGTTGTTGGCGTACTGGTGCTGGGCGTTCCTGTTGCCTATTATTTCCTGTACCGCAGCGTATCAGGTTTCTTCACCCATTTTACCCACGCTAATATACGGGTGCCGCTATGGCTCGATAAACCATTGAGTTGGGTATTCATTTCACCCAATATGCATAAGGTCCATCATCATTTTGAGCGGCCTTTTACCGACACTAATTTTGCGAATATCTTTTCTTTATGGGACAGGATGTTTGGCACATTTGCCTACGAGGATCCGCGGAATCTTACATATGGGCTGGATGTGCTGGAGGGCAGGGATGACGAAGATCTCGGCTACCAGTTCAGGATTCCTTTTGACAAAACGATAAAGACGGATTATTAATGATCGTCCTATCTTTGAAAAAAATATTACTATGAAGATCGTTGCCATGATTCCTGCCCGCTATGCCGCTTCCCGTTTCCCGGGAAAGCTGATGAAAATGCTGGGCGATAAAAGTGTAATAAGGCACACGCATGACAACACGGTTGCCACCGGCTTGTTTGACGAAGTTTGGGTAGTAACCGACAGCGATATTATTTATGATGAAATAACAGCGCACGGCGGCAGCGCGCTGATGAGCACTAAAGAGCACGAATGCGGAAGCGACCGGATTGCGGAAGCCGCTGCACAAATGGATATTGATATTATTGTGAATGTGCAGGGCGATACGCCATTTGTTAAGCGTAAGCCTTTGCAGCAGCTTATTGAATTATTTAACGATGATACGGTGGAAGTGGGTTCCATGATGCGGCCGCTTAAAGAAAAAGAGCTGATTGAAAATCCCAATATAGTAAAAGTAGTTACCAGCCTTAATATGAATTCCCTGCTGTTCAGCAGAAATCCTATTCCCTATCCACGCAATGAATCTATACCTGTTGTTCACTATGAACATATAGGCATATACGCTTTTACGAAGCAGGCATTGCTGAAATTTACAAAATGGCCCGTAACACCGCTGGAAGATGCCGAAAAAATAGAATGCCTGCGCTTTCTGGAACACGATATACCGTTGCGCATGACCATTGTAGACTACAAAGGCGTTGGTATTGATACGCCCGAAGACCTGAAAAGAGCCGTGGAGTTTTTATGATCTCACTTTATACACAAACAAATGATACTGCCCGGTTATGCCATCGCCGGCACAAGGGGATGTCATACTTTTGATAAAATAACGTGAGTTTTGGAAGTTATTGAACCACATAAAAACAGAGGGATATAGATTTCACACAGGTATCAGGCAGTACGCTATGGGTTTTCTTTGTGTACTATATTTTTATGTGTTAAATACCCAAAAACATAAAGAATAACAAATTGATCTCCATTTCCGAACATCCAAAATTCAGATTAAATTATGAACTGGGTACTGTTAATTATCGCGGGATTGTTTGAAATTGGCTTTGCCTCATGCCTGGGCAAGGCAAAGGAATCAACCGGCAGTGCAGCTAATATGTGGTACGCCGGTTTTTTTGTATGCCTGTCTATCAGCATGTATTTACTGGTAAAAGCTACGCAAACCTTACCTATCGGTACCGCTTATGCGGTATGGACGGGCATTGGAGCTGTAGGCACCGCTTTGATGGGCATTCTTGTATTTAAAGACCCCGCCGATTTTTGGCGTATTTTTTTCATTACTACACTTATAGGTTCTATTATAGGGCTAAAAGCTGTTTCGCATTAGGTATTGCCACCACACGGCATAAAAGCGGCAGGTGGTCGCCGATTTTAAACGGCAGTTAATGCCGGGGCATCGCAAGCTGCTGTATTAAATTCCCGATCTGCTTTTTATACCCCGAAAGAAAAGGCCTGAACACAGAAAAATTAAAAGGAAAGTTTTCGGCTTCCCGGAGGCTTTGCTGCAGGGAGAATGCGTTTTCTGCACAAGTATAAAAAATTTTATTCTGGTGAAGCCATTGTGCAAGATACTCCTGTTCGGGCTGACCCGGGGTAGGAATCAATATGGCTTTATGTTCCAGTTGCACCAGGTCCATAACGGAAGTATAGCCACTGCGGCAGATCACCCATTCCGATTGTTGTATGGCAGCACCCAGCTCACCCGATGAAAAAAAATTCACTATTGCTGTACTTCCATCCACTTCCATAACGTCATTACAATCCGGGAGTCCGCGTACTACCAATGCTTTTCCCTTGTATGTTTTGAGTTCATTCAGCAGCACCTGTTCCCATATCGTACGCCGTGGCTCGGGGCCCGACAGTATGATCAGCAGATCATATACTTTGTTTTCCTCCTTTTTTTCAAACCGCGACAAGGCGCCTGTATAGCTTGTATGCGGAGGCAATACCGCCGGATGCGACAAGTCTCCGGCAAGGTTCTCCGTTCCTTTAAAATCAGGCACCCAGCATTCATCGAATTTCCTGATCTGCCTGTAATTGATTTTCTGTATGAGCTTATCCGCCAGTTTTCCCATTCCTGTTTTAATACCCAACTGGTGGGTGATGAAAACAGAAAATGCTTTCCCGGAATAAAGTCCGTACCGGTTATCGCTTATGATAACATCAAAATGATACTCATCCATTGCTTTTTTCAGCCAGCGGTGTTCCCGCTTTACAGAAGCTATTATTGCAGGAATTTGTTTGACCATCGTCCATCTGAAACCGGATTTTGTGTTATGGTAAATAATATTATACCCGTCTAAACGCAAAAAAGGCAGTAAGGGGAACTCCTTACGAAGCAGTTGCAAACTGTTTCCGCCCGCGGCGATCCATACTATGCAGTTCCGGCTAATCAATTCATTTATAACAGGAATACAGCGGGTAGCATGCCCCAGGCCCCAGTTCAATGGCGCCACTAATATTTTTGGGGGATGCATGCCGGAATTCAAATTAAACAGGTATTATTGTTAATCCTTTTAAAAGCGTTATGGCTATAACAATAATTTAAAGATAATTTAGTTTAAATTTACACCACGCAGCAATTCAGAAAATAATGAGGAAAAGAAGCTATAAGATTTTTTTAGTGTTGTTTCTGCTGATAGCAGTTATGACGGCCGGGTGTGGTGTTTTTAAAGGCGGGCAAAAGGGTTGTGGTTGTCCCAGTAAGAAGGGAATGGTAGGTTATTAACAGCGCGAATACACTATCCATAATTGAAATCCTATAAGTATGAAAACATCCAATCGTGATTTACTTGTATTACTGAAAGATGAAGCTATGACCAACCAGGCCATAGAACAGGAAGTAGAGCAATTAAATGAGATACTTTTTCATATAGAGTCTGCAGATACTTTTTGCGGGGCAAATGAAGTTATTGATATGAATAAGTACAGGATATTGCAGGATGAGAAGTTTTTGGCAGAGATGATGTACCAGAGTGAATTAAAACCCTTCATTTTTCTTTGCAATAAGAACTGACCTCTTTGTTGTTCGTCATATTACAAACGAACCCGTACGTGTACGTTAATTCAGGGTCGTTCATTCACTTCGTGTACATGCACCCGTTATTTCCCTTCCAGTTGATCACAATAATCAAGTGACCCCAATCTTAACCGGACCGGAATTTTTACAGCCTTTTCAAGCTGCCATTCTTTTTTACAAAAAAAGCCCAGGCAGGAACTGTAATAAGCCGCAGGCGGTGCAGCATCAATTTTTTTTAACCGCAGCATACTGCGCATCATTTGTGTACTATCGGCATATGCCGCCTGCTGTTGCTGAAACCAGCTATAATTTAATGTATAAGTCTTATGCTGAGCCGGAACTGCATATGCTGATATATTACCGTTGTATTGTATTTGCGCCAGGCTATGATTACAGCACAAGCACAGCATTAAAGAAACAGTTACTCCAAAGTATAGTATAGCTTTCATTTGCTCTGTAAAGATACTGTATGGAATCGTTATGCTGTTTTGCTTACAGGCTGCGGTATTTTATAATAGGCCGGCTTTCTGCCGCTGTAACAATTTTCCTGTTGTTCCGACTAATATATTTGCAGGTATAATAACAGCTTGGCTACAGATCAAATACAGGAACGGTTCCTGGAATTAATACAGGAAAATGCAGGCATCATACACAAAGTATGCCACCTGTATTGTCATTCGGCCCAGGACAGGCAGGATCTTTTCCAGGAAATTATAGTACAGCTCTGGAAGGCTTTCCCCAAATTCAGGAATGAGTCAAAGATCAGCACGTGGATGTACCGGATCGCACTAAATACCGCCATCTCCGATTTTCGCAAACAACAGCGAAGAATCATCACAACGAGTGAATTACCGGCGGAATCTATGGAACTGCAGGAACACAACATACTGGAACAGAAAGAACGGCTGGCACTCTTGCAAGAAGCTGTGACCCATTTGTCCGATATTGAAAAAGCCATATTAATGCTATACCTCGAAGAAAACAATTACCAGGAAATGGAAGAAGTACTGGGCATTGGCCAGGCAAACCTGCGGGTTAAAATAAACCGAATTAAAGAAAAGCTGCGCAGGCATACCGGGCAGATGCAATAGCTTTCTTTACTATAGTGTTCAAATAATAGGAATAATGGAATTAGAATATTTAAAAGAGGCGTGGAAAAAAGCAGGTGAAGTTGATGCTATGCCTGTTGAGGAAAAGCAACAGTTGCTGCTTTTACCCGGCACCCCGTCTCAAAGCCTTGTTTCAAAAATAAGACGCAATCTTTTTTATGAATTGCTTATTGTGCTTGTATGTGTTACCGCTATAGCTGTGTTTTATTTTGTGTCATTTGGCGGCCGGCTACAGGAAGTAAGCTGGGCTTATATACTGCTGGCTATTCTTTTTATAAGCTATTTTTATAAGAAGAATAAATTGCTCAAAGCCATGCAATGTCCTGCATGCCAGGTAAAATACAACCTCAGCTTACAACTGGCAACACTGGAAAAATATGTGCGGCTTTACCTTATTGCCGGCACCGCAATGGCCCCGGTTGTTATGCTTCTCTTTTATTTGCTTTTACATTATAAGCACATCATTATTTTTGCTTCGGCATACGCCGGAAAAGAACCTTCGGCATTTGCTTTGCTATATCTGCTGATTACCGTTATTTTTACCATTATCTTTTATTTTTTTAACCGGTGGTACGCAGGTCGTTTATACGGCAGGCATATTCAAAAGCTAAAAAACCTGTTACTGGAAATGGAAGAATGATGTGAATGAGGATTAATAAGAAATGTATTAACATGCGCAAACTTCCTGTTTTATTTACCGCTTTTTTTGTACAGCATTTTTGTGCTCCCGCTGTTACTGCACAAACAGATAATGCGCTGCTATGGGAAATTTCCGGGAATGGTATCAGCAGCCCGTCTTATTTGTATGGCACTGTACACATGATCTGTACTGAAGATTTTGTAACGGGCAAACAGCTTCAGGAAAAATTTAAATCCGCACAAAAGGTTTTTCTTGAAGTAGATATGGATGATCCGGCCATGAATATGAAAATGATGCAGCTTTCCCTGCTGCAGGGCAAAAAGCTGAGTGACATGTTCAGCGACAGCGATTATAATAAGCTGAATATTTTTTTTCGTGATACCATTGGTATGCCGCTCACCCTGCTGAATACCATGAAACCTTTTGTATTGTTCAGCATTCTTACCCTTAAAAGCCTTCCCTGTGCTGAACCCCAATCGTACGAGATGACCTTTGTTAACATGGCAAAAGAACAAAATAAAGAAGTGCTGGGGCTGGAAACCATTGAAGATCAAATGAAAATATTTGACGATATGCCCGACAGCGTGCAGGTGCAAATGGTAATGCGGTATGTTAATGGATTTGATGAGCAGAAAAAAGAGTTTGTCAAAATGATTGACGCCTATAAGCAGGAGAATCTTGATATGATATACCGGCAGATTATGTCTTCACCCGATATTGCCGGCTCGGAAGAAGTGCTTTTATATAACCGTAACCGCAGATGGATACCCGTTATGGAAAACGCCATGCAAAGCGGAAAAATATTTTTTGCCGTAGGCGCAGGACATCTTGGCGGTCCGAAGGGCATTATTAACCTGCTGCGGGAAAAAGGATATACGGTTAAAGGAATAAAAGAGGAGAGATAGAAAGCACCAAAAACCAAATGACAAAAACCAAATAAAATTCAAATGCTGAATCCGAATACTAAAGTTCGAAATCCGAAACGAAATGCAACGATAAACCCAATATTGAAACGGATTTTCCCCTGCAACCTGCAACCTGTACCATCTCTCAAACCTAATCCTGTCCTGCATTACCTAATACTGCTGCAAGTTCTTTTTCCAGCGCATCTCCTCTTAAATTCATGGCAATAATCTTTCCCCCCGGATCTAACAGCAAATTATAGGGAATGCCTTCAATACCATACAATGGCACTACCATACTTTCCCATTCCTTTAAATCGCTTACATGCTGCCAGGTTAATCCGTCTTTATGGATAGCGTTTAACCACGCTGCTTTATCCTTATCTAAAGACACACCAAGGATCGTAAAGTTTTTGTCTTTGTAGGCATTAAAGGCCGCTACGATGGATGGGTTTTCTTTCCGGCATGGTCCGCACCAGCTCGCCCAAAAATCTACCAACGTATATTTTCCCCTGAAAGATTCCAGCGTAACCGTTTGTCCTGTGGTATCGGGTAAACTAAATGCCGGTGCAGTTTTTCCAACAGCCGGCATAGCCATCTGCCGGGTAAGCAACGCGGTATAGGCATCGCTTATTCTTTTTACTTCTTTATTGTTGCTAAAGCGGCCCGCCAGCCTGGTAACAAGCGGTTGCATTATCGCGGGATCCATATTCTTTTGCTGTAAAATACCAAGCGCATATAAAGCGGTCGCGGAACTGTTTGCCGTGTCGGTATAACGTACCAGATATTCCTGCGCCTCCGCTGTTTTTTGCTGCGCAGCGCTGCTCCATATGTTTTTTAAACTGTCTGTTTCACTTTGTATACTATTGCTTTTCAGCGTGTCAATAGCCGTCAGATAACCATTAAAAGTAACAAGCAAATTTTTGAGTGATGAAGAGGCTGGGGAAGAAGTAGTATAGCCTGAAAAATCATTCCAGTTCGCAGCAATATGAATCACAGGCTCATCATTGCTGAATAAAATATACCGGCCATCCTTTTCAAACCGCACACTATAAATACCTTGCGCGTCCATAAGCGTTTCAAACCGGCAACTGCTGTTCCCCGCTTCAATAGTGGCGGTATCCAGTACTACAGCCGATGTTCCGTAAGCTTTTCCGATCAGGGATACTACCTGTGTTTCGGGGTTGTTTTGCAGGGTGATGCTTACCTGCGTGAGCTCCCGTTTTTCTTTACAGGCGGTAAAAAGAAGCACAGTAATGATCAATACATTAAATACCGTGACTATGCGTTTCATATAAAATCATTTCAGCCTGCAAGATATTCAACATTACCCAGTATAAAAAAGGCGGCTGCCTGTATGCAACCGCCCCGGAATATAAATCATTATGAGCTTCCGCTACAGGTCTGTCGTTTTTAAATTTTTGGGGATCTTTATATCAATCTGCACGGTTTGATTATTGCGCAGCACGGTAACCGGGTAGGACGATTTGTCTTTCAGCTCACTTATCTTCTTTTTAGCATCGCCGGCATTTCTAATTTCCGTGCCATCAATTGAAGTAATAATATCATCTTTTTGTATGCCCGATTTTTCGGCCGGGGAAGCCTCGTTTACATCCAATACTTTTACCCCGTTACCTTCTTCCGTATCCTGTATGCGAATACCCAACTGTGGTTTGCTGTTAAACATACCCCAATCGCCCTGCCAGTTTTGAGGCCCGCGAAACTGAAATGATTTCGACATGTCTTCATTGAAGGAAGGTGCATCAAAATGAAAGGTGCGTGCCGGTGACCTGCGCTCTCCCAGGGTAACCTTCACCTTCTTCTGTTTGTTATCACGCAGATATTGAACCTGTATGTCATCGCCGGGTTTCAAAGCGCTGATGGCATTAGAGAGGGAAGAAGGATCCGTAATTTTTTTATCACCTGCTTTTGTAATAATGTCTCCTTTCATTAATCCCGCCTTTCCGGCCGGGCTGTCATCTGTTACCTGGCTGATCTTTGCTCCTTTTTCATCTTTTTCCGTATATACGCCAAGCAGGGCTTTGGGCTCCGTGGTAGTTAAAGCATCATCACCCGAAAATCCCCAACCCAGGGGTGGAACAGGAGCGCCCGGCGGAAATGGAGCACGCGGCGCCCGGAACGTCCTGCTACCGTCTGCCCAATCATTATCTGGTCCAAAAATTTTCCTTTTCCGGATAATAATATCATCATCATTAAATTCCGCTAAGGGTTCTCCATTAACGGTAATTTTATCTCCATCCACCACAATGGTTATTTTCTCATCCTTATCACCCTTTTTTTTGATGATGATCTCTTCCTCTTTTTGTTTTTTATTTTTCAGGTCCTGTGCGCTAACGGAAACGCTGACCAGCATACAGGCAAACGCCAGTATAGTTAACACAGTACCTTTACAAAATGCTGTTTTCATACCATTTGATTTTTAATTACGAAAGTATTAGTAGATCAAATGTAAAGCATTTCTTTTAAATACGAAACATTTCGGAAATGTTAAAATACCGACAGGATGGGTATAATCAATTGAACGAAGGTATAGCCCACTATACACTGCCATGAGGTTGTTACCGCGCTGATGCTATGTTACTTTTTTGCAACAAACTGCCGGAGCTGTTCCCTGTATGCACTTCCCCTTTTGTAAGCCGAATAATCTATGCCCGACAGCAGCAGGGCCTGTATAATAAGCGCTATTCCAGTGCCTGTTCGGAATGCAGAACCTATTTGGATGTTTACAAAAAACAGGCGGTTCGTCCATAGCAATACCACACCTGCAGCCAGCAAAATAAATTCCAGCGCTAAAAAAACAGTTATGCCCTTTACTGCTTTTTCTATACGGGGCAGCTCTTCTGCTTTTAATTTGCCCGGGTTCATGTCGTATGCATATACCACATCAATTCGCTGCTTGTCGCTTTTTACATATATGCTATAGCCTGTTGCCATTTGCACTACACCCAGGATGACCAGGGGCCATGCTGCGCCTTTATATAACGGGGTTTTCAAAAAAATAAAAAAGATAACAGCAATTACCATAGCCGCAATACCTATAATGAGCAATAACATACCTGCATTTCTCTCGGCAATAAAATATTGTTCTATACCTGCTTTGGTGAGCATACTGTACGTTTTAAGATACTTTACCGTATTACCATTTTAAATAATTTCAGCCGGCCTTTAAACGGAGGATATTTCACGGCGGGATCAATCCATACTGGTGTTTTTAATACGGATTTTAACCGGCTGAAGGCATCGAAAGAATACTTCCCGTGATAGTTGCCCATGCCGCTGTTGCCAACGCCTCCGAAGGGCATGGAATGGCTGGCGAAATGCGCCAGGGTATTATTAATGCAGCCGCCTCCAAAATGTACCGTATTGATCCACGCTTTTTCTTTCTGCCTGCTGCCGGTAAACAGGTAAAAAGCAAGCGGGTTCGGATTGCGTTCTATAACGGCCAAAGCTTCCTCCATGCTGTTAAAAGTAATAAGGGGTAAAACAGGCCCAAATATTTCCTCATTCATCAGCGATGCATCCAGTGATACATTATCCATTAAAGTAGGCTCAATAAAAAGATTGGCTTTGTTGTGTGCGCCGCCAAACAATATATTGCCCTGCTGCAAATAGCTCACCAGCACATCAAAACGTTTTTCATTGATGATTTTGCCATAATCATAACTTAAAGCGCTATCGCTATAAAATGCCTGAATTGCTTTTTTCATCTCCTCCACTAACCTTTCTTTTACCGAGGCATGCACCAGGATATAATCGGGAGCAATACAGGTTTGTCCTGTATTCGTAAATTTTCCAAACACCAGGCGCTTTGCCGCAACAGCTATAGGGGCATCTGCTTCTACTATTGCCGGGCTTTTGCCGCCCAGCTCAAGTGTTACCGGAATAAGTTTTTTTGCAGCCAGCTCATAAATGGCTTTGCCAACCGGTATGCTGCCGGTAAAGAATACATGATCGAACCGGAAAACATTCATCAACTCCGGAATTACCTGCGCGCCCTCTCCCTGAACTACGGAGATATACTCCGGTGGAAAAACAGAACTGATTATTTTTTCAATCAGTACTGAAGTATGAGGCGCCATTTCGGAGGGTTTTATAACGATGCAATTACCCGCGGCAATGGCACCGGCTACGCCCAGCATAACCAGTTGCAAAGGATAGTTCCATGGCGCTATAATGAGCACTACGCCCAGGGGATCTCGGTACACCGTACTGCCCGATGGAAAATTAACAACACTCACCGATACGGTTTCAGCCTTCATCCATTTGCGCAGGTTTTTAAGCATATAGCTGATTTCCGCGAGTATAAGTCCCAGCTCCGAAAAATAAGCTTCTTCTTTACTTTTTTTGAGATCGGCGTATAAGGCATCATAGATCTCCTGCTCATGCTGCAACAGTGCCTGCTTTAATTTTTTTAGCTGCAGCTTTCTGAAAGAACAGGAACGTGTGGCCCCGCTGTTATAATAAGTACGGATGAGCTGCAAAGCTTCGGTAGCATTCATGTGGTTGATTTGGCCATATGTTGTTTACGCTAAATCTAATTTAGGTTTATTCTGTAGTATTTTTTCAATTTTTTCAATGATCTCAGGAGTGAGCAGTGCAACCACATCAAGCGCTTTTAAATTTTCCTCTAATTGCTGCTTTTTTGTTGCGCCAAGTATAGTGGTGGTAACGTTGGGGTTATGGATGGTCCATGCAATGGCTAGAGACGCCAGCGGTATATTCATCTTTTTTGCCAGATCTCCCAGTTTTCTTACTTTTTGTATTTTATCGTCCTGCACCCACCTTTCCTTCAGCCAGTCGAAACCTTCAATAGCCAGCCGCGATCCGGCAGGAATGCCGTCATTGTACTTGCCTGTTAAAAACCCTGCTGCCAGCGGGCTCCATATGGTAGTGCCCATACCTGCATTTTGAAAAACAGGCAAATAATCCTGCTCCATCTTAAACCGTTCAAACATATTATACTGGGGCTGCTCCATGGCAGGCCCGATGAGTTTATATTGCTGCGCCACACGGTGGGCTTCCATAATTTCGGCGCCGCTCCACTGGCTGGTGCCCCAGTACAGGATTTTGCCCTGTTGTATTAAATGGTTCATTGTCCACACTACTTCTTCAATGGGTACGGTGGTATCCGGACGGTGACAAAAATACAAATCAAGATAATCCACCTGCAGGCGCTGCAGGGCTTCCTGGCAGGCTTCAACCAGGTGTTTGCGGCTAAGCCCGGTTTGATTGGGCTTGTTGTGCTTTCCCCTCCAGCCAAAATAGGCCTTGGAAGAAACAATATAGGAGCTGCGTTCCCAGTTTTTTCGCTTCAGTACCCTTCCCATCAGTTTTTCACTTTCCCCTAACGCGTATACTTCCGCGTTATCAAAAAAATTAATGCCACTGTCGTAGGCAATACCCATCAGTTCATCTGCCAAACGATCATCAACCTGTTTATGAAAAGTAACCCAACTGCCATAAGATACAACACTTAGTTGCAATCCTGTATGTCCCATAATACGATAATCCATGCCTAAAAAATTAGTAATCAACAATATAAAATGGATACTCAAATTTAAGCCTTTCTCAGGTAGCAAGCATCCTGCGGTTGGTTGCAATATCCGTTTATTTCAAAGTTTTTTCCTTTTCTTTGTAAGGAAGGGGCTGTATATGGAGCAAAAAAATTATTTTAGCAATTAATTGAGGTATGAACAGGATGAGTTACGAAATTAAACAAGATGGCAAGTTCAAATATGTAGAGGAAGGGAATGGTGAAACATTGATTTTACTTCACGGCCTCTTTGGAGCCCTGAGTAATTTTGGGGATCTTATTGAATATTTTCGCAGGCAATACAAAGTAGTGGTGCCTATGCTTCCCTTGCTGGAGCTTGATCTGTTGCACACTTCCGTTGGCGGGATAGAAAAATTTGTGCACAAATTTATAGAGCATAAGTCCTATTCAGGCATTCACCTTTTAGGTAATTCATTGGGAGGACATGTGGCTTTGCTTTATATTTTGAAACACCCGGAAAATATTAAATCACTGATCCTTACCGGAAGCTCAGGATTATTTGAAAGCGGGATGGGAGATACGTATCCCAAGAGAGGTGATTATGAATACATCAGGGCTAAAACAGAACTTACTTTTTACGATCCTAAAGTAGCTACAAAAGAACTGGTAGATGAAGTATTTGAGATTACCACCAACAGGTTAAAAGTGATAAAGATTATTGCATTGGCCAAAAGTGCCATCCGCAATAACCTCGGTGAAGAGCTGAATGAAATTAAACAACCTACTTTGCTGGTATGGGGCAACAATGATTCTATTACTCCGCCCTTTGTTGGCAGGGAGTTCAACCGCCTTATCCCTAACAGCGAATTACATTTTATTGATAAATGTGGACACGCGCCTATGATGGAAGTGCCTGATGAGTTTAACAAAATTTTGCATCAGTTTCTCACAAAATTGAATGAACCTGCAGCGGTAAACGGCTAATTGGCATCTATCTGTATAAGAAAATATACTTCTTATGTTTGCAGGAGAACTTATATCGCGGAATATTCCATTTTTACATTTGGATGATAATGCAGGCAAGGCCTTGCAGGAGATGAATGATTTTCATGTATCTCACCTGCCGGTTGTAGATGAAGATAAATACCTGGGGCTGGTTAGCGAAGATGATTTGTTAGATACCAACGACAACCGCACCATGGAAAGCCTGAAAGGGAGCTTTACCACCCCCTTCGTTCGCCAGAACGACTTCTTTCTGCTGGCGGTAAAAAGAGCAAAAGACCTTCATATATCTGTAGTTCCGGTTATTTCCGAACAATATGAATTACTGGGCGCTATTGGTGAAGAAGATTTATTCAGGCAGCTCGCTGTTTTTGCGGGGATTGAAGAACAGGGTGGGATCATCATATTAGAAATGGAGAAAAGCGACTTTTCAGTCGGCGAAATAAACAGGCTTATTGAATCTAACGATGCTTACATTACCCAGCTTAACAGCTACTTAGATACGCCTACCCAACTGCTTACGATTACGATCCGCATCAATAAAGCAGAAATATCAGACATCCTGGCCACCTTTCAACGGCATGAATACAATATAAAATATTACTATGGTGAAGAGTTATACCAAAATGAACTGCAGGATAATTTCGTTCACCTGATGAATTATCTTAATATATAAGGCATCATTTATTATTGCCGGTGAACAAACCTTTACATAATAATCCTATTTTAGTTCTTTAGTCATTAAAAAAATACACATCAATAGAGCGGATGAGCGTACGGTATAAATACCTGTTGTTATGCGGGATGATGCTTTGTTATTTTCAATGTTTGTTAGCCCAGGAAAACGAAGAAATACCCCATGAAGATGATAATGTGCTTAAATCGTCTTTTCTTACCATACGCAACGTTGCCATCACCGGCAACAAAATTACCAAAGCTTATATCATAGCCAGGGAAATACCCATGAAGGAGAACGGAAAATATTCTATTTCCGATATTCTCAGGAACCTTCCCCGCTCCAAACAAAACTTAATTAATACCGGTCTTTTTATTGATGTTACGGTTGATTTTACCAATTGGTTCAACGATTCAATAGACCTTGTTATAGATGTAAAGGAAAGGTGGTATTATTTTCCCGTTCCGTATTTTAAACCGGTTGACCGCAACTTTAATGTGTGGATAAATGAATACAATGCCAGCCTGGCGAGGGTAAACTACGGCATCAAGCTTATTGGTAACAATGTAAGCGGCAGAAACGATAAATTAAATATATGGCTTATTACAGGGTATTCGAAGCAGGTGCTGCTTAACTATACAGCGCCTTATTTTGATAAGACTTTAAAAAACGGCATGAGCGTTGACTTCCAGTTCTCGCAGAACAAGGAAATCAACTATAGCACGGAAAATAACAAGCAAATATTTTATAAAGATGAAAGCAGGTTTGTAACGGAAAAACTGCGTATAGGCCTGGGGTATAGCTACCGAACGGGCTATATCAGGAGGCATAACGTAAAATTGAGCTATAATGTAAATAAGATCAATGATTCCGTATTTAATCTTAACCCCGAATACTACGGCAATGCCGCAAAAGCGGTAAAATACCCGGAGCTGAATTATCAATACCAGTATTTTAATCTTAACTATATTCCTTATCCTCTAAAGGGATTTCAATGGGAGTTTTCTTTTGTAAAAAGAGGCATTACCCGCAATATGAACCTCTGGGAGTTCTCTGCAAAAGCAGGAAAATACTGGGAATTATTTCCTACCTATTATTTTGCGTTGCAGGGCGTGGCAACCGTTAAGCTGCCATTTGATCAGCCTTACTTTAACCGGCAAATGATGGGTTACAACGATATGTTCATGCGGGGGCTGGAATATTATGTTGTAGATGGTGTTGCCGGCGGCCTGTCTAAAATAACGTTAAGAAAAGAAGTGTGGCGGCCTACTTTACGCACAGGCTTAAAATCGCGTTCTTACGGAAGCATTCCCTTCAGGTTTTATGTGAAAGCGTATGGCGATCTGGGCTACGTGTACAGTAAACCCGTTATGAACGCTAATCCCTTAAACAACCGTTTATTATATACCGGAGGCGCCGGAATAGATATGTTGTCTATTTATGATCTTACCCTTTTCCTGGAATACAGCTTTAACCAATTAGGAGAAAAGGGCTTATTTTTACAGGCCCGTCTTGGTTTTTAGAAAAATACAAAATGAAACGGAGCATGATAAATTTTTCTCATAGAGGAGGTTGTATGCTTTGCGGAGTTCCCTGTCTACCGAACAGGCAGGCGTCAGACCATTAAAACATAAAAAATATACTGATGAAAATCGCTATATACAGCCGTGGTGGCGAAACCGTGAGGCAGGAAGACCTTATACTCCTCTTGGATGAACTGGAGAAGCATAAGATATCTTGTTACATCCAGCACTACTTTTTTGAGCAGGTCAGGCATCTCTTTCCGCCAAATCAATACCCAACATTTATTGATGCGGGTGACCTGGATGATAGTTTTGAGTGCATAATAAGCATGGGGGGTGATGGTACCTTATTAGATACCTTAACTTTTATCAGGAATAGTAATATACCCGTGCTGGGCATTAATTTCGGCCGCCTGGGCTTTTTGGCTACCATTGGCAAACATGAGCTTGCCCATACCGTAAATGCTTTGGCTAACCGCACGTATGTAATTGACAAAAGAAGCCTTATTCATTTGGATGCCAGCATCCCGCTCTTTGGTAAAACACCCTATGCGCTTAATGAGTTCGCCATACATAAAAGAGATACTTCCTCCATGATTAAGATCCACACTTACCTCAATGGAGAGTTTTTAAATACCTATTGGGCAGATGGTATCATTGTATCTACGCCTACCGGATCAACGGGCTATTCTTTAAGCTGCAACGGACCCATATTGTTTCCCGATTCAGGAAGCTTTATTATAACGCCGGTGGCGCCTCATAACCTTAACGTTCGACCCATTGTTATTCCGGACAACAGTATTGTTTCCTTTGAAATAGAAGGCAGAACCGACCAGTTTATATGCGCATTGGACTCCCGCCGGGAGATTGTGAATAAAGACATACAACTGGCTGTTAAGAAAGAAGCGTTTACAATAAGTTTGATAAGGCTGAGCGAAAACAGCTTTTTACAAACCCTCAGGGGTAAGCTTTCGTGGGGATTAGATAAAAGGAATTAAAATAAGGGTTATTTAATGTTATTTGAGATGGATGGAGGTGCAAGGTACAGGTCTCAGGTTTCAGGGGAAATTCGTTTCAATATGAGCTTATTGTATGCGGCTATCAGGTGTCAGCGCTCAGCAATCAGCCGTTGGCCATCAGTAAGTAACGACAGGCTGAATGTTCGGATTTTTAATTTATAGTTTGTGGTTGCATTTGACCTCGGATTTCGAACTTTAGTATTCGGATTTAGCATTTGAGTTTTATTTGGTTCTTGTTATTTAGTGCTTTTGTATTCCTTCGAATTTCGAATTCCCGGCTTCGGACTTATGACTTGGCTTTTCGGTATTTCTCCAGTACCTCCTTTGCCCGCTCCATTTCCTGATACAATAAGTGAATTTAATCCCTTATATTGCAGCAGATTATTAGCCGCGTCCCTTTATTTAATATGGCTATTATTCTTACTTCAGGCTTTCCGTTACCAGCCTGTCTCCAAAACATGCGCAAAAAACGTTGTATAAACCTGCAGCATGGACCTTACGGCCATTCTTCGGGAAATAATTGGTTTGCATGATTTTATATAAATACCTTTGCAGGGCGACTTTAAATTATACCCATTTAAATCGCATTCCCCTGGCCCTGTTTAAATAAGTTAATTTTTTGTCTATATTGCTGATTATTATTCTTTTGAAACGCACCTTCGCTCTTAAAGTTCTAAAGTCGTTTATATTTGTAAAAACCTTATCCGCACATGTTAATACACAATCCTGTGAATAGTAAGATCACTATCTTAATAGTTGATGATCATAAGCTGATCAGAGATACCTGGTCTTTTATTTTAAACAGCGACTCACGATTTCAGGTAATTGCTGAAACTGACTCGGGAAAAACCGCTATTGAGCTCGCTGAAAGCAACCATCCGGATATTATATTAATGGATATTAATATGACCCCGATGAACGGTTTCGAAGCCACAAAAGAAATCCGTAAAATATCACCCGATTCCAGGATCATTGGCGTTTCCATGCATTCGCAGCCTGCTTATGCCAAAAAGATGCTGCAGGTTGGCGCAATGGGATACATTACCAAAAACTCATCAAAAGAGGAAATGATCGGCGCTATCAGCGAAGTGGCACAGGGTAATAAATATATCTGCCACGAGGTAAAGACCATCCTTTCCGAACAAATCTTAGAAGACACCGAGAAGCCGGATATTAACCTGTTATCGCAGCGCGAAGTAGAGATCATCGACCTTATCAAACAGGGGCAGTCTTCAAAAGAAATTGCGCTGCAGTTGAGCATCACGCTTAAAACGGTAGAGGTTCATCGCCACAATATTCTGAAAAAGCTCAATTTAAAGAATACAGCCGCGCTGGTGAACTTTATTAATAATGCCGGAATAGCGTAGGCTCAGCAAAAATCTATTATTTTACATAGCAATATATTCCTGTTTAACAGCGGAAGCTTTGATGTATTTCATGTATTGATCATGCCGGCACTTTCTGTTACTACCATTCAAACCCATTTACACTGGGAAGATAAAGCCGCTAACCTGCGGATGTTAAAGGAAAAGATCATTGCCATACCACAACCAACAGAAGTAGTGATTTTGCCCGAAATGTTCAGCACGGGCTTTAGCATGTACCCCGAGGCACTCGCTGAAAAAATGGACGGTGATACCGTAGCATGGATGAAAGCCGTGGCGGCACAAAAAAAAATCATCCTTACCGGAAGTGTTATTATTGAAGAAGGCGGGCAGTACTTTAACCGCCTGATATGGATGCTGCCCGATGGCAATTATGGTTACTACGATAAACGGCATTTATTTGCCTACGCTTCGGAAGATGAACGGTATACCCCTGGTAACAAAAGACTTATCGCTTCCGTAAAAGGGTGGAAGATAAACCTGCAGGTTTGTTACGACCTTCGTTTCCCTGTGTGGGTGCGGCAAAAAAATTATCCGCGGCAGGATGGAGCGGCGAACCTTCCCGAATATGATCTCATTATTTATGTGGCCAACTGGCCAGAAAGCCGCAACCATGCCTGGAAAACCTTACTCCATGCCAGGGCTATAGAAAATCAGTGCTATGTTGCCGGCGTAAACCGTGTAGGGAATGATGGCAACAATATATACCATAGCGGCGATTCCATGATCATTGACCCGTTGGGTGAAACATTGTATACACAGTCCCATAAAGAAGAGGTGTTCACTACCGTTTTGCATAAAGAAAAATTAGAAGCGGTACGCAGGCAGTTTCCTTTTTGGAAAGATGCCGACAGTTTTTTAATTGATCCCTGAACCCATACTAATAAAATGAAAATAGCCTATACCAATTGCAGCATATACACCGGCATTAAAAAGGAAACGGGTAAAGCCATCCTGGTGAACAATAATATAACAGAGGGGCTGGTTAACGAAAAGGAATTGCCGGCAGGGTATGCCGTTAAGGATCTCGGTAAACTGAACATAGCGCCCGCTTTTATTGATCTGCAGATCTATGGTGGCGATGGCAAACTGTTTTCGGCCGAACTGAATACAGAAGCTATTGCCGCTACTTACCAGTATTGCCTCCGGGGCGGCTGCACACAGTTCATGCTTACCATGGCCACCAATACCATCGAAAATTTTTTGAAAGGCATTGAGTTGGTAAAGAAGTACTGGCAACAGGGTGGTAAAGGTGTGCTGGGCTTGCATCTGGAAGGGCCCTATCTTAATCCCGTAAAAAAAGGAGCGCATATCCTGGAATGCATTAAAAAGCCCACCGTTGACGAAGTAGCCATGCTGCTGGAAAAGGGTAAGGGCGTGCTTAAAATGATGACCATAGCGCCGGAGGTTTGCGATGCGGAAATCATACGGATGCTAATGGATAATGATATTATTGTTTCGGCCGGACATAGCAATGCCACATACGCTGAGGCTGCAAAGGGATTTGCTTTGGGTATTCCCGCTGCCACACATTTGTTTAATGCTATGTCGCCATTCCAAAGCCGCGAGCCGGGACTGGTTGGGGCTGTTTATAATAATGATACCGTTAAAAGCAGCATTGTTGCCGATGGCGTGCATGTTGATTTTGTATCGCTGCGCATCAGCAAAAAAATTATGGGTGAACGCCTGTTCTTCATAACAGACGCTGTTGCAGAAACAGCTAAAGGCGAATACCGGCATGTATTTAAAGGCGACCGTTATACACTTCCCAACGGAACGCTTTCGGGTTCCGCCTTAACCATGATGCAGTCGGTAAAAAACGCGGTGGCCCATGCCGGCATACCGCTTGAAGAAGCGCTGCGTATGGCTTCTGCTTATCCTGCGCAATTGTTAAAAACTAAAGTGCCTTTAGGGAAAATAGAAGCAGGCTATACCGCAGAATTTGTGCTGTTTAATGATGCGCTGGAAGTGAAGGATGTGGTTACTGTGTGAAATGTTTTCAACACGGCTACAGGAAGCGGATGAAGGTTAAATCCGAAGCCTGAATTTCGAAATCCGAGGGAAGACAAAGCACCAAAAGACAAATCACAAGGACCAAATAAAATACAGATGCTTCGTTCTCACCTTAACAGGCAGCCGTACATTACCGCACGATCTTCCGGACATAATTATTGCCGGGTGTTCTGGCGGTTAAAAAATAAACGCCACTGCTTAAGCCCTGCAACCCATCCATCATATAGCTGTACCTGCCCGGTGTGCACTGCAGCTGCTTCAGCATTATTGTTCTGCCATGCATGTCCATGATGCTGAACTGAACGGTTTGCCGCTTATCGCTGTAAAAGCTGATATCTACTTTATCGCTGAAGGGGTTCGGCGCCACGGTAAGGTTGAATTGCGTGTTGCTGCTGTCGCTAACGGCAAGCGTTTTACTGTAGGTGTGTTTGCCATCGGGTGAAACGATCCTGATCCTGTAAAACCGTTGGGCAGATACCAGCGGTTCCTTATCTGTAAAGCTGAATAAAGATGATGTGTTACCGGCATCGTATACTTTACCTATTGACCGGTAGGTTCCGTTAGCCTGGCCGGCAGCTTCCACTTCAAAATAAGCAACGCCCTGCCCGCTGTATTCCCAGGTTAATGCCACCTGGTTATTGCTCAGCCGCGACGTAAAGTTGGTAATGCCGAAGGGGAGGATATAGAGTGGCATCCATTGCTCAGTATTTAATTCGAACAAGCCTTGGTTAATAGTAACTGGAAGAGGTTCTGTTATGGCAAAATGCTCACTGGATATCAAAACCATTGTTTGGCTTGTGGCAGTTATCGCTTCCGCCTGACCTATACCAGTAGTAAGAGTATTTGCAATCAACCCTAAATCAATTTTTCTTTTATTCCCTGTTTCTATTATTGTATTATAATCATTAAAGCCACTTATAACCCATATCGCCACCTTTGGTAAAATAAGAGGATTGATTGAATATTCGGTTTCATAACCCAACAAGATAACAGCATTGTTGTTCGCCTTGGTTACACTTGTTATGCGAAAGTTCTCCGTATCCAGGCTTTCAAGGTATGTCGCTTCCTGGGTTCCGGGTGTAGCAGGTAATATATAATGTTTGGTACCGTTTCCATCCCAACCCTTGGTAAATAAATGCAGGTTACCATCGTGATATATCATCGCCTCACAGTCAAAAGGAGTGGTATTAAGATGCGGTGTAAAATCAGCTTGATCGCTGTATGTAAAATTAATCGTGGCAATATCCGCTGCGGCAATGGTGCCCGACTCTCCGGTAATAGTGGTTATAAGGCTTTTGGCAACTCTAAAAATTCTCAGGTTTTGCCTGGTTCCCGAATTGTTTCCAAAATCGCCTACATAAATATAATTGTCATCCTGTGTGATGTCTTCCCAGTCCATATTCACAGTGGAAACCTCCAGGGTAATCCTTTTAGATATCACTCCCGTTGCAGCGTCCATTTCATAAATAATGGGATCGTTACCACTGTCTTCATGTCCGTACAATTTTCCATTCCAGTAGATCATCCCGCTTATTTCCTGCAGGTCATCAGGAAGTGTAGCAATTCTTGAATTTAATAGTGCGGCAGAGCCGTCAGGATATCCGCATGATCCGTCGCTAATAGTAGCATTTTCAACATAATCAGGAGATGCAGGATCCATACAACCCGGCACATCCTGTGCCCGGAGCGAATGGCCCGCTGTTATGCACAGCAGAAGCACAATAAAAATGATACGCATTTTACAGTATTACTTTAAGGTTTCGTTTTTGCGGAACAGTGGTAATGGTCGCAGGGTAACGGAGGTTTTAAACAGGGATTGACTTGATGTAAACTAAATACAGCTACATGCCGCGATAGTGTAAGATTAGAAGTAAAACAGTGGGATAAGGGATTCGATCGGGATAAACCGGGTTGCTAAAGTAATAATTTTATAAGGATAAAAAAAGAAACGGTTGTGTTATTATTGCATTATCTCCGGTAAAGTTCCTGCAAGGTATGCTTATCCGTTAGTAATCATCGTATTTATTGTATTGCAGATGAATCTTTTATGATCTCTTTTACCTTATCCATTTTACCATCCCTGTCGCGCCTGATATTGTCAACCGTGGGTGGCACATATATATCGGGCATTACGCCCCTGCCATCTTTAGACGGGTGATGGTATTGCACCAAACGGAACAGGGGCATCCGCACTTTCATTTTGGTTTCGGGCAGTACTATATCCGGAATAAGAATGCCGCTGTTGCCATGCGCCCCGCCCCCGGCTTCTTCACCAATAAGCAACACGTTGGATTGTCCTTTTACGGTGTGTGCAAACAGGGTGGATGCCGAAAATGTGGGGCCGTTGATCAGCACAAATACCTGCCCGTTGTAATGATTTTTTTTGCGGGGATGAAATGCGTGCTTTTCCCAGTACCTGAAATGATACCTGCCGTCTTCCTTTTTAGTGGTGGTTAAAAAAAGGATCATCGAATTGAGCCATCCCGAGCTGAAGTAACGTTTGTAACGCCCCAGTCCGTTATGCATGGCCGTGGCGGTATCGGCAACTTTAAACGGTGTATCGCGGATATACCGGGCAAGGGAGGTATAGTTATTTACTTTACCACCGCCATTGGTGCGCAGGTCAATAACTAAGTTGGGCGTTTTTGCTTTGCGGAGCTGCCGGAAACTTTTCCGGTAAAAAGAAGGTAAGCGACCCTTGCTCCCGAAGCTGTGTATGGCCATTATCGCCAATGCATGAGCGGTATCCGCTTTAAACGATCTGAAGTTCTCCCATTTTGCCGGCTTATTTTCAGGGTCAATTTGTTTATTCCTGTTCCGGATAAAGGTTCTTGCCAGGCTGTCTGTAGCCGGGTCAAACAGGGGAACCGTAGCTGTTCTTTCCACCCCTGCGCTGTCTATATACCCCACCGCGTATTTTGCAGACAGTCCTATAATATTGCGGTGATAATAAGGGAATGCCGCGCTGAGCCGTATATAATTTACGTTCTCTGCGTAACCGTCTGTTGGCATGAACCGGAAAAGCGTATCGGCCAGTTGCCGCACATCAAGCCCGTTAATACGGGTAATTAACGTGCCCCTTTTTAGAATGCTGTCTTTTTTATTCAGGTTGGAAGTAAGCACCATCGTATCGGGCCATATTTTCATAAACAGCGGAAAGGAAGGCTGCGCATGCTCGCGCTGCCGCCGGCTGTAAGCCCTTGGATAGTTAAAGCTGGTATGCCCGCAATGCACTTTGGTAGTGAGCGGGGCCAATATAGTAAAGCCAAACTGCTGCCGTGTCATAGAGTCGGTAATGGCATTATAGTATTGATCAAAATAATAGTCCATGCTGTCTTTAGGCGTATACCAGTATAGTGCAGGGTGAAACCGCTCCATGATTTCGCGGAGCAGGGTATAATCTTTACGCAGGACTTCGGCGGGAAATTTTTTAGCCGGATCCATTGTTTTCCTGGCGGTTTGACAGCTTACCGCGAATATTATAAGTACAGATAATAGTAAACCATACTTAGACCTGTTTGCCATAGCAGTAAAAATAGATTCCAAAACTCAAACGGAGGAGAAAAATATATAGAGATGCGCCACTTAGTAAGGAAAAGACCGGATATTACAGAGCGGGTGGCACTTATGTAAGCAAAATACACGTTTTAAAATTTGTGGCCTCGCCAGGAATCGAACCCCCGCCCGTACCGAACGATACCCGCCCGAATGCTCGTTCAGGCGGGCGTTCGGGCGGGTGGATCTGGAGCTTCGGAAACTCTTATACTATCCCCGTCCGACTGGCGTCAGCCCCGCCTGAATGGCTCAGTCGGGCAGGCGGGCGGGCATTGTGCTACGAGGCCAGTACTTTTTTTAAGTATCTTCTTCCGGCTGCAGATTTATAGTATTTTTCTCTTTCTATTGCTTCCTGTTCTGTTTCAAACGCTTCAAAACAGACTAATGTGAAAGGAATATAAGGCCTGATTGATCCTGTCATTCCTGAATTGTGCTGATGTAACCTTTTTTCAAGATCACGGCAATGACCCTTGTAATAATAGTTATGCTCAACACTTTTTAAAACATAAGCATAAAACATAGGAAAAGCAGTAGTGGCCTCGCCAGGAATCGAACCTGGATCTGGAGCTTCGGAAACTCTTATACTATCCATTGTACTACGAGGCCAAGAACTATTTAAAAAAAGAACTACCTATTTTATACCATTGCTATCGAACCTCTATCCTAAGCCTTTGTACCTCAACGGGACATCTCGGAAACTCTTATACTATCCCCGTCCGAACGGCGTTCAGCCCCGCCTGAATGGCTCAGTCGGGCAGCCGGGCGGGCATTGTACTACGAGGCCAAAACAAATGTGATAATTTGAAAATATGGAAATGTGATTTTCTACGGGCTTCAAATATTATCACCAAAGAGCTTTTTGTTTGAAAAGTAAACCGGTGTATTTCACTTATCACATTTACACATCTCTCACATTTTCACATTACTTGATCAACCCATGCGCGTTTTCTGCGAATATTTTTACGGCGATGGCGAGCAAAACTACGCCAAAAAATTTACGCACCGCAATTAATCCGGCACTTCCTAAAATCCGGGCTATTAAATTCAACGACCTTAAAACCGCGTAAATGATAATAAGGTTAATAAAAATGCCCAGGAATATAGTGAGGTCAGAAAAATTGGCTTTAAGCGACATAATGGTGGTGAGCGTTCCGGAGCCCGCTATCAACGGAAAAGCAATAGGTACCAGCGTTGCCGCTTTTACATCTTTCTCACTTTTAAAGAATTCCAGTCCCAGCACCATTTCCAGTCCCAGTATAAAAATAACCACCGAACCCGCTACCGCAAACGTTTTGATATCCAAGCCCAGGATACGCAAAAAGCCTTCCCCTGCAAACAGGAACAGGATCATTAATCCACCGGAAATAAGCGTGGCGCGCAGCTCGTTTATACCGCCAATTTTTTGTTTCAGCGAAATCAATATGGGCACAGACCCAATAATATCAATTATCGCGAAAAGCGTAAATACAACCGTTACCAGTTCACTAAAGCTAAATGGCATAATTCCGGGTTTGTGCAAAGGTATTGTTCCGGCAACACAGATCGCGGGGTTAATAAAAAGTTTACTATTCACCTCTCACTTCTCACCTCGTGAAACGACAAACGATAAACGTGAAGCGAAAACTATTCACCATTTACCTCTCACTTCTCACCCCTCACTCGCCTCACACCCTCACATAAATCTTCTTCCTGTCCATCCAGTACCCGATCAGCCAGCATAAAAGCACATAGCAAACAGCAAAGGCAAGGGAACCCCACGCACCAGGCAGTATTTTCTGGAAAACGGTACTATTCGCCGCTTCATAAAGGGGTGTGCCGGAGCCGGTTTTGATCATATAAAATGCGGTATACAGTATTTCCGACAGGATATAAATGAAAAGCGGGTTTTTGCCAAATACCTGGAAAAAATAAGCGCCTTTGGTGATGGCCCTGATTTCCAGGATAAAAATGAGTATCCCTAATATAGCCAGGTCGAGCCCCACCGTGTACAGCACAAAAGAGCTGGTCCACAGCTTTTTATTGATGGGAAAAACAAAGTCCCAGAAATAAGCGATGCACAACAGCCCAAACGCCCCAATTAATAGTTTGGCTACCGTTTCAAAGCTTTTTCCTTTTTGCTGGATGAAAATACCGGCATAGTAACCCGCTATTACGTTTACAATGGAGGGTATGGTGCTCAATAGCCCTTCGGGGTCAAAAGCTACGCCTTCGCCGTGGTATAAATGACTTTCTCCAAATAACAGCAAATCCAGCTTGTGCCCGGCATTGCCCGTCATGCTGTAGTCGCCGCCAACATATAAGATGAGCCAATACCCCAGTAAAAAAATAACACTTAAAGCCCAAACCGTTTTTTTAGACAAAAAATGGATCATTAATCCCGCTGCGCAATAAGCAAGCGCAATGCGCTGCAAAACGCCCATGATGCGGGTATTGCTAATGGGAGAAAGCTGGTAACCGCCTCCCTGGCTTTCACTGAAAAAGGGGAACCAGTACATGAGGTATCCCAGCAAAAAAATAATAACCGTACGTTTAAATATTTTACCCAGCACACTGCCGGTACCCAGTTGCCTGTACCTGGGCAGGGAAAAGCTCATGGCATTGCCTACTGCAAACATAAATGTGGGGAATACCAGGTCGGTAGGAGTAAACCCGTTCCAGGAGGCGTGCAATAGTGGAGCAAAGGGTTCTGCGCCGCTTCCGGGATTATTTACAATGATCATAAAACAAATGGTCATGCCCCTTAATACATCAAGGGCGAGAAAACGGGGAGAAGCAACTTTGGTCATACAATGAAAGGGTTATTATACTTTAATATATATCTTTCTTTTATCCAGCCACCTGGCTATGGCCCAAAAAATAAGCAGATGAAAAACCGCATACAGCAGGGAACCGTTCATATGGCCAAATAAGGGAGCAAACATATGGTCGTACATCCAGCCACCTAATCCCTTGTATACTGTTTTGCCGTCCCCGGTTTCATCGGCTATCCGCACCAAACCATATAGCCTCACCCATATACCGCTCAGTACAAAAATGAACAACGGGTTTTTCCCGAAGACATCAAAAAAATGGCTCCAGGCGCCACGCCATTTTTTTATTTCGATGCCGTAAATGAGCATGGCCAGTACAACAATAGCCAGCCCTGAAGTATACAGCACAAAGGAGCCTGTCCATATTTTTTTATTAAGCGGGAAAACGGTATTCCAGCAAAGCCCGGTAAAAATCAGCAGCACGCCGGCAACAAACAGTTTTGTCAGTAAGGGATAGAAATCTTTTACCGGCTCCTCTTTTTCTTCTGCCGGAAGATTCTTTTTCCGAACAATGAAATTGCCGGCCCAGTAACCCAATATTACCTGCACTACGGCGGGCAGGGTACTTATTAGGCCTTCCGGATCAAAAGCCACGCCTTCGCCGTGATACATATGGCTTTCACCCAGCACCGCCCTGTCTATAGCCGTTCCAAACCAGCCCTGCAGGCTAAAAGGGTCGTTACCTCCCCAAACCAGGCACATTATCCAGTACAGCAGCAGCAACAGCGTGCCCGCTGTAAAAAGCCTGGCAGGACGCAAATAATAGATCATTACAGCGGCAAAAAAATAACAGAGGGCAATTCGTTGCAGCACCCCCATTATTCTCAGGTTTTGAAAAGCTTTTAGTGTCAGAACGCCGTCGGCATTGTACCTGATAAAAGGGAAAGCATTCAAAAAGAGACCAATGCAAAATATTAATACTGTTCTTGTAGCTACTTTTTTCCACATCATGGCATCGCCACCCTGCCGCAGCCGTGGCATGGTAAAAGCCATTGCATTACCTACCGCAAACAAAAAAAAGGGAAATACCAGGTCGGTAGGCGTACAACCATGCCATTTGGCATGATCAAATGGCGGATATATATACGTCCAGCTTCCGGGATTGTTTACCAGTATCATAAAAGCTACTGTAGCGCCTCTAAATACATCTAAAGCATAAAAACGTTGTTTCAAAAAATCAGGAGTTGAAGACAACTAAGATACACATTGTATACAAAGAATGGATAAGAACAGGTACTAAACAGGTTTACCGGGATGAAATACAGCAGTTTACACGGGCAGCGCTATGGCTCCATAACTTATATGCTACCTGGAGTGACCTCCATTCTTCAGGTTTAAGAATAAAAAATGACCAGGTAACATTGGGTATGGAGAGCGGTTATTATTCTCTTACAAGCATGGGCCCCACGGCAGGAAAAAGAAGAGTAATAAATGAATAACAGTTCTTTAAGATAATTTTACAAAGCATTATGAATGTTTTGATTTCTTTTTACGGAACTTTGTATACATAACAAAGAGATGGCATTGTAATTGCAATTTAATTTTGTATATTACGTTAAGAAAAAAAGTTCTTTAGAAATATTTAACAATACAGGAATAAACCTTTCTTCCTTGTTTTGTGTCTTAATATAAAGAGATTGTAAAAACAGTCAATTTTCTCATAAGCAGTTAGTTTTGGTTGCGGCCTCTATTTCTATAGAGGCCAATTTTTTTTATACCAGGTCCTGCCTCCTTAAAAAGAAATAGCGGTAAATCAGCCACCCGCCCCCAGAGCCGGCTACATCGGCCCATATATCTCCCATTTCAAACCCCCTGTTTGCTACCCAATAGCGCTGAACATACTCCATCGCGATGCCGTAGATACACGAAATGAGAAAAACGAGTAAAAACATCCACAATACGGGTGCAGCATGAGTGCGATCAATATACCTGCACCATAAGAATACCAGCACGCCAAATAAAAAAACATGAATGACCTTGTCGAGAGAAGGAACTTTAGGCCCTTTCGGAAAATCCTGTCCCGGAATAATCAATAAAATAAAAATGATAACAGACCATAGTATGGCTGGCCACATGGCGTACCGCAGCTTTTTTTTCATAGCCAAACCGCGTTATCCCTGTACAAGGGCAGCATAAGCATCCGCTTTCAGCAGGTTTTCTACATCAGCGGCGTCATCTACCTTAACTTTAACCATCCAGCCTTCTCCATAAGGGTCGCTGTTTACCAGTTCCGGCTGATTATTGAGTTCCGGGTTAATTTCAATAATGGTTCCTGTTACAGGCAAAAAAAGATCACTTACCGTTTTTACTGCTTCCACTGTGCCAAAAACAGAATCGGCTGCCAGGTTCTGATCCAGCGTTTCGATTTCCACATATACGATATCGCCCAGCTCACTTTGTGCGAATTCGGTAATGCCTATAACTGCTATATCGCCCTCCAGGCGAACCCATTCATGGTCTTTTGTATAGCGCAGATTTTCAGGGAAATTCATGATTTTTAATTTTTGTGCAGCAAAGATTACAAAAACAGTTGGAATAAACCGTATAACTGATGAGAATCTCCTGTGGTTTAAAAAACACAAATAAAACCAATTGTTTCTTACTTTTTTAAAATATGGTTGTTTTCAAAATAAAGTAAAACATGGTCTTTCATAAAACTTTCCTGCTCTATAAGGTTCATTACCGGCAGGGGTTTCAATTGTTTGAAATGCGGCCAGCCGTCATCATCTACTTTTTCCAGCTCATAGTAGCCGCTTTGCGCAAAAAGGCTGCAAACAGCCACATGCATTAAATCCTGCTTTTGTTCCTTGGTGAATTTATGGCGGATCTCTCCGAACTCCTGTATACCTATTAAAAATAAAATGGCTTCCATATCGGGCTTCTTACCAAACCGTTCCACTAACTGTGCTTCAAGATTCCACCAGCGCGTTTGCAAATCACTTTCAATATTGTTCATGGGTGCAAAAGTACGTTGATTTGAGATTACGGGGGCAAGGCAGGAGATACAGGCGGCAAACGCATCTAATTTATAAAACAGCAAAAGTTTAGGAGAGGCTGTCTTAAAAGTACCGGGATAGAAGAAATACCACTAATACACAAACCTGCCGGCCGGCAGCAGGAACACAAAGTCCTGATCTTCCGGTTTTATTTTCTTCGTGCTTTTGTGGCAAAATATTACTTTTAGACAGACCCGTGTTTTAATTCTTTCCTCTGCCCGTTATCAGCGGATAAGCAAAAAAGCGCGTATGCCCTCCACTGTGCTGTCAGGGAAAATACCGAGCCAGCACAATACAACCATCATTATGATTAATGTGATATAAGTAGAAATATAAAAGAAAGGATGCAGGGTTTTGGGTACGCTGTCTGTTGACGGAGCCGCGGCGAATAAGGCGCTGATAACACGCAGGTAATAATACAAGCCAATAACACTGGTAATCACCAGCACTATAACAGGAATCCATAGGCCCTGATGAACACCCGATGCCAGCACGAAAAACTTTGCAATAAAACCAGCGGTAAGCGGAATTCCCGCAAGCGACAGGAAAGAAATGATCAGTACTGCGCTTAATACGGGGCGTTTATAAAATAATCCTTTGTACATCGCCAGGTCTTCAGCATCTTTCATGCGGGTAGACAGTACCGAAATAACGCCGAACACGGCCAGCAACGTAACGGAATAAGCCATCAGGTAAAAAGCCGCTGCTTCCACTCCCGCGGCATTGCCGGGCAGGAAGGCCACCAGGAGATAACCAAAATGCGCAATGGAAGAATAACCCATTAGCCGCTTTATATTTTGCTGCCGCAGTGCCAGCAGGTTACCCACTATCATAGAAGCTATGGCGATGCCGGAAAAAGTACTTATCATCAGCGGGTATTGCTGCAGGTTAACCGATTGGGCAAAACGCAGCAATACGGCAAACACACCAATTTTTGAAACCGTAGCAATAAAAGCGGTTACCGGGGAAGGAGCGCCCTGGTATACATCGGCTGCCCATAAATGAAAAGGCGCTAATGCCAGCTTAAATCCTATGGCCACCAGCATAATACCAAAGCCCATCATAAACAGCACGGAAGAAGCAGATACTTCTATGCTTTGCGCCATGGCTGTAAATTCCATGCTGCCTGTTTCCATATAGATGAGCGCCATGCCGAACAAAAGAAATGCGGAAGACACTGCCGCCAGCACCAGGTACTTCATACCCGATTCCACGGCATGGTTGCGGTTGCGCAGGTAGGCGATCAGCGCGTATAAACTTACGCTCAGCACCTCAAGCCCGATAAAGAATGAAATAAAATGAACGCTGATGGTAAGTATGGCAGCGCCCAGTGTGGCAAGGAATAACAGGATGTAATATTCTTTGGGATTTTCTTCCCTTTCTTCAAAATAAATATAGGAAAACAAGCCTATTGCCATCATGGAAAAAATGATCATGCCCGTAAACAATGCGCCAAAGCCATCTACCACAAGCAATGGCAATACCTGTTGCGGCAGCGTGTCTCTTACATACCACATGGCAAGGATCACCAGGCAGGCCATAAGGAACGCCGCCACCTGTATAACGGTATGGCTCATGCGAAACGCAATCAGCAGGATCACCGCCATGGAAGCTGCGGCCAGCACCATAAAAGGAAGAAGCGCTTCAAATTGAAGTTCATTCATACTTCAGCAATAAACAATGAATAATATGAGTTTCGGCGGTCAGCTATCAGCAAATACAAAACCCGTTATCCGATCATCCGTTAACCAATCAAATTAATTATAGGTCATAAAAATGTGCACTGTTTTTTTATGGGCCGGGCTACAGCATTACTATTGCTCTTCCGTTGCGTCGCACCCTTGTACTTTCTGTTCATTATTGAGTCCCGCACCTGCGGGACAAAAATTTATCCGGCGCCGGTACAGACAACCAACTAATCAACCAACGCCCCTACTACTCCTTTCACCATATCTAAAACAGGCTGCGGAAACAGCCCCAATACAATAATGCTGATGGTTAATGCCGCCATCATAATATACTCTCTGGCATTCAAATCCCTGAGCGGCACTGTTACGGTAACAGGGCCAAGAAAAACTTTCTGCATCATCCGCAACGCGTAAAAAGCAGAAAAAATCAATCCAAGGGTAGCCAAAACCGTTAGTGCGGCATTAGCGGAAAATGCGCCGATGAGCACCAGGAACTCTGCAATAAAATTCCCCAGCACAGGTAACCCCAATGCTGCCATGGTAAATACCATAGCTACGCCACCCATGGAAGGCATGGCCGTCCACAATCCCCCCATCCGGTTAATATCCCTGGTATGTAATCTTTCTTTAAGCATGCCGGCAATTACAAACAAGGCGCCTGTGCTGATACCATGGGTAAGTATTTGCATAACCACCCCCTGCAGGGCTATTTCATTAAAAGCAAAAATACCCAGCAGCACAAATCCCATATGGCTAACGGAGGTGTAGGCAATCAGCCGCTTCAGATCGGTTTGGGCAAAAGCCAGGAACGCGCCATACAAAATACCAATGGCGCCCAGCAGCATGACCCACCACGCCACTTGCTGTGCCTCCCGGGGAAACAGCGTTATCACAAAACGAATAATACCATAGGCGCCGGTTTTTAGCAATAAGCCCGCTAAAATTAAGCTGCCCCCTGTTGGGGCCTCTCCATGCGCATCGGGCAGCCAGTTATGCAGGGGCACAACCGGCAGCTTCACCATAAATGCAAATAGAAATCCCATCATTATCCACTTTGCAGCAGCACCGGGCGAAGCATGAAGAAGGTCGAAATAATCGAAAGAATAAACCCCCGTTTGCTGCGCATGAATAAAGTACAAAGCCAGTATGGCCAGCAGCATCAGCAAACCACCTGCCTGGGTGAAGATGAAAAATTTAAAGGATGCATAGCGCCGGTTGGCATCGCCCCATATGGCAATCAAAAAATACATGGGTACCAGCATCACTTCCCAGAAGAAATAGAAAAGGAAAAGATCCATCGCTACAAATACACCACAAATGCCGGCAAGCGTCCACAGCAGGTTGAAATAATAAAAGCCCTGCTTTTCTTTGATCTCATTCCAGGAACAAAGCACTGCTACAATGCCCAGGAAAAAGGTTAACAGCAGCAGCACCAGGCTTAATCCGTCTAAAGCAAGGTGAAAGCTGATACCAAAAGAAGGGATCCAGCTAACCTGGTAATTGATGAACCATTCGCTGCCATTCTGCGCTCCATTTTTATATTGCCAGCAGAGCAACACGGTAAGCAGCAGCCCACCTATAGCAGAAAATAAAGCGATCCATTTAGGCAACGCGCTGTTCCACCGTGCCAGCAGCCAGCATAGCAACCCGCCAATAAGTAGTATGGCTATTAGTTCTGCCAGTATCATAATAATTGCATGGTTATAATGAATAAGATGCCCAGCAGCACGCCGGCTATATACCATCGCAGCGACCCATTTTGCGTAAGCGACAACAGGCGGTTGATATTAATATTAGCCTGTGCAATGCCAGTATACAGCCGGTCAAATACATCTTTTTTGTTGATGCGGGTAACGAAAAGAAAAGGCTGTACAAACAAGGTATTGTACAATGCATCAAACTCCCACCCTTTCAGCAAAAAGCTTCTCACCGCCTGCATTGCTGCAGATCGCCGCCAGCCTTCCAGTATCGTTTTGTTGCTGTAATACAAAACGTAGCCAGTATACAGTCCCGCAAACGTTACAAGCACCGCTATACCCTGGAAAATAAATTCGGAAGGAAGATCTTGTTTTAAAACAACTGCGGGTAATACTTGCTGCAAGTGGTCTGACAGCAGGGTAAAATGAATAAGGTTGTGCGGCCATTCTATCCAGCCTGCCGCAACCGAAGCTATGGCCAATATAATAAGCGGCGCTGTCATCCACTTTCCTGTGCGTTCGCCAACGGGCGTCTTTCTTTCACCCCAAAAAACAACCAGCATCAGCCGTGTGCTGTAAAAAGCGGTAATAAAAGCACCGGCAATGGCCAATATCCATAAAAAAGTATTACCATTTTCGGCGCTCCAGGCATACCATAAAATAGGATCCTTACTAAAAAACCCGGCCGTTACCAACGGTAGTGCGGCCAGCGATGCAGCGCCGGCCAGGAAAGTAAGAAATACTACCCGCATGCTGTTCTTCAGTCCTCCCATTTTAAAAATGTTATGCTCATGGTGCAGGGCTTCTATTACCGCTCCTGCGGCCAGGAATAACAGGGCTTTAAAAAATGCATGGGTAAAAAAATGAAAGATGGCTGCACCCCATGCGCCTACGCCCAGAGCAAGGAACATATACCCGATTTGACTGATAGTAGAATAAGCCAGGATCCGTTTGATATCTGTTTGTACCATAGCGCTGCAGCCTGCTACAAAAAGGGTAATAGCCCCTATAACAGCAACAGTGCTCATAGATACGGGCGAGAGCGTAAACAGGGTATGCATCCGCGCAATAAGATAAACGCCGGCGGTTACCATGGTAGCGGCATGGATCAAAGCGCTTACCGGTGAAGGACCGGCCATGGCATCGGGCAGCCAGGTTTGCAGGGGCAGTTGCGCCGACTTACCCATTCCGCCCGCCAGCAGTAAGAGTGCAATAAGCGTGATAGTCGTATCCCCTGTTTCAAAATGTTTTGGCGCCTGCTCAAGAATAGAAGGAATATGCAATGTGCCCAGCTCCCTGAACAGCAAAAACAAGCCGATGATCATAGCAGTATCGCCAATGCGCGTAATATAGAAAGCCTTATTTGCAGCATGGCAGTTGGCCGGCGTTTCATACCAGAAACCAATGAGCAGGTAGCTGCACAGGCCCACGCCTTCCCATCCCAGGTACAGCAGCACCAGGTTATCGGCCATTACCAGCAACAGCATGGAGCATACAAATAAATTCATGGAGGCGAAGAAACGCGCATAGTCGCGGTCTTTGCGCATAAACGCTGTGGAATAAATATGAATGAGCGCTCCTATAAAGGTGATGACGAATATAAATACCAGTGTTAAAGCATCAACAGCAAGGCTAACGGGAACAGATAACCTACCGGCACTGAACCACCTCCATAATACTTGTGTATAAGCTCCTGAAGCAGGAGCGTTCCGGAAAAATTCAATGCCCAGTACAATGGTAATCAGTGCCGATGCGCATACCGTTCCGGCGCCCGTCCATGCTATAACCGTTTTATGCAAATGCCTTCCGGCAACAGATAAAACGACAAACCCGAGCAATGGCAGTGCTGGTATAAGATATAAATACTGATGCATAAAATAGCCCGTTATTGAATTAAAGGAGAAACCGGTACTTCATACGATATCCGTTTATTGCTTAAGTCGTTTTATGTTTATACTTCTTCATGCAAAGGCTCATCTTTTAATGCCGTTATATTTCCCACATCCAGGCTTCTATTCTGGTGATATATCTGCAGTACCAATGCCAGCCCTATCGAAACTTCGGCGGCAGCCATAGCCAGTATGAACAGGAACATCACCTGTCCGTCTGGCTGCTGCCACCTTGCTCCTGCAGCCACAAAGGCCAGTCCCGCTGCATTTAACATGATCTCTACCGATATAAGCATGAAAATCACATTCTTTCTTGTGAGCACGCCAACCAGTCCCAATACAAAAAGTATTGCGGAAACAATTAAAACGGTATGCACATTAAAAGGGGGCATTGGTGATTTGTAGTTTATAGTTTATGGTTTGATAGTTTGTGCACGATGCCTGCCCACATTTTTTCGCTCTTCTTAAACTCCTAAGGATTTCCTCTACGGTAATTACTTTGCAGCAAAACCCCGTACATCATTGCCTGTTGCGCAGCACTTATACACTCTCATTTTCAAATTCTCACATTTCCACACTTTCACGTTTACACACTCTCCATCACCTCTGCCTGCAAAAACCGGTGAAGCTGCTTTTTCTTTTGCTTTCCTATATGTGCTGCGCCTACAATACCCGCCATAAGCAGGAAACCCGCCAGCTCCAGCGCAATAATGTATTCACCGAACAAAGCGAGTGATACGTTACGGGGATCAACCACTGTAACGTGCATGGCGGTATCTTCTGCTGTAAGCAGCAGCACAATCATTTCAACCAGTAATATCAATACCAGTAATGAAGGCCCTATCCACACTTTGGGACGAAGCCAGTTTTTTTCCTGCAAAGCAGTGTCTTTGCCGAGGTTAAGCATCATCACCACAAAAATGAACAGCACGATAATGGCCCCTGCATACACAATCACTTCCATCACTGCTATAAAGGGCGATCCAAGAGATAAAAAAATCAATGCGGCCGCAAGGAAAGAAACCACGAGGTACAGTAAAGCGTGCACCGGGTGAAAGCGGGTGATGGCCAAAATGGTTGCCGCAACAGCCACAAAGGAAGATATATAAAACAGCAGGTTCATCTGTTGCAAATAGTTGTTACTGCATTTATGGTAATAAGCTTTTGACATCTACCGGAAGCTCTTCGTTATCGCCTTTTCCTTTTGCCTTAACCCCGGCCTCCATTCCGGCCACTTTATAAAAATTATACCCGGGGTATTTCCCCTCGCTATTGATCAAAAGGTCTTCTTTTTCGAATACCAGGTTTTGCCGGTTGTATTCGCCCATTTCAAAATCAGGGATAAGCTGTATGGCATAGGTTGGACAGGCTTCTTCACAATAGCCGCAAAAAATACATCTCGAAAAATTAATGCGGAAGAATTCGGGGTACCGGCGGCCATTTTCATCTTCTGTTGCCTGCAGTGCAATACAATCTACCGGGCAGGCTGCAGCGCACAAATAACAGCCCACACACCGTTCGCCACCATCCGGATCTTTTGTTAGCACAATACGGCCACGCCACCGCGGATGCAGCTTTATCTTTTCTTCGGGATACTGAATGGTTTCTTTTTTGCGAAACAGGTGTAAAAAAACCAGCCACATCGTTCTAAGATTACTAAACATAAGGCTTACTCCGCCTCCCGGAAGAATGTTTTGCAACATCCCGGAGGACTATTTTATATTATGACTAAAGCATCTTTTCTCCTCTTATACCTAAACCTATGAGGCTTCCCCCCTACTCTGCAACTTGCAATCCCTTCCTCATTTTCAAATTAGCATACTTTCAAATTGCCTCATTTCCTATTTCCCACATTTTCAAATTTTCAAATTACTCTCCCCTTACCCACAAAGCAATGGCGCCGGTGATCATCAGGTTGGCCAGCACAACCGGCAGCAGTATCTTCCATCCGTATTCAATCAACTGGTCATAGCGCGGACGGGGCAGCGAAGCCCGCAGCAATATGAACACGCCGATAAAGAAGAATGTTTTTAGTGCAAACCATGCCAGTGGCGGAAGAAATGCAGGCCCCAGCCATCCCCCGAAAAACAAGGCTACCATCATGGCAGAGATGAGTGTAATACCCAGGTATTCGCCAATAAAAAACATACCGAACTTCATGCCTGAATATTCAGCATGGTAACCTGCGATCAATTCACTTTCGGCCTCAGGAATATCAAACGGCAGGCGATGAGTTTCGGCAATACCGGCAATAAAAAACACGAAGAACCCAACCGGCTGGGTTACAATAAACCACATGTCTTTCTGCGCTTCTACAATAGCGCCCATCTTAAAAGATCCTGTCAGCATCACTACACCCATCAGCGACAAACCCATGAATACTTCATAAGCTATCATTTGCGAAGCGCCGCGCAGGGCGCCTAACAGTGCATACTTATTATTGGATGCCCAGCCGCCCAATACAATGCTGTATACGCCGAGGGAAGACATGGCAAGAAAAAACAGCAAACCGATATTCAAATCGGCCACAACAATACCGGGAGCAAAGGGAATGATCACAAAGCTCAGCAGCACGCTTCCCACAACAATGGCAGGCGCTGTAATAAATATCCATTTATCGGCAAAAGGCGGTATCCAGTCTTCCTTAAAAAACAATTTCAGCGTATCGGCCAGCACAATAAACAGGCCCAGCGGGCCGGCGCGGTTGGGTCCCAGCCTGTCCTGCCACAATGCCAGCAGCCGGCGCTCCACCCAAATTAGCCCGGCGGCAATGTTGAGCAGTACAAATAGTACGCCCAGTACGATCCATATGTGTTGCATAACGCTCATACCATAATTTTAACCCATGCGCCCCATGGTAAAGCTGGTATTCCCCGGTAGCCAACAGGCGCCAGGATAATACCGCTGCATAGTTCATCGTGAATTTTCAGGGGTAAGGTATAATGGAGCTCATTTTTTTCTATAGTAACAGGCGCACCGTTTACCACACCTAAATCTGCGGCATCTTTTGCTGATAAAATGATACATGCCTGCGGAACCAGCTCTTCTATCGCTGTGCTGTAAATGCTCAGCTCACCTGAGCCAAAAAGCTGGTATTGCGGGAGCAGCAGGTACTTATCCTGCCGGGCGGCAAATGCTTCAGGGCTGTCTTTAAAAAAATGAAAGTTTTCCTGTTCTTTTCCCGGAAACAAACATACCTGCTGATCCTGCTCCTGCAGCTCACCGCCTGGTTCTGCCTGGTATTTATTAACCGCCTGGCCGGAGTTCCAGCCGGGCGCCCAGAAATAAGGCGTCATAGATGCGGGCGGTAGTCCGGGATAGCCTTCCATGGTATAGGTAAGCGGGGAATCGTCGTCCTGCAGGGGACGGGGCTCGCTTACCGAAATATTGGCCAGTATTGCCGTACGACCGCTATACCGGTGCGGTTCCCGCGGTACAGGCTGGCCGTTGATACGAAAATTATGGGAGGGTGTTACCTTAGCGATGTTTGTAAACTGGGGCAGGGTGGTTTCCAATGCCGCCAGCCATTCATCCGGGTGATGCTGCAGTCCGTTGGTGATGGTTGCTTTCATGTTTTTAATGTTCCCAAGCCATTTCCAGCTTTCTTTTATACGGTCATTGGCCGGCATATATACCTGGTAAAAATGCTGGGCCCTTCCTTCATTGTTCACCAGCGTGCCGTCTGCTTCGGCAAAAGAAGCGGCAGGTATCAGCACCTGTGCCTGCGCGGTAGTGCGGTTATGCAGCACATCCAGCACAATAAGGTTGCCACAATGCGAGATGAAATCATCGGCCTTGCCTTCCGGCATATACCTGTACAAATCATTTTCCAGTATAACAGCTGTGCAGTTGTTTTCCGTTTTTACTCTTTGCATAGCAGTTTCAAAAGGAGGCGCTTTCATCATGGCAAGTCCCATGCTGTTGCATTCGGGAAACACGTAGGCTATACCCGCTTTTCTTTCAGGCCGGTTTAACGACAGGCTGATATTGAAAGCCGCTTTAATGATCCCTTCATTATAGCAGGAAGTACCGCTGATGACTACCGGACGTTTTGCCTGTTGCAATGCCCCGGCGATATTTTTTGCCGTAGCCGCCTCCCGTTCCGTTAAACCCGGAACAGGAGGGACAGCGGCATTGAGCAGATGTGCAATAGCAAAACCCAGCCGGGCAATATTATCAGGCGCTTCATGCTCCGAAAAAGCAGCAATCGCGTCTATCGGAGAAGCTATAACCGTAATATTTGCGAGAAATCCTTTTTCGTTTTGCACGAACTCCTTTATTGCCGCATCATGCCAGGCAGGTAAGGAGGTTTGCTGCGCGGCTTGTGCCGCCGCCGTTTTCATTACCGCCTGTCGTACCGCAAGCGCCATTACGGGCGCCGTATTCCAGATATCTTCTCCCAGAACCAGCACCGCATCAGCAGCTTCTATTTCCTTTAGTGCAACACTGTTCACTGCGCCTGTTTGCAACAGTTCAACAATACGCCGTTCCAGATATGCCGTATCATCGCTTATGCCCTGATAAAAATTGTCTTTGCCTACCAGTTGCATCAACGCGAAATTACTTTCCATTGAAGCCCGCGGAGATCCTATTCCAATAACGGGAGCACTCGTTACAAGACTTTTCAAATGACCCATTGCTGTTGCTTCATCCACTGCTTCTACCGGGCGGGTTCGGATCAACGGCTCCGTTATCCGGTTCACGCTGTTAACGAATTCATATCCGTAACGGCCCTTGTCGCAAATAAAATAGCCGTTCACATTGCTGTTGTACCTGTTTACAATACACCGCAGTTGCCCGTAACGTTCACCGGCAATAATATTGCATCCTAAGCTGCAGTGCTGGCAAATGGAGGGTGAAGTGGTAAGGTCCCATTTACGGGTATAATGCTTTTTAAGCGTCTTGTCTGTAAATACACCCGTTGGGCATACTTCAGCCAGGTTGCCGCTGAACGGGCTTTGTAATATGCCATCCTGCTCCCTGCCGAAATACACATGGTTATGGGCGCCAAATACATCCAGGTCATCGCCTCCCACATAGTCGCGGTAAAACCGTACGCAGCGGTAACACTGTATGCACCTGTTCATTTCATGATGGATGAGCGGTCCCAGGTATTGATTGGTATAGGTACGTTTTTTAAATTCAAAGCGCCTGTAATCATGCCCGGTCATTACCGTCATGTCCTGCAAATGGCAGTTGCCTCCTTCATCGCAAACGGGGCAGTCGTGCGGATGATTGGTCATCAGCCATTCAATTACCTGTTCCCGGAACGCTTTTGCCGTACTATCGGTAATGGACATGCGCAAGCCATCCTTCACGCTTTCCATGCAGCTCATCACCAAGCGTCCGCTGCTGTCCTGCTCGTCCTTAAATACTTTTACCGCGCACTGCCTGCATGCGCCCACGCTTCCCATGGCCGGGTGCCAGCAGAAATAGGGAAGATCAAAACCAAGGCCGAGGCTGGCTTCAAGCAGGTTTTTCCCTGCTTTTACTTCATATGGCTTGTTATCAATATAAATAGTAGGCATGATGCCTTAGTTTTAATACGGACATTTTTTTTCCCTGATATGCCGGTCAAAATCCTCCCTGTAATATTTGATAGCGCTTTGCAGCGGTTCCATAGCGCCGGGCGCCAGGGCACAAAACGTGTTGCCCGGCCCAAGCAGTTGCGTATGCATTTGCAGCAGCTCCATATCATCTTCCTTTCCTTCTCCATTTTCAATGGATAATAATATTTTTTCCACCCAGGGCAATCCTTCCCTGCAGGGGGTACACCAGCCGCAGCTTTCCTGCGCAAAAAAATGCTGCAGGTTATGAACAAATCCAACAGGGCAGGTTGCGTCATCCATTACTACCATGGTGCCTGTACCCAGGCGGCTGCCCGCTGCCGCTACCGATTTAAAGTCCATTTTAATATCTAAGTGTTGCTCCGTTAAAAAATCGGTGGAAGCGCCTCCGGGCAATACGCCTTTTAACCGGTACCCCTTTTTCATTCCTCCCGCATGTTCTTCAATGAGCTCGCGCATTGTTACACCCATAGGCAATTCCCATGCACCGGGGTTATTTACCTTACCGCTAACACCATATATTTTTGTGCCGCCATCTTCACTGTAGCTTAGGTTTTGAAACCATGCCGCACCTTTATTTATTATATGCGGAATGCAGCAAAGGGTTTCTACATTATTAACAATAGTGGGTTTCCCAAATAAGCCGCTCACCTGCGGAAAAGGCGGTTTGGCGCGCGGGGTAGCTCTTTTACCTTCCAGTGCGTTCAGTAAAGCGGTTTCCTCACCACACATATACCTTCCAGCGCCGGTATGGAGGTACATATCAATACTAAAGCCCGAGTTCATAATATTATTACCCAACCAGCCCGCATGGTACGCTTCCTGAATGGAGCGCTCTATTACCTGCGCGGCTTTTTTGTAGGCCCATCGCAAAAAAACGTAAGATATATTTGCCTGGATGGCATAAGCGGCAATGATCATCCCTTCAATTAACTGGTGCGGGTTACCTTCCAGCAATAAGCGGTCTTTGAAAGTTCCCGGCTCCATTTCATCGGCATTGGCGACCAAATATTTTGGAGAGGGGGCATCTTCACCCATGGGAACAAAGCTCCATTTCATACCTGTATTAAACCCTGCTCCGCCACGGCCTTTCAGCCTGCTTTCCTGTACCAGTTGCTGCACTTCCTTCGGCGTCATGTTTTTTAATACCTGCTGCAAAGCGGTGTAGCCACCGGTGGTAGTATATTCTTTAAGACTGAGCGGTTGCCGTCCGGCATGGATATTTTGAGTAAGCGGACGTTCCATTGAATAAAATTTTGATCAGTTATATTCCGATAATATGCTGTCTAATGCTTCAATGCTAATATCTTTATACAGGTTTCCGTTAATCATTAACGCCGGCGCATGATCACAGCAACCCAGGCATGCATTGGGCAGCAGGGTAAAGCGATGATCAGCGGTTGTTTCTCCAAATTTTATTTTTAGCTTCTGCTGTAATGCTTCATATATATTTTTATATCCCATCACGTAGCAGGAAATACTGTCGCATAGCAGGATAACATGCCGCCCCACCGGCTTACGGAAGATGAGATTATAAAAGGTGGCTACACTGTCTACTTCGGCAGGGCTCATTTCAAGGCATTCCGCAATGTCACGTACGCTTTCATCATTGATCCAGCCGCGCCGCTGCTGCACGATCTTCAATGCCTCAATTACCGCCGCTTGTTTATAGGGCAGCTTTGCCGCTTCATGATCAATGTCCTGTATTTCTTCGTTCGAAAGCATATTTTATTAGTCAATGGTTAAGGTTTAAATCTTTCAGTATCTCCATTTTCAAATTGACACATTCGTCTTCAACGGTCTATATCCGCCAGCACAAAATCAACACTTCCCAGTATCGAAAGCAGGTCGGCAACCGTATAGCCCTTACTGATATAGGGTACCATCTGCATATGCGGAAATGACGGGGTTCTGATCCTCACCCGGTAAGCCGCCGTACTTCCATCGCTGGTTAAATAATAGCTATTGGCTCCCTTGGTGGCTTCAATACAACTCATGGCTTCTCCGGCTGGAATTACGGGTCCCCAGCTCACATTCAAAAAATGGGTGATCAGGGTTTCAATATCCTGCATCGTATGTTTCTTCACCGGCGGTGTGGTAAGCGGATGATCTGCTTTATAACCGCCTTCCGGCATATTGTTCATGCATTGTTCTATTATGCGCAGGCTTTGCCGCATTTCCTCTACCCGCACAACCGACCGGTCATAACAATCACCATTATGCGCAACAGGAATATCAAAATCAAACAGCTCATAGCCCGAGTAAGGCCGCTTTTTCCTGAAGTCCCACTCAAAGCCGCAGGCTCTCAGCCCTGCGCCTGTTACCCCCCATTCTATGGCTTCTTCCAGCGTATATACGCCAATGCCTTTAGTGCGTGCCCTGAAGATGCTGTTGCGCATCACCATATTATTGTATTCTTTTAATTGTTTGGGGAAATGATCAACAAAGGATTGCACTAACTGCTGCCACCCTTTGGGAAGGTCTTGCGATACTCCGCCAATGCGGAACCAGTTAGGGTGCATCCGGCCGCCGCAGATCGCTTCAATGATGTCGAAAATTTTTTCACGGTCGGTGAACATGTAAAATACCGGCGATAGCTGCCCCACATCCTGCGCAAAAGTGCCAAACCATACCAGGTGGCTGGCGATACGGAATAGCTCGCACAGCATTACCCTTATCACTTTCACCCGGTCGGGCACTTCAATGCCTGCCAGCTTTTCAACCGCCAGCAGGTATGCCAGGTTATTCATCACGCCACCGAGGTAGTCTACCCGGTCTGTATAAGGAATATAGGTATGCCAGCTCTGCCTTTCGCCCATTTTTTCGGCGCCGCGGTGGTGGAAGCCAATTTCCGGAACGGCGTCAACAATATCTTCCCCGTCTAACTGCAATACAATGCGCAGCACGCCATGCGTGCCCGGATGCTGGGGCCCTATATTCAGGAACATGAAGTCGGCATCGTCGCTTTCGCGCTGCATGCCCCATTCTTCGGGCTTAAACCGCAATGCTTCCTGCTCAATGTCCTGCTTTTCATCCCACAACTGGTAGGGCCCCATTTCGGTTGCCCTTGCCGGGTGCTCTTTACGCAGCGGATATCCCTTCCAGGTATGGGGCATAAGAATGCGTTGCAGGTGGGGATGACCTTCGAAGCGGATGCCAAACATATCATATACTTCCCTTTCGTACCAGTTGGCATTTTTATATACAGAAGTTACGGATGGGAGGGAGGGATATGCGCCCAGCAATGCCACTTTAATCCGGATAAAATGATTTTTGCTGTATGAAAACAAGTGATAAACAACCGTAAAATCTGAAGGCGGGGCAGTTGTTTTTTTTGTTCTGTTGCGTTCATCTATGCCACAGAGATCATACAGAAAGGAGAAAGACTGGTGCGGATCTGATTTGAGGTATTGTATTACGGGTACGATCTTTTCCTTAGCCACCCAAACTGTGGGTATTTCATCAGCAGTGACTTGCTGCTGAAGCACATCCGCATTGAAATGATCCTGCAGATGCTGTAGTATGCTATTGGCAAACCGCATGCAGTTTGTGGTTTTATTCCTGTTGTACAATAATTCCTGCTACACTTCATCAATGCCCCTGAATTGTATGGTATTCATTCTTTCTTCTCTTTTCCGATCTTTCATTGAAGTAAGCTGCGGTTTAACAACACCCTGCTCTCCTATTACCCAGCTTAACGGCCGTTTCTCTTTTCCTACTGCATCGGCAAGTAATAACAATCCCTGCATAAAAGCATCCGGCCGGGGCGGACAGCCCGGCACATATACATCAACCGGTAAAAATTTATCTACCCCCTGCACCACGCTGTATATATCATACATCCCCCCGCTATTAGCGCAACTGCCCATTGAAATCACCCATCGCGGTTCCATCATTTGCTCATGCAGGCGTTTAATGATGGGAACCATTTTTATAAATACTGTTCCTGCAATCACCATAACGTCAGCTTCACGTGGTGTGCCCCGGATCACTTCCGCACCAAAACGGGCCACATCGTATTTGCTGGTTATGCTGGTTGCCATTTCTACAAAACAGCAACTCAATCCAAAATGAAAAGGCCACATTGAATTTTTGCGGCCCCATGCTACCAGGTCCTGCAATGAGGTAAGCATAATGCTTTTGCTCACGGCTTCTTCCATCGTTCCCGAACCGGAAATATTACCTGTTGTATCGCCTGCTTTGCTTACCCACCATTTCATTGGTTGCTGTTTAATTTCCTGTATTGCATTGCCTTTAACAATTTCTTTCCGTTGATACCAATATCCAGCGCTCCTGTTCCCCATTCGTAAATCAATACCACTACCAGTTGCGCTATAAATATGGAAGCACCGATGTAGCCGGGCCAGCCCAGTTCGTAAAACCCCACGGCCCATAACATAATAAATACCGCTTCAATATCAAAGATCACGAAGAGCATGGCTACCAGGTAAAATTGCGCTGAGAAGCGAAGCCGGGCAGATCCCGTTTGCTCAATACCTCCTTCATAGGGCTTATCCGTTTCCCTGTCTTTATGATGTTGGCCTAATATATAGGACAACGTAAGTATTAAGCCCAGCAAAAGGATTACTATTCCCGCATACAGGAATAAAGGCCATAACGGTATATTATATAGCGTATGCTCCGGCATAATATATTATTAGTCACATGTGAAGAGTGCTATAAGGCCCGGATTTGCCGCGTTAGGGGAAGGATATGAACGTATCTCCGGATTTTACGCTGCTTGCTTCCCGCCATCCTGCTTTTTGGGGGAAGAGATTACCGATACCATTTAAAATGCAGCGAAAATTTGGGTTCGTTCCTTTATATACTTAACTGTCTTAACTTGAAATATAATGCTCAAGATTTTCAATAATAAAATCCTTTTGATTGATGATATAATTCACCAGGTCGCCAATAGATACCAGGCCAATTAACTTACCATGCTCAAGCACAGGCAAATGGCGGATGAACTTTTGGGTCATCAGCTTCATACAATCATTGATCTCTGTTTCAGGAGTAACATATATGGGACTTTCGGTCATAATGTCCCGAACCAGGGTTTCTTTGGAAGAACGTCCCTTTAGAATAACTTTACGGGAGTAATCGCGCTCTGTAAATATACCATGAAGTTTTCCGTCATCTTCCACCACAACCAGCGAGCCGAGGTTCTTCTCTTCTAATAGCTCCAGCGCTTCATACACAGAAGTATCCGGACACACGGTATACACCAGATTTCCTTTTAGCTGCAGGATATGTTTAACAGTATCCATCACATAAAAGTTGAACGATTCAGGTTTGTACTGTTAAATTAAATCTTTTAATTAAAAGATGCAAGCATTTTTGATTTGAAATTTATGATTCCCTGCGGTTGAGCAAGCAGGGAGATAGATTTAGAGATGCCATCACATCAAACCTGGTTTACCGCAATGCATACTATTTGCATTAGTGATACAAAGAAATGGCAAAGGATTATTAGGAAATAGGCTCCCATTTGTCTGCAGGTGTAAAATAAATGAGAACCCGCTTCATTTTAAATAACTCAATTATAGTATGCATAAACAAACCAGAGTTAAGGAAATGAAGGAAGAAGAAAGGCTAACAGGCGGGATTATCAGATACGGTTATTCCGGATAGTCCGCGCGGCTGGAATGGGCGAACATTAAAATAACAATATTTAAGCGTTAAAACGATGCTGCTCCACGGATTTGTTGTACCTTTGCACACGCAAAAAAATAGCCATCTGGCTTTAGGTGTCTCATACAGCCTCACTGGGCGTTGCTGATTTCTAAAGGCTGAGTTAAAGAATTTAAAAAATGCAGATAAGAAACATAGCCATCATCGCCCACGTTGACCACGGTAAAACCACATTGGTTGACAAAATCCTACATCAAACGAATGTATTCCGCTCCAACCAGGAAAGCGGTGAACTGATCATGGATAATAACGACCTGGAAAGAGAAAGAGGCATCACTATTTTTAGTAAGAATGCTTCTGTTATTTATAAAGGCGTAAAAATTAACGTAATAGATACGCCCGGTCACTCCGATTTTGGAGGGGAGGTAGAAAGGGTATTGAAAATGGCCGATGGTGTGCTGTTGCTGGTGGATGCTTTTGAAGGCCCCATGCCGCAAACCCGTTTTGTGCTGCAGAAAGCCCTGCAACTGAACCTGAAGCCCATGGTGATTATTAATAAGGTAGATAAGGCAAACTGCCGCCCTGATGAAGTGCATGACGCCGTATTTGAACTGTTTTTTAACTTAGATGCCACTGAAGAGCAATTAGATTTCCCTACTTTTTACGGGTCGGGGAAAAACGGGTGGTTCAACGATTCCTTAACGCCTTCCGAAGACATTACGCCTTTATTAGATGGCATTTTACAATATGTGCCCGAACCTAAAGTAAACGAGGGACCCTTGCAGATGCAGATCACTTCATTGGATTATTCCTCCTTTTTAGGTCGCATAGCCGTGGGTAAGGTAACTCGTGGCAGCATTAAGGAAGGCCAGCCTTTTGCACTGGTACAGGCAGACGGCTCCATCAAAAAGTCGAGAGTAAAAGAGCTCTATGTTTTTGAATCGCTGGGTAAAAAGAAAGTTACAGAAGTAATAGCCGGCGATATTTGCGCAGTGGTAGGACTGGAAGACTTTAATATCGGCGACACGATAGCGGATGCGGAAGTTCCGGAAGCATTACCGGTGATCAGCGTGGATGAGCCTACCATGAACATGCTTTTCAGCATCAACAATTCTCCCTTCTTTGGTAAAGATGGAAAATTTGTAACCAGCAGGCACCTGCGCGACAGGCTGATCAAGGAAACGGAAAAAAACCTGGCGCTTAAAGTTTTAGATAATGATAACGGCGACAGCTTTATGGTATACGGCCGCGGGATACTGCACTTAGGTATATTAATAGAAACCATGCGCCGGGAAGGCTATGAATTAACAGTAGGACAGCCGCAGGTAATTGTAAAAGTGATTGATGGGAAAAAATGTGAGCCTTATGAAATTTTAGTGGTGGATGTACCTGAAGCATTTGCCAGTAAGGCCATTGACCTGGTATCACGCCGTAAGGGTGAAATGCTGGTAATGGAAACAAAGGGCAATATGCAGCACCTGGAGTTTGAAATCCCTTCACGCGGACTGATAGGACTGCGTACACAACTATTAACGGCAACCACAGGTGAAGCTGTAATGGCGCACCGCTTCAACGAATACAAGCCATGGAAAGGCCCTATTCCGGGAAGGAATAACGGTGTATTGTTGTCGAAGAACCAGGATAAAACCACCGGCTATTCTATTGATAAATTACAGGATCGCGGAACCTTTTTCGTAGATCCGGGAGAAGACGTGTATGCCGGGCAAATTATTGCGGAACATATTAAACCGGGCGATTTGGTAGTGAATGCCACAGAAGGTAAAAAGCTCACCAACCACCGTGCCAGCGGCAGCGATGACGCTACCCGCATAGCGCCTAAAACCATCATGTCGCTGGAAGAATGCATGGAATACATCCAGCACGACGAATGTATTGAGGTTACGCCCAATCATATCCGCATGCGCAAAGTGATATTGGATGAAGAGGAACGTAAAAAGCAATCCAAAAAGCTGAGCGTGCAGGAAGCGTAAAAGCGGGGAACATTTTTTTGAAAGGCTGGTTCGGGAGGATCGGCCTTTTTTCGTGTAGCTGTATTTTTCGGGACGGAGTGCCGGGAGAATATAACGGATACGAAGTTTGAAACTTCGTGTAGCGGCCATCGTTAAACCCTGTTTTTTATTTTTACCGTATCATGAATACCTTTACAGGATATGCAGCTTATCATTTTTAAAGACTACAATGCCTTATCACAACAGGCGGCAGACGAAATTATTGCAGTGGTAAAACGTAAGCCGGATGCTGTATTGTGCCTGGCTTCGGGAAGCACGCCATTGCTTACCTGCGAACTGCTTGTGCAAAAAGCAAAAGCAGAAGATATTGATTTTTCATCCTGCACTTTCATCGGGTTAGATGAATGGGTGGGCATCCCTCCCGGTAATGAAGGAAGCTGCGCCTTTTTTTTCAGGAAGCATGTGTTAAAGCACCTGAATTTTTCGCCTTCGCGTATTCATTTGTTTAACGCCTTATCTGAAAACCTGCTCCGGGAATGCGCCGCAATGGATAGGGTGATCTTTGAAAATGGCGGTATAGACCTGATGCTTGTGGGCGTTGGAATGAACGGGCATATTGGTTTTAATGAACCGGGTATTTCTTTTGACCTGTATTCGCATATAGCCCGCTTGGATGAAACCACTACTGAGATTGGACAAAAATATTTTAAAGAAGCCACCAGGCTCCATCAGGGTATTACACTTGGATTAAAACATCTTATGGAAAGTAAAAAAGTATTGCTCCTTGCAAATGGAAATAAAAAGGCCGGGATCATGCAAAAAGCCCTCGAAGATGAGATCACCAATGCGTTACCGGCAAGCATTATACGGCAGCACACAAATAGTATGGTAATGCTTGATGAAGAAGCGGCGGCTATGCTCGTGTAGCCTGTTCATACAGTAGCAGCAGGGGCCGGACGTAGTTAACATGAGTTTGGTCAAATATTGGAAGAGGTTATAACAACTTGCTGATCATCACTTTTAAACACGCAAAACGCACGTGAGTTATTTTTGCAGCTTCCCTTTCTTAAAAGCCTGCAATTCCCTTGCATCGGATATGGCCCGCACCAGGTAAATAAGGATGAAAATTTTGATGATAATGCTGCCACCAAGGTAGGTGGGTTTAAGCGCTGCTGTAATAATAGAAATAATAATAAACAAAACCAGCGCAGACAAAATAGAGGGATAGGGATTTCTTTTTGCTAAAAATGCGAGTATAATAAAAAGAGCCACTTCAATTGCGGTAACAACAGTAACCGCCCATGAAAAATTTTTACCGGCTAATATAGAAATGATCTCACCTGCAATAAGCAGGCATAAAGTATCTAAAATAGTATTCCTGGTTTTATTTTCATCCATTTTCCAGCGTGGCACAGATTGTCCGGGGAGGGGAACCTGCCTGCCGGCAGGCAGGGGAGGGTTGTTGCGCTTTCCCATTCATTTTTAAAACAAAATAACGTAAAAACGCAATACTCCCAAAAGAAAGCCCAATTGTTTTAACACAATTATTTACAAATAGGCGGTTATTTATATATCCTTCTTACGGGATGGAATGGTTTCTTACTTTGTTATGAATTGTTTTATCCTTCCTTATTGTAAGGGGATATCACGTTTTAGCATGCCATTTCTGTTTGCCATATCCCATGCAGTAAAAAATATCAGTTGCGCTCTTTTTTGCATCAGGTGGTAATTGATCTTGTCCGGAGTATCGGAAGGTTTATGATAATCGGGATGCAGTCCGCTGAAGTAAAAGATAACAGGCACCCCTTTTTTGGCAAAATTATAGTGATCACTGCGATAATATATCCTTTCGGGATCTTTCGGATCATTGTATTTATAATCCAGTTCCAGTTTGCTGTATTTTTTATTAACGGCCTCGCTGATGGGTTTCAGGTCCGAACTGAGCTTATCATCACCCACTATATAAATATAATTGGCAGAATTTCCGTGCTTGCGGCTGGGATCTATACGCCCGATCATGTCAATATTTAAATTCACGGTGGTTTTTTCCAGCGGCAGGGCCGGGTTCGATGAATAATAATCGGAGCCCCATAAACCCTTTTCCTCACCACTTACCGTCATAAACAAAATGCTTCTCCGGGGGCCTTTGCCTGCCGCTTTTGCTTTTTTAAAGGCCTTTGCCAGCTCCAGTATGGTTACGGTACCCGAGCCATCATCATCGGCGCCATACCATATGGTGTCATCTCTTTTTCCCAGGTGGTCATAGTGGGCAGTTAGTACCACGTATTCGTCTTTTAAATCGCTTCCTTCCAAAATACCCAGCACATTACTGCTTTGCATGGTAATGGTTGCTTTATTAAAGCTGAGCGCTATATTGGCTGCATACGCCTGTGGCTTACTACCCGTTTTTTGAGCTGCATAGCCCGGGCCTATCATTTTCTGCGCAAGGGTTTCGCTGATGTAAAAGGTATTGATACGTTGTGTTTCCCGGTACCGGTTTACATACATATTGCCTTTTACCGCTGTGGGGGTAATATGCTTATTAATAACCAAAAGCGCCGCAGCGCCGTTTTTCATGGCAGCCATTTGTTGGGTAAACCCGCTAAATCCTCTTCGGCTACCTGCCGGAACAGCGCTTGCTACCTCTTCAGACCACACCATCACTAATTTCCCTTTTACATCTATTCCCTCGTAATCATCGTGTGTTGAATCGCTTAGGCCATATCCTGCAAAAACAACTTCTGAAAAACGGAAACTTGCGGGATTGTTATCTGCAAGGTTAACCGAGAAATCCCGGCCGGCTATAAATCCCGTGTCATTTATGGATAAAGCAAGGTCTAGTAACGAATCGGCATATACCGGAAAATACATCTCGTAGCTATTATTATTATTCCCGGGCGCCAGTTCCAGCAATTTGAATTCCTTTTCAATATAGGCCGCGGCTTTTCGCTGTCCTTCTGTAGCTGTTTCCCGGCCTTCCATTCCGGCTCCTGCAATAATGTATAAATGCCTTTGCATATCTTCAACGGTAATGTCTTTTGCAAAAGGTTTGGGATTAGCATACCGCTGAGCCTGGCCTGCCAGGGCGGATAAAATAAAAAACAGCAAAAACAATTTTTTCATACTACGGTCTTTTGAAATAAATATGCCCAAACATAATGGAAAATTACATTTGGGTATATGTTTGTTATGATAAATGGTAAAGTAAATATAATTACATGCAGGCTATTTTGCCTACTCTCATGGCATGGCGTCCGCCTTCAAATTCCGTTTGGATGAACTTCCATATCATTTCGAGGGCAAGCTCAACAGATACAAAACGGCAGGGTATACAAATGATGTTGGCATCGTTATGCAGCCGCGCCAGCTTTGCTATGGTTGCGCTCCAGCAAATAGCTGCACGTATATGCTGATGTTTATTGGCAGTGATAGCCACACCATTGCCGCTACCGCATAAAAGGATGCCGAATGCAGCTTCTCCCTTTTCAACAGCATTAGCTACCGGGTGGGCAAAATCAGGATAATCAACCGAATCTTTGGAATGTGTTCCGAAGTCCTGCAACTGAAAACCTTCCGCTTTCAGTTGAGCAATAACTTCTTCTTTGTATACAAACCCGGCGTGATCGCAACCAATAGCAATAGGTTGAAAAAGATTAAAGGACGACCGGAGCATACTCATATATTACCAGGTTTGTCTGTGAAGATATTATACGTTACAAAAATAAGCAAAGCAGCGCATAAACCTTACACTATATCCTGCTCAAATTCTCATACGGCGGAATTGTTATAATTTCGGATTCTATGCAGGAGGATATACATTTCATGCAGCAGGCATTGAAGGAAGCCAAAAGGGCCTTTGAGGAAGAAGAGATACCTGTAGGCGCCATTGTAGTAATGAACAATACCATTATTGGACGTGGGTATAACCAGGTTGAAAAGCTAAATGACCCTACGGCTCATGCAGAAATGATCGCCCTTACTTCTGCGTTCAATTATCTGGGCAGCAAATACTTACCGGAAGCCAGCATTTATATTACGGTGGAGCCCTGCCTGATGTGTGCAGGCGCATTATACTGGAGTAAGATCGGCAAAATTATTTTTGGCGCTATTGATGAAAAAAACGGCAGCATCAGCCGCCCCCCTTTCAGCAACCAGCCGCAATTGTCGCCCTTTCATCCTAAAACCATCGTGGTAAAAGGCGTTTTGCAGGAAGAATGCGCACAGTTGATGAAACTTTTTTTTAAAAGCAGGAGGTAGGGAGGAAATGTGGAAACGTGAAAATGTGGAAGTGTGGAAATGGAGCGGCGTGAGAGAAATGTGAAGCCGGAAATTAGGAGGGCTGTCTCAAAAAGGCCGGTATAGAAGATATGCCACTAAGACACAAAAACACAAAGTCCTGACCTTCCCGTTTTATTTTCTTCGTGTTTTCGTGACTTCGTGGCAAAATATTACTTTTCAGACATCCCCGGCCCCCGGTCTACAACAGCACTCACGTATTTCGAAAAACTTTACCAACTGCTAAAACGAACGCCTACTGCGTAAGGGTGCTGATTTACGCCATACTGGTGTAAAGGAGTAATAGCGTAGGAACCGTAGAGGCGCACCGGCCCCAGCCCCAGCTCAGCAATATAGGCAAGCTTCCATCTTTCGAGGTTAAAGTCGCCTGCAAACTTTTCTTTGCCAAAGTCGTCGCTCTTTTGCTTATTTCTTGCGCCATACAAATAGCTGGCGCTTATGCCCGCGCTCACATTTATGCCGCCATTTTTGTGCTGGGGGTTAGGGTTAATGTTAAGCATGAGCGGAACGGTTACATAATCAAAAGCCAGCTTATTTCTTTTGAAAGAAACGTCCTGTCTTTCCACATAAGGATCGGGTCCCTCAATGTAGCGAATGTCGGATTTGTAATAATATTTATACAGCTCTATCCCTGCGCCATACTTAAGGTTTACTACCTGTTTGTACAGGCTCATGCGCTGCATAAAAAGCCAAAGGTTAAAATTGAAGGATCCTGTCTTTACTGCAAAATCGCTTTTAGCAGCCGGCTTTGCAAGGGTAGTGCCATGTACAAAATTCTGCGCTTCAGTTGAGCTGTAATTGGTTTTATCGTTGTGATTAGCGAAACCCAGATCAACAATGAACCAGTTGGTAGACACTTTGTTTTTCCAGCGGCTCCTGTTTACAGGCCTGTGTTTTTGATAGGTGTCTTCCGTTTTATTTTCTTTACCGTCTTTAATAATAATGATGGAGCCTACCCTTAAGGTATCGGGCGAAGGTTTTTCCTGTAGCGTTGTGTCTGTTTGCGCCATTCCTGTAAGGCATAGCAATACGCCGCCCATCATCAGATGTACTTTTTTCATTGTTCCTGATTTAAAATTAATGCATTGTTTATTTCCTGGTAATCTCAAAGCTGGCAACCCGCACAATAGCTTGTTTATCGTCTATATCGGGGTTGGTAACGTGGTTAACAAGGCGGGATGCCCTTCTTAACAAACCACGAAACTTTCCTTTTGATTTTTTTTCTGTATCGTTTGTATCCCAATAAGCGATGCCCTCCTCACGCTTTGTTATCGCTTCATGCTGCACGTCATTGTCTTTTCCGTGGAAGGCGGCCTGGTCAAGAATAAGTGGTTTTACTTCTTCCGGAACGGGTGTGCTGTTATGAACCACCCCGTTTGTTTCAGGAACCGGCGGAACATGGGCAACTAATTTCGTGGTTTTGTCAAACAAAGCAGGTGCCTGGTCAACGGTTGAGGCTATTTTACTTTCCCCGTTATCCGCTATGTTGTTTGCCGGCAAAACAGGTGCAGTGGTTATGCTGTGTGCAGGCGCTTTTAGCGTACTGCGTGCCGCGACCGGGCTTTCAGCGGTTGCTTCAGCTTTGTTTATAATAGCTGGTTGTTCAATGGTTGTTTCTTTTATTGTTATAGGAGGTGCTGGTGTTGCTTTACTTTGCCGGGCTTCCGGTTCTGCCGGTTGCGGTGTTTTAGCTGCCAGCGGCTGTTCCACTGCCTGTTGTGGAGTGATGTTACCCGCATTCATCCACAACCAGCCTCCTATGGCTATAATGGAAGCGGCTGCCACCATACGCCGCCACTGGAAAGTAATTACACGCGCCGTTGTTTTTTCTGTTCTGTATAATGAAGCTTTACCGGGAAATACAATGCTATGATCGGGTTGTATTTTTACCCGCTGCAGGAGGAGGAGTTCCGCCTGTTTCTGCGGATGTTTTTCTATAAACCCTTCCACCGTTTTTCGATCCTCCGCATTCAGTTCACCATCCGCATACAGCACAAAATATTCTTCATAGTTCCCTGTATGAATAAAAGAAGTCTCTTCAGCTGTTTTATATAAGTTTTCCTTATGCAGGAAAGGAAAGGTTTCATTAGCGGAAAGGCGGGTTTGCAGCAGGGCATTCAACTCTTCCTTCAGGTCGGCATGGAGGTCAACAAAGGCTTCCACTGCTTTTTGTTCCGCTGCATCCAGTTCATTATCTGTATACAGCAAAAAGAACATTTCATAATTATCCCTGTTAATTTCCATGTTTGATTTTTTTACTTACCACTTTTCATATACCACTTATTATATCACATTTTCCATCTTAACTAAGTATTCCTTTAGCTGCACTCTTGCACGGTGCAGATATACCTTTACCTGGCTTTCGTTCAACCCGGTTATTCGTCCAATTTCTTCATACGAATAACCTTCATAATCTTTCAGCATCACTAATGAACGCTGGGTTTCATTCAGTCTTTCCATGGCCTGCTCCAGTATTTTCCTAACACTGTGCTTTGGTTGTGTAATGCCCGCGTCTTCCCTGAACTCCTCTTTCAGACTTATCCGCTTTCCTTTCCGGATATGGTCAATCATTTGATTATAGGCCACGGTAAACAGGTACGATTTACTTTTTTCGTACCGTACCTCTTCCCGGTTGCGCCACATTTTTTCAAAAGCGGTTTGTACCACATCCCGGGCATCTTCTTCATGCCTGAGATTTTTGAGAATAAACCTATACACATTATCTGCGTAGCAGCTAACACATTCGTTATACTCTTTTTCGGTCATACAGTCAGTTAAATCTCTTAAAATTACCTCCCTAATGTGTGATTTAAAATGTTATACGGTTAAGCGGCGTAAAAGTTACATTAAAGTAAAAATTAAATGATATAGGTTTGCGGGCATCACTGAATTCCTTAACTTAACTGGCATGAACAATCAGCATGATCTTATACTGGTAAATGATAAAGACGAAGCGTTGGGCACCATGGAAAAGATGGAGGCCCACCGTAAGGCACTTTTACACAGAGCCTTCAGTGTGTTTATTTTTAATAATAAGGGTGAAATGCTGTTGCAGCAGAGGGCTTTGGGCAAATACCACAGCCCGGGCTTATGGACCAACGCCTGCTGCAGCCATCCCCGGCCCGGAGAAACCACGCTGGCGGCCGCGCAGAGGCGGTTAAAGGAAGAGCTTGGCTTTGTGGTTCCGCTGCAAAAGGCGTTTGACTTTATTTATACTGCAAATTTTGACAATGGCCTCACTGAAAATGAATTTGACCATGTGTTCACCGGTATTTATGAAGGAGCTATTTTGCCGGACCCCACAGAGGTAAAATCTTTTTGCTATAAGTCTTTAGCTATCATCCGCCAGGAATTGAAGCATACGCCTGAGCAGTATACCGCCTGGTTTGCCATCGCTTTCCCGATGATGGAGAAGCAGGGTATCGGCGGCCGGGTTTCAGGTGTATAAGTCATTTTTGATGCGATGCGGGCTGTTTTTGATATAAACCCCTATTAACCCGGAACGGACTGCTACACAAGCATTTTCTTCATCACTTCCGTTAATTCTCCTTTGGTAATGGGTACGCCCATAATTTTATTATAGCCTTTGGCATCAACAAGGTATTTATCGCGGAGGATTTTGATAAGCTGGCCATTGTTGATCTCCGGGATAAGCACCTGGTCAAAACTTTGGATGATATCTCCAAGGTTTTTGGGGAAAGGTCTTAAATAACGGATATGTGCGTGGGAAACCTCATAACCCTGAACCTGTAATTCGGCAACAGCACTTTTTATAACCCCGTAAGTAGATCCCCAGCCCAGCACGAGCAGCTTTCCTTTGTCCGGGCCGCTGTCTAATTGCTGTTCAGGAATATCATCGGCTATCTTTTCCACCTTTTCTTCCCTGATCTTTACCATTAGCTGATGATTTTCAGGGTCGTAGCTCACATTTCCCGTAATGTTTTGCTTTTCAATACCGCCAATACGATGCTCCAGCGCAGGTGTGCCGGGCACTACCCAGGGGCGGACCAGCTTTTCATCGCGCAGGTAGGGGTGAAATTTTTCTTCCCCATGCCCCAGCTCCTTTTTGAAGTGAACGGGTACTTCCGGTAAATCGGCGCTTTGGGGGAAACGCCAGGGTTCGGCGCCGTTGGCAATATACCCATCGCTTAAAAAAATGATGGGGGTCATGTGCTGCACCGAGATCCGGCAGGCCTCGTATACCGCGTCAAAACAATCGTGTGGCGAAGAAGCGGCAACCACCGGCATCGGGCATTCCCCGTTTCTTCCATAATAGGCCTGCAATAAGTCGCTTTGCTCTGTTTTGGTAGGTAAGCCTGTAGAAGGTCCTCCCCGCTGAACATCTATAATAACCAGCGGTATCTCCAGCATAACAGCCAGCCCCATTGCTTCGGTTTTTAAAGCCATGCCGGGACCGGAGGTTGTAGTAACGCCCAGGCTCCCCCCGTACGCAGCGCCAATGGCGGCTGAAATACCTGCAATTTCATCTTCTGCCTGGAACGTACGGATGCCAAAGGTTTTATGCCGGCTCAGCTCGTGTAAAATATCCGATGCCGGCGTAATAGGATAAGAGCCAAGGAATATAGGCAACCCGCTTTTTTGAGAAAAGGCGATCAGTCCGTAAGCCAGCGCCTGGTTGCCCATAACAGAGCGGTAGGTGCCGCTTTGCATGCGGGCTTTCACTACCGTGTACGTTGTACCAAAAGCTTCCGTAGTGTCGCCGTAATGATAACCTGCCTTAAGCGCTCTTATATTGCTTTCTAATATTTCAGGTTTTTTACCGAATTTTTCTTCTATGAACTGAATGGTATTATCCATGCTGCGGTTATACATCCAGTATAAAAAGCCCAGCACGAACATGTTTTTCGCCCTGTCTTTTTCCTTGGTGCCCATGGTAATATCCTTCAGCGCCTCGCGGGTCATTTTAGTAACGTCCATTTTAATTACCTCATAACTGCCAAGACTGTCATCTTCCAGCGGGTTAATACCTTCGGGATAATTGGCCAGCCTGAGATTTTTTACATCAAACCCGTCGGTATTGGCAATGATCCTCCCTCCTTTTTTCAGGGCTTTCAGGTTTACTTTCAGCGCTGCGGCATTCATCGCCACCAGCACGTCGCATTCATCGCCGGGGGTATACACCATATCGCTGGAAAAACGCAACTGGTAGCCGCTAACGCCCGGTAGGGTGCCCTGGGGCGCCCGTATTTCAGCAGGGAAGTCGGGGAAAGTGGCCAAATCTATACCCAAAAGGGCGGTATTATTAGTAAACTGACTTCCGGTAAGCTGCATTCCATCGCCGCTGTCGCCTGCAAACTTGATCACTACTTCCTGTAATACTTCTGTCTTCGTAGCCATTATGCTCTGTTTAAATGAAACTTTGCAAAGTTAGTTCAACCGGCCTTTGTACAGGCAAAAATTTAAGTCATGGCATTGTCTGATTATGGGGATTGCAGATAAGATTTTGCGGCCTCCTCTAAAATTTCTTAATTCGTTGCCTCAATCAAATATTATAGTGCTTTCTGTAATCATCGTTAACTACAATGTAAAATACTTCCTTGAGCAATGCCTCTTCTCCGTTTATAAGGCGGGGCAACATATTGCCATGGAAGTAATAGTGGTTGACAATTTTTCTTCAGATGGCAGCCGCGCATATCTTGAGCCGGCTTTCCCGGAAGCTACCTTTTACTGGAATAAAGAAAACCTGGGTTTCGCCAAAGCCTGTAACCTTGGGTTAAAGCATGCTAAAGGGGAATATATTCTTTTTTTAAACCCCGATACCATTGTGGGTGAGGATTGTTTTGAAAGATGCATTGACTTTTTAAGATCACATACTCAATCCGGTGCGCTGGGTGTGCGGATGATTGATGAATCGGGCAGCTTCTTAAAAGAAAGTAAAAGAGCATTCCCTTCCCCCGCAGCCTCCTTTTTTAAGCTCAGCGGATTGGCAGGATTATTTCCCCGTTCGGGGTTCTTTGCAAAATATTATCTTGGCAACCTGGATGAATTTCAGACACATGAAGCCGATGTGATTGCCGGCGCTTTTATGATGATCAAAAAAAACATATTGGATATTACCGGCGGTTTTGATGAAGCATTCTTTATGTATGGTGAGGATATTGACCTGAGCTACCGTATTCAAAAGCAGGGGTATAAAAATTATTATTATCCCGGGGTAACCATCCTTCATTTTAAGGGAAAAAGCACACCTCAGAAAAACATACGCTATGTGCGTATGTTTTACGGCGCCATGCGTGTTTTCGTTAACAAACATTATGGAAAGCGAAAGGCGGGCGTATATAACTTTTGTATACAAACAGCCATATGGCTAAGGGGGGCTATAGCCCATTTGCTGTACCTGGTACAAAATAATGTAAATGCCATTAAAAAGCGAAACCTGGAAAGCGCATTGGAAGTACTTATTATAGGTGAAGAGGAAAGGTATAACCAGGTTTTAACAGTGATGAACGATACCAATAGCAGGAAAACCAGGCGAATTGGTATTTTACCGGGAGAGCAAAATGTTACGAAGAACCTCAGCACCATAAAGGACATATTAAAGCGTCATCATATCAGGAATATTGTTGTTTGCGAAGGAGAACAATCTTTTGCGGAAATTATAAAGCTAACCGGGTTGCTGGACAGCAGAGGAGTAAGGATAGGAATACATGCTGCCGGGAGTAAAGGCATTACCGGGGGGTTACATGCGGGGAATGATTTGTGACAGGCGGTTTACAAAAGCTATGGGAATTTAGGCGTATACAAACTAGTGTCATACATTTGCCTGTTAACAACATATCATTAACCCATCTATATTCAATGGGGCTTCTTGAAATACCGATTCCTAAAACAATTGCAAGAACATTAAAATTGCATCCCGGTCCGCAGCGGCGGCAACAGGGTCGTGTGCTAAAAAAATTATTAAAAAAGGCAAGATATACGGAGTTTGGGCAAACCTATCATTTTGATGAAATACTGCTGCACAAACATCCCGAAAAAATCTTTCAGCGGCTTGTTCCCATTTTTGATTATGACAGCATATATGCACAATGGTGGCATCGTACATTAGACGGCATTCCGGACGTATGCTGGCCGGGAAAGATTGAATATTTTGCCCTCAGCTCAGGCACTTCCGGATCTGCCAGTAAATATATACCCATTACGAATGATCTTATGCGGGGCAACCGTATTGTAATGATCAAGCAAATGCTTACCCTGCGCAATTACGAAAATATTCCTGTTAAATCTATCAGCAAAGGCTGGCTGATGCTGGGGGGAAGCACTGACCTGCAAAAAGGACCCGGCTACTATTCCGGCGACCTGAGCGGCATTACCGCCAAAAAAGTGCCTTTCTGGTTCAGCCCATTCTATAAGCCAGGCAAGAAAATTGCCCGTACAAAAGACTGGAACACCAAGTTAGACGAGATTGTAGAACAGGCGCCACACTGGGATATTGGGTTTGTTGTAGGCGTACCCGCCTGGATACAAATGTGTATGGAGATGGTTATAGAAAAATACCAGCTCAATAATATACATGAGATATGGCCTAACCTTGCTTTTTATGTGCACGGCGGCGTAGCGTTCAACCCATATAAAAAAGGATTCGAAAAGTTATTGGGCAAACCCCTCACTTATATAGAAACCTACCTGGCTTCGGAAGGTTTTATTGCTTACCAGGACAGGCAGAACGGGAAAGGGATGAAGCTGAGCACCAATGAGCATATCTTTCTTGAATTTGTGCCTTTTAACAGCCGGAATTTTGACCCTGAAGGAAATATTATTAACAGTGCGCAAACCCTTTTGCTGGATGAAGCGGAGGAAGGAACGGATTATGCTATTTTACTAAGCACTTCCGCAGGAGCATGGAGATACCTTATAGGAGACACGGTGCGGTTTACAGATAAAAAAAGATCCGAGATCGTAATTACCGGAAGAACGAAGCATTTCCTGAGTCTTGTAGGAGAGCACCTGAGTGTTGATAATATGAATAAAGCCATTCAACTGGCGGGTCAGCAACTGAATATTTCCATTCCCGAATTTACAGTAGCAGGCATTCCCTATGAATCTTTTTTCGCCCATCACTGGTATGTAGCATGCGATGATACCGTAGATGCGGAAAGCCTGCGCCTGGCGATAGACAATAACCTGAAGGAGCTGAATGATGATTATGCGGTAGAAAGAAAAAGTGCGTTAAAAGCGGTTTTGCTTACAGTATTGTCGGAAAAAAACTTCATGGAATTTATGGAAAGCAAAGGTAAGCTTGGAGGGCAACATAAATTCCCAAGGGTTATGAAAGGCAAAATGCTGGAAGAGTGGCAGCAGTTCATTGCTTCGGTAACCATATAAAATCACTTACCGGCACAGGGTTAACGGATTTTTACATGAGCAGTTAATCATGGTTTCTTACATTTATGTTTCCAAATTGATGAATTTAAACGGTAAACCATGATTGAGGCCCTTTTGAAAGGATTGGCGCTGGGGTTAGTTTTAGCCTTGTCTGTTGGCCCGGTTATCTTTACCATAATAAAGCAGAGTATTTATAATGGCCACGAAGGCGGCTTTAGTTTTGTTGCGGGTGTATGGATAAGCGATATAATCCTGGTAGTGTTATGCAATGCCTTTACCGAACTGGTGAAAGAATTGCTGGAATATAAAAAGCTGATTGGCTATACCGGCAGCTCTTTTTTGCTGGCTATGGGCGTCTATTATCTCTTTTTCAAAAAAACAAGGATAAGGGTAAACGGCGGCGGGCTGGAGATTAAATTAGGCAGGGGCGACCATACCCAGATTTTTTTTTCCGGGTTCCTGATCAATACCCTTAACCCCAGTGTTATTATTTTTTGGCTGGTAAATGCAACGGCATTTGCAGTAAGCCACACCCTTCAGCAGCGGATCATCATCTTTACAATCTGTATCGTTTTTAATATGCTGGCAGACGCGGCAAAAGTACTGCTGGCGGGGAGTTTGCGTAAGAAGCTAACCGTTCATAATATTTCAGTGATCACTAAAATTTCAGGAGGTATTTTAATTGCCTTTGCCTTTGCCTTAATATATGGGATCATTTTTTGGAGTGATAAAGTACAGTGAAGGGTGTTGCAGGGTATAGGGTACAGGTTGCAGGGTACAGGGAAAGGCAGGGTTAAGGTGCCTGTTCTAATCTAACCTGAGTTTTGGATGTTTTTGCACAGGAACATTGATTTCATAGGCATGTACTATGTGGCTCGTTTGTTGTATTCAATACACAGGCACAATAGGGCATAGGAAAACATGATGGGGGTATATTAAAAACGATGTGTACCTATTGTTTCTATGTTTTCTCACTGGCCCTGGGCCAGGCTGTACGCTTTCTTATCACCCCACATATTCAGCAGCTCGGAAGAGCATATTTTAAAGTTACCGCTCAGGCTTACATAAAGCCCGAGTACATCCTGCTGGGTAAGCGGTTCTTCATCAAGGCTTTCGAACCGCACATTGTATAAGTTTACCAGGTTCGTGTATACCGAACCGGTAGGCCACACCTGCGTGCCGCGGTTACTGATGTTTACTAATTTAAATTTAACCCCGGCATGCCGCTGGCATTTGTTAGCAATAACCATGGGCTGCTCATCACTTTCTATGAACATATCAACACCCACAATATTTTCATCACCGGTTTCTTTTGACACCATCATGGCATTTTGCTGCAGCTTAAAAGGAACAGGCGTACCAGGCTTGTTGGCTATAACGAGCTTTGCGTTAAATTCCGGTTTTTTACCAAGATTGCTTATGATGGCATTGGCAAATTCTGTTGTATTTACAGCAGGTGTGGATTTATCACCGAAATCACCGGTATGCACACCACTTTCCAAAGTATACAGCAGCGCATTTTCTATTAACCCCGCATTCTCTGTTAAACCCAGGTGCAGCAGCATAGATACGCCACTTAATATTAAAGCGGTAGGATTGGCTATATTTTTTCCTGCAATATCCGGTGCGGTACCATGCACTGCTTCAAAAATAGAAATATGATCGCCTATATTGGCGGAAGGCGCAAAGCCTAACCCTCCTACCAGTCCTGCGCACAGATCCGATACAATATCGCCCTGTAAATTAGTGAGCACCACCACGTCAAAAGCATCGGGCCGGGTTACTAACTTCATGCAAAGATCATCTACAATAATATCATCCGCTTTCAGTTCGGGGTATGCTTTAGCTACCTCATAAAAACATTCCAAAAACAAGCCATCCGTTATTTTCATAATGTTGGCTTTATGGCCGCAGCTCACACGCCTGGCCTTTTTTAGCTTAGCCATTTCAAAGGCATACCGGATCACCTGTTCACTTCCGGGGCGGGTAATAAAGCGGCGGCTCAAAGCCACATCATGCGTAAGCATGTGTTCAATACCACCGTAAGTATCTTCAATATTTTCTCTTACCACCGTAATATCAATGGGTATTCCCGCTTTTGAAAAAACGGTATCTACGCCGTGCAGGGTTTGAAACACTCTTTTGTTCGCAAAAGTATTCCAGGTTTTGCGGGCAGTTACATTGATGCTTTTTACCCCTTTGCCCTTGGGTGTTTCCATTGGGCCTTTAAACAGCAGCCCGAGGCTTTCTATGGTGAGCCTGGCTTCCGGCGTCATTCCATTTGAAAAACCCTTATCAAAAACCCATTTTCCCATATCTACAAACTCATATTCAAGCGGCACTTTATTGGCTTCAAATATGCTTAAAGCGGCATCCATTATCTCAGGTCCTATTCCATCACCTTTGGCTACGGCAATTTTCATGATTACAAGAATTTAATATTAATATATATGAATTAAAAGGCACATCAGATTTTGCGGTAAAGGTAAACCGGATTTGGTTGCGTATATAAAATTCTCATTAATTCCGCAGGCTGTCATTGTTTTTTGCTACTTTTAAGCCAAACTATGGTAAGGCAATGGCATCAAAAGTAACGGAAGGGGTAACAGTAACGGTTGAAACATTCTACCAGCCGGATTACAGTAATCCCGTAAGCGGTGAGTTCATGTTTGCTTACCGCATTACCTTACAGAACAATAATGCATTTCCTGTAAAGTTGCTGCGGCGGCACTGGTATATATTCGACAGCAATGGCACCCAGCGGGAAGTAGAGGGGGAAGGTGTGGTAGGCGTTCAGCCCCAGATTAACCCCGGCGAACAATACCAGTATGTAAGTGGCTGTAACCTGCGTACGGAAATGGGTAAAATGTACGGAACCTACGTAATGGAAAATATTGCGTCTAAAAAGCAATTTGATGTTAAGATCCCCGTATTTGATATGATCGTTCCGTTTAAGATGAATTAGCATCTTTTTCACTATAAAAGCCGTACCTTTGCCCATCCGCCTGTAAAATCAATAGTTATTGAGCAAGAGGAGAAAAGGTGAGATAGATTTTGAAATTTATTCCCCCAAACAAACGTTATTCATTAATTGCACGGTATACGCCATATACCACACACATCAGGAAAAACTAAATAAATGTACAAGGTTACTTTCAACAATAAGAACAAAGTGTTCTTTAATGCGCTAAAAGCGAACGTAGATCAATATTTTATTGATAATAATATCCGCAAAACCGGTAACTGGAAGTTGTATTTAAAATCGGCCGTACTTATACCGGCCGCCATACTGATCTATCTTTCCCTGTTATTGCTTCCGCTTAACCTCTTTACAGGCATATTGCTGAGTGGCTTATTCGGGTTTACCCTCGCCAGCATTGGTTTTAACATCATGCACGACGCCTGTCATGGCAGCTACTCCACACGCAAATGGGTAAACGACCTGTTTGGCTTAAGTATGAATGCGCTGGGCGGAAATGCTTTTTTATGGAAACTGAAGCATAATATCGTGCATCATACGTATACCAATATTGATGGTATTGATGATGACATTAATAACATGCCTTTTATGCGTGAATGTTCCACACAGCCCTGGAAGCCCATTCACCGTTACCAGCAGTTCTATATGTTTTTTCTTTACGGATTTACCTCCCTCTTCCTGTTGTTTATTACGGATTATATAAAATATGTAACCCGCAAAGTATACACCACGCCATTAAAGCCAATGGACATACAGGAGCATCTTACTTTCTGGATATCCAAATTACTGTACATCGCCATTACCATTGTTATTCCAATCCTGGTATTAGGCTGGCAGCCCTGGTTGTTAGGCTTCCTGGTGATGCATTTTGTTTTGGGATTAACGCTTGCGGTGGTATTTCAACTGGCGCATGTGGTAGAGCATGCAGAATTTGAAGTGGCAGGTATTGAGCCTAAAAAAATTGAAAACGAGTGGGCCATCCACCAGGTAAAAACCACGGCCAATTTCGCGGCAAATAATAAATTCCTTTCATGGCTTGTGGGCGGATTGAATTTCCAGATCGAACACCACCTGTTTCCCCGTATCAGCCACGTGCACTACCCGGCCATTAGTAAAATAGTACAGCAAACCTGTCAGCAGTTTGGTTTGCAATACATCTATTATCCTTCACTTGGCGCAGCGGTAGCATCGCATTACCGGTTTATGAAGCAGTTGGGACAAAAACCGTAAGCAATAAATAATATTGGTTCCAAAATATAATAGGGTAAAGGGGCTGTCTCAAAAGGGCCGGTATAGAAGATATGCCACTAAGACACAGAGTCATAATCTTCAGGTTTTATTTTCTTCGTGGCTTCGTGCCTTTGTGGCAAAATATTACTTTTTAGACAGCCCCTTTGCTGTGTAAATTAGAGATGGAGTTACAACTCCCGGGAAATTTGAATTGCCATGAGGAGTATTAAACCAGGAAATATAGTTGATGAGCTGCCTGAATGGTCGAATAGTGCATTAACTGGCCCGGGCGGTAATTACACCAGCCGTTCCCTGCTCCGTTACCCCGGAGGAAAAACAAGAGGGGTTGATTTCATCACACAATTTTTTCCGAAGCGGCTCGACAAGCTTTTATCGCCCTTTTTTGGTGGTGGCTCCATTGAACTGGCTATAGCGGCAAAAGGAACCAAAGTATATGGCTACGATGTTTTCCCCCCGCTTGTGGAATTCTGGGAATGTGTTGTTACCAAGCCGGGAGAACTGGCAAAAGCAGTAGAAAAATATTTCCCCCTTCCTAAGGATACCTTTTATGCCCTGCAGAAAACACAAACCCGCTTCAAAACCAAATTGCAAAGAGCGGCAGTATATTATGTGCTGAACCGCTCTTCTTTTTCAGGTTCCACCCTTTCAGGTGGCATGTCACCTCACCATCCCCGGTTTACCTTATCTGCAATTGAAAGACTCAGGAACTTTTATAATCCGAATATAACCGTTGCGAATGGAGATTTCAAACAATCGCTGGCAGATCATCCGCATGCATTCACTTATCTTGATCCGCCCTACCTGATCGGAAGTTCCTTATATGGCAGGAAAGGCGACGCCCATAAAGGATTTGACCATGAAGGGCTATCGGAGATTTTAAAAAAAAGGGAACACTGGATATTATCGTATAATGATTGTGCGCCGATCAGGGAAATGTATGAAGGCTTTCATATCCTTACGCCCAACTGGAAATACGGCATGAGCAATGATAAAAGCTCTAAAGAGATATTGATCTTCAGCAAGGATTTTAGAATTGAGGGACACCCCGTTTATTAAGAGGCCTGCTCAAACAGAAGCAAGCCCTATTTACTTTCATATACCTTTTCCCCGTTCACGTAAGTATATAATACCTGTGTATTTAAAATATCAGATGGATCGCATTGCATGATATCGGTATCGGTAATAATAAAATCGGCCCATTTCCCTTTTTCAATGCTTCCTTTTTCCTTTTCTTCAAAACTTCCTTTGGCTGCCCATATTGTTATGCCCTTCAATGCCTGTTCTTTGGTTAACGCATTTTCAGTTTGAAAGCCATTGGGCGGAAAATTTTGTATGTCTTTTCTTACAACCGCCGCATAAAATGTTTTGAACGGGCTAATATCTTCCACCGGGAAATCGGTTCCCAAGGCAATCCACCCGTTTTGCAGTAGTAATTGATGATACGCATACGCTCCTTTCATGCGGTTTGCACCTAACCGGTCTGCCGCCCAATACATATCGGATGTGGCATGGGTGGGCTGAACAGAAGGTATAATACTGTAATTTCCAAACCGGTCAAAATCGGCGCTGTCAATTACCTGCGCATGTTCAATACGCCAGCGCCGGTCATTCTTTCCTTTTAAGATACCGGCATACAGCTTAAGGATAGCACGGTTAGCAGAATCGCCAATAGCGTGTGTGCATGCCTGAAAGGGTGAATCGTATAGTTTTTGCAACACCTCTTTGTAATGCTCCGCATTGCTGAGCAGGAAGCCCTTCCAGTCCGGCCGGTCATGGTAGGGCTGCAGCAGGCAGGCGCCTCTTGAACCCAATGCGCCATCCGCAAACAACTTAAATCCGTTCACATGCAAACGGTCTGTTTTATAAACACCCCTGCTCAGATAATAATCATAGTTTTCGGGGCTATCGGATAGTAGCGCTACTATTTTCATGCGGAGCGTTCCGTTCTTTTGCAACGTATCTATACGGCTCACCTGCTCCTTCATCAAGCCACAATCCACGATAGTGGTTAGTCCCGCGGCAAAACAATTGTTTTCAGCCTGTTTAAAAGCGGCTTCTATAACTTCCGCATCCTGTTCAGGAATAATGCCGCTTACCCGGCCTACCGCGTTGTCAACTAAAATACCCGTAAGGCGGCCTTTATTCACTTCAATGAGCCCGCCTGCTATCGTTTCTCCGGGCTGCACGCCTGCTTTGGTTAAAGCCATCTGGCTGGCAATAGCCGCATGCCCGTCAATGCGCGTTAGTAAAACAGGATGCCCGGGAAATTCCGCATCCAGCCTGGCTTTATCAGGGAAAGCTTTATTGTGCCAGTCGTTCTGATCCCAGCCTCTTCCAATGATCCATTGTCCGGGTTGAACGGCTTTCGTTTTTACAAAATCTTTTATACGCACTATACATTCATCCCAGCTTTTCGTTCCTGTAAGATCCACTTCCTGCAAACTCAGCGCATAGCCATAAAAGTGAGCATGCGCATCAATGAACCCGGGATAAATAAATTTCCCTTTTGCATCTGTTATATTATCTGAAGTATAGTGTTCGAGGATGGCTTCATTACTGCCGGCAGCCACTATTTTCCCTTTGTTTACTGCCAAAGCCGCTGCTATACTAAAGCTGCTGTCGATGGTATAGATCACTGCATGGTGTACAATAAGATCAACCTTCTTTTTGGTGTTACAGGATAGTATGCTGCATACTGCGATTAGGGAATACAACAATTTCATAAAAACCAATTGTGCGGGTAAAGCATAAAATTAAAACACCCCGGCCATTATGCATCAAAAAGATAATACAGGCTAACCTTATGCTGCTTATACTGCTTTGAACTACTTTTACAGCAGAAAATATGCGCTATGTATACTAAAGAACAAACACAGCATTTACAGCAGCAAACCGTAACTTTTTTAAAACATACCGGTGAAGGAATTGATGCGTCACAAATGAATGAACTGCGCAGTGTGCTGCGCTTTCACGAGTATCGCTATTATATAATGAATGACCCGCTTATTGCTGATGCAGAATATGACCAGTTGTATAAGGCGCTGGAAAAAACAGAGCAGGAACACCCGGAACTCATTACGGCAGACTCTCCCACACAACGGGTATCCAAAGGGCTTATCAAAGATTTCCCCAAAGTACAGCACCTGGTACCCATGCTGTCGCTCGATAATTCATACGATGCAGCCGACCTGATTGATTTTGACCGTAAAGCAAAGGAACTTAGTGGTTTAAGTGAAATGGAATATTGCGTTGAACCCAAGTTCGACGGGGCCAGTATTTCACTGATATATGAAAACGATATGCTGGTGCGTGGCGTTACCAGGGGCGATGGCGTGGTAGGAGATGATATTACTGCGAACATCCGGCAGATCAGATCGGTACCCCTGTCGGCAAATTTTTCGGCTTATGGTATACAACAAATTGAAATCCGGGGCGAGGTGCTGATGAATAAAAATCATTTCAAAGCCTATAATGATATGCTGGAAGAACAGGGGGCAGACAGGCTGGCTAATCCGCGTAATGCCGCTGCAGGCTCATTGCGGATTAAAGACCCCAGAGAAGTAAGCCGCAGGAACTTAGAAGCATTCCTGTATCATATAAGCGATGTAAGTCTTTTGCCAAAACATAGTGCTCCGCCGGCCTTACAAACGCATAGCGGTTCCTTAAAAATGTTGTGGGAACTGGGGTTCAGAAGCCCTGAAAAAGAAAAAAAAGTATTTAAAGGCATATCTGCCATTATTGAATACTGCGAAGTTTTCGAAAAACAGCGGGATGAACTGCCTTATGAAATTGATGGTATGGTGATTAAGGTAAATGATTTGGCAATACAGGAAAGATTAGGTATGACCACACACCATCCCCGTTGGGCAATCGCTTATAAATTTAAGGCCAGGCAGGGTACCAGCAAGCTGATGGCGGTAGAATTTCAGGTAGGCAGAACCGGGGCCGTTACGCCTGTGGCAAAAATTGATCCCGTGCAGGTGGGGGGCGTTACCGTAGGCAGCATTTCATTGCATAATGAAGAATATATTAAAGAGAAGAACCTGCAATTGGGCGATACTATTTTAATAGAACGGTCGGGTGATGTGATTCCGCAGGTAGTGAAATCCTTTCCTGAGCTCAGAACAGGTGATGAGGCGATCATTCACTTTCCGGTGAACTGTCCGGTTTGCGGTTATGCCCTGGAGAAGCCGGAAGATGAGGCGGTATGGCGATGCAACAACAGTAACAACTGCCCGGCACAGATTGTAGAACGGATTATTCATTTCAACAGCAAGGATGCTATGGATATACGGGGTTTGGGTGATGCAATTGTACGAAAGTTCTATGCGCTTGATTACCTCAGGGATATTCCCGGTATTTATCATCTCCCTTTTGAAAAGATCCGGAAAATGGAGGGCTTTGGAGAGAAGAGCGTAACGAATATGGAGGCAGCTATAGCCGCTTCCAAAAAGCAACCGCTACACCGGTTGATATACGGATTGGGCATACGTTATATAGGTGAAACTACGGCTAAAGTGCTGGCACAACGGGTTGATCACCTGCTGGATTATACCCGGTTTACGGGTGAGCAATTACAGGAGCTGGAAGATGTGGGTCCTAAAGTGGCGGGAAGCGTATACCAGTTTTTTCATAATGAACAAAACATACAAATGCTGCACCAGTTGGAAGATATAGGATTGCAGCTTAAAAATGAAAAGAAAGCATTGCATAGCAGCAGTAACCTCGCAGGACAAACCTTTCTTTTTACAGGCACGCTCCACAAGCTTAAAAGAAGCGAAGCGGAGGCCATTGTGGAGGAAAACGGCGGAGCCATTTTAACCGGCGTGAGCAGTAAGCTGAACTACTTAGTTGTGGGAGAAGACGCAGGCTCCAAGTTTGAAAAGGCAAAGAAGATAGCAACTATAAAAATCATTAATGAAGAGGCGTTTTTGGGCATGATCAACGGATCGGCTGTATAAGGAGCTTTACATAGGGTAACCATGGCAGAAAGTATGGGTATAAAAATAAATATGCGAAGCCATTCTAATTTATTAAATTTATAATACCTAAAAACATCTCCTTATGATAAAGAAAACTCCCGGAGAAACATGGAAGCCATTACAGTTTTCCGGATGGAAGCAGCTTCGTAAGAAATACGCTGTCTCTAACTATGGCAAAATAGCCAGCTATACTGATGATATTTATGCAGACGGGCAGTTGCTCAGCGGATCGCTCACCACGGGATACAGAAGCCTGAACCTGCACCGGCCCAACAACAAGGGTACCCTTTATATTCACCGGGAGATTGCGCGTTTATTTTGCAAAAAACCCTCACCCAGGCACCAGTTTGTTATTCATCTCAACTACAATAAAACAGATAACAAATCCTCCAACCTTAAATGGGCTACTTTAAGCGAGGTAAGCCGCCACCAGCAAAAAAGCCCTGCCAAGATCGCCTATAAAAAAATTCAGGCTAACCGCTCCTCGGGGCTGAAGCTGAATACGAACCAGGTAAGCGCCATCAAAAAAACCATTGCCGACCCCAAACGTAAACTCACCTATAAGCAGCTTGCCGAAAAATATGCAGTGAGCGAAATGACGCTATACAGGATTAAAAGCGGCGAAAACTGGGGAAGAGTAAAGTGATGGAAAACGAACGGAAACAATATCAAATTTGATATTTGAAACTAAATTATAATGTTGCACTATAGATTAAACATACCCCATGATACAACCTGCTACCGTGCGGTTCCTTAAAAATCTTGCAAAAAATAATAATAAGCCCTGGTTTGATCTGCATAGAAAAGAATACGAAACCGCCCGCAAAGACTATGAAGATTTTATTCAATCTGTAATTGATGCATTTGGTAAATCTGATCCTTCCATTGCTCCTTTAATTGCTAAGCAATGCTTATTCCGCATTAACAGGGACATCCGGTTCAGCAAAAATAAAACGCCATACAAAAAAAATTTTGCAGCCAGTATTAACCGTGGCGGCAAAAAATCCGTTTTTGCGGGGTATTACTTTCACCTTGAGCCCGACAATAGTTTTATAGGCGGCGGCATTTGGATGCCCATGCCCGGTGAAACACAAAAAATAAGACAGGAAATTGATTATTGCTGGCCTGAATTCAAAAAAATCATCACAGCAAAAAAGTTTAAAACAGTTTACGGCGATCTGGATAACGAACCGGAAATCACTTTGGTGAATGTACCCAAAGGATATGCTAAAGACAATCCTGCTGCATCCTACCTTAAGCTTAAAAGCTGGATTGCCATGCAGGAAATCAATGATGCGGATTTAAGTTCCGCAACCCTGCTAAAGCAAACCGTAAGCGCTTTCAGCGCTATACAACCACTGATTTATTTTTTGAACCGAGCCATAGAAGAATAAAGCAACTCACACGCTCATGCTATTACTTCTTTCCGGATATTACATATGCTACATTAGGGATTAATGCAATATATTGTAGATGCCTGTAAGAAGGTTTCAAATAGCTATAGTGTGGCGTGTGTAAGCAGCAATTCCATCTTTGATTAAACAAATCGATTTTTAAGCTGGAGGAAAGGCTTTTCAAGCCAATAATAACTCATGGATGCTAATAAGGTGGTTATGCCAACGAGTATTAAAAAATCGAAAAGTGAATACCCGGTAGAACTGCCATGATTGATAAAGAAGACGACTAACACATGCCATACATACATTCCCAAACTTATCTTCCCCAAATACATTAAGGGCTTTTGTTTTATCGCTTTAGTAAGAAAACCATTGTTTTCATTAATGACGCAATAACCGATAACACCAAAATAAAGGACACCTAAAATATTATGTTTCAAAAGCTCAAAATAAAACGAAGAGAGCTTAAGTTGGGCAAAGGCAGTAAGTGCAAGACCGCTTACAATGCAGATAATAAAATACTTCAGGTTTTTTTGTGTTAATACTTTGTTCTTTTCTAAAATAGCTAATATCCCTCCAAGTGCCAGTTGATCCAGCCTGGCGAAGGTAAAATGATTGATGCTATACCCCTTTAAAAGCATAAAGTAGCGTACCAGTAACGGCAGAAGCAGTAGCAATACTGAAACAAATAGCAATCTCCTTCCTGTTGTTTTATAAAAAAAATAGACAATAGCCGGCCAAAATAAATAGAAGTGTTCCTGCAACGCCAATGACCAGAAATGATAGGGGCCGGAGGCTTTCCATGAAAAAGTATTTGCTATATTTTGAAGAAAGAAATAATAATAAGCCTGACTACCAGATGATGCTGAATATTGAAATCCTATGCCGAAAATTCTGGAAGTAATATAATAAACCGCCAGGGCAAAATAATAGAGAGGAAATATCCGCAACGCCCTTCTTACATAAAAATTTTTGAAGTAGTGTTCAGAGCCAAGTGATTTTAAAAGTATTCTTGTAATAAAAAAACCCGATAGCAAAAAAAACAATGAAACGCCTGTGCCACAAAATTCGAAAATAGAATGCAGGGCTACAGAATTCATCGATCTCTTTAATGTAAAAAAATGCCCCGCAATTATCATTAATGCCGTAACTCCCCTTAGCCCGTCTACAGAATGGTAATAAGTTAATCTCATAAAAACAGTCAAGTATTAAATTAGATACAACTCCAATTCATTCCCTGTCAGGAACTGACTTAAGAATTATATTATCGGCCACAAAATTCTGTAGCATACAAAATTATAAGGAATGTTACTTGCTTTCCAACCAGCAAGTATATTATATACCGCTGGTTAAGCAGGGGTCGCTATAGGTATTGGATTAATAAAGGCTGTTAGTAATGAGCAATAGTTCTTTCTTTACGAAAACACAAGACCGCATAAGATGCATACTATTATTACCACACTTTAGTCATGGCAACTGCTTTATTTAAAGATATTGTTTTTTTATATTAAAAAAAACCGGATACATGAATATACCATATGATATTAATAATAAGTATTTAAGATGTCAGGAAAGCTATGCCACCCCAGGGAGTATAGCTCTATTTCATTTATTAGGTAATGCGGGTAATAGTTATAATAGATTTTGAGCTACCAGGTACTCCGCAATCTGCACCGCGTTGGTTGCCGCACCTTTACGGAGGTTATCGCTAACAATCCACATGTTCAGTGTGTTGGGCTGCGATTCATCCCTTCTTAGCCTTCCCACAAATACGTCATCCTTTTCATACGCATCTTTAGGCATAGGGTACAGGGCATTAGAAGGGTCATCAACTACCACTACACCAGGCGCCCTGCCCAGTATTTCCTTTACCTCATTCAAATCATAATCCTGCTCAAACTCAATGTTTACGCTTTCGCTGTGCCCGCCCATAACCGGAATGCGAACAGTGGTAGCAGTTACCCGGATACTGTCATCCCTTAATATTTTGCGGGTTTCATTCACCATTTTCATCTCTTCCTTAGTATACCCGTTATCAAGGAACACATCAATTTGAGGTATAACGTTCAGGTCAATCGGGTATTTATAGGCCATCGGGTATTCGCCGCTACTTCCTTTAACCGCAAGGTTTCTTTCACCCAGCATTTGTTCCACGGCTTTCACGCCTGTGCCGGTAACACTCTGGTACGTACTTACTACAATTCTTTGTATGTTGTATTTTTTATGCAGCGGGTTAAGCGCCACTACCATTTGTATAGTAGAGCAATTGGGGTTAGCGATGATCTTATCGTCTTTTGTGAGGGCATCGGCATTAATTTCGGGCACCACTAATTTCTTAGAAGGGTCCATGCGCCATGCAGAAGAGTTATCAATAACGGTAATGCCTGCTGCGGCAAATTGAGGAGCTAACGCCAGGGAAGTACTTCCGCCAGCCGAAAACAAAGCCACATCAGGTTTCGCTGCAATAGCACCGGCAGCACTTACTACCTTGTATTTTTTATCCTTAAATTCCACTTCTTTACCAATAGATCTTTCCGAGGCAACGGGGAATAATTCCGTTACCGGGAAATTTCTTTCCGCAAGAACCTGTAACATTTTAGTGCCTACTAATCCTGTGGCCCCAACTACTACAACTTTCATTTTTGATTTGTTTTATGGTTTTAGTTTTGATACATCACATTAAAAAAGCCTTCCCTGTTCCGGAAAGGCCTTTGAATATATTCGGTCATACAATACACTCCTTAACCTTTCCTTTCCAGGAATTGTTTCTTTGTGCGTTTTGTATGTTTTGTCATTGCCAACATGATGGCGGCAAAGGTAATCACGTACGGGGATTCTGCCAAAAAATAAAAATATATATAATAAGACTATCCGGATTTTTTAATTCGTGGTTTACGGTTGCATTCGTTCCGGATTTACGGCTATCAGCCATCAGTCCTCAGCTATCAGATTGTAACGACTAACGACAGGCTGCATACTGCTTTCTTTGTATTGCCCGTAGCTGATCTGATTGCATCCTTCGGATTTAGAGCTTCCGGCTTCAGACTTTGTATTTTATTGATTCTTTTCCCGGCTATGTACCCTCCTTTTTTTGCCCTCTTTATTTCAATACATTTGCTACAATCAAATTGAAAAAAAGCATGAGAAAGGTGTTTATTATTACCGCTTTTGTCAGTTTGCTGGTAACAGGCCTATTATCCTATGCAGTAAGCTGGTGGTGGCTGATAACTTTTATTATAGTGGTGCTGCTCATTATTATGGGTATTTATGATATGCTTCAAACCCGGCATTCTATTATGCGCAATTATCCTGTAGTAGGGCGCATGCGTTACTGGATGGAAGACATCCGGCCTAAAATGTACCAGTATTTCATTGAATCGGATATAGACGGACGGCCTGTTAACCGTATTGACCGTTCCACCATATACCAGCGGGCCAAACGGGAAATGGATACGATGCCTTTTGGTACGCAATTAAATGTATATGAAGAAGGGTACGAGTGGCTGAGCCATTCCATTGCACCAAAGGATTTTAACAGCTTAAACCACGATCCGAGAATACTTATTGGCAATAAAGACTGCAAACAGCCTTATTCATCCAGCATTTTAAATGTGTCGGCAATGAGCTTTGGATCGTTAAGCCCGAATGCTATTGAAGCGCTGAACGGAGGCGCTAAAATAGGAGGCTTTGCACACAACACCGGCGAAGGAGGCATAAGCGCTTATCATCTTAAACAGGAAGGCGATCTTATATGGCAGATAGGAACAGGGTATTTTGGCTGCCGGGATGAGGCAGGTAATTTTTCGGCAGAAGTGTTTAAGAAAAATGTGAACAGACCGCAAATTAAAATGGTAGAGCTCAAGCTTTCGCAGGGCGCCAAACCGGGGCATGGCGGCATTTTACCCGCCAAAAAGAATACGCTTGAAATTGCAACTATCCGGCATGTACAGCCTTTCACAACAGTGGCTTCACCACCCTTCCACAGTGCGTTCAGCTCCCCTAAAGGATTGATACTATTTATACAACAACTAAGAGAATGGAGTGAGGGAAGACCCGTTGGCTTTAAACTTTGTGTAGGCAGGAAAAGTGAATTTGCGGGAATATGCAAAGCAATGGTGGAGTTAGATATTTACCCCGATTTTATAACGATAGATGGCGGGGAAGGAGGCACGGGCGCTGCCCCCCAGGAATTTTCCAATTACGTGGGAGCACCCATGATGGATGGTTTGGCTTTTGTGCATAATATGCTTATAGGATTTGGTATAAGGCAGCATATTAAAGTAATTGCTTCCGGAAAAATTTTATCAGGCTTTCATATACTCCGCGCACTAGCGCTGGGTGCAGATGGCTGTAATAGCGCCAGGGCCATGATGATGGCCATTGGGTGTATACAGGCGTTGTTATGCAATACCAACAGGTGCCCTACGGGCGTTGCCACGCAGAACCCGCAATTAACGGTGGGTTTAGTAGTAAAAGATAAAAAATACAGGGTTGCCAATTACCATGAAGAAACGGTGAAGTCTTTTGTAGAGCTCTGCAGCGCAGCGGGGGTAGGCGAAAAGGAACAGTTAACCCGCTCGCATATTTACCGGCGGGTATTTATGAATGAAGTAAGAACATTTGAAGATATCTTTCCATCGCTGCAACCCGGCTGCCTCCTCAATGGCAATATACCGGAAAAGTATAAGCAGGACATAGAAGCGGCAAGTGCAGACAGGTGGTGATGAAGATGGAGAGGGGTTACAGCTTGCAGGTTGCAAGTTTGAGGTTGTGGGTTAACATTTCGCCATTCACCATGAGCCGTTCCCTCATTTCAGCCGCTTCATTTTAACCATCTCAATGCGGGTATCGCTCACATTAATGATATCAAATTCATAACTGTCAATGATAATCCTTTCCTTGATCTTCGGTATCATTTCGTGGTGCTGGATGATATAGCCCGAAAGGGTTTCCGATTCTGTTTCGCCAAAATCAAGATGAAATTTTTTGTTTAAATAATCCAACTCCAGCCTGCCCGAAAAAATGAATTCATTTTCAGCTATTTGCTTTTCAACAAATTTATCCGTATCATACTCATCACGTATTTCACCAAAAATTTCCTCCAGCAGGTCTTCCATGGTAATAATGCCCGCGGTGCCTCCAAATTCATCTACTACCCAGGCAATGCTTTTTTGCTCTTTGGTGAATTTGCTGATCAGATCCATCGCACTCATGCTTTCGGGCACCGCCGGTATGGGTAACAGGATAGATTGTATATCGGGTGGGTTTTTAAAAAGTTCAATCTGGTGAATATATCCCCGGATATTATCAATGCTGTTTTCATATACTACCAGCCTGCTTAATTTAGTATTAATGAATTTTTGCTTTACGTCGTGTATTGACATGTTTATCTCAATAGATTCGATCTCCTTGCGTGGTATAAGGCACTGGCGTATTTTAACGGAAGGAAGCTGCAATGCATTCTCAAAAAGCTGGGCATTCATATCCTGTCCGCCGTCCGACTGATTTTTATGCTGCTGAATAAAATGTTCAAGATCCACCGGGGAGATGGCGGCTTTCTTTTGATCAGATATCCGGATGTTGAACAAATAAGTAAGTATCCATTCAGAAATGCTGATAAAAAAAGCAGCAATAGGATAAAGAATGCTATGAAAAAAATCCAGTATGCCTAACTGGGCAAAAATAGATAGTACAGAATCATTTTTTGCCCTGAATACGGCTTTAAAGGAAAACTGAACAATAAGGAGGATTAAAGTGGAAAGCAGGGTTTCAAAAATAAGCCGTAAATATTTTACATATGCCGAAAATGATGCGGCAAGATGCAGCTCAATCCAGTCCCACAACGGCGACAGAAATTCTCCTACCAGCAATCCGTATATTACCACGGCCAAACTAAGGCCTACCAAAGTGGTTCCTATGAACTTTACCGGCTGTTCAAGTAGCTGTGATAATATTCTCCCGCTGCGTAAGCCCTGTTTTCTCTTGAGTTCAAAAGAAAACTTGTTAGCAGATACAAAAGCTACTTCAATGCCTGCAAAAAAACCAACCAGCAGCAAGGTTAAAATGATACCGACTAATTTTAATATATCTACATCAGTCATACGTACTCAAATATAATAAATTGATTAATAATGTTTAATAACACGAAATAGAAATATTACCGCTTATTACAATTATTTTAATATGTGCCATTTTTAACTATACAGGGAGAACGGAATAGGAGCATACCGTGTTGTATGCTTAATTGATAAGTTGAAATATATCACCCAAAGCCTGCGCTGTTCCAATATGGTTTGGCCGGATCATGTTCCGAATTAGAAAAAGCCGGTAATGATCTTTTCCGCCTCGTGGCAGGCTGTTTCAAGGTGATTATTTACAATAGTGTAGTTAAAATGATCCTTAAATGACAGCTCGTAAGCGGCTTTATTTACTCTTGCTTCCAGCGATTCCACGGTCTCTGTTCCCCTGCTTTCCAGTCTTCTTTTTAATTCTGTAACCGAAGGGGGTTGAATGAAAAGAGAAAAAGAAGATTCCGGGAAACGGCGCTGTATATGTAATGCGCCTTTAACATCAATGTCTAATACAGGAATTCTGCCGGTTTTCCAGATACGTTCCAGCTCCGATTGTAAAGTGCCGTAATATTTTCCTTCATATACCATTTCCCATTCTACAAATTCGTTGTGCTGTATTTTCTGCTGGAATATTTCCTTACTCAAAAAATAATAGTCCCTGCCATCGGTTTCATTTGCCCTGCGCTCGCGGGTGGTGGCAGATATTGAAAATGCAAGCTGCTTGGGATATTGCTGCAACAGGTATTGCACGATAGTGGTTTTGCCTGCACCCGATGGCGCCGTAATAATAATGATCTTATTTTGATTCATGATTGAGTAAGAAATATTTTTAACCGGGAGGAACTGCAGCACCCGAAACAATGATACATCAGATACGCTGTATTTGCGCTCCCAACTGTTGCAACCGTTTGTCAATATATTGGTATCCCCTGTCTATCTGTTCAATATTCTGTATAATACTTTTGCCTTCGGCGCTGAGGGCTGCAATTAGTAACGCAACACCGGCACGTATATCGGGGCTGCTCATGGTAATGCCTCTCAGGTGATGCTGCCGCCCCAGGCCTATTACTGCCGCCCGGTGCGGATCGCAAAGAATAATTTGTGCGCCCATATCAATAATCTTATCAACAAAAAACAAGCGGCTCTCAAACATTTTCTGGTGTACCAGCACCGAACCCTTGGCCTGTGTGGCCACCACCAGCACAATACTCAGCAAATCGGGTGTAAAGCCCGGCCAGGGATGATCGTAAATGGTCATTACGGAACCATCTAAAAATGTTTGGATCTCATAAAGCTCCTGCTCGGGAATATAAATATCATCGCCCTTATATTCCAATTGAATACCTAACTGGCGGAACTTATCCGGTATTTGTCCCAGGTGAGCTATGCCGGCGTTCTTTATGGTGATTTCGCTTTGAGTCATAGCTGCCAGTCCTATAAAAGAGCCTACCTCAATCATATCGGGCAACAGGGTATGTATGGTTCCGCCCAAATGATCTACCCCTTCAATGGTGAGCAAATTAGAGCTTATGCCGCTTATACGCGCTCCCATCCGGTTCAGCATTTTGCATAGCTGCTGCACGTAAGGCTCACAGGCGGCATTGTAAATAGTGGTAGTGCCTTTTGCCAAAACGGCTGCCATCAAAATATTAGCTGTTCCGGTTACGGAAGGCTCATCCAGCAGCATATCCGTACCTTTCAACAAAGGCGCCTTAAGATGAAAGAACCCGTCTTCCTGGTGGTAATCGAACTGTACGCCTAATTTTTCGAATCCAATAATATGGGTATCCAGTCGTCTTCTGCCAATTTTATCACCCCCCGGTTTGGGAATAAAAGCTTTTTTAAAGCGTGCAAGTAAGGGACCGGCCAGCATAACGGAACCGCGCAGCCTGCCGCTTTTTTGATGATAGGTTTCACTATGGAGATAATCAATATTCACATCATCTGCAGTAAAAGAACAGGAATGGCGGTTGTGGCGTTCAATTTTCACATTCATTTCCCCAAGGAGCTCTATCAGCAGGTTCACATCTACTATATCGGGTATGTTATGTATGGTTACCGTTTCGGGGGTAAGCAGTACAGCACTAATAATTTGCAGCGCCTCGTTCTTGGCGCCCTGGGGTATTATTTCGCCCTTCAGCTTTTTCCCGCCTGTTACTTCAAATGAATGCATATGCAATGTAATGAGTGCAAATATAAAACCCCGGCATGGTGATCATACTGCCGGGGTTCTTTTATTTTCAGGATTACCAGTTTATTTAAATCTTTTCTTATAATGCTTTCCTCCGCTCTTGCCGTTGCGGTCGCTACGTCCGCCGCTACCCCCGTTATTCCGTTGCTGGTAACCGCCGCCTTTGCCGCCCCCGCGCTGGAAACGGTTGCCCTCCCTGCTGTCTCTTTCGCGGTAAGCCTTCACAAATGGTGTATTGGTAAATTCAAGCTGCCCATCGGTAATGGCATTCAATTCGCTGCGGATAGCATCGTCATGTACCAGCTCTTTATGCCATGTGTTGTAGGCAAGCTTCATATAATAAGCGATAGAATTGGCAAAACCCGAACGTTTCTCCGGATTTTCTTCCTTCAAAGCTTTATTTATAACGATTTCAAGATTTTTTCCAAGATGCGAATACCTGGGGTACCTTTTAGGATAAGGTAATACTTTAGGCTTGGGCTTTAAGGTTTCCCGTGTTGGAATGGGGTACGGACTGTCAACATCCAGCTTAAAATCGGAGATTAAAAAAAGATGATCCCATAATTTATGCCTGAAATCTTCCACATTCTTCAGATGCGGGTTTAGAAAGCCCATCAGTTCAATAAGTGCATGGGCATTTTTTTGCCGCTTTTCCCTGTCCTCAATCGTTATTACGTAATCAATCATCTTTTGAATATGACGGCCATATTCGCGCATAATGAGATGATTCCTTGTTGTATTATATTCCATGTGTAAGTTCAAATGTTGGTAAAAATACAAAAGAGTTGGCAACTTTTGGGATATGCCAGCTCTTTTGTGAGGAATATAGGTTTAATGAATGCCTGACTTCAGGCTATCAGCCATCCGATCCTGGGATCTGATCAGGCCCGAAGCCCGGAAATGCGGTCTGACCCTCCTTTCATCGGGTGCCGACCGCATCACAGGTCACCTGATCATTAACCGGCTGGTATACTGGGTTCGGGTAGCGGTATTGGTTACCCGTATAAAGTATATGCCCGGCTGGTGTTTCTTCGTAAAGGTGAGTGCATATTGCTGTGAGCCGTTTGGAGCGATATGGTTTCTTTCTACAATCTGCCCCACGCTGTTTACCAGGTCTGCCTGCAGGCCATGTTTTTGTATGCTATTGAATTGCAGGTTAACCTGCCTGTCTGCAGGGTTAGGAAATACGGTAAGCGCCAATTCCTGCAGGTTTTCTACAGTAACCGAAGTAATAGCCGAATACTGCACCTTGCCTCTGGCATCTGTTTGCTTTAAGCGGAAATACAGCTTGCCGCCGGCAGATTTGGGAACAGCATAATCAAATTCATATTTTACTACGGTACCTGCCGAGGCGGGCTGCTGACTTTCCATGGCGCCGATGCTGCTGAAATCGTAGCCATTAATGCTTACTTCAGGTATATAGGTAATACCGGTTTCCTCTTTTTCTTTTATCCAGCTTAATGCAATATTGCTGTTATCCGTTTTGCGTGCCGAAAACGTTAACTTTCCTTCGGGTAATATACTCATGGGGCAATAGGTATAGGTAGTGCTGATCGTTACCTCGGTATTCAGGGTTACGATTCTTTGGGTATACCTTCCGCCAATACCCTGTGCCAGAAGGGATGCCACAACATCGTAGTTATAAATCAACGGCCCGGGGCCGGTAAATAAGCCAAAATCGGATGGGGCAATGGTTTGGCTGAAACTACGGGGTGTGGCATTACCATCCTCATCTTCATGTACCGGCGCAGCCTGTATAGTACCCCAGTAATTGGAATAGTCAGCATTGATTCCATTGCTTTTCCACGGTGGGTCGCTGCTTGGCACAGCGGGATTGTCACTGGCGCCAATATCAATATTAGGAAATACGATCATAGTATCAAGCACAATACCAGAACCCAGTCCCGGGCCTGTTATATAATCGGTTCTGAAATAAGTTATTTTGTAGGTTATAGATGCCCCCACATCATTAATCACTTCAAGAAGTGCATATCCCAAGGTAGATACGGTAAGGTCAACGCCCATAAGCGTACCCATTGCCGGATCAAATTTGTAAGGGGAATAAACCACATCAGTTAAACTGGCTAAGTTGGTGGTGTAATTGTACGTTACGGTTTGCAGTGGGCCTCCGCCGGGGCATTGTGCGAGTGATACCTTATTCCAGTTCAGCAAAGCATATACTATAACGAAGCAAATGCGTAGAATTCTAAGCCTCATAGGTATGGATTTTAGTTTACAATAGGTTTGGATACAAAAGGAACCCGTTTTGCGATATGGCCGGTATCAGATCTCCATCAATGATATTTTACCGGGAATAAACAAGCGGATTACCTTTACAACAATACAACAATAATAACGCCTGCTACGGTAAATAAGTACTGCATACCGGCGCGGGCAAAGACATTTAAAAATGTGTTGCTTTTAAACAATTGTAAATCATGAAAGTGATCATAAACGGGGGTAAACGGTTTTTACCAAAGGAGAAAAACTTTGAGGGCTTCATTCACCATATCCTTCGCAGGCTCTGCCAGGTGCAAAGCACCGCTACTTTTATTTTTTTATCCTGTGATAACAATCTTTCCCTGCCCGGCAATGGATTATCTGTTTCCCTACCTGTACCTTTCCTCGCCCGGGCGGTAAATAAATTATGGCATAACCGGAAAGTTGCATCTGTAATTAAAAAAAACGGAGCGGGCATATTGATCACACTCAACGGGAAACCCATATCAACTCCTACTCCTCAAATGCTGGTTATATCAGATGTAGCAGATCGTAAAACAATAAAAGCTGCTGTGAGGAATGTATATGGTGGTAAGCGATGCAGTGTTATTGTTTCATCATTTTTGATGAAGCAAAAGCTGGGCAGAGAAGGTGTGGCAGAAGCTGTTGTTTTTGTGCTGCCCCAGTCGCCCGGTGTAATATACCAGCCTCTTAACTGGGAACAACGGGAAGCCATCAAAAGTAAATATACAGAGGGGAAGGAATATTTTTTGATGCCCCTGTCATCCATACCCCATCATCATATTATCAATACATTAAAAGCTTTTTCTCAATTCAAAAAATGGCAGCAAAGCAATATGCGCTTTATTATATTGGGAAATCTTACCGGTAATAAAAAAATGCAGGAATTGTTACAAACATACCGGTACCGGAGTGATGTAATTATCATGGAAGAGAAGCCGGATGAAAAAACATATGCGGCTATACTGGCATCCTGCATGGCAATGATCTATTTTCCCGGAGATGAAGGAAAGGGCGTTGTGCTGGCGGAAGCGCTGCAATGCGGAACGCCCGTTATTGCTGCAGCCACTGCTACGCTTACCGAAACAGGCGGTGATGCCGTATTGTATTGCGATCCTGCAGACATACAAAAGCTTGCCGGTGAAATGGTGAAGCTGTACAAAGATGAAAAGTTCAGGCATGCCCTTACCGGTAAAGGAAAAGAACAGGTTTTACCGCTCAGTGAAGAAACGGTGATGCAAAGGCTCTGGAATAATATTCAGCAGGTGGTTACCGCATAAATCCGCTTACCTTTGCATCATTTTTATACAAAGTAGTCATGCAAAAATCAACAATTACGATTGACGTAACACTCGACCAGGATAAAATACCTCACCAGATTTCCTGGAAGGCCAGTAGCAGCAGCGCGGAAGAGCCGCAGCATTCAAAAGCAATGATGCTGGCTTTCTGGGACGGGCAGGAGAAATCCGCACTGCGTATTGACCTGTGGACCAAAGAAATGATGGTAGACGAAATGGGTGATTTTTTTTACCAGACACTGATGACCATGGCAGATACCTATCGCAGGGCTACCGGACAAACGGAGCTGGTGGAAGCCATAAAATTATTTGCAGGCGACTTTCATAAAAAATCGCGAGAGCTACTGGAAAAAAGTTAAGCAGTTCCCATGTTATTTGGTGGCAAGTCAATCAAAAAATGTCTGTAAGTTATCGTGAAAAGTGAGAGGTGGTGAATGGTGGTGAGAAGTGAAATGTGAGACGAGTGGAATTCGCTATTGCCTATTGCCTGTTCACCTCTATCCTCTCCCGTTTCACGTTTGATACAGCACTAACAATATAAAAACATACACTATGGCATTAGAGCAAATCGTAAATGATCAGATCAAGGCTGCTATGCTGGCTAAAGATGCAAATAAGCTGCGCGGGTTAAGAGCCATTAAAGCCGCTATTATTATCGCTAAAACATCCGAAGGCGCCGGAGGGCAGCTGGCTGAAGCGGATGAAACGAAATTATTGCAGAAGCTGGTGAAGCAGCGCAAAGATTCCCTCGAAATTTATCAGCAGCAAAATCGTTCAGACCTTGCCCAAACAGAGCAGGAAGAAATTGATGTGATAGAAGCTTTTTTGCCCAAACAGCTAAGCGAAGCGGAGCTAAAGGCGGCGCTCATTAAAATCATAGCTGAAACAGGCGCTGCTTCACCTGCGGATATGGGCAAAGTAATGGCGGCCGCAACTAAGCAACTGGCAGGTCAGGCAGATGGCAAAACCATCAGCGCAGTAGTAAGGGGCTTGCTGGCAAAATAACACTAACCCCTTTACCATGCTATAACCCATGTGGATAGATATTGCTTTTCTTGTAATGCTGGTAGCAGGCCTTATCAAAGGGGCTATGCGGGGCATTGTAATGGCACTGTTTTCATTTGCCGGCTGGATCATTGGCCTGGCGGCGGCATTAAAGTTATCGGCGGTAGTGGCGGTATACATGCAGGAACATACCAGCATTAACGCCAAATGGCTACCCCTGATCGCTTTTATACTTGTATTTGGCATAGTGGCATTGCTGGTACAGTGGGCCGGCAAAGCAATAGAAAATATATTCAACTTTACTTTATTGGGCTGGGTGAACCGTTTGGGCGGCGCATTGCTGTATGCCGGTATGTATGTGCTGGTGGGGAGTATATTGTTGTTTTATGCCGAAAAGATGCAGTTGATCAGTGTGGAAACCTTGTTGTCCAGCCGCGCTTATTCGCTTACTGCAGGGGTAGCACCTGCTTTATTAGAGGGGTTAGGCGTAATGATTCCCGCATTTAAAAATACGTTTCAGGAGCTGCAAACCTTTTTTGATAAAGTAGGAAAAGCGTTTTCCGGTAATGAATAACAGGCAAAGTGCGCCACGAATGCACGAATACGTTTTTTGGTATTCGTGTAATCTATGTAAAATCCTATTTCACGCAGAGAACGCAGCGTTGCGGCGGTCACAAAGAAGCATATGTTGCGTACGCTGCTTCGCTGTGCACGCTGGCAGACCTCCGGTAGGCGGGCGAGAAATCATTGATGAAATATAGTGGCAATAACTTTGTTTTCACCACAAATCCATAAGGCTTCTTCAGTTATGAGCAAGAGGCTGCCTCAAAAGGGCCGGTATAGAAGATATGCCACTAAGGCACAAGGGCACAAAGTCCTGATCTTCCCGTTTTATTTTCTTTGTGTTTTCGTGGCAAAATATTGCTTTTGAGACAGGCCCTTTATTTGTGCGGAGGAATCAGGAGCCGGGAACGGCCTGTTCCCGGGATGACTGCTGTCGGGAACAGCGGAGCTGTCTGACGCAGGAACACCGCCGGTGAATTCGGTTTCCGGAACAGGTAATATGCCCTGTGAAGGATTAATGATCTTAATATTCCTGAAATCCTGTGAAGCTTCTAATCCTTTTCCCGGAAGAACTGTGCCGTCTTTTTTTGTGATCTTCACGGGTTTATCGGTATAAAATATTTCTTTATTCTGATCCCACCATAATTCCTCGCAACGCAGGGTATCCTGGTTAAATTGCTGAATAACCACCACGCTGTCTCTCAGGTACATTTTTTTTTGTCCTTCAATATACCGGCCGTATAAGGCATCCAATATGCTTTCTACCTGCAGGGAATCGTTGTAAAAATCAACATGTAAGGCATTAGGGAATTCCACTCTCGGTAATGTATCCTGGTAGCGGTACATTAATGGTGCGGTAAGCTTGGCCCGCATTTTACCCGCCTGGCTGAAATAGGTTTCAATCGTTCTGGCTTCGTCAACTCCTATTTTCTTTTCTGTAAGTTCTCTTATTTCCTGCTCGCTGTTTTCACATCCGGCCGCCAAAAAGAGCAGTATAGAAAAAGAAGCACACATAAAAAGTGTTCTACCCCTGGCGGTACGCATTATTGGTATGTGCGTTTGATAAACCATATATCGCTTAAAGATAAGCCTATGGAAATCCTGTAAAAGGTTTCGCGAAGGGAATTGCTTTTATTGCCGCGGGCGCCGATCTCAAAAGCGGTATTAACGCTGGTGTACTGGCCGGAATATAAGCTGTATCCATACTTACGAACGGGAAAGGAAGCGCCAAAAGTAACGGCATATACCGGCAGGCTCTTATTAACGGCAATGTAATCAGGGCCTATATAAAACCCGGCGCGGTATTGTACCTGTGCCCAGTAGCTCGTGCTTTTATAGTTCGGTATCACTGAGCCGCCCAGCCTGAACAGCCAGCTATTTTTTACTTCATCCTTCTGGTCGTAATACCGGTAATCCGCCCATTGCGACAAACTGTATTCAGCGCTCACCGACCAGGTAAGGTCTTTTTCAATAGTAATGCCCGCTCCATAGGTAGCAGGCACTATAATTTTACCTTTATTGTCTTTTGAAATGTATACGCTGTCTTTTTGGATTTCTCCCAAAGAGGCGTTGTATTCAAAGGTTTCCCTGATTATATTCCTGGAGGCATTCAATGTGTTTTTGAACTGGGCGTATGCTCCCAGCTTAAGCGTGAAGCTTTTGCTGATACGGGTTGAATACTGCGCTCCCGCATGTACAAAAATGCCGCCGAAGAAAGTACTGTCGGCCCACTTGCCCTTTTCATATAAAACACTGTCATTGATAAAAAGCCGTTCAGTAACATAATTTTTACTGCCAAATGAATAACCCGCATTAATGCCCACCGTAAAATGTTTGCTGCCTATACCGGTTCCCATGTAAGCCTGATAGGAGCCTCCCTGTCCGCTAAAGGAAGTAAGCACACTGTCTATGCCGGGTAGGCGTGTAGTTTGTTGCAGCTCGTAATTGATACGGGTAAGCGGGCGCAATCCAATGTTCATGCCCCAGTTATTTTTTTTAGATAGGGGGAAGCCCACCTGGATATATGATGGTATAAGATAGCCTGAATTCAGCGTGCGAACCGGGTCGGTAGCTTTCAGGGTACGGCCCGTATAGTCAAGTCCCACATCAAATGTGGTATATTTTAAACGGGCGTAGGATGCCGGGTTAATAAAATTTACGGTTACGGGGTCATAATATGCAGCCGAAGCTCCTCCCATAGCGCGGTTTACAATATTCTGGCTGGGTACAATATCGCCTAAGCCATACCGGGAATAGGGAGAATTTTCCTGTGCCGAAGCGCTATTTTCTATCAATAAAACCACACTGAACAAAAAAAATATTCTGCAGTTAGTTATTATACTCACTGATCGCATACAAGCCTTTATAAATTAGATGAGGGTCTGCAAATATCTTATTTTTCAGCACTTGAGCAAAAAAGGGTGAATCACCCCCGGTTAAAAGCACGTTAAAGTTGTTATATCGCTCTGAATATGCGTCAATTATGCCGTCAATTTCTTTTGCCATACCCAGTATTACACCACTGGTTATATTGGTTTTTGTGTCATATCCCACCAATGGAAAGTTCCAATCGGCCTTTACCAAAGGTAATTTGGCAGTATAATCCCTTAGCGATTTAAGCCTCATTTCCATTCCGGGGGAGATGCCTCCTCCCAAAAACTGGTTGTATTTGCTAATAAAATTATAGGTGATGCAGGTGCCTAAGCCTATTACCAGATTATGCTTACCCGGGAAAAAAGCAGTAGCTCCGGCCGATAAGGCCAGCCGGTCGGCGCCAATCGTTTCCGGCTTTGTAACCGGCGCAGTAAAAGGCAGTTTGGTAAGGTTGGTGAGTAAATGAAATTTTGAATGCGCTGCCAAAATACGTTCCATTTCCCTGTTATGGTTGATTACAGAAGATAAAATGCTTTTCTGAGGTTGAATTTGCCGCACCAGCCGGGTAATGGTATCGGGCTCCGCGTCATCCAATACTTCTACAGATTGCAGATCGCGCCCGTTAAATACAGCATATTTAAGTCTTGTGTTACCAAAATCAAAACAAAGTGTTACCATTCCTGTTCAGGTTAAAAGTTAAGGAAGCATGGGCAACACCAAAAGTCTGATAAAAAATGATAAATTTCCAAACTATTGCCGGGCATCTCAAATTAATGGAGCTGAGTGCCTGTACCACGCTTTAACCTGCCATTTCCGGAGCGTTCGCTTTGTTATTTAATAATAACAGTACTTCCGGTATAGCCAAGAGAGGTTGTAACATCTACTGCTGCCTGTCCTACCGGGATGCCTGTTGGTACGGTAGCTGTGATACTGGTAGCTGTATTGGCAGTTACGGTCGCTAACTTCTTATAAACTTGAACAACTGCATTGGACAGGCCCGTACCCCTGATCGTTATTGCTTGCCCTACTGCCACTTCCGCCGGAGTTATAGAAGTAATTACCGGGCCTGCACCTGCACCTGTTACGGTAATCTTTGATGTAGCTTTACCCAGCGAATTCTGAACCAATACCTGCTGCTCACCTGTTGTCGCTCCGGACGGAATAGAGGTGATGATAGCTGTTGAAGTATTGTCATCCACCTGGCAGCCAATGCCTCCGATAGTTACAGACGAACCTGAAAGATTGTTACCTGCTATAGTAATTGTTGCACCGGTCAATGCGCTTGACGGAGATATGCTGCTGATTTTTGGACCATCACCGGCCCCGTCTTTTTTTGAACAGGACAGGCTAACCATGGTCAACATCAATAATAAAGGAAAAGAAGTTAACACGGCATTGCTTAGTTTTTTCATTTCTTTAGTTTTAAGTTGTTAGATACTATATCGGAGAATTTGAAAAAGGTCAACATCTTTAAGTGGAATATTTTGTCGGGTGAAAAATCTTTAATTGGATTGGCATCCTACAATCAGTCCGATATATAAGCCCCAAACGCTTAATTTTATCCATATGCGCTGTAACCGTTAGTTTTGCTTTGTATTTTCATTTACCAATACCAGGTATTCTATAAAAGATTGCTTGTCTGTAACTGATTACTTAATACTGAGATGTATCCGCATGTATCCAAAAAGAGGCGATCAGCCCGGTGTACATCTTATAAATACAGGCTATGACTGCAGAACATCAACGTCTTTCCGTTAATGCGCAAAAACCGGTTCCGCTTGAACAATGGGGGCCTTATTTAAGTGAACGCCAGTGGGGAACCGTGCGGGAGGATTACAGCACGAATGGCGATGCCTGGAATTACTTTCCTTTTCATCAGTCGCACAGCCGGGCTTACCGGTGGGGAGAAGACGGGTTGGCCGGCATTTGCGACTTCTTTGGAAATCTTTGTTTTGGTATAGCACTGTGGAACGGTAAAGACAGGATACTAAAAGAACGGCTGTTTGGCGTGGGCAACAGCGAAGGCAATCATGGTGAGGATGTAAAAGAATTATACTATCACTTAGATAATATGCCCACGCATTATTACATGGAGTACTTATACAAGTACCCCCAGCAGGCTTTTCCATATGAAGATTTATTGGAGCAAAACGGGAAACGTTCAAAACAGGAACCCGAATATGAAATTTTAGATACCGGTGTATTTGATAATAATGAATACTTTGACGTTAAGGTTACCTATGCAAAACAAAGCTCGAAGGATATTTTCATTAAAATTGATGTTACCAACCGTGCGGCTAAATCAGCCCCTGTAACCGTATTACCCACCCTTTGGTTTTATAACCGCTGGACTTACACCGGATTGGATGTAAAACCGGAAATAAAGTACCTGAATAAAAACGCGGTGCAGGCCTCCCATTATAAGCTGGGTAACTATTACCTGTATTTTCAAAATGCGGATGATTGTTTGTTTACTGAAAATGAAACCAATACGGAGAAGGTAAATCAAACACCCAATGCTACTGTTTTTGTAAAAGATGCTTTTCATGATGCCATCATTGAAGGGAAGAACCTCCAGGCATTGCGCGATAAAAAATCGGGAACCAAGTTTTCCCCGGTATACAAATTAAAAATTCCCGCCGGCGCAACAAAAACCATTTATTGCAGGTTCACCAATCAACTCGCAGACAGGCCTTTTGACAGGGGGTTTGAAAAAGTGTTTGTATCCCGAAAAAATGAAGCCAATGATTTTTATGCCGCTATATTACCTGAGGGAATGGATGAAGATATGGCTAAAATTCAGCGCCAGGCGCTCGCAGGTTTGCTATGGAGCAAGCAATACTATCATTTCGATGTAGAGCGGTGGCTTACTACAAGCGATGGCATTACCCCGGTAAATGCAGGCAAACAAAACGGGCGTAATCACGACTGGAAGCATCTTAAGAACCAAGATGTTATTTCTATGCCCGACAAATGGGAATATCCCTGGTATGCGGCCTGGGATCTTGCTTTTCATTGCATTTCAATGGCGGTAGCCGATCCCTGTTTTGCAAAAAACCAGCTATTGCTGATCATGCGCGAATGGTATATGAAGCCGGACGGACAATTGCCCGCCTATGAATGGAACTTCAGCGATGTTAACCCTCCCGTGCAGGGATGGGCCGCCATGCAGGTATATTATATTGAAAAGAAAAAGGATGGTAAAGGGGATATTGTTTTTTTAAAGAAAGTTTTTCAAAAGCTGCTGATCAATTTTACCTGGTGGATGAACCGCAAAGATGTAAGTGGTAATAATCTTTTTGAAGGCGGCTTCCTGGGATTAGATAATATTGGTGTGTTTAACCGCAGTTCGCAATTGGGCAGCAATATGCAATTGGAGCAGGCCGATGGCACAAGCTGGATGGGTATGTATGCGCTGAATATGCTGGATATGGCGCTGGAGATCGCTATGCATGATATAGCTTTTGAAGATACCGCCACCAAGTTTTTTGAGCAGTTCGTACTGATCGCGGAAGCCATTAATGAGCATGGGCTGTGGAATGAAGAAGATAAATTTTTTTATGACACATTATCCATAGCCGGCTCTGAGCCATTGCAGTTGCGTATACAATCCATTGTTGGACTTACCACTTTATTTGCCGTATCTACCATTGAAAAAAAGGTGTTTGATAAATTAAGTGATTTTAAAAAGCGCATTGGCTGGTTTGAAAATTACCGTAAAAAAAATGGGAAGTTTTGGCCCAATGAAGAAAAAAGCGACGGAGAAGCCATGCTGTTGTCGCTCGTACCGCGGGAGCGCCTCGTGTATCTGCTGGAACATTTGCTGAATGAAAATGAATTCCTGTCCGAAGGAGGTATTCGCGCATTGTCGAAGCATCACGAAAAAAATCCTTACAGCGTTACCATCAACGGCATTCATTATACCGCACAATACGACCCCGGAGATTCTACTTCCGATTTTTATGGAGGTAATTCCAACTGGCGGGGACCGGTGTGGATGCCCATTAATTACCTAATCATACAATCTATCCGCCGGTACGGCGCTTTTTACGGCGATGATTTGAAAGTGGAATGCCCAACAGGCTCGGGCATACAATTATCGCTGGGCGAGGTAGCGGATGAGCTTACGAAACGTGTAATTAGTATTTTTAAGAAAGATGATACAGGAAAACGGAAATTATTCGGAACGCATAACTGGTTTTATCAAAAGCCGGAAAACGAAGACCTGGTATTGTTTTATGAATACTTTCATGGCGATGACGGCAACGGGCTGGGCGCTTCTCATCAAACCGGGTGGACCTCGCTGGTGGCAGAGCTGATTAACGAGTTGCATCATAGTAACGGAAAGCATAAAACAGGCCTGGCCTCTGAAGCGGCTACTGCCGAAAGTAAGGCCACCACTTAACCTGTTTATGAAATGCGCCGGGGGGTTATATTTTTATTTTACAAACAGGGCATATCATGCAAACTATTTTAGGCGCGGGAGGTTCCATAGGCGTTGAGCTGGCAAAAATACTTCCTGCTTTCACGGATGACATCCGTTTAGTAAGCCGCACACCTCAAAAAATAAATGCCGGCGATGAACTGTTTGCCGCTGATATTACAGACGCAACAGCGGTGGATAAAGCCGTAAGCGGATCTGAAGTAGTGTATCTTACCGTTGGGTTTCCCTACCGTTTAAAAATATGGGAGGAACGCTGGCCGGTTACTATGCGTAATGTGATTGATGCCTGTAAAAAATATAATGCCCGGTTGGTTTTCTTCGATAATGTATATATGTACGACCGCGATCACCTGCATCACATGACGGAAGAAACACCCGTTCGCCCTACCAGTAAAAAAGGAGCAATCCGCCAGCAGATCGCAGACATGCTGATGGACGAGGTGAAGCAGGGAAAGCTTACTGCGCTTATTGCCCGGTCGGCGGATTTCACCAATGGCAAATCCAGCGTATTGCATCAATTGGTTACAGACAACCTGGTGAAAGGTAAAAGAGCAAACTGGCTTGCCCATGCAAACAAGGTGCACAACTTTACTTTTGTAGCCGATGCAGCAAACGGAACGGCCATTTTAGGCAATACGTCCGATGCTTTTAACCAGGTGTGGCATTTACCAACAGATCAAAGCAAATTAACCGGCAGGCAATGGATTGAGCTCATTGCCAAAGCGCTGAACGCCAAGCCGCGCTATAGCACTTTATCAACTACCATGCTGGGATTACTGGGAATATTTATGCCCGTGCTGAAAGAAATTAAAGAAATGACCTACCAGTATGACCGTGATTATTTTTTTGACAGCAGCAAGTTTAACCGGCGCTTTTCTTACACTCCTGTTACTCCCGATGAAGCGGTGAAGTTGTTGCTGCAGGAACTGCAACACTAAAATCTTTGCAGGCTTCTGTGTAACCAGTACCTTTGCTCCACTTTTTTGAAAAAAGAAATGTAAACGTGTATGCAACATTTGTCTGAGCAGGAAATCATCAGGAGAGAAAAAAGACAGGAGCTGGAAAAGCTGGGCATTGATCCTTATCCTGCTGATGCTTTTCCTGTTACCCATACCGCAGCGGAGATAAAAAAGAATTTTTCCGAGGAACACAAAGCGCATTTTGCAGATATCAGCTTCGCCGGGCGTATCATGGGCATACGGGATATGGGCAAGGCTTCTTTTGGCGTATTGCAGGATCATTCGGGCAGGATACAGATATATGTAAAGCGTGATGATATATGCACGGGAGAAGACAAAACACTATACAATACCGTATGGAAAAAATTATTAGACATTGGTGATATCATTGGCGTAAAAGGATATGGCTTTATTACCAAAACGGGTGAAACCTCTATCCACGTTACTTCATTTACCCTGCTTTCCAAATCACTCAAGCCTTTGCCGGTAGTAAAGGAAGCGGAAGGACAAAGCTTCGACGCTGTTACCGATCCGGAATTCAAATACCGCCAGCGTTATGCCGATATGATCATCAACCCGCAGGTGAGGGACACTTTTGCCAAACGTACCCTGATGATCAATACCATCCGCGATTTCTTAAATGAACATGGGGCGCTTGAAGTAGATACACCTGTATTGCAAAGCATTCCCGGAGGCGCAGCGGCGCGTCCTTTTATAACGCATCACAACGCGCTGGATATTCCTTTGTACCTGCGCATTGCCAATGAGCTGTACCTGAAAAGGCTGATCGTTGGCGGTTTTGACTGGGTGTATGAGTTCAGCCGGAACTTTCGGAATGAAGGGATGGACCGTACGCATAACCCCGAGTTTACCATCCTTGAATTTTATGTGGCATATAAGGACTATTTCTGGATGATGAATACCACGGAAAACCTGCTGGAACAGGTTGCTATTGCTTTACACAATACTACCGATGTGCCCGCAGGTGATAAAGTATTAAATTTTAAAGCGCCTTTTAAAAGGGTTTCCATTTACGATGCAGTAAAAGACCACACGGGCATTGATATCAGTGAAATGGATGAAGCGGCTTTAAGAGATACCTGTAAAAAGCTGCATATAGAAACTACGCCGGGTATGGGCCGCGGAAAGCTTGTTGACAGCATCTTTGGTGAAAAATGCGAGAAGCATTATATACAACCCACCTTTATTATTGACTATCCCGTGGAGATGAGCCCCCTAACCAAAAAGCATCGCAGTAAGCCGGGGCTGGTAGAGCGTTTTGAGCTCATGATCAACGGTAAGGAAATAGCCAACGCGTATAGTGAGCTGAATGATCCTGTTGACCAGCGTGAACGCTTTGAGGAGCAGGTAAAGCTTATGGAGCGTGGCGATGAAGAAGCCATGTTCATTGATCACGATTTTTTGAGAGCGCTGGAATACGGCATGCCACCTACCGCCGGCATCGGCATCGGCATAGACCGCTTGTGCATGCTGCTAACCAACCAGCCTTCCATACAGGATGTGCTTTTCTTTCCGCAGATGCGGCCCGAGAAAAGGGAGGGGGAAGATCTGAAATTTGAGATTTAAGATTGGTTCAGGTTACAGGTTGCAGGGCCCAGGGAGTATCCGTTTTAATCCGGCTTATCGTTTCGGATTTAAGATTTAATGCTTCGGATTTCCCTGTCATGCTGAGTAACGAAGCATCTGTATTTTCATTTGGTGCCAGTTATTTGTTTTGGTGCTTTGTATTCTACCCGCTAAATGCCTGTATTTGCCTGCTATAACCATCCTGACTTTCTAAAAAAATAATAGAGCAGACTACAGACAGCAATGGTTAAAATAATTACAGCGTAGTATCCATAATGCCATTCGAGCTCAGGCATAAATTTAAAATTCATACCATAAAAACCAGCGATCATTGTTGGCATAGCAATGATCGCAGCCCATCCCGCAAACTTTTTTGAAGTATCATTTTGAGATATGGATATTAAAGAAAAGTTGGCTTCCAGTGCAGTATTTAATAATTCTCTTGTATTATCTATCATTTCATTAATGCGTACAGCATGGTCGTAAATATCGCGGAAATAAGGTTGTGTTTCAGTTGATATGCTTTTGATATCAAACCGCATCAGGCGGTTGCAAATATCTATCAGGGGAGACACCGCTCTTTTTACTTCCAGCAATTCCCGCTTTAATTCGTATATCTGTTCTGTAGTTTCCCGGCTGGGCTTTGCTTTAAATATTTTATCCTCAATTACGTCTAACTCCTGTTCGAGCTCCTCTACAACCGGGAAATACTTGTCAACAATAAAATCCATAATGGCATATAGTACAAAGCCCTGGCCTTTGCCTAACAGCTCAGGCATTGTTTCACAACGCGACCTTACTTCGGTATATGGAACAGAAGAACCATGCCGTATGCTCACAATGAAATTCATTCCCACAAAAAAATGGGTTTCGCCAAATTCAATATGACGTTCCTGGTTCATCTGTGCCGTACGAAGCACCACAAAGATGGAGTCGCCATATAATTCTATTTTAGGACGCTGGTGTGCCCGGTGTGCGTCTTCAATAGCTAGGTCATGTAAATTAAATTCATCCTGCACCTTGCTGAGTATTGCTTCAGATGGTTCATATAACCCTATCCATACGAACTTATCCTTTTCTTTAAGGATATCATGTACTTTATTTAATTCAATATCGGCAAGCTTTTGACCACCTGCATAAGCGGCGCAATTGATAATCTCTTTCATGTACTGCTGTTTGAAAGTATCAATACTGTTACTTACAGAAAGTTCGGAAAAAAACAGACAGATGGTGCAAACTATAACAGGATTCCCGGATTAAATCTGCTTACTTAGTCGCACACGAAAGGCAAATGCTATCTTTGCCCTGAAATGATAAGCCCCTTCTGTGTAAACAGTATAGCCTAAAACCCTGACGCCACACTTAATGCTGTATTAAAAACTTTGTTCTGGTTATATGGTTCTATTAAAAGTATCGGGAATCCGCAAGCAGGAAGGATCTGATGTTGTATTGCAGGATGTTAGCTTTACCCAGCAACAGTTACAAAAAATTGCTATTGCAGGCGCGTCGGGATCAGGAAAAAGCACCTTACTGAAAATTATCGCAGGATTGATTCAGGCTGATGCGGGTGAAGTATTATTTGAAAATAAAAGGGTAAAAGGGCCTTATGAAAAACTGATACCGGGACATCCGGAAGTTGCTTATTTGTCACAACAATTTGAATTGCGCAATAACTACAGCGTAGAAGAGATACTGAGTTACGCAAACACATTATTGCCCGGAGAAACAGCGGATTTATATGAAGTTTGCAGGATCGGTCATTTACTGAAAAGGAGAACGGATGAATTATCGGGCGGAGAAAAACAAAGAATTGCATTGGCCAGGTTACTTACCACTTCACCCAAACTTTTATTACTTGATGAGCCTTTTTCGAACCTTGACCTGATACATAAAAATATACTGAAGTCCGTTATCCGTGATATTAGCGAAGCACTCCATATTACCTGCACGCTGGTTTCGCATGATCCCGGTGATACCCTTCCCTGGGCAGATGAAATTTTTATAATGAGGGAAGGGCAAATCATCCAGAAAGGATCGCCCAAAGCAATTTACCGCTCTCCCATTAACGCTTATGCGGCCGAATTGTTCGGCACCTGTAATGTCATTCGCGATGCGCGGGTAAAAGCTCTTTTAGGTTTGCCGGGCAATCAAATCAATAACGAAGCGGTATTCATACGTCCGGAAGCTTTAAAAATGGGCAGCAGTGAAACGCACGCGCTTAAAGGAAAGGTAAACGCGGTATATTTTGGGGGAAGTTATTATGAAGTAGAAATATTGCTTTCCAACATCAAGATTTCGGTAAGAACAGAAAAGGCTCCTCCTGCCGTTGCCGATATGGTATACGTATCGTTAAGAGCAGAAGGGGACTGACCTGTATTATTTTAGCCCATATGCGGAAGGAAGCACTCCTTTTTTAAACAAGTCGTACCCAAACATAGTAGGATTGTATTCTCCTATAACACCTACATCAGCTTTTTCAGGAATTTTACTTTCCATACCCGTACACCAAAGAGCTGCATTTACAAACAATCTGCGAAGATCTTCACTTTTAAAATCAATGGAAGCGCCTATCGTGCTGGCAAAAACCCTTCCAGTTTGGCCATTCTCCCCCTGGTAAGTTCTGATCCACGATACCGGCATAATGGATTTATTGAGATTGACACTACTGTCTGACGATAATCCATTGGTGGATTGCCCATATACCAGAACTTTGGAATCACCCGGCAATTCTCGTACCGTATATACATCTGTTGGCCCCCATATATTAGCAACACCGTTGAGAATAGGATTTTTTTCATCTTTTAGTATGCCATTAATTAATCCGCGCGTGCCTTCGCTTCCATGCTTACCATGATGATTGATCCAGGTCTCACCCAAAATTCTTCTTCCAAAACCATCTTCCCAACCCTTTATTTTACTATTAAAAGAATGCTTTGCATATTGATTATTTGGATTCTTCTTATAGTAAAAAGCATGTGTTGCAGTACGTAATCCCATAACCGGTTTACCCTGCCGTATATAATTATCAATGTATTTCATTTGTTCGTCGGGTAATTCTCTGAACCGGGTAAAGATCACCATCAGGTCGGCGGTTTGCAAATTTTCCAATCCGGGAATATTATCAAGCGTTTCCACGTTGATATAACCGGTTGCAGGATCAACAGCAAACAATACCGTGCACTTAAATCCATATTTCCGGGCCAGTATTTTACCCAGCATGGGCAACGCTTCTTCAGAGCGGTACTCTTCATCGCCACTGATCAGCACAATATGTTTTCCTTTGCCCGGCCCTTCGCCTCCGGCATACGTAACCCACTGCTTTGGCTGCTGCGCCAGTGTGCACGAAGTACAAAAAATAATAACCACGAATACGCGGGAAATGCATGAGCTTAAAGAGAAGAATTGTTTCATGTTATGAATTTATAGAACTACGGCAAATTACATGTTTATTTTTTAAACAAATTAAACCCCTGCAATTGTTTTAAACACCACCCTGTTTTCCACTAAAAAATGGCAAAGTGATTTTGTAACTTTAGGAAAACACATTTTATGAAACAGATATTTACCAGTTGCTGCGCAATTTTTTTGCTCATTTCATGCGGCCGGTTAATGGCCCAGGATGATGCCGCCACTAAAGCCTGGATGGCCTATATGACCCCGGGTGAAATACATCAAATGCTTGCAAAAGACGATGGAGAATGGAATGAGGAAATAACAACCTGGGTGGCTCCCGGGGCAACACCCACCAACAGCAATGGTGTTGTAGTAAATAAGATGATAATGGGCGGACGCTACCAGGAATCAAAGCATACTGCTAATTTTATGGGACAGCCGTTTGAAGGCTATGGTTTAATGGGCTATGATAATGCAAAGAAAATTTTTCAAAGTTCCTGGATAGACAATATGGGTACCGGCATTATGCATATGGAAGGCAAATGGGATCCCCAAATGAAAACGATTCATTTTACCGGCACGTTGGTTGATCCGTCTATCGGTAATGAATTGCAGGTAAGGGAAACGTTTAAATGGATAGACGACAATACACAATTAATGGAGATGTTTATAGAGCAGGATGGCAAAGAATTCAAGAATATGGAAATTAAATTTACCCGAAAATAAAGACCAATGCCCATTCCCTAAAGTATTATACACTTCAGGGTTTGTTGGTATAATTTTACCAAAAGCAAAAAGCCATCCACATAATGGGATGGCTTTTTAAAAAATACTATAATAAAATAACTTATTGCTTAGGTTCAAGCAGTTTAAAGAACTGGTCTAATTGCGGAAGTACAACGATCCTTGTTCTGCGGTTGGCTGCTCTTCCTTCTGCTGTATTGTTATCAGCAACAGGAACATATTCACTGCGTCCGGCTGCGGTTAGCTGGGCAGGAGCAATACCATATTGTTTTTGAAGCACTCTTACTACCGAGGTAGCGCGTTTAACACTCAGATCCCAGTTGTCTACCAATACGCCTTTGCTGTATGAAAGGTCATCGGTGTGCCCTTCAACCATATATTCAAGATCCGGCTGGTTTTTCAGCACCTGTGCTACTTTACCCAATATTTCTTTTGCTTTGTCGGTAATAACGTAGCTGCCGCTTCTGAATAATAATTTATCAGAAATATCAATGAACACAACGCCTTTGTCTACTTTAATATTAATATCCTGGTCATCTAAATTACCTATAGCGCCTTTGAGGTTCATCACCAATGCCATATTCAGTGAATCTTTACGGGCCATAGCCGATTGCAGATCCTGGATATAAGCATCTTTTGCGCCGATATTGTCGAGCGATTTCTTTATGCTTTCAGCCTGGGCACTGGAGATTACAGAAAGATCTTCCAGTTGCTTTAACGTTGTAGTGTTGTTTTCTTTAAGAAATGCGAGTTGCTTATTCAGTGCTTCAATTTCACTTTGATAAGCTGCATTTTTGCGGGCATTCTCTGCTTTGTCGTCTTCACAAATTTTAAAATCACCTTGTAGCTTTGTGTGAGCCTGGTTCAGAGAATCTAACTGAGCCTGTGCCGCTTTAAATTTTTTACTGCTTACACAGGAAAACAGAAAAGCCGGAGCAAGGGCCAAGAGTAAAAAATACTTCAATTTCATTTTGAATTGTTTTTTGAGATGTTATTGGTAAAGATATGTTATGAAAATGATTAAAATCGTTTCAGGGGCTGGAAATTCGCACAAAGCTATCATTTTTAATAAAAAAGAGAAAGAATATACATACATTCTTTCTCTTTTTCGTGCCTTAAGGCCCAATATTAAGAAAATTATCCTCTTCTTGCACGTGTTTCACTGTTGCCTGAAGGCCTGCTGTTGCTTCTGCTTTCGCTTCCGGAGGAAGGAGCACGGGAGGGACTTTCTATTCTTTGTGGTGCAGTAGAAGGCCGTGTCCGTTCAACATTGCTGCGTGCAGGCTGCGTTCTTTCACTAACGGTATTGGGTGCTCTTCTTTCAGGTATAGCCGGTTGTTGCGTCTGGGGGCGAACGGTTTCTCTTCTGATAGCAGGCGCCGGTGTTGTATTTTCCCTGCGTTCAGCCAGTTGCCTGTTCACAGGGTTACTGTTGTTTGTATTATTTGTTCTTGCAGGTCGTTGCGGTGTAGCGCGTTCTGTATTGCCGGTTGCCGGAGCTTCACGAAGGTTCCTGGAAGGCCGTGCTGTGTTCGGATTGGTAACCGTTCCGCTGGCCCGGTTATCTGAACTGCGCCCGGATGGGTTGCGCGGAGTAACGGCGCCGGGAGTGGTGCTCACCCTTCTTTCAGCAGGACGTGCATTGCTATTGGTATTCCGGCCTGCAGTTCTTTCGGCAGGACGTGCGTTATTAAATCTTCTTACCGGAGCCGACTGCGCGTTTCTGTTGTATGACACGGGCCTGCGGTTGTCTCTTGTAACCACATCCCTGCGGTGATTATAAATATTGTTATTGTGATAAACATTGATATTATTTACAATAACGGTATTTCTGCTCCTGTAATAGCTGTTGCCGTAATAACCGTGCCTGTACCCGCCATAATAAGGTGTCCAGCAATAGGAAGGGCGGTATATAGCCGGACCCCACCATCCGCCCCAACCCCAGGCGCTATAGTTTCCTATACCCGTGTTAAACCATCCTGTGCTATAGTTGAATCCAAAGCCCCATCCGGTCCACGGATTGTAATGCATATTAAAACCCCAGGTGTAAGGACGGGCATAGTAATGATTTCCATACCAGGGCTGGTAATAGTATCCTGTGCCATACACCACTGTAGGCCCGTATACAAAAGTATTCAGGTACCCGGGTGTGTAGCCCATATAGATATAATCGGGCGTTACATCATATATATACACATACTTCATGGCATATACAGGGTAACGCGGGGGAATAAGCGAAACAGCATAGGGACGGACAGTACTTACTACCCAGGGGCCGTTTGCATTGTAAGACTGGAACCATACGCCGTTATCTACAGCATAATAGGTACCTCTCCAGCGTATTACATAATCCGGCGTATTAACGGCATAAGCCATATCCGTACCGTCAATATTATCAAACCTGGGATTGCCGTCGTATTGAATGTCAGCATTTGCATTATTGCGGTCAACCTTAGCCGTTTGCGGAACCTGTGCATCCATCACGGCATCGCTGGCTGCAAGTGTACCTGCCACGCTCGACAATACATTGTCCTTAGGCGACCCTTCCGGTATTTTCGCAAAATCGGCAGGCAGTTTGTCGGAAGCCACATAGTTCCATTTACCGCTTAACGCTGTTGATTTATACCAGCGGCCCGAAAGCAATACATAATATTGCTGGCTGGCAACATCCATAAATATGTCGTTGGAGGAATTTCTTACATACAACAGGTTGGTTTGCTGTATGGGTGTAAAATTGGGTTCGCCGTTCGACTGTAAGAGTTCTGCAGGCTCCGTACTTACTATGATATTGGAAATCACATAATCATTTTCTTCCTGCTGCGCATTATTGTCTTTGTTAGCCTGTGCAATTTCCGATTGTATTTTTTCGAGGCTGGAGGGAACACTGGTTGTAATAGCATAAGGCCCGGTAGCTGATGGAGCAGCATACCAGTGCTTGCCTCCATACAGATAAAATTTGTTACTGCTTTTTACGATAATAAAAGGCGTATTGACCACTGTTTCCACACCCCAGTTGCTGTTTTGCTGTAACCTGGGCGCCCCGTCTATTACAATGAGCAGGGAAGGCTTGTCGGCATATATGATTTTTGGCGGCGTATTGCTAAGCTCGCCGGCAATCTTTTGCTGTTCCTGCGTGGTTTGTAAAGCGGTATTGATTTCGCTTGCAGCGATGGAGATATTCCTGTTCGACATGCCACCGGCAATGCTGGTTTGCAGGGCTGCCAGCTTATTTTCATCAGTTTCATTAGGGAGCCTGATGGCGTTTACCTCAACGGAACGAATAATTACCTGTTGGCCATTGTTGTTTGTTGAGGCCGTTAACCAGATCATTCCAAACGAGGGTTCGCTCTTTCCATTTTCACTAACGGATATAGCAGCGTTTGCCTGCAATGTTCCGTTTGAAAAAGATTCGGGCTGCCATTGATATACTTTTATCAACTGGCCATCCTGTGTGGTAATGGTTTTAGGCCATTCATTTTGAGCGGTAGCCGCAAAGGGCAATGCCATGCTAAAAAACAGGGCGGCTATTATGGTGTAAAATGCTTTCATATTGTAAACATTTAGTAGTGTAATAGTAAGACAAAACTTATAACCGTTAGTTTAATTTAAAATTACCGAATCGGGGATTGCTTTTGTAGTGCGTTTTGTTAATGTTTTGCCATACCCGGCGGCTATATGCTAATCTTACAGACAGCCATATGGTATAACGCGTTGCACTGTAAAATGTTACAATTGAGCATAGGCGTATTACCGGCCTATCCATTCTTTAAACGCAGCTACATTTTCCTGGGGTATAATAATATCTTCATTAACCGCCGGCGCTACCTCCAGCTTTATTTTACCTTTAGGATAAGCTTTCAGCAGCTTTATGGCCGTCATATTAACGAGGTATTTGCGGTTTACCCGGTAAAACCGGGAAGGGTCTAATCGCTTTTCAATACCGGCAAGCGATTGATCAAGGATAAATTTTTGATTTTTGTTATCTACCAGGCACACTAATTTATGCATAGCATAGAAACAGGAAATATCTTCCGTTCTGATGCTTATATAATCTGACCCTCTTTTTACCAGGAACCGTTTTTTATATTCATTGCTTTCAGGTTGCCAGCGTATCAGTTTTTCATAGCTGAGCGTAAAATAGTTTTTCAGCGTTTCATATTTTTTCAATGCGGTTTCCAGCTTATGCTGGTGTATAGGTTTAAGCAGGTAGTCAATGCCGTTATGCTCAAAAGCTTCCTGCCAGTATTCATCATAGGCGGTGGTGAATATCACCGGGCAGGTGATGTTGATTTTGTCAAATATACCAAAAGACAGTCCGTCGGATAATTCAATATCCAGAAAGATCAGTTCCGGCAACCCGTTTTCCCTCAGCCATTCTACTGCTGCTTTGGTACTGCTTAAAATGGCGGATACTTCAATATTACCATTACATTGCAAAATGGCTTTATGCAGTTTTTGAGCGGCCGGCTTTTCGTCTTCAATAATAATAACCTTCATATTACGTCATTTTGAGTAGCGGTAATTCAACAACAAAATAATCATCCGTAGCAGCAACTGCAATTTCTTTTCCTGTAATTAATTTATAACGCTCATTCAGGTTGCTCAAACCGGTTTTTGAAGATTCCCTTTTCTGTTCTTTTGTTTGCAGCCTGTTACGCACGATTAACCTTTCTTCCTTCCATTGTATATGAATAACCAAAGGGCTGCTGTCGGAGAACTCATTATGCTTGATCGCGTTTTCGGCTAACAACTGCAAAGAGATAGGCGGAATAAGCCAGGCTTCGTACTGTGCTTCATCTATTTCTGATTGCAGGTGAACGGCATTTTCAAACCGTATGCACAGCAGGGAAAAATAGTCGTTTAAAAAATGTATTTCATCCCGTAGCAGCACCAGTTCCTGCTCCTTATGCTGCAGGATATAACGGTAAACACCGGCTAAATGATCGTTAAACAGCTTGGCCCTCGCAGGCTTTTCTTCTATAAGATGAGAAAGCGTATTTAAGGAGTTAAAAATAAAATGGGGGTCTATCCGGCTCTTTAACGCTTCCAGTTCTGCCTCTGTTTTTGCTCTTTCTAATTGTTCGTTCCTGAGCATTTCATTTTCCGATTCCTTTACCAGGAAAACCGTTTCATATACATGTGTAATAAAAATAACGCAGATCATGATGATCAGTGTTGACGTAATAATAACCTGGCGGTTGGGCTTGTCATCTGAAAAGATGGTATACCATCCCGAAAGCATCAGTACGGAAACCGGTATGGTGTAAAAGGATATGGAAAGAAGCATTACCGCAATTTTGCGTACCGGCCTATTATGCCAGTCAAAATAGCTTCTTAGTGAAAAATGCAGGTATCGGTTGCCTTCCCATACCATAAAAGCAATAAGAATAGTATACAGGAAGCTCAGTTTAACCTGCCAGTGAGAAAGATTATTTACATTAATCATGCCGGTTACCAAAGGGATGGCAATGCCAAAAACCGGGGCAAGCATAAGCCGGAACCCTATGTCGTTTATGCTTAACCGCTGCCCGTTGAGCTTCGCCGGTAAAAGTCCGGTATTGATCCGCCTTCTTTCCAATTTCGTCCGGTTTTGCTTTTATACTGCAAAAATCAACATTAGATTCGACAGCATAACATTTTGAACAATAAATCTTACACGTATGGGATCCGTTAACTGGCTGGCCGTATTGGTTGCCGGCATCTCCTCTTTTGTTGTTGGGGGCATATGGTATTCGCCCAACCTGTTTGGAAAAGCATGGATGAAAGCAAACAATCTTTCTGAAGAAGAGATCAGGCGGGGAAATAAGGGAAAGATTTTCGGATGGACGTTTATCTTTTCCCTGCTCATGGCGGCTAACCTCGGTATGTTTCTTGCCGACACCCCCGGCGACTGCCCGGCGAACTGCGCTCAAAGAACAGATGTTGCATGGGGGGCTACCGCAGGTTTTTTGGCCGGCATATGGACCTTCTGCGCTATTGCCATCCATAGCCTCTTTGAGCTGAAAGGCTGGCGGCTGATACTGATCAATGGATTTTACAGCGTGGTGGCGCTTACCTTAATGGGTGCAATAATAGGCGCATGGAGATGAGGATGGTGAGAGGTGAGGTGTGAATAGTGAGAAGTGAATAGTGAGAAGTGAAAGATGGAATGCTGTGTATTCCTTCGGATTTAGGATTTACGGCTTCGGGCTTAACACATTGAATGTTTGCATCAATGCGTTATCTCCCATCGTTAGTACGTTTTAGCTGAAAGCCGATGGCTGATAGCCCGGAGCTACGGGTGAAATCTCCGTGAATTACGGAAACATATAAACTACTAAAACATTTTACCATGACATTTACAAACGCAATCAGTTGGTTTGAAATTCCGGCCACTGATTTAAACAGGGCAACAAAGTTTTATGAAACAATATTCGATACCCAGCTTATTCCCATGGATATGCCTGAAATAAGGATGCACATGTTTGCATTAACCGATATGATGTCGGGAGTGGGCGGCGCCCTAGTAGATAGCGGAGATTCGCATAAGCCTTCTGCCACAGACGGGCCACTGATCTATTTAAACGGAAGCCCCGATCTGCAGATCGTTTTAGACCGCGTTGAAGCAGCAGGGGGTAAAGTGCTGATGCCCAAAACGGAAATTACACCTGAATATGGCTATATGGCCTTATTCCTTGATACGGAAGGAAACCGGATAGGGTTGCATTCCGGTGCTTAATAAGGGTGGTGAATAGTGAAGGGTGAATGGAGGGAAGTGATGTGATACTCAGAAAGTATTAGCATTAACTAATTGCTTTGTTCATGTGTATTGGCGGGGCCCCGGCGCAAAGCCATATGTATTGTTTGAAAAAAGTATAGTAACCTGAGGCACGTGCCGGGGCGGTTGGGTCATAGGCACGCATAGGGCATATTAAAACTATGTGTGCCTATGTTTCTATGTGGTAAATAGTCAGAAACAATAACAAAGTGATTTTCTTTTCCGAACATCCAAAATTCATGTTATGGTGTTTCAGTGCCGCACGCATGGCTTTGCATGAAAACCCCGGCACGGCACTACGGTTTCAATTCGTAAACTTATATCCCACGCCCCGTATAGAATGAAAATAGCGCGGGTTGCGGCTGTCTTCCTCGAAATATTTTCTAAAGCTGAGTATAAAATTATCAACCGTGCGGGTGGTAGGATATACATTGTAGCCCCAAACAGCCTGTAATATTTTTTCGCGGGGCACCACATCGTTTTTGTTTTCCAGCAACAGCTTCAGGAGCATGGCTTCTTTACGGCTCAGCTCAATAACCTTACCCCGGTAATTGGTGGCCGATTGCGCTTTAAAGTCTATTGTGTTTTTTCCAAACTGGTAGTGATCTCCTACTGTTTCTTTATCCTGCAGCCTTTTGTTTTTATTGATAAGGTTTTTTACACGCAATAAAAGCTCTTCTAAGTTAAAGGGTTTGGTAATATAGTCATCCGCTCCTTTTTTTAAGCCCAGCACTTTTTCCGCGCTGCTGCTTTTGGCGCTTACCATTAATATGGGCGTATCATTATTGTTTAAACGCACATTTTCGGTAACCGCAATGCCATCTATTTCGGGCAGCATTACATCCATAATGATCAGGTCGAAATATTCTTCGCTTATACTTTTCAGCGCCTGAACGCCATCGCCTGCACAGGTAACTTCATATCCTTCCAGCTCAAGGTTGAGCTTTAATGCTTCCTGCAGGTTTTCTTCATCTTCTACCAGTAAAATATATCCCTGTTCCGTTGTTTTACTCATGATGCATCTTCTGTTGTGTGTAATGATATTACAAAAATACATCCGGAAGGGATATTATCCTGCACCGTTATATTTCCATTATGATCTGTAATGATCTTTTTGGTAAGATACAATCCAAGCCCTGTTCCTTTTGTATTCCGCGTGTTTTCATTGCCCGCCCGGTAAAACTTCTCGAATATTTTTCTCTTTTCCTTTTGGGCGATGCCTTTTCCCTGGTCTTTTATCTGTAACTGCACCGTTGCACCGCTTTTTTGCAGTGCAACGGTTACCGGCTTTTGTTTCTCCGAATACTTGATAGCGTTTTCAATAAGATTATTCACCGCTAACTGAAGCAGCAGGCTATCGCCTTTCACATATATACCTGCTTCAATGGTTTCTTCAATTAGCTGGTAAGGGAAGCGTGTTTTAAAATAAGCGGCACTCTCCCCCACCAGCGTGCTCAGGTTGATCACTTCTTTATCGGGCAGGTAATCACCCGCATCTATCTGAGAAGCAAGTAAAATATTATCGCAAAGGTCATTCAGCCTGTTCGACTCCTGGAGGGCATTGTGTAAAAGCTTTTCCTGCTGCGATTCTTCCAGCTTCCTTTTCAGCAGCGTTTCAATGTTGAGCCTGGTGATGGCAATAGGCGTTTTGAGCTCATGGGTGATGGCCATCATAAAATTTTGCTGCTGCGTGTTAAGCTGTATCTGCCGCCGTGTAGCCCGGTAAACAAAAACCGCTCCCACTAATATCAGCAACATAAAAGTAGCTCCCTCTCCCACATACTGGGCTACTTTTCTTTTTTCCTCCTTCTCAATTTCAGCTACTTTAATACTGTAGTCGGGCGCATCCTTTTTTAGTTGCAGCAGCTTATATTCCGACATCTGGGTACTTTGTCTTACCAGCGAAAGAAACCAGAAAACCAGTGCGGTAATGATGTAGGTGAGCAGGAACCAGTATACAATGGTAATAACCGTAAGTCTTTTTCTTTTGTATAAGCTTGCCATCAGCGTTCCACCTTTTCAACGCGGATACCCGCGTTCATAACATGCTTCAGCGGGTTCTCGCGCATGATCTGCTCAAGTGTAAAAGTACATGTGCCGGAATTTTTAAACCGGTAGGGTTGCGGGGTGATCAGTCTTCTTACTTCATAAATATCATCCATGCCCGTACCTAACCATCCTTTGCTGTTATCCGCAAGCGGGATATCCACTCTTTGCTGCTTTACCGTATCCCCGGGCAACTGGTAATTAACACTTAGCCAGATGTTATTGTAATTATAGGCATGGGTATGGCGGAGGGTTACATATATATTATACAGCGCGGCCGTATCGGTAATATTAAATACGATAACGGGCTGAAAAGCGCGGTCCCATTCCTGTGCGGGAATGCTGCTATTCTTTTCAAAAACATCAATGGTTCTGCATGACGAACCACACAAAACCATACTTCCAATAATTACAGCAAAAAAAACTGCTGAACCTGATCTCTTTTTCAAGCACATATAATTTTACTTACAAAACATTTAGCACCTGCTCCTTGGCCTTTTCCAGCTCATCTTTCATAAGCACCACGCATTTTTGAATGGTGGCGTCGTATGCTTTGGCTCCCGTGGTATTAATTTCTCTTCCTATTTCCTGTAAAATAAAGGAAAGCTTCTTTCCTTTGGCCTGCCCGTTTTCTTTGAGCAATGACTGAAAATAATCACAATGATTTTTTAATCGCACCTGTTCTTCGCTAATATCAATCTTTTCAATGTAGTATATCATTTCCTGCTCCAGGCGGTTGCTGTCAAAATTATCCTTTCCTACGTTATCTTCCAGCAGCTTCTTTAATCCTTCACGTATCTTTTGCTGCCGTAAGGGTTCCAGCTCAATCACTTTTTTTTGCTGCTCCCTAATATTATCAATACGCAGCATAAGATCTCTTTCAAGCACGGCGCCTTCATTTACCCGGTGCGCATTAATATTGTTAACAGCGCTGAGCAAAACCTGTTGAAAGCCCTGCCAGTCGTCTTCGTCCAGCACTTCGGTAGAAGGTACCACCACTTCGGGTAATTTGAGCAATGAACTTAAAATGGAGCCGGTATCGAGGTGCAGGTTTTCGGCCAGCTCAGCCAACGACTGGTAATAAGCCTTCGCCAGCTCGGTGTTGATCACAACAGGTCTGGCCGCACCATTTTGCTTAAGCGTAATCATACAATCAATGCTGCCTCTCAGCAAATTTTCGGAAAGCATATTCCTGATATCAAACTCGTAGGGCCGGAGTAAAGAGGGCATCTTCAGGGAAATTTCAAATTGCTTCCCGTTCAGGGATTTGATCTCCACTAAAAATGTTTTTTTCCCAATGGCTTGTTCTGCACGTCCAAATCCCGTCATTGACTTTAGCATACTCCAATATGTTTAGTTGGCAAGGTAATTTATTTTCCGAAGAGTTTACGATAGATTGTGTGTTGCGATACGGATCTCATATCTCCGGGCTGCATACCTTCTGCTGTAATGTTTTCAATACGGATGCGAATTAACCGGAGTACCGGGAAGCCGGTATAAGCCATCATTTTACGTACCTGCCTGTTCTTTCCTTCTGTAAGGATCAGCTTTATCCATGACGTAGGAATATTTTTGCGAAAACGTATGGGAGGATTGCGATCCGGCATGCCAGGCCCTTCTTCCAATAGCAAGGGCTTGCAGGGTTGGGTACGGTAGCGGGCGCCATTGATATTGATGGGTATGCCTGCTGTTAACTCCTGCAATGCCTTATCCGTTATTAATCCTTCGCACTGGGCCAGGTATTCCCGTTCGTGCACAAATTGCGGATGCAGCAAACGATGATTTAAAGAAACATCGTTGGTTAAAATAAGAAGGCCTTCACTATCGTAGTCTAACCTTCCCACCGGGTACACATCTTTTTCAACCGTAAAAAAATCTTTCAGGCATGCTTTGCCATCAGAAGAGGTAAACTGTGATAATACCAGGTAAGGTTTATAAATGATGTAGTATTTGTATTGCATGTCAAATAAAAAAGCCTCCCGTTTTGCGGGAGACTTCATTATATGGATGGGTTAGTAAGTACCGGGAAATAAATTTCCCAACACAATATTAAAAATAATTTTTTCTAACAAGAAAATTTTTCGATTAATTTTTATACACATTTTGGCTCGCCCGCTTGTGGATATCAGCAACTTTTTAAAAAAGGGGTACCGGAAACTTGTGATTCTACGTTTTGGTGTTCCTCTTTTTCCCGGCTATAAATACACCTCTTAAAAAAACGTTTCCACTTCTTTATAAAAATAAAGTTTGCTGCAATGCGGTTTTGTTTTCTTTGTAACTATTGATACCACTGCATTAGCCGCGTTTCATTTATTCCGTTATGCAGTTGAAAAGCAATTAAAGAAACCGGCAGAATTAGTTTACCGAAGTTGTACAAGCTGTTTTACTTTTGCTAAAACTTAGCTCATGAAATTTCCATCTCCCGTTTCTGTTCAATGGTTAGCGGCATTAATTGACGCCGGCATTGCGGGTAACATTAACGGTTCCGTAACTGGTATAAATGAAATTCATAGGGTAGAACCCGGCGATATTGTATTTGTAGACCATCCCAAGTATTATGATCAATGCATTAATTCTGCGGCAACCTGCATCATCATTAATAATATAACGGCCTTCCCGGAAGAGAAAACATTACTGGTAACTGAAAACCCTTTTGAAGCCTATCTTACCATCGTTCGTCATTTCAGGCCCTACACTCCGGCTATTAAAGCGGTCAGCGACACCGCGGTAATCGGAAAAGGAACATCCATAGCGCCGGGTGTGGTTATTGGAAATGAAGTAACGATTGGAAATAATTGCATCATCCATCCTAATGTTACTATTCTTGATCATTGCACCATTGGCAATAATGTAATCATACAGCCGGGTACGGTTATTGGTTCCGATGCGTTTTACTATAACAGCAAAAAGAACCGTGAAGTATGGTATAAGAAAATGGAAAGCTGCGGAAGGGTGGTTATAGAAGATGACGTGGAAATTGGAGCGGGCTGCACCATTGATCGTGGTGTAACCAATGATACCGTAATTGGCCGCGGCACCAAAATGGATAACATGGTGCATGTTGGACATGACACCATCATCGGTAAAAATTGTTTGCTGGCAGCGCAGGTTGGTATAGCGGGTGGTGTTGAAATAGGTAATGGCGTAACCTTATGGGGGCAGGTGGGTGTAAGCAAAACATTAACTATAGAAGATAATGTTACGGTGCTGGCACAAAGCGGTGTGGGCGGCTTATTAGAAAAAGGAAAAACCTATTTTGGTTCTCCTGCAGATGATGCAGGGATAAAGAAACGCGAACTGGTTTGGATAAAACGTATACCGGAAATATGGAAAAAGGTAATGATGGTGAATGGGCAGTAGGCAATGGGCAATGGTGAATGCACTTTTCATTTCGGGAGACGATAGACGTGAAATTTTTTCACCGCTCACTACTGAATATTGTTCTCAGGAACGTTTTCTTTCAACGGTTCTTCTTTTTCAGGTTCAGGCTCACTGTTCATCTTAGCCCTCATCTCCTCCTCAATCCTTGCTCTCTTCTCCTCAATCCTTGCTCTCATTTCTTCAATGGTATTCATGTAGGGGTAATAATCAGAGGGAAGAAAATCCGCCATTTTTTCCCAGGCCCAGTAACCCAGTGTAAGCACATCTTTCTGGTCAAAATAATAACCGTTTTCTTCAACAATAATGCCATTGGCAAGATCCAGTATGGATATTTGCACAGGGGTGCTCATGGGCAGCTTGTTGGCAGCCAGGTAAGCAGGTCCGGGTTTTTCTTTTGAATATACCACCCTGAGCTTGCCGGGAAAGAACAGCTCCACCCGTTTAAATTCAAGGGTATCGTAATAAGGCGCTTCATACGGGTTATATATCGGTGAAGGGTCGCTATTGCCATCGCCAATAAGCTCAATCCTGAATCCATCGCCATTTAATGTACTGTCGTGGTAGGCCCGCAAAAACTGAAGTACAGATCCGTTATACGCTGTTTTCCTTTTTTCCGTCCATACCAGCATTTCTTCATCGCTACCCTCCATTTGCTCGTAAAAGGGATAGCCGGCATAAAGCGTTTTGCCATTATCATATTCATGCACAAAGGAATCCAGTTGGTATTTAATAACATAGCCCAGGGCTTTGTTATTGATGATCAGAACGGAATCGCCTGTAACCTTCAGCCGCTTTCTTTTTCTGCTGTAAAAAAAGCGCAGTACTTCGGGGTTTACAATTTCACATTCCTTACTGTTGCCGGTTTTACCTATAAAATTGTCTGTAAGGAACTGCCCGTATTTTTCCCAGCCGTCCGCTACTTCATTAGTAGCAACAATAGCTACCTCTTCGAGGCTTTTCTCCTTTTGGTTAAGTGCTATGGTAAGATCAGCTACTTCGGGCATGGTATTGCTGATGCGGACAGATTGCGTTTCCAGTCCCATGAACGAAACCACCAGGTCATAACCGCCATTGCTTAAATTAAGCCGGAACTCGCCGTTGGCATTGGTAACTGTGCCAATGGTAGTATTCTGACAAAATACCGAAGCGCCCTGTAAGGGTTGCTGGGTGAGGGAATCTATTACTTTCCCGGCTACGCGAAAACTACCCTGTGCCATTACAAAAACAGGCAGCAAAAGCACCGGTAATAATTTTACTATTCTTATCATTAGCTAATAGTTATGAAGCGCAATGTAATTTATAACGAAAGAAAACCTGTTGCATACCATTCCTTTCGTTGCAGGTTATCAAATGACAAATGCCCTGCCATTTTATGTTTTCTGTAAAATATATAATAACATTAACGTGGCAGAATTATTGCATGGATCTGTATTCATTACAGTATTCTTCAATAGTTTGCTGCAGCGGCCGGTATGCAAATTGTGGTAATGCTTTCAGGAGTTTGCTGCTGTCAAAATATACTTTTATGCCTGCCGTCTCTGTAGCTGCTTTGGTAAGCAACGGTTCGCCTCCTGCAAACCATCCTCTTATCTTTTCTATACGCCACAACAAACCTGCCATATAGGGGGAAACTTTTTTAAAAGGAGGCTTTTTGCCAAAAGCCGTTGCCATTGCGGTAAACAATTTTTTGAATGGCCAGTTTTCAGCGCTAATGATAAACCTTTCATTAGTGATATCGCTTTCCATAAGCAATATCATGGCGCTGGCAACATCAGCGACGTCTACCATACCGCTGATACCTTCGGTATACCAGGGAAACTGATTCCAGGCTTTTTTAAAAATGGCGGAAGACCCGGTTTCCCAGTTCCCCACTCCCAAAATGAGCGTGGGGTTTACAATAACGGCATTTAACCCTTCGCTTATGCCCCGCCATACTTCCAGTTCCGCGAAATACTTACTGCGTCCGTAGTCGGAACTATTACTGTCTTCTTCCCACCGGGTTGCTTCGGTTACCTGCATGCCATCGCGCTTGCGTCCCAGCGCCGAAACAGAACTTACGTGCATTAATTTTTGTACGCCTGTTTTGAGCGCTGCATTCACTATATTGGCAGTGCCTTCCGCATTTACTTTAAGCAGTTCATACTTTTTTTTAGGATTGAAAGATACCGTGGCGGCACAATGATAAACCTGCTGCACCTGGCGCATGATCTCTTCCAGCAGTACCACATCATGAATATCGCCTTTGATCCATTGTACCTGGCTTGCATAACCGGTTTGCGGGATTTTTTTCCGGTAAAGCGCAATTACTTTTTTTTCACGGGCAACCAGTTCGCGTAAAAGATAGCTGCCTAATAACCCTGTGCCGCCCGTAACAAAAACCATTTGGATTTGTGATTTGAGATTTATGATTTGAGATTCCAACATCCCCGCATTTTCATATTAGCCACGGCGGACAGATTTGATTTTGATACTTTGCTGTTCCCTTGCAACCTGTAACCATCTCCCCATTTTCACATTTCCACATTTCTCACATCTCCACATTTTTCTATCCTACACCAGCCCTGTAAACTGCCTCAGAAATCGTACATCATTTTCACTAAAAAGGCGGATATCGTTAATGCCGTATTTTAAAAGCGCGGGACGCTCAACGCCCATACCAAAAGCGAAACCGGTATATTTATCCGGATCAATATGGCAGTTTTCCAGCACCTTCGGATGCACCATGCCGCAGCCCAGTATTTCAAGCCAGCCCGTGTGCTTGCATACATTACAACCTTTGCCTTTACACAACAGGCAACTGATATCCATTTCGGCGCTGGGTTCGGTAAAAGGGAAATAGCTGGGGCGGAAACGAACACTCACATCATTGCCGTACATTTCTTTTACAAAAAAGTAAAGGGTTTGTTTAAGATCGGCGAAAGAAACATCTTCATCAATATACAATCCTTCTACCTGGTGAAAAAAGCAATGGCTGCGGGCGCTGATGGTTTCATTGCGATATACTCTTCCCGGGCATATAATACGCAAAGGCAAAATGCCCTTTTCCATTTCCCTTATCTGGATATTGCTGGTGTGTGTGCGTAGCATCCAGGCAGGATCGGTTGAAATATAAAACGTATCCTGCATGTCGCGTGCAGGATGATATTCGGGCAAATTAAGCGCGGTAAAATTATGCCAGTCATCTTCTATTTCGGGCCCTTCGGCAACCGAAAAGCCCAAACGCTGAAAGATGGAGACGATGCGGTTGCGCATCATGCTAACAGGATGGCGGCTGCCCACAGGAATAACATCCCCCGGCAAACTCAGGTCAATAGCAGCAACAGATGACGCCTGCCCGTTCAACCCGGTTTCTTTCAGCTCGTTATATTTCGTTTCTGTAAATTGCTTGAACTCGTTTAATATTTGTCCAAATTCCTTTTTCCGGTCTGCAGGCACCTGCTTCATTTCACCCATCAGGTTTTTTACCAGGCCTTTGGTACCCAGATAAGTAATGCGGAATTGTTCGGCGGCTTCTGCCCCGGCGGCTTTATAGGCATTTATTTCCCGGCGGTATGCCTCAATCTTTTGTAACAACGCTTCCATTGCGCGAAGATAAGAAAAGGAAAATCTTTAATACAGATCATCCAGCTTCATCTTCAGGTATTTGGTTACGCTCCGGTGGGTGCTGATGAAGGTGATAACGATCCCAATGACAATGAGTCCCAAAAATAAAAAAGCCAAAAGGGTATAATCGCGCAGCGCCTTAATTTCGGGGAGCCATTTTTCAACGCTAAAAATAAAGATGAGTACCACCGCTATTGCTATGAGGGCGCTTACAAAGCCGTTCGCCACTGCTTTTAAATCAAAAGGCTTGGAAATAAACCAGCGGGTAGCGCCCACCATTTGCATGGTTTTAATCAAAAACCGGTTACTGAACATTGCCAGCTTGATCGTATTGTCGATGAGAATAAGCACCAGAATACCCAATAAGGTTACGGCGCCCAGCAAAACCCAGCCTACCTTGCGTACTACATTATTGAGGTTGCTCACTACTTCATCTGGGTACCTGATATCGCTGACAATAATGTTTTGTGAAAGATCTGCGGTTATATTGGTAAGGGTGTCCTTATTTACATATTCCGATTTAAGATTAAAGTCAATGCTCGCAGGGAGGGGGTTGTAATCCAGCACTTTATCCCAGTCTTCATTGCCGTCTTTTATAAACTTCTCCCTCGCTATTTCTTTGGTAACATGCTCTGCCGCTGAAGCATAGGGTTTTGACCTGATGTAGGAGATCAGGCTGTCAATATCTGCCTGGGGAGCATTTTCACGCAGGTATACCTGCACCTGCACGCTTCCGCGGAAATACCGTTCGAGCTTGCTGCCGTTTATAACAAACCAGCCTAAAATACCAACCAGGATCAGCAGGGAAGCTACGCCAAGAATACTAAAGAAATAAGAAGGTTTACTCCTTCTCATAGAAGTTTTACTGATTTCAATCATTGAAACAGGATTAATTAAGTTCTGTAATGATAGCATTTTGCCAAAAGCAGGAAAATCTTTTTTCACTTTCCGGTTTTCAGGCGCAATGCGAATTTCCGGTTTATTACTACAAACGTAGTGACGGTACGGCCGGCGTTGGGCAAAATTAACGGTTTTATGGCTGCTTTCCGTAATTTTGCCCCCCACTTAACGGCCGATTGAATTGAATATTTTTACAATGGCCATTTACTTTGTACGATAAGGGATTTTTAACATTATGGAATACAATTTCAAAGCAATAGAGCAACGCTGGCAGCATAAATGGAAAGCGGAAGGTATATACAAGGTGGGGAATGATGCCGGCAAACCCAAATATTATGTTTTGGATATGTTCCCGTACCCGAGCGGCGCCGGTTTACATGTGGGTCATCCTTTGGGGTATATTGCCAGTGATATCTTTGCCCGCTATAAACGGCTGAAAGGCTTCAATGTATTACATCCTATGGGGTATGATGCTTTTGGACTGCCAGCCGAGCAATATGCCATTGATCATGGCATTCATCCTGCCGTATCTACCGAAAATAATATTAATACGTTCAGAAAGCAGTTAGATAATATTGGATTTTGCTACGACTGGAGCCGGGAGATCCGTACCAGCGATCCTTCTTACTACAAATGGACCCAATGGATCTTTTTGCAGTTATTTAAAAGCTGGTATAATCGCAGCGCTAGCAAAGCCGAAAGTATAGATGGGTTGATCACCATTTTTGAAACAGAAGGAAATGTTAATCATCCTTTCCCGAATAATAAATCTCAAATAATAAATCTCAAACCTGTCCGCCGTGGCGGATCTCAAATTTTTACCGCCCCCGACTGGAAGGGATTTGATGAGGCTACACAACAGGCCATCCTGATGGAATACCGGTTGGCTTACTGCGGCTATGGCGAGGTAAACTGGTGCGAGGCCCTGGGAACGGTATTAGCCAATGATGAAGTAATTAACGGGGTTAGTGAACGCGGCGGTTACCCGGTGATAAAGAAAAAGTTGCGGCAATGGTATTTACGGATAACCGAATATGCCGACCGCCTGCAGGGCGATCTTGATACATTAGAGTGGAGCGATGCCATGAAAGAAATGCAGACCAACTGGATTGGCAAAAGCAGCGGAGCGGAGATTAAATTTGAAATTTTAAATTTGAAATTTCAAATTGTAGCATACACTACCCGCCCCGACACCATATTTGGAGTGGATTTTATGGTGCTGGCGCCGGAGCATGAACTGGTGGAGCAAATAACCACAGCGGAGCAAAAAGCGGCGGTGGAGGAATATTTGGCCTATGTAAAAAGCCGCAGTGAACGGGAACGCATGACCGAAAAAAAGATCACCGGTTGTTTTACCGGCGCCTATGCGGTTAATCCGTTGAGCGGAAAGCAAATTCCGGTATGGATCAGTGAATATGTATTAGCCGGCTATGGTACCGGTGCTATTATGGCCGTGCCCTGCGGCGATGAACGCGACCATAAATTCGCGAAGCATTTTAATATACCCGTTACCAATATTATAGGCGGTTATTATAATGGAGAAGAAGCCAACGCTACCAAAGAAGCGGTATTACAGAACAGCGGTTTTTTGGATGGTATGGTAATGAAGGATGCCGCGGAAGTAGTGATACACTGGTTAGAAGATAATGAAGAAGGGGTAAGAAAAGTGAATTATAAAATGCGGGACGCAGCGTTCAGCCGCCAGCGTTACTGGGGCGAGCCTTTTCCCATTGTATGGAAGAACGGCATTGCGTATCCTTTAGATGAAAGTGAGCTGCCGTTGGAATTGCCGCATGTGGAATCGTATAAGCCGGGGCCGGAAGGAGAAGGACCTTTGGCGAATATTAAAACGTGGACAGCGCAGCACCTTGAAACCAACACCATGCCCGGATACGCCGGCAGCAGTTGGTATTTTTTGCGGTATATGGATCCGCATAACGACAAAGCTTTTTGCGACAGGAAAGCATCCGACTACTGGAACCAGGTTGACCTGTACATAGGCGGCACCGAGCATGCAGTGGGACATTTGCTGTACAGCCGCATGTGGACGAAAGTTTTGTACGACCTGGGCTATATCGGTTTTAATGAACCGTTTAAAAAATTACTGAACCAGGGGATGATACAGGGGAGCAGCAGGTTTGTTCATAGGATAGATTTGAAAAACAGCACTTCTGGCAAACCCAAACAAATATTTATTTCCAGAAATGTTCTAACAAAAGTTGAGCAATCTATAAATCCGGGAGATTCAATCGGACATTTAATCAGACTTAAACTTCCTGATATATATAAGACTATAGACTTTTCAGATATAGCGCAAAAAACAGATCTAATTCCGGCGTCTATTCATGTTGACGTAAATATTGTTGACGGCATTGAATTAGATATTGAAGCTTTTAAAAAATGGCGCAACGGCGAATATGCCAATGCTGAGTTTATTTTGGAAGATGATGGCAAATACATTTGCGGCGTGGAAGTAGAGAAAATGTCCAAATCGAAATTCAATACAGTTAACCCCGATGATCTCGTTTTGAAATACGGCGCCGACACTTTCCGCATGTATGAAATGTTCCTTGGCCCGGTGGAGCAAAGCAAGCCCTGGGATACCAAGGGTATTGAAGGGGTGCACCGTTTCCTCAAAAAATTATGGCGTTTGTTTTACGATGAGCAAAAAGGGAAAATCTGGACAGAGGAAAAACCTACGGCTGATGAATTAAAGGTATTGCACCGCACCATTAAGAAAGTAGAAGATGATACTGAACGTTTTTCTTTCAATACGGCAGTGAGCGCCTTTATGATCGCGGTGAATGAGCTGTCCGATCTGCAATGTCATAAAAAAGCGATCCTGAAAAATATACTGGTGCTGTTAACGCCTTATGCGCCGCATATCGCCGAGGAACTGTGGCAGCAGTTGGGTAACAGCGGCAGTGTGCTGGATGCTCCCTATCCGGTGTTTGAAGAAAAGTATGTAATAGAATCATCTAAATCTTACCCGGTAGCCATTAATGGTAAAACACGCACAGAAATAAATATCGCGCTGGATACCACCCAGCAGCAGGTGGAAGATCTGGTGCTTGCTAATGAGGCAGTGCAAAAATGGCTGGAAGGCAAATCACCCAAGAAAATTATTTACGTTAAGAACCGGATGATTAACGTGGTGGTGTAAGTAGGTTGCAGGGTTCAGGTTACAAGTTACAGGTTGCAAGGAAATTTGTCTTTGTAACCGGCGCCTCAAAAGGGTAAGGAATAAGGGGCGCGTGAATGGCAATGGTGAATTCTGCCCTCACCTCGTGAACGATAAACGTGAAACGATAGACGATAAACTATTCACCTCTCACGTTTCATCTCTCACCTGGTGAACAACTATTCACTATTCACTTCTCACTATTCACTCTTCTTCACAAACCGTATCATCGCGCTGCTGCCTTCATTGCTTTCAAGCCGCGCTTCATAACGCTTCTCTCCAATATAGGCAACCATAAAAGAAGTATTGGGCGGAATGGATCCCAGGTTTTCTGCCACCATTACCAGCTCATTGCTTTGCTGCAATTCGTTAACCGGCAGCTTTACAATAAATGGTTTATCGGTAAGATAAATATGCTGAAAGATTAGCCTGTCGTTTAAAAACAGGGTAATTGAATCGCCGTCTATCTCGGCATTATCATAAAAATTCAGTTCAATAGAATCGCCGGATAAAGGTATTTCGAGTACCGGTATTTTTTGCCTTTGCGTAAACTTCTGTTCAATGGTAAGCGGCGCTGCTATGCTCACCGGCGGCGCCTGGGGTTGTATGGCAACTGCTGGAGGGTTTACTTTTTCTTTTATTACAGGGGTTGTAATTACCACGGGGTTTTCTGCTATTACGGGAGCGGGCTGCCTTGCAATTAATCCCACACTGTCAATGATGTATGGATCATTAGCGCCGGCAGTAAAGTTTTCAATTATGAAATCCCATTCATCATAAAAGGAAGGATGGTTGGTTTTATCCAGGCGTACTTCACCCTTTGATCTGTTTTCATCTTCTTTCAACGAGGCTTCACCCTCCAGTTTCATAATACCGCCACCGGGACAATTAAAGTCTGCCTGCGAAAGCAAAGCATCTTTGCCCGGAGAGCCAATGGCCGTTCTTCCGCTTTTTTCTTCTAACAGCTCATCATCCCACCATACGGCAACATTGTTAGGTCCGTCAAAAAATCCTTTTATGCTGTAGCGCCGGTAATTACCGGGCGACTGGAAATAGTAGGATGTGCCGGTAAGGCTGTCTCCCTTTTGTATGAGCTTCAGCTCTACTTTTTGCCGGTTTATTTTACCATGCCATACGCCGGTGATCATTTGGGCAGCAGCCTGCTGCCCAAACAGGGAAATAACAATAATGAAAATACTATTATTCAGTACACTCCGTTTCAAAGTCCGAATTTTGGATGTAACGGATAGTAGCGGCGATTATTTTGCCAGGATGGTTTTATGAAACCCTTTTAACTAAATATTGTTTTTCTTCGAAAACTTAAACATAACATGCCATTTAGCCAGGGATGAAATTAACAACCATACAACTTAAATATACGTCTTATCTTTGCCCCTCCTTACCACTGCCCGTGCAGCAGATATTAGCTGTAAGAGCGGATTTGATATAAGATGAATTTGAATGTGTTGCTGGAAGCGTATTTAGAAGATACCCGCATTTTTCAGATTGCGGACAGGATCGTATTGTCTAAACCCCAACGTATTTTTCTTAAAAACCTGTATGGCAGCGCTTCACAATTTGTTTTCGGATCCGTTTTTCGCCACGACCTGGCTTCCCAGTTAAACCATCTTGTTATATTAAATGACGCGGAAGAAGCTGCTTATTTTCACAACACTTTAGAAAACCTTACCTCGGCGCTCAACGTCTTTTATTTCCCTTCTTCTTTTAAAAACAGGAAGAACTACAGGCAACTCAATGCATCGCATGTAATGCTGCGCACGGAAATGCTTACCCGCTTTTCTACCGCAACCGGCAACAGGGTAGGCGCCATTATTACACATCCCGAAGCGCTGTTTGAGAAAGTGGTATTACCTAAAACCCTTTCGGGCAATATCATTCGCATTAAAGCCGGCGATAGCATCAATGTAAATGAATTGCTATCGCTGTTTGTGGATTATGGCTTTGAAAGAACCGATTTTGTATACGAGCCCGGCCAATTTGCCCTGCGCGGGGGTATACTCGATATTTATTCCTTTGGTAATGAAAAACCCTATCGCGTTGAATTGTTTGGCAATGACGTGGATTCCATACGCATTTTTGACCCGGAAACACAGTTAAGCGAGAGAAAGTTATTGCAGGTAACCATTATCCCCAATGTGGAAACACAGTTTGATTCCGGCGAAAAAGTTTCCCTCCTGGAATTCCTTCCTGAAAATACCGTAATATGGGTGCAGGACTGGGATGTGGTAAAAGAAAAGCTGCAGGTGCAGGAAGAAGACCTTGAAATATTTTTCAGGGTGCAGGAAACAGCAAAAAAGCCACAGAACGACAACGATGATAATTTAGAAAAGAAAGATGTAAGCAGCGATGATTTTGTGCCGGTAGCCGCTATTGAAGAACAATTACAATCGCGGCATATCGTTGAATTTGGGCATACCCCTCATTTTGGCGGTATAGAAATAGCGTTTGACACTAAAGAACAGCCTTCTTTTAACCGCCAGTTCGACTTCCTGATCAAAGACCTGAAAAACTGGGAGGCAAAAAAATACAGCATTTACCTGTTCGCGGAAAACCCGAGACAATTAGAAAGGGTGCACAGCATTCTGGCAGACATGAAAGCGGAAATACAGTTTACTCCTGTACCGATTTCCATTCATGGTGGATTTATTGCGCACGACCTTAAAGTGGTTTGCTATACGGATCACCAGATCTTTCAGCGCTATCACAAATACAGGATCAAGCAGGCTTATAATAAAAACAAAGCGCTTACGCTTCGTTCCCTGCGCGAATTGCAGCCGGGCGATTATGTTACGCACATTGATCATGGCGTAGGTATTTACAGCGGACTCCAAAAAATTGAAGTGAACGGCAAGCTGCAGGAAGCTGTCCGGATCATATATAAGGATACGGATATCCTGTATGTTAATATTAACTCGCTTCATAAAATAGCCAAGTATACGGGTAAAGAGGGCAGCGTACCCAAGGTTAATAAGTTGGGCAGCGATGTATGGAACCGGCTGAAAGAGAAAACGAAAGCGAAGGTCAAGGAAATCGCTTTCGACCTTATTCAATTATATGCGCAACGTAAGGCGCAGGTAGGTTTTGCCCATAGCCCCGATAATTATATGCAAACCGAGTTGGAAGCTTCCTTTATTTATGAAGACACGCCCGACCAGAGCAAATCATCGGCAGATGTAAAAAAAGATATGGAAGTGCCGCATCCTATGGACAGGCTGGTTTGCGGTGATGTGGGCTTTGGTAAAACGGAAATAGCGGTTCGTGCGGCGTTTAAAACCTGTTGCGATAATAAGCAGGCCGCTGTTCTGGTGCCTACTACTATTCTTGCGTTCCAGCATTATAAAACATTTAAAGACCGGCTTAAGGATTTTCCGGTAACAGTGGATTATATCAATCGCTTTAAATCATCTAAAGAAAAAAAAGAAACCCTTCAAAAATTACAGGAGGGTAAAATTGATATTATTATCGGCACACATGCGCTGGTTGGGAAAGAGGTGAAGTTTAAGGACCTGGGCCTGCTGGTGATAGATGAGGAACAAAAATTTGGTGTGGGGCATAAAGAGAAGATCAAAACGCTTAAAACAAATGTAGATTGCCTTACACTAACGGCCACGCCTATTCCAAGAACACTGCAGTTCAGCCTGATGGGTGCACGTGATTTAAGCATCATTAATACCCCCCCGCCAAACCGTCAGCCCATACAAACAGAGGTGCAGGTGTTTAATGAAGATAATATCCGCGACGCCATATATTATGAAACGGAAAGAGGCGGACAGGTATTTTTTATACACAACCGCGTGCTGGGGTTGAATGAAATGGCTAACATTATACAGGGCCTCTGCCCCGACCTGAGCATAGGCGTAGCTCACGGGCAATTGGAAGGTCATATACTGGAAGAGCGGATACTGGATTTTATTGAACATAAATATGATGTGCTGGTATCTACTAATATTGTAGAGAGCGGGGTGGATATACCGAATGTAAATACCATTATTGTTAACAATGCACACCAGTTTGGTTTAAGCGATCTGCACCAGTTGCGGGGACGCGTGGGTAGAAGCAACAAAAAGGCCTTTTGTTACCTCCTGGCGCCGCCGGTAAGCACATTGCCGGATGATTCGCGCAAGCGCCTGCAAACGCTGGAGCAGCATAGCGAGCTGGGCAGCGGCTTCCAGATTGCCATGCGCGACCTTGATATTCGTGGCGCGGGTAATTTGCTGGGCGGCGAGCAGAGTGGCTTTATGGCCGAGATAGGCTTTGAAATGTATCAGAAAATATTAGATGAAGCCATCAGGGAATTAAAACGCACATCATTCCGGGAGGTATTTAAGGAAGAAATTCAGAAGCAGGAAGATTTTGTGCAGGATTGTACTATTGATACCGATCTTGAAATACTGATCCCTGATGCTTACGTGGAGAGCATCAATGAAAGATTGTCGTTATACACCCGCTTAGACAATTGTGATACGGAAGAAGATCTGCAACAGTTTCATACAGAGATGGGAGACCGTTTTGGCCCTGTACCATCCCAGGTGGAAGACCTTTTTACTACCGTGCGCTGCCGGCGGCTGGCGGTAGCGCTTGGATTTGAAAAAATGGTGCTGAAAGGAGAAACCCTGAGGTGCTATTTTATTAATAACCCCGACTCACCCTATTTTGAATCGGACACCTTCAATAAGATGCTGCAGTTTGTGCAAACCCTTACACATAAGGCAAGACTAAAACAAACGGGAAGAAACTTCCTGCTCGTTCATGAAGATATAGGCGGGATGGAGCAATTGTATCATTTCCTGTTTAAAATGCATCAATACACGAGAGAACAGGTTAACGTGGTATGAAATGCGGAAGCCGGGCCCGGCGAATAGATTATGAAATTTCTCTGAATTGAATTATATTTCCATACAAAATTATAATGTCATGGAACAACAAAACTCCCTCCTTGGAACAGATGAACAACCGCTTTTACAACCCACAAGCGATGAAAAAACATTGGCCATTCTTTCGCATATTCTCACTTTGGTAGTTTGGTTATTTGCACCGCTGATCATTTACCTGATTAAAAAAGATGAATCTCAATTTGTTGCCGCTCATGCAAAGGAATCCCTGAATTTCCAGATAACGGTTGCGCTGGCCTGCATTGTATTGTTTATCACGATTATTGGTATTTTTTTATTGTGGATCGTGGGCATCATTGCTTTGATCCTTGTAATTGTAGCTACTATTAAAGCCAATGACGGGAAATTGTACCGCTATCCTTTTACATTAAGGCTGATCAAATAAGAACATGCCGGAATGCTGGTGATGGGCGAAGGTGAGGAGTAAAACTTTTCCACTTCTTTTCCCGTCATTTAGATGGCCGCTGTATTGCACTATTTTATGAGTGTAACTGTTCCTTTTCTTTTTATGTTATTGCCCTGGTAATCTTTTCCTTCAATCATCCACACATACGTGCCCGTGGTTTGTGGTTTGCCATTAAAGCTCCCGTCCCATCCGTGCGAAGGAGCGGTTGAGCTGTACACTACCTGACCGTAGCGGTTGAATATTTTAAAATAATGTATAGCCGTCATTCCCACGGCTGTAAACCGGAACACGTCATTCCTGCCGTCTCCATTGGGCGTAAAAGCATTGGGTACGTAAAATTCGGGGCCCTCATATGCTTTAATGAACAGCGTATCTGTTGTTGGGCAGCCTGCGTCACTGGTTGCAGTAACTATATAGGTGGCATCATGTTGAACGGTTGCAACCGGGTTTGAGCTGTTTGCATCGCTTAACCCCGAAGAGGGTGTCCATATAAAATAATCTCCGCCGGATGCCTGCAACTGTATGGGCTGTCCTATAGCTGCGGTGGTATCATTGCCTGCAAATGCATTGGTAGCGAAAATGGTAACTTCCTGCCGCAGGGTATCAGACGGGCAGCCACCCGGCCCACGCGCGTAAACAGCCGCACTAAAGGTTCCACCGTTACTGTAAGCGTGGGTAAGCGATGATTCATCAGCGGTTGCACCATCCCCAAGATCCCAGTGCCACGATTGAACGGGCAGTGCCGGGTTGCCGTTAGCTGCAACAAAAAGAACCGGCTCATTTTTGCAGGCATCCATTGCCTCCTGCATACTAATTTCAGGATGCTGTTGTATGATAATTACTTTTTGAGTTATTTCAGATACACAGCCTTCTTTGGTTTTTACTTCAAGCGTAATGGTATTATCGCCTAATGGTAACTGGCGTTGCAGAGGCTGTTCCGGGTTGGGGATGGCGCTACCGTTTACAGTCCAGTGCCATGCATTGATTGTGCCATACTCCACTTTTGAAAGATCGTTAAAAGGAATGAGCTTGTTATCGCAATAGGGCGGGTCTTTGAAGTTAAAGTCGGCCACCGGTTTTGACCCGGCCACCACCTGCTGCCGGAAAGTATCGGAGATGCATCCATCGTTGCCAACGATGTTCAGGCTCACCGTATAGTTACCCGGCTCAGGATAGGTGTGTGCGCCCGGGTTTTTAACTGTGCTGGTGGTGCCGTCTCCAAAATCCCAGTACCATTTAACAATATCTCCAAAAGAAGTAGAGCTATCGCGAAACAAAACCGGTTCGGGATAACAGGTGATCTGATCTTCCGCAAGGGAAAAGGACGGGTTCAGCGATGTACAGAAACGCTGATGGTTGGTGGCGGCGCCTGTTGCGCCCGAAAACCCCCAAAAAACCATAGGGTCGCCGTTAAAAACATTTTGTACAAGGTCTCTAAGGGCATGCATTCTTTCTTTGCCATCCATATATACTGTTATCATTGTGGCAACAGGATCCCATGTTATACGTATAATATGCCACTTACAGTCTTCAATATTATCATTATTCTCCAAAGCCGTTACAGGCCCCGCAATATTGTTAGCGGTATTATGATTTAAGTCGCCGTTCAAATGAATGGCCAGGTGATCATAATGCGGATCACCGAAGTCTGTGTTCTGGTACGTATCAATAGCCACTGCCACAGACGGCGCTACGCCCTGTATGCCCAGTCCCTGGCCTGTTGTGCCGATGCTGGTGCTCAGTGGTTGCAGCACGAACGCAATGCCATCGGCACCATCGGCATCACGGCACCCTAAAAACACATTGAAGTGATAATCGAAGGGGTGGGTGAGATCAATTTTATTAATATTCCAAACAGATCCAGACTGGTCATTCCTGTCGTTTGTAATCGTATAGCAGTTACAGTCTTCCTGTGTTGCGTTCCCGTTAAGATGATAAGGTCTGTTTGTTTGAGCATGCAGCGCGTGCATGCCCGGCAGTAGGCAAAGCAAAACAACCAGCCACAGGCAACCTGAGTGGCGCCTTTTCCATTGCCTGTGCTCATGTAAAGTCATTTTTATTTTAACTCCCGCTTTAAAAATTCGTTGATCCTTGTATACAGGGTCATCCTGAGAATATTGGGCATTCCATCGCTGAGGTTATGGGTTTTATCGGTATAGAAGTGCTGCTCAAAGTTGGCTTTCATAGCCGCTGTTAACTGTTTGCTCAGTTCTAAGCTGTTATGCAAATGCACATTATCATCGGCAGTTCCATGAACAAGAAAAAGCCCGCTTTTATAGTTGCCGGCAAAGCTTACCGGGGAAGCGTTCTTATACCCGTCTGTATTTTCACTGGGCATGGAAAGCAGGCGTTCGGCATACACGTTTTCATAAAACCGCCAGTTGGTAACCGGCGCTATGGCTACGGCAGCTTTAAAACGGCCGGCATATTTTGTTTGAGCCAGTGCCGCCAGGTAGCCGCCATAACTCCAGCCCATAACCGCTACTTTCGATGAATCAATGCGGTAGTTCCGCGCCAAATGATCTTTTACTTTAAGCAAATCTTCTATCTCAATATCGCCGGGTACTTTATAATTGCTTTTCCTGAATGCTTCTCCTTTACCGGGTGTACCCCGGGGATCTATGCAGGCTACAGCATATCCCTGGTTGGCCAGCCAGCGCATGGTGAGCGTAAATTTATCACTCCACCTGTCTAACGCTTCCTGGTGTGTTGACCCCCCGTAAACATACAATACTAAGGGCAATTTTCCTCTTACGTTATTATACGGACGGATCAGCCATCCGTTCATGGTCATGCTGTCATTGGCCTGCACGGTAAAGAAATACGCATTGGGTATCTTATAGTTCCTGAGCCGGTCATTCAGCTCTTTATTTTCAATCAGCTTTTTCTGCTCTTTTTCAACCGTGGAAACAACCTGGTAAACCGGCGGATCATTTAAAGAAGAAAACTCATCAAAGAAGAATCTTTTGTCATTGCTTATCCATGTATCATGATACCCGTTACCGGAGGTTAATTTCGTTCTTCCCCTGCCATCGTAATTTATTTTGTACAACTGTTTTTGCCGCGAACCCGATTCGTTCGAGGAATAATATATTTCATTGCGCGTATCATCAACCGCCTTCACCTCAAGCACTTCCCATTTACCGCTGGTTACGGGCGCAACGGTGGCAGCGTCGGTGCTGATTTCATATAAATGGGTAAATCCTTCCTTTTCACTCTTCCACAAAAACGATTGGCCCTCTTTAATAAAATATACATTATCCGGGTAAACGCGAACGTAATTATCCGGGCTTTCTTCTGTATATACAACTGAAGTTTTTCCCGTAACAACATTTGCCTTAAGCAGCTCTAACTTTTTCTGATCTCTTGACAGGCGCTGCACAAACAGCGTTTTATTATCGGGGCTCCAGTGTATCCCGGTGATATACTGATCCGGGTTAACGCCTACGTCTACCGGAACAAAAAGTTTATTAGTAATATCATACACAAAAACTTTTACATCAGGCACCATTTCGCCCGCTAAAGGATAGCGCTGGTTCTTTATTTCGGCGTATGGCCGTTCGTATACCGTTAAAGGATAGTTTTTTACAGTATTTTCATTGAAGCGGAGCATGGCAATATACTTCCCGTCGGGGCTCCATTCATAGGCTTTCGTCATGCCAAACCCATTCTCGTATAACGCATCTGCCATACCATACAGGAACTGCCCCGCCGAGCCATCAACCGTTACCGGCACGGTAGTGTTCTTTTCAATATCCATAATATACAGGTTGGCATCAATAATATAGGCCAATTGTTTACTATCCGGCGAAAAGCCGGGATACAGTTGTTTGCCGTTGGCAGAAACAACCCTCAGTGTTCTTTTATTGATGTCCCACACATAATTAAAAGATTTTTCAGAGATGGTATATAAGGGTTCAATTTGTGTACGAATTAATACTTTGCTGTCGTCCGGTGAAAAGCTGAAGTCCTGGAAATAGGTAAAAGTAGTGGGTAGTGAATCCGTTTCTCCTTTGATCTGGTTCGAAAAAAGGGTATCTACGATCCGGGTGGTGTTAAAGTCGAGCGATAAGATAACCTGCGGCCCCGAGGCGGTATCCGTTTGTATCCAGGCGAAGCGGGGAGACTGGTTCATGAGATGCACCACGTATTTGCGCTCATCAAAATGACCGCTCCATATCTTTTCCAGATCAATATCCATTTTTCCCTGCTGCTGCGCATGAACAAAAAGGGAAGCACAAATAATAAATATGGAGATAAGCAGTTTTTTCATTATCAGCATAATTGGGTAAAAATAAAGGTATTCATTTAAATTGCATGATAAATCCGGGGGAATACAAAGGATCAAATAACAAAAAACAAGAACCAAAAAAATTTCAAATCCGAAGCCGGAAGCACGAAATTTGAAGGGAAATGCAATCTCAGCGCTCACACAAGATAGCTATAGTGCGGACTACTGAAAGTAAGAAAGCAGCAACAAAATGAAGCTGAAATCACAGTAGCACAAAAGCTTAATCAGGGCTCCTTCCCGAAAACGGGCAGTAATCCCTGCCAGCCCAGCCTACCGGACAGGCAGGCGGCAGGATGGGTTTTCGGGCGGCTTTTTTGGTTACTTTTTTTCCGCAAAAAAAGTGACAAAAAGTAGAAGATAAATAAATTCAGATATTTCGTTCCCCGCCAAGGCGGGCAGGGGCCAACGATACATTATGTCATTTTCAAAATGCTTAAGCACACCATTATAGACGACTCGTTATGACAAACTATCTTTTAAAAAATATCAACATTGTTAATGAAAATACTATTGTTGCTGCGGATGTGCTTATAAAGCAGGGAAGAATTGAAAAGATAGGCTCTGCCATTCAAACCGGGCTGGCCGTTAAAGAAATTAACGGTGAAGGTAAATACCTGCTTCCCGGTGCTATTGACGACCAGGTACATTTCAGGGAACCGGGGCTCACCCACAAAGCCACCATCTACTCTGAGTCGAAAGCGGCAGTAGCCGGTGGCGTTACCTCTTTTATGGAAATGCCTAACACCATTCCAAATGCGCTTACGCTCGGTTTGCTGGAAGACAAGTATAATATTGCCGCGCAAACAGCCCTGGCAAACTACTCTTTTTTCATGGGTACCGCTAATGATAATGCTGACGAGGCGCTGAAAGTGAACCAGTATCGTAACAGTATATGCGGCATTAAAATTTTCATGGGCTCCAGCACAGGCAATATGCTGGTAGATAACTACCTCACGCTCGACAAGCTGTTCAGGGAAAGTGAAGTGCTGATTGCCACGCATTGCGAGGATGAAAAGATCATTAAAAGCAATTATGAAAAAATAAAGAAGGCCCAACCTGTTTTAACACCCGCACACCATCCGCTGATCCGCAATGAAGAAGCCTGTTTTGAATCATCGCTCACTGCTATACAATTTGCTCAAAAACATAACAGCCGCCTGCATATCCTGCACATTTCAACGGCCAAAGAGCTGCAATTGTTCAGTAATCTTAAACCGCTGAAAGAAAAACGCATTACCTGTGAAGTCTGTGTTCATCACCTGCATTTTACCGCAGATGATTACGAACGCCTGGGTTACCTGATCAAATGCAACCCTGCTATTAAAGCGCCGCATAACAGGGAAGCCTTATGGGAAGCGCTATTAGACGACAGGATTGATGTGATTGCTACAGACCATGCGCCGCACACCTTGCAGGAAAAAGGATATTACAGGGATGGCACCGGTAAGCTTATGCTCACTGAAAACATGCAGTATGAGCAGGCGCATGCCGGGCTGCCGTTGGTGCAGCACCCCCTGTTGCTGATGCTGCATTATTACAGGCAGGGAAGAATAACGCTGGAAACCATTGTGCGAAAAATGAGCCATGCCGTGGCCGATTGTTACCAGTTGCCCAACCGGGGATACATCCGCGAAGGATACTGGGCCGACCTTGTGGTGGCAGATATAGATAAGCCACAACCCGTAAAGCGGGAAGATATTTTATACCAGTGCAGATGGAGCCCGCTGGAAGGCTTTACTTTCCCTGCAACCATTACCCATACATTTGTGAACGGTAACCTGGTATATGAAAATTATGGAAACGGGGTATGGAATGAATCTCATAAGGGCATGAGACTGGAGTTTGAGCGATAGTGCAAATGGGCAGGATTGATTTTACAGCATTGAACGGCGATTTTAACACATGCAAATAGACAAAACCACATATAACGATCTTTCCGTCTTCAATGCTGAAGAAGCGTTTTCCGTTTTTCATAAGCTCAATTTCACACGTACCAACGGTGGCAAAGAATGGCTCCGCCACATGATGCGGGAGCCTTTTGACGCGTTACATAAAATACAGGATACCCAAAATATTATCCGGCTTATGGTATCCCGCCTCGATGAATGGCCAGCTTCCATAACCAACGGCACTATGATAATGATGGACAGGTTTTATGATACGCCGCTTGATCCTATCCCCCATTCAGCCGATTTTTTCAGCACCCGGCTGTATAAAGTCCTGCACAGCGCAGATTACGGGCTGATCCGGTTTTCGGTTACGCATTTCCGTGATTTTATAGCGGGCATGCAGCAACTGGCTGTATTGATTGATGCGCCACAGGCGCCGGCTAAGCTGCAGCTATTCGCCTCCCGGATACGATCGCTGCTGCTGCACCAGCAACTGCAGGAACTATTGAAAAAGAAACCCGGGGAAATTTTTTCCATAAAAGAAATCCTGTATTACGGCCATTTCCTGAAGGCTGCTTTTAAAACGCGCTTTAATGAACTAACGGAAATATTCTATCAGTTAGATGCATGGTATTCTATGGCCAGGGCGGTTCAGCAGTACAGGCTAACCTTTCCCGAATTTGTTGTTTCAGATGAACCCTTCATAAAAGCGGATAAGATATACCATATCCTGCTGCCTCAGCCCGTATCTTACGACATAGCCTTATCTCCCCAAAGCAACTTTCTTTTTCTTACCGGGGCCAATATGGCGGGCAAAAGTACATTCATTAAATCGCTGGGCGTTGCCGTATACCTGGCACATCTGGGCATGGGCGTTCCCGCCGAAAAATTACGGCTTTCGTTGTTTGACGGTATTTTGAGCAATATTAACGTTGAAGATAATATTGTGAAGGGCGAAAGCTATTTTTTTAATGAAGTGCAGCGTATAAAAAAAACAATACTTACCATAAGCAACGGAAAAAAATGGCTGGTGCTGATTGATGAATTATTTAAAGGAACCAATATACAGGACGCCATGCGCTGTTCGCTGGCAGTAATTAAAGGACTAACCCGCATTAAAGGTTCTTTATTTATCCTCTCCACGCATCTTTATGAAATAGGAGATGAGATGAAAGGATACCCCACCATTTCATTCAAATATTTTGAAACCAGGATACATAATGATAAGCTGGTATTCAGTTACCAGTTGAAAGACGGTATAAGCAATGACCGCCTTGGTTATTTTATTTTAAAAAGCGAGAAGGTGGTAGAATTGCTTGAAAGTCTGTAACGGCTACTTTATGCGTACAACAGATATGAAATAAAACCCGTTAGTTTTATAAAATGAATACTGCACTATTACTTAAAAATATTGCTACGCATATCAGCCTCTCTCATGAGGAAGAGGCTTACTTCATTTCTTTTTTACAATACAGGAAAATCAAAAAAAAGCAGTTCCTGTACCAGGAAGGTGATGTAAATAAATTCCAGGCCTTTGTTGTTGAGGGTTGTTTGCGAAGCTATTCTGTTGACAGAAACGGGTTTGAGCATATCCTGCAGTTTGCTCCGCCCGGCTGGTGGATCGGCGATATGCGGAGTATTATAGCGCAGGAGCCCGGAATATTATATATTGATGCGGTTGACGATTCCGGGATCATCCTTCTTCTTAAAACAGATCTCGAAAAAATATATACTACCATTCCAAAGTTTGAGCGCTTTTTTCGCATATTGGCCGAAAACGCCCTGGCTGCTTACCAGCACCGCCTGATCGGCAACCTGAGCCTGTCTGCAAAAGAACGCTATGAAAATTTTTGCCGGCTCTATCCTTCACTGATACAGTGCCTTCCACAAAAACAGGTAGCGGCATATATAGGTGTTACACCTGAATTTTTAAGTAAAATGCTGAACCGGTCTGCCTCGGAAAGATAAGCTATGCTTAACGTAGATTAAGTTTTTCGCTTAACCTGCATTATTTCCCCGCTACGGTATCTGCAGTAGCTTTGCCGTATAAAAACAGTAATATGGCAAAAACAATACTACACAAAGCAAATACAAGGGGGCATGCCGATCATGGCTGGCTCAACAGTTATCACAGTTTTAGTTTCGCCAATTATTATAATCCTGAACGCATTCATTTTGGCGCGCTAAGAGTGCTCAATGATGATACGGTAGCCGCAGGTAAAGGCTTTGGCAAGCATCCGCATGACAATATGGAGATCATTTCCATTCCGTTAGAAGGCGACCTGGAACATACAGACAGTATGGGAAATAAAACTACCATCCGTAACGGCGATATCCAGGCCATGAGCGCGGGCACGGGCGTTGCGCATAGTGAGTACAACGCCAATACAGACAAACCCGTAAAATTTTTACAAATATGGGTTTACCCCGACCAAAAAAATATTCAGCCGCAATACAGCCAGGTAACCCTGGAGCCTGCAGACAGGAAAAACAAGTTGCAGCAAATCGTATCTCCCCGTTCCAACGGCAGCGATGGCGTTACCATTCAGCAGAACGCATGGTTCAGCCTCGGCGATCTTGAACAGGGGAAACAGTTGAGTTACGATATCAAAAGAAAAGAAAATGGTGTATATCTGTTCGTGTTGAAGGGAGACGTAACCATCGGGGATCTAAAGCTGAACACCCGCGATGGGTTGGGGATATGGCAAACAGATACTATTGCTATTACAGCCGGTACCAACGCGGAAATATTGCTGATGGATGTTCCTATGGATATTTAATTGAGCTTAAACACCACTCAAAACTCACGTTAAAATAATAGTATGAGCACAAGAACAGAAATTTTAATAATTGGCAGAGATGAATCCATTCTGCAAACAGTAGTAAGATTAGTAAACAATGATCCTTTATGGGCTGGAACAGGTGCGGCTACAGATGAAGATGCTATTGAAAAATTTCATCATCATCCTTTTGATGTGGTATTGCTTACCAATGGCATTAGTGATGAAGAAGACAAAAAGCTCCGCGCGATCTTCACCCATCAAAACCCTGATATCATTATTATTCAGCACTATGGTGGTGGCAGCGGATTGTTGCAAACAGAGATCAGGGAAGCGCTGGATAAACAGAAAGCCGCTAATAAGCCAACGGTAAGCTTTACGGATGATGCGTTAAAGAATGCAGGCCTGCATATTCATATTGAATAAACAGCGGTTACAAAAAGCGCTAAACTATTGCAATCAAAATAAAAGAATAACAGTATGAAAAAAACAATTGAAAAAATTATACAACGGCCTCCTGCGCCGGGAATGGTTGGTGACGGATTCAGGGTGTATCATTATATTCCCGGCACGCATGTTACGCAACGCAGGATCAGCCCTTTCCTGGTGCTCGATTTTAATGCCGAATACGATTTTGGACCATCAGAAACCGTAAAGGGTGTGGGTGTACATCCGCATAAGGGCTTTGAAACCGTAACCATTGCGTATAAGGGCAGTATTGCGCATCACGACAGTACGGGCAACAGTGGCGTTATTCGCCCGGGAGATGTGCAATGGATGACGGCGGGAGCAGGTATTTTGCATAAGGAATATCACGAAGAAGAATTTTCTAAAAAAGGCGGTGCGTTTGAAATGGTACAGCTTTGGGTTAACCTGCCAAAAAAAGATAAATCAACCACGCCGCATTACCAGGCTATTACTGCCGCGCAAATGGGTAAAGTACAATTGCCCAACAACGGCGGATTGGTAAATGTAATTGCAGGCAGCGTTAAGGGGGTAGCCGGTGCTGCTGCTACCTATTCGCCGGTGAATATGTTTGATATAAAGCTGAACAGGGATGGCGAATTAACCACCGGTATACCGGCAACGCACAATACGGCCCTGCTGGTCATTAATGGAAGTATAGTGGTAAATGGTGAAAAAGCGCCGGAGCACAGCTTTGTTCTGTTTAATAATGATGGTGAAGAAATTACGATTAATGCCACTGAAAACGCAGTAGTGCTATTGTTAAGTGGCGAGCCCATTAATGAGCCTATTGCCAGCTACGGGCCATTTGTAATGAATACCCAGGAAGAAATACATGAAGCGCTTGAGGAGTTTCAATCCGGTAAATATGGTACGTTACATTAACCCCCTGAAGTTTTAATAAACTAACGCCATTGCATCAACGCTGAGTTCAGCGCCTGCTCCACCCGCCACCTGGGCTTATGAAAGTATATCATGCCATGGCCGGGCAGCATAATATCTGAATCTACCTTGGCAAAACGCCGCAGTGATTCCGTATATATTTTTTTATCGAAATCAATGGAACCATCCCAGCCAAAATCACCCACCAGCAGCGTACCGATCACGTCTCCGCTGATCACAAGCTTTTTACCGGTCCATTCAAATAAAAACGCGGTACAACCCATACTGTGTCCGGGCAAATGCATTACTTCTATTTCCACACCCAGCAGGCTGAGCTTCTCTCCGTCTTTCACTAACTGGTCAACCGTTGCAGGCGTAAAAATTTTATGATACAAATAACCGCAGCAACGCTCATCGCCCGAAGCCACGGCATCGGCGGTTTCTCCGATAGCTACCAATTTTACGCCCCTTTTTTTAAGTATATGCGCTCCGCCGGCATGATCATAATGCGGGTGGGTGAGCACACAATAACGGATATCGCCGGGCGACAAATCCCAGTACCGCATATTCTCAAATATCTGCTCCATCGTATCACCACAACCGCAATCAAACATGATCAGCCCTTCTGCTGTTTTTAAAATATAAGAATTACCATCATTCCACAACGCATCCTGAAGATCAAAGGTGATCCCGTTAATATCGCCACCTACCTGGAAAAGATTTTTTAAAACCTGCATAGCTTTTATTTACAATGAGAAGAATAATGTGGCTAAATACTGCATAAACGAAAAGTTTGGCACGCCGTTGTAAGATAGTATAGAAAAAGAAGCCATGAAAAAGAAAAGATCGCAGCAATACCTGCAGCAAAAGCACGAAAAAACAAATCCATTAAAGAAAGAAGACATTCAGTCCAATCCTGATAGTCGTATTGACCAGGATTTCCCGGGATTTCCGTATGCCCCGGCTAAAGAGGAGGTCATTCATCCAAAAACCGGCACACAAAAAAAGACAGCCGCCCTGCAGCAGAAAGACGGAGAGAAATGATTATGCTTTAATTTTAACCTATGACATCACCCAAACTTTTTATGCTGCTCTTAGGTTGCAAACCTCCGGGCCGGTATACGGAGCAGCATGACATATTTTTTGGAATAGGATCTACCCTCCGTGATCTTTTGCCGGACATGTTTGCTTTTTGGCCGGAAGCTAACGGCAAAATACATATTGACTCCTGGCGGGAAGTAACGCAGGTAGCCGGCTATACGGTAAAAGTTATACCCCGTACTGAACTTTCTGCGGATATGCAGGGGATGGCAAAATTATTTTTCATAAATCTCGGAGGATACAAGGAAAATGACCCCGAAGAATACCATTATAAAATGCTGATAGCCTGCCCAAACAAAGGCATTGCGGTGCAGCAGGCAAAACAAACCGCGTTTTACCGCCATACCGGCTTTGCCGGTGCTGTTTCACATATTGATGATAAATATGGTGTGGATGTGGATGATATATACGAGATCGGCGACATTCTGCCCGATACCTTTAAAGAAAAATATGCCATTCAACTATCTCCTGCCACACAAAATGCAGAAGACGGGATACATGTTGGATATCTTAAAGTGGAAAAATTGTCCGGGGTCTGAAAGCCATCAGCATCAAAGCACCTGGTTAAACTCTAGCCTTTCCCCATCGGGGCCCGCTATATTGAAGTACTTACATCCATTTTGCCAGAAGTTTAAAAATACAGGCGCCGCTTCCATGATCGTAAACCCGCCAGCCTTCAGCATCGTAAAAGCCTCATCAATATCGGGCACATCAAAAGCAACATGATCTATATGCCCGTCTTTACGGTTGCGGATGTTTTCAAGTTCACTGCCGGGCAACTGGTATAATTCTATGATCATCTCTTCCCGCTTCATCATAATACAGGTACCGCTTTCATCATTATGCATAAATGCTGACTGCATTACATTGGTAAAGCCCAACCGCTTATAGAATGCTTCCGATGCAATAATATTTGTAACCGGAATTCCAATATGTTGTATGGAGCGTATAGCAAGCCGAACGGGGTCTTCCATTTATTAAGTATATGGCTTAGCTTCCTCTTTGTGAACCGGTATTGGTTTGTTTACTTACAAAACCTGCGGCTTTAGGTTTTTGTATGAATTTGGACCCCTGGTTATTGGCCAGGTTGGCTTTTTTATTTCCTTTTTTCTTGCCCTTGTTGTTTTGTTGATTCAGCAATGACATAGTTTATATTTTTTATAAAGATACGTCTTATACCGCATTCTGAGCTTTCATAAAAGCTAAAATGCGATGGGATGACGATACGGGTAATTTATTCTACAGGATTACCAATATTTCAGCACAGGTGTGAGGTAATAGCTATGGTATGATTTGTGGATTTAATAAAGAAAAAAACTTATGGAAGATATAAAAAACTTATCCGGTGATGTGGCTATTGATAAACTCAAAGCACTTGCTGAAAATAAAATATGCCTTTTTTGCACGTTCGAAGAAAATGAAATTGTTTCGAGGCCAATGGGTACACAGGGTATTGATGATAATGGAACCATTTGGTTTTTTAGCAACAGAAACAGTATCAAAAACATCCAAATAGCAACGGATAATAAAGTTTACCTGATGTACGCAGATACAGGCGCACAGCATTACCTGTCGCTTACAGGGCATGCTCAAATTGTAGATGACCGGAAGAAAATTGAATCGTTATGGACGCCACTTGCTAAAGCATGGTTTGAACAGGGTAAAGATGACCCTGATATTACACTTATAAAAGTACAGCCCACCGAAGGACATTATTGGGATACAAAAAATGGGAAGCTTATTTCCATGATAAAAATTGCAGCGGCGGCCCTTACGGGAAAGCAACCGGATGCAGGAGTTCATGGCAGCGTAAAGTATAATCAGTAAAAAAGGATTATGCAGGGGAGAAGATTTCCCAAAAGAGGATTTTCAAAACACGAAACGCTTAAATATATTTATGATGGAAAATAAAAAGCCTGATAAAAAAGGGAAACCTGAATTTCCGGATATTGAAAAAAATATTCAGTCCGGCAGTAAAAAAATAACAGAAGTTCCCGAACCGCCAGACGATATTCCATATAAAAAACCGCCGGAAGAAGTACCGGATATTACGCCCGGTGAAACAGATAAAAATCCGGGCGATCCGGATACAGATACAGACCCGGATGCAGATGTAACCGCGGGTGAAAGAAAAAATCTTGCAGATGCGGCCGAAAAAATGCTGACAGATGATGAAAATGCTTTGCAGCATTCAAAATTTGATAGCACAGATGCCGACGGAGAATTGCTGAATGAAGGCAGCGGATTCAGCGGTGGCGACCTGGATGTTCCGGGAAGTGAAGCAGATGATGAAGATGAAGCAATAGGCGAAGAAGATGAAGAAAATAACTCCTTCAGTACAGACAATGAAACAGAAGACCGGAATAAAGATATGGAGTAGTTTTATACCCGCATGGTATCGGGCAGCCAGTGTTTAACCGCCTGTTTAATAGCATCGGGAGATAGTCCTTCGCTTAAGGTTCGTTGTATAAGTGAAACAAACTCTTCATCTGAAGCAAACCGTAGTGCAGCCAGTTGCTTAATGCTTAGTTGGTCTTCAATACTTTCCAAGCGTTGTTGTGTAAGCTGGTAGTAACGTAAACGAAGCTCCAGCCGCACTATACGGTTCTGGGTGGTTAGCGCATAATGCTGCCTCATCATAAAGCTCAGCCAGCCGGTGATCAGGGTTAACAAAGCAACCATTATCCACAGCCATGTATTGGCAGCGTTGAGCCATATTCCACGGATGCTGATAAAAAGTAATAGCATAATAACCGGGTAAAAAACAAAATGATGCGGCGGGTAATAGCGCACATGATTGGAGTACTGCTGCGTTTTCATATTTCTTTTGTTGAATGATAGTAAGGCACAAATTAGGTTTTTTTATTGCCGGTGAAATAAAATAACGAGCGGGCGCATTTTTCGCAGGTGGGTGGTGACACCCACCTGTAGAACCCGCTACCGGTCGGTGTCTCACCGACCGGAAAGTTGTACCTGGAGCGAAAAATTGAAATACGCCCTAACGAGCCATTTATTTTTGGGAAATTGTATATTTATTTCCGGAAGTATATACGATCTTTATTGCGTATCCCTTTTACCGGTATACAGGTGTTATAAACACGGGTAGCCGTCATTGCTTTAAACCATTCATTATGTCATCCCGCCGTAATTTTTTGCAAAAGCTATCTATCGGACTAAGTGCAGCAGCATTAACGCCGTTGTCATCCCCCGCTTCTGTTTTTCCTGATCTTAGAAAGCCGGTTAAGCAGCTCCGTGTAGCGCTGATGGGCCTGGGGGGATATGCCGGTATTGTAGCCAGGGCAATGAAGGAATGCAAGCTGGCAACACTTACGGGTATTGTTACGGGAACACCTTCTAAAATAGCTACCTGGAAATCGAACTACGGCATACCGGATAAAAACGTATACAATTACGATACGCTTCATACCATTGCCAATAACCCTGAGATAGACCTGGTATATGTTACCACACCCAATTCCCTGCATCATAAGCATGTGCTGCAGGTAGCCGCCGCAGGTAAGCATGTTATTTGTGAAAAGCCTGTTGCCGATAATGCGCAGCAGGCAAGGGAAATGATTGCCGCCTGTAAAAAAGCAGGCGTTAAATTTTACGTGGGCTACCGCCTGCATTTTGAGCCGCATACCCGTGAGCTGGTAAGGATGCGTAAAGCCGGTGAATTTGGCAATATTATGCATGTAAATAATTATATGGGATTTAAGATAGGCGACCCCACCCAGTGGCGGTTGAAAAAAGCGCTGGCCGGTGGAGGCGCCATGATGGACGTGGGCGTATATGCGCTTAATGGTGCCCGTTATGCTACCGGTGAAGAGCCGGTTTGGGTAACTGCCCAGGAAAGCAAAACGGATATGGTAAAATTTGCCGAAGTAGATGAAACCGTTACTTTCCAGTTAGGCTTTCCCAGCGGCGTTATCGCTTCCTGCGGAACCACTTATAATTTTAATAACTACGAAAGAGTTTACCTTATTGGTGACAAGGGTTTTGCGGAGCTTAGCCCGGCATTTGGCTACGGCCCTATCCAGGGCAGAACACATCTTGGCCCTATGAACCAGCCGCTGATCACCCACCAGGCAGCACAAATGGACGGGCTGGCCGATTGTATACTCAATGGCACACCCGACCCGGGCATGACCGGCGAAGAAGGGCTGAAAGACATGGTAGTGGTTGATGCGATTTATGAGTCGCTACGAAAAGGCGGTGAAAAGATTTACCTGTATAAAAAATAAAACCGCACTTAGAATGAGGTGCGGTTCAATTATTTGAAATCTGTCAGAGGTTGTAAAGCAACTATTATGGTTTTTTAGTGGTACTGACTGGACTCCACGGTTTCTTTCAGGGGATAAATTGGATACGGTTTTTTCAGGCTGGCTTTGGTTTTTCCGAAGAATCGGATCTTTCTTTCCGGGGATTGGGATTTCAGTTTTCATTGGGTTAACATCATCAACTATAACAGTACAAATGTGTAAAACATTAAGTGGTCATGGAACTTATTTCGATTAAGCGATGTTTTATTTCGATTACAGGGGGAAAAGATTCGATAAACCGCTTTGCCATGAGCTGGCACATTTTAACCATAAGCTTCCTGTGTTGGTTATCTTTCAACACATAGGCACAATAGGGTCTTGGAGAAATCCAAATAAAAATTGCCGATTCGCTTGCCATTGACATAAATGCACACAATAACTATACAATAAATTTAATAGTTGGCCGCGATTCGCTTATTGGCGCTTATACAGGGAAAGTCTTTTCTAACGCCGCAGGCAATGAAGTGTTTAAAATAATCATCCAACCCGATTCAACCAAAGAGCAATTTATACTGTATTGCACTAAAAAAAGTCTTATAAAAGTTGAAAACGGAGAAGAAACATACTATGAGTATAATAAACGGTTCTTTGATAAGAATAGCCGCCTGTTAACAGACACATTAACGCTGAAAAAACTAAGTGAACTTGAAACGATACTTAAAATGAGCTATACCGTTTTGAATAAGGAGCCGTGAACTGCATATAAAACAAAACCGGTTAAGCGTTGCCTAACCGGTTCCGGTTCTTTTTCGTTATTAATGCGCTACAGTTTCCTGATCTTAATGTTTTTATACCACACCTCATTGCCATGATCCTGTAATACAATGTGACCGGATTTAAATTTGGCAAAATCTTCCAGGTCTTTAAACTTACTGCCCGCTACCAGGTTGTTCCAGTTATCATCCCACAGGGTGGTTGATACCACTTTAACGCCGTTTTGCCAAAGCTCAAGCTTAGAATCTTTTAGTTTAATTTCCACGCTATTCCATTCGCCTACGGGCTTTACATTTTCAGGCTTACTGGTAATCAGGTCATACAAATCACCCGCGCGATGGGTAACGATCTTTGCATCCGGGTGACCATTATTGTCTAATACCTGCATTTCAGGACCAGTGTAATGCGCATATTTGTATTTAGGATCTTCCTTTACCAGGAACATGATACCGCTGTTGCCATTAGGCGAAATTTTCCATTCGAGCTTTAATTGAAAATCGCCGAACACTTCATTGGTAATGGCATCGCCGCCCGCATCGCTGTTTTCTTTCTTACCCAGGTGAAATGCACCGTCTTCCACGTTCCATGCACTGCCCAACTGCGGTTTATTAAATGAGTGCCAGCCATTGGTGGTGGTTCCGTTGAAAAGCAATTGCCAACCCTGCTTTTTTTCTTTTTTGGTAAGCGTATTGTCTTTTTGCTGGGCAAATGTATTATTCAATAAAGCAGTACCGGCCAGTAATAAACTTCCTAAAGCTACTGTTCTGAAAATTTTCATAATATTTATTTAATAGTAAGAATGTATTTCACCATGGCTTCCACATCATCATGTGCTAAAGCGGCATGAGGTGGCATAGGTATCTCTCCCCATACGCCTGAGCCCCCGTCTATTATTTTTTTCACCAGATGGGCAATGTCTGCTTCTTTATATTTTTTGGCTACCTCAGCATAAGATGGCCCAACCAGCTTGTTTGTTTCCGTGTGGCAGGCAAGACAATCCGAGCCCGCGATTAATGCTTTGCCATCTTTTGCAGGAGCAACTGCAGCAGGAGCAGCATTCGTAGCGCCGGTTGCCGCGGAAGCAACAACTGCCGTTGCATGGCCTTCATCAATTTGTGGATTTACATTAATACTTATCGGCTTTTTTACCTCGGCCGGCCCGCTGCTGCAGGCATAACAGGCTGCAATGATGGAAAAAACAGCTACCACTTTTTTCATGCTTACTTTTTTTAATGTCATCATATTGTCAAAATCAGGGCGTAAATATCCGAATAAATCCTACTCAAGTCCTAAAACCCTGCGATTAAATTTTTCATCGCTGCCTGTTCCTGCAAAATCATCAAAGGCCTTTTCGGTTACCCGGATAATGTGATCTTTAATAAATGGCGCTCCTTCCGCTGCGCCTGTTTCAGGATGTTTAATGGCACATTCCCATTCCAGCACGGCCCAGCCGGCATAATCATACGCCGCCAGCTTGCTGAAAATTGACCTGAAATCAACCTGCCCGTCGCCTAAAGAACGGAAACGCCCTGCCCGTTGCACCCAGCCCTGGTATCCTCCATATACACCTTGTTTTCCGGTGGGGTTAAATTCCGCATCTTTTACATGAAACATGCGGATGCGTTCGTGGTAATTGTCTATATAATCTAAGTAATTCAAACATTGTAAAACAAAATGACTGGGATCATATAAAAGACAGGCACGGGGATGGTTGTTCACTTTCTCCAAAAACATTTCATACGAAATACCATCGTGCAGGTCTTCTCCCGGATGTATTTCATAACACAGGTCTATCCCGTTTTCATCAAACACATTTAAAATGGGCAGCCAGCGGTTGGCTAATTCGGTAAAGCCTGTTTCTACTAATCCTGCCGGACGCTGAGGCCAGGGATAAACCGTTTGCCACAACAAAGCACCGCTAAAAGTGCCATGTGCTTTCAGTCCCAGGTTTTGCGAAGCCTTGGCAGCATATTTTAACTGTTGCACCGCCCATTCGGTGCGCGCCTTTGGATTACCGCGATAGGCTTCAGGCGCAAAGCCGTCAAATAAATCGTTATAAGCCGGGTGTACCGCTACAAGTTGTCCCTGCAAATGAGAAGAAAGTTCGGTGATCTGTAATCCCGCCTCATTTACAATGCCTTTAATTTCATCGGCATAGGTTTTGCTTTCCGCTGCTTTCTGCAGATCAATAATGCGGCTGTCCCATGTGGGGAGCTGAACCCCGGCATAACCTAACCCCGCGGCCCACCCGCAGATAGATTTTAAATTATTAAAGGGTGGCTCATCTCCCAGGAACTGGGCGAGAAATATAGCTGGACCCTGGATATTTGTCATGATTGTAAAATTTGAAAAAAATTATTAATTGAGGTGGAAGGTGTAGAGTATAAGGCCGTACAACCTTACACCCTATACCCTACACCTTATACCTTATACCCTACCCACCTATACCTTACACCGCAAATTCCGTCCACTTTTCATTGCTGGCGCCGCTCTTCACCACATTATCTATAAAAGCCATTCCTCTTACGCCATCAGTTGCAGTTGGAAAATCCAATACTTCTTCTGCAGGTTTTTGTCCGTCAATATGAGCAGATACCGTTAATGCAAAATTGCGGTAAATATTACCAAATGCTTCTAAGTATCCTTCAGGATGCCCGCCCGGCACACGGGTATTGTGTTTGGCGTAATTACCCAAATAACCACCGCCCGTGCGATATATTTGTGTGGGTTGATCTAACCATTTCACCAATAAGGTATTCGGTTCCTGCTGTACCCATTCTAATCCACCTTTTTCGCCATAGATCCTGATCTTAAGCGCATTTTCTTCACCTGCCGCTACCTGTGATGCCAGCAATGCGCCTGCCGCTCCATTATCAAATTTTAATAATACATTTCCATCATCGTCCAAAGGTCTGCCTTCCACCATAATATTCAGGTCTGCAGCCAGTTTGGTAATTTTTAAGCCGGTAATGTACTCCGCCAAATGAGCGGCGTGCGTTCCGATGTCGCCCATACAACCACTTTTGCCCGATTTGGAAGGATCAGTTCTCCAGGCTGCCTGCGCGTTACCTTCTCTTTCCGTAAGCCTGCTCAGCCATCCCTGGGGATACTCTACCCAAACTTTCCTTACTTTTCCGAGAACACCTTCTTTTATCATTTGCCTGGCCTGCTTAACCATAGGATAACCGGAGTAAGTATGCGTAAGACATAATATCAATCCTGTTTCAGCTACTTTTTTTTGCAGTTGTTTAGCTTCATCAAGTGTAAACGTCATGGGTTTTTCAATAACCACATGAAATCCTTTGCTTAAAGCAAGCATGGCAGGAGCAAAATGTGCGAAATTAGGCGTAACGATCGTTACAAAATCTATCCGCTTATCGGCCGGCATCTGGCTTTCTTTTTCCAGCATTTCCTCGTAAGTAAGATAGGTTCTGTCTTCCGGCAAAAACAGGGCTTTCCCCGAGTCTGTGGCTATTTCCGGCCGAATACTCAAAGCGCCGCATGATAATTCTATAAGTCCGTCCATGTTAGCGGCAATGCGGTGAACCGCACCGATGAAGGCATCCTTGCCTCCACCGATCATGCCCATTCGTAATTTTCTGTTCATGAAAAAAAAGATTAACGTATTAAAAAATCAGAAGAGGCTTTAAAAATAAAACATTTACATTTACTGCCAACTTGTTTTTTATTAAACATTCCCTAACTTAACCATTATTTTTATTATGGCTGATGCTTCATCACATCCCCGCAGGCGGGCTATTAAAAATATTGTTTTAGGCTCCCTCGCAATGGGCACGGCGCCCGGTGCGTTTGCCGGTAGTGCAGCTCAGGCAAAAGAACGGGAGGCTTATGTTATGAAAGGAAATATCAATCACTCCGTTTGCCGCTGGTGCTATGGCAGCATTCCCCTGGAGGAGTTTTGCATAGCGGTAAAGAAAATGGGTATTGCTGCTATTGATCTTGTTGGACCCAAAGATTGGCCGGTTTTACAAAAGCACGGGCTATACTCCTCCATGTGCAATGGCGCCGAAATTAACCTCGAAGACGGGTGGAATCATACGGAATTTCATCCCAGGCTTATAAAAAATTATTCGGAAATGATACCGCTCGTGGCCAAGGCGGGATATAAGCAACTGATCTGCTTTAGCGGCAGCCGCAGGAACTTAGATGATGAAACCGGTTGGAAAAACTGCGCCGGGGGATTGAAGCAGGTAGCGGGGATAGCCGAAAAATATAACGTAACCCTGGTAATGGAACTGCTCAACAGCAAGATAGACCATAAAGATTACCACTGCGATAAAACAGCATGGGGGGTGGAGCTGGCCAAACGTATAGGATCGGAAAATTTTAAGCTGCTCTATGATATTTATCATATGCAGATAGATGAAGGAGATGTGATCAGAACCATCAGGCAATACTATCCTTACCTTTCGCATTTTCATACAGGCGGCGTTCCGGGCAGAAGAGAAATTAATGAAACGCAGGAGCTGCATTACCCTGCTATTATGAAAGCTATTGTTGAGCTGGGATTTAAAGGATATGTTGCACAGGAATTTATTCCAACACCCAAAGATGCTGAAGGCCAATTGGCTTCCCTGCAGGAGGGCGTAAGCATCTGCGACGTATAAAATGCTACCGGTATTTTTTAATACACGAATACGCTTTAGAATTAAAAGCAGCGGTATGCTAAAACAATTGAAGTGTTTCCGGCAAACGCCGGTAATTGATTGAAGCATGCTTTTCATAAATATACTTATACAGTTAATTCTTAAAAATGATGTGCTATGCCCGATAACGTTTATGATGCTATTGTAATAGGCTCAGGAATCAGCGGCGGATGGGCCGCCAAAGAACTTACTGAAAAAGGACTGAAAGTGCTGATGCTGGAAAGAGGTCGCAATATTGAGCATGTAAAAGATTATGTAAATGCCAATAAAGATCCATGGGAGTTCCCGCACAGGGGCGGGCGTACACAACAGATGATCAAAGATTACCCTGTACTAAAGCGCGACTACCCATTGAATGAAACCAACTTAGATTACTGGTGCAGCGATAAAGACAATCCTTATACGGAAATAAAGCGCTTCGACTGGTTTCGCGGCTACCATGTGGGCGGCCGTTCGCTGATGTGGGGAAGGCAAAGCTACCGCCTGTCGGACCTTGATTTTGAAGCCAATGCAAAAGAAGGCATTGCCATAGACTGGCCGGTACGCTATAAGGAAATTGCACCATGGTACGACTATGCCGAAAGGTTTGCTGGAATCAGCGGCTCTAAAGAAGGATTACCTCAACTGCCGGACGGACAATTTCTTCCACCCATGGAAATGACCTGCGTGGAAAAAGATGTTGCTGCCCGTATCAGGGAAAAATTCGGCGGCAAACGGCATATGATCATAGGCCGTACAGCTAATATTACGGTGCCTTTTACCAACCAGGGAAGAGCCAGTTGCCAGTATCGCAACAAGTGCTGGCTGGGATGCCCTTATGGTGCATATTTCAGCACCCAATCGTCTACTTTGCCTGCGGCTATGAAAACCGGCAACCTTACGCTTCGCCCCTGGAGCATCGTTACTAAAATTTTATACGATAAAGACAAGAAAAAGGCAACTGGTGTTGAAGTTCTCGATGGCGAAAACAACAACACCTATACCTACAATGCAAAAATAATTTTCGTTAATGCTTCCGCATTAAACAGCGCATGGATATTAATGAATTCTGCCACCGATATATGGCCTGATGGTTTGGGCAGCAGCAGCGGTGAACTGGGGCATAATGTAATGGATCATCACCTGGGCGTAGGCGCCGGCGGGCAGGTAGAAGGTTATGAAGACCAGTATTATTTTGGAAGGCGCGCCAATGGCGTATACATTCCGCGTTACCGCAATTTCTTCGGAGATAAAAGAGATTACCTGCGTGGCTTTGGCTATCAGGGCGGCGGGAGCCGGGGCGGTTACAGCCGTTCGGCAGAAGAAATTTCTATTGGCGCCGGCCTTAAAGACGCGCTCATTGAGCCGGGAACCTGGACAATGGGTATAGGGGGCTTTGGAGAAACACTACCTTACCACGAAAACAGGATATATCTTGATAAAAATACGTATTCAGACAAGCTGGAACAGTTTAACGATCCTGTAACCGGTAAAGACCTGGGTATGCGCCCCGTGCCAGATAAAAATGGTAAACAGCGCTTGGATAAGTGGGGGCTCCCGGTGCTGGCTTTTGATGTAGAATACAAGGAGAACGAAAAGAAAATGCGCAAAGACATGTTAAACGATGCCATTGAAATGCTGGAAGCCGCAGGCGTTAAAAATGTAAAAGGGCGTGACGGCGATGGTACGCTGGGAAGGGGTATACATGAAATGGGTACAGCCCGTATGGGTAAAGACCCTAAAACATCGGTGCTGAATAAATGGAACCAGGTATGGGATGCACCTAATGTATTTGTTACCGATGGATCATTTATGACATCAGCCTCATGTGTAAATCCGTCGCTGGGTTATATGGCTTTTACAGCCCGGGCAGCAGACCATGCCGTGAGCGAATTGAAAAAAGGAAACCTTTAATATATCATGCCAAACGACAGCATCCATATTAACAACAAAGCCGTGGCGCAGAATACCTATGATGCTATAGTGGTAGGCTCCGGTATCAGCGGCGGATGGGCCGCCAAAGAGCTTTGTGAAAAAGGATTAAAAACCCTTGTGCTGGAAAGAGGAAGGAATGTTGAACACATTAAAGATTATACGGGCACTACGCTCAATCCCTGGGAACTGAAGCATCATGGCAGCCGTACACAGCAGGATAAAAAAGACAGCCCTATCCAAAGTAAATGCTACGCCTACAACGAGGTATCGAAGCATTTTTTTGTGAATGATGAGGAGAACCCTTACAGCCAGGTGAAGCCATTTGACTGGATAAGAGGTTACCACGTTGGCGGAAGATCGTTAACCTGGGGCAGGCAATGCTACCGCTGGAGTGATATAGACCTTGAAGCCAACGCCAAAGATGGTTATGGTGTGGACTGGCCCATCCGTTATAAAGATATAGCACCCTGGTACGATTATGTAGAACCCTTTGTAGGCATAAGCGGATCCGCAGAAGGGCTTCCGCAATTACCCGATGGAAAGTTTTTGCCTCCTATGGAAATGAACTGCTTAGAAAAGCATGTGGCGGAAAGGATCGAAAAAGAGTTTTCAGATGGCAGAAGAATGATCATTGGCAGGTCGGCCAACCACACCCAAAAAGTGGGCGACCGCGGTCCCTGCCAGTATAGAAATAAATGTCATGAAGGCTGCCCGTTCGGCGGCTATTTCAGCAGCAATTCGGCAACACTTCCCGCGGCAAAAAAAACGGGTAACCTTACACTGCGTCCTTTTTCTATTGTTACGGAAGTTATTTATGATAAAGAAAGCAAACGCGCCAAAGGGATCAGGATCATTGATGCCGAAACCCTGAAAACGGAAGAGTATTTTGCCAGGATCATATTCCTTAATGCATCTACTTTAGGTACGGCAACCATTTTACTTCATTCCACATCCGATGCTTTTCCAAATGGTTTGGGCAACAGCAGCGAACAGGTGGGCCATAATTTGATGGATCATCATTATGGCGTTGGCGCCAGCGGATCATTTGAAGGATTCCAGGATCAGTATATTTATGGCAGGCGGCCAAACGGTATTTATATACCACGCTTCCGCAATATCAGCGAAAAAACAAAACAAAACGATTATGTAAGGGGCTTTGGCTACCAGGGCAGCGCTTCCAGGGGAAGGCAATGGAGTGCCGATGGAGTAGGGGAGGAACTAAAAGATCAACTGCTTGAACCCGGCAACTGGAGCATGGGTATTGGCTCATGGGGAGAACATTTACCCTATTACGAAAATAAAGCAACGCTTAGTAAAGATAAAAAAGACAAATGGGGAATGCCCACGCTGGACATAGATTGCGAATTCAAAACCAATGAGCTGGCTATGCGTAAAGACATGATGAACAGTGCGGCGGAAATGCTCGAAAAAGCAGGGTTGAAAAATGTAAACACTTATGACAGCATGCCTGCGCCGGGTTTTTGTATTCATGAAATGGGCACCGCCCGGATGGGACGCGATCCCAAAACATCTGTTTTGAACGGCTTTAATCAAATGCACGAAGTAAAAAATGTATTTATTACCGATGGGGCCTGCATGGCATCCTCGGCCTGCCAGAATCCATCCATAACCTATATGGCATTAACGGCAAGAGCAGCGGATTATGCAGTGAAAGAGTTGAAAAAAGGGAATCTTTAATGTGGAAGTTTGAAAATGGGGATATGGTTGCAAGTTGCAGGGACACCAGGGGCTAAATCACAAGAACCAAATCACAAATCACAAATAAAATTCAAATGGAAAAACTCAAATCTGAAATCCAGGATGTACTGACCATTGACCACTGACTATTCAGCTATCCATCCTGTCGTTAGTAGTAACTCACCGGATAGCTGAATGCTGATAGCCGAGAGCTATACAAATAAATTATTTTTGATCCCTTAAAATATCAACTATGAACAGACGCGAAGCCTTATCGAGAGTAGCGCTTATACTGGGCGGCACCGTGGTGGGAGCCAATGTTTTTTTGGAAGGATGCAAACCCGGCGATAAAAGAACGGCAACCGCCGGAACCTTCAGTGACGCCGACATCGCTTACTTGGATGAGATAGCCGAAACCATTATACCCACTACCAGCACGCCCGGGGCCAAAGCCGCGGGAGCAGGAGCGTTTATGACCGTAATGGTGAACGATTGTTACGATGAAAAAGATCAGCAGGTGTTTTTTGAAGGCATGAAATTATTAAATGAAGCCAGCGACAAAAAGTTTGGCAAATCGTTTATGGATATTGATGCCGGAGAACGTAAAACATTGCTTACGGAAACAGATACGGAGGCGAAGGAATATATGGCTAAGAAAAAACCTGAAGATCCTAAACATTATTTTCGCATGATGAAGGAGCTTACCCTGCTGGGCTATTTTACATCAGAAATTGGAGCAACACAGGCACTGCGCTATGTTGCCGTGCCTGGGAAATACGAAGGCTGTGTACCTTATACAAAAGGCGACAGGGCGTGGGCGACTTAAGAAGTAATTTATGGTTTGTTGTTTATAGTTTGAAATTTTGGGTTACAGATGCCAGCAATGTTTGCTAAAATCCTCTGTAACCGGATTTAACATAAAAAGCGCTTAAGAGAAGTTTATTGAAATTTTGTATCAATAAACTTTTTCTTTTTATAGGGGTATTAAAAAACATGTCAGGAATTGCACTATTTGAGTATTATGCCTGATGAAAAGCAAAGTCTGCTTTCGCAGCAAAGGCTTAGATTTGATGATACAACATTTTAAAAACTATAGCGTTACACCTGCTATGCGAAAATGGTTTTATACAGCAACTATTGTGCTTCTTGGTTTTATAGCCTGCACCGGAAATAAAAAAATACCTGATGTTTCAAATATCAGGGTAAATCTGGAAGTACAACGGTTCGAACAGGATTTCTTTGCTATAGATACCAATAATATCGCGGCTGGCATATCGCGGCTGCAACAGCAATACCCCATTTTTTTGCCCGATTTTATTCAGCATATACTGGGGCTCTCCCTTACTGATGATGGAGGCAAATCTGATGCAGCCATTAAAATGTTCCTTCGTGATTACAGGTTGGTAAAAGATACGGCATCTAAAATATTCAGCAACTTTATTGCCATTGAAGATGAAGTGAAAAAAGGATTGCAGTTCACTAAATACTATTTCCCTGCCTATCATGCGCCTGAAAAACTCATTACTTTTATCGGCCCGCTCGATGCTATATTTGAAACGGGCCTCGGAAAAACCGGCGATGTAATTACACAGGACGCGCTTGCGGTTGGGTTACAACTTCACCTGGGTAAGAATGCCAGCTTATACCAGAGCCCGGTAGCACAATCGCTGTTTCCCCAATATGTTTCCCGCAAATTTGAACCGGCTTATATAGCGGTAAATTGCATGAAGAACATTATTGATGATATTTTTCCGGCCAGGGCTACAGACAAAACGTTATTAGACCTTACTATAGACAAGGGGAAAAGATTGTATGTATTAAACAAACTGCTGCCGCATGTGCCGGATACGTTAAAGATTGGCTATACAGCGGCGCAATTAAAAGGCTGTTATGCCAATGAAGGCCTGATTTGGAGTTTTTTGATCCAAAATGATTTAATTTATAACAGCGATCCGCTTAGAATTCAATCCTATATCGAAGAAGGCCCGCTTACGCAGGAATTGGGAGAAGGATCTCCGGGCAATATTTCCTTATTCACAGGATGGCAGATTATAAAAAAATACATGGAAAGATTTCCGGATACCGCTATTGATGACCTGTTACAACTTGATGCCAGGCAAATCCTGCAAGATTCAAAATATAAGCCACGCTAGAACCAACTGGACTAAATTTATTATACCCCTGCCTTCCGTATTACCTCCAGTGTTTTCCTGAATCCTGTTTCGGCAACTCTTTGAAGATCCTGCTTCCAGTATTCAGGATTGTACATTTCCAGCGACACACATCCTTTAAAGCCGGTTCCTTTTAAATCCCTTAAAATAGAGGTAAGCGGCAATATGCCATCGCCGGGATATACCCTGTGCTTATCCTCTAATTGCGCTAAGGCAGGAGTGGCCGGCGCATCGTTGAACTGGAAAATAGCGAATGCATCTCCTTTCATCAGCTTAATGCTTTCAAACCCACCTTCACTTATATACATATGGTATACATCCGGTATAACCATAGCTTTAGGATGATTGGCGTCTAAGGCAATACCCACGGCCTGCCCCAGTGTTTTCAGCGGAAAGAATTTTACAAAAACCAGGGCGGGTTGTATGTTATATTCTTTCAGGCCTATTTCAATAATATCCCGGTAACGGGCTGCCACCCATTTGCGGTCGAAATTTTCGCCAACGGTATTGGGAATGGTTTGAATATGCTGCGCACCAATATCCGATGCCATGCGCATACGGCGGCGGGTATCCTTGAGTGATGCATCAAATAATTCCTGTGTGGGTGGCAAAGCATTCCATAAGCCGATAACACTTGGTACAAATAAACCCAGGTCTCTGATCTGCTTGCCGAGATCTTTGAGGCTGCCTCCATTCTTTTCATATTCCGCAAGCTCACCATCCCAGGGCTCTATGGCATCGAAACCTGCTTTGGCGGCTATCTTTACCTTATCGGTAAGGGATGCCGGGCGTATAGTAGCCGTATCAAGGCAAATGGGCCAGGGACTTACTCCTTTCTGGTATCTTTTTTCTTTTTTTTGTGCAGCATCCTTCTCCGTAAAAGAAAGAAGCGATGCCGAACCTGCGGCTATGCCAGCAGCGGTTCCCAATCCGATAAAATTTCTGCGTTTCATTGATGTGATTAAAGTATGGGTAAGACCAATGTCGTATATGCCATGCTGTTAGTTAAACAGGGCGACTAAGCTACGAAAAAAATAAACGCAGGAATAAAAAAGCAGGCGGTAGTAAACAGTTGTTAATGATTGGCGGGCGTATGTACCTTCAATTCGCTGTGAAGGTGCTTTAATTGTTTAACATAGCGATAAATGCATCCATCACTCTCCTCACATCCTTTAATGTATTTTCATCTGTGATCTGCTGCCGGTCATTCATTTTTGTTTTAACAAAAGAGATGAGCAGTTGTGTGCTTTCGGTGATCCTTGCTTCAATTACCTGAAGCGTGGCTACTAACGAAGCGTGTGCTTTTTGCCCCAGCGAAGACGCCGTTATCGCAACTACGGGTTTGTTTGAAAAATCCGAGGAAGAAACGGTCCAGTCTAATAAGTTCTTCAAACTTCCCGGCACACCCATGGCATATTCCGGAGTACAGATCAGGATACCATTCGCTTCCTTTATTTGTTTGCGGAGATCCGTTACCTGAATGGACGGGTTTTCAGTATCATCGTCCGGGTTGAATTGCGGGAGGGTTAATAACCCATCGTAGACTTTTATGGATAGTTCATTTGAATATAATTTTTCGATGGCCTTTATAAGGTTAAGGTTGGAAGAGTGTTTCCTGGTACTGCCCGAAATGGCGAGAATGTTTTTTCCTGGCATCGTTTACAATGGTTAATGATCTGTTTTTTCTTTAGCGAATGAAATATCTAAGGATGATCAAAAGTATTTTAATGCACTAAAAGAGGCTGTCTCAAAAGGGCCGGTATAGAAGATATGCCACTAAGACACAAGGGCACAAAGCCCTGATTTTCAGGTTTTATTTTTTTTGTGTTTTCCTGACTGCTTCGTGGCAAAATATTACTTTTGAGACAGCCCCTTTATAATTTTAATATTTGTTTTACCATCCCAGCAACCAGGCAAATATCAGCGGCGCTACAATGGTAGCATCGCTTTCCACGATGAATTTCGGCGTATTGATATCTAATTTACCCCAGGTGATTTTTTCATTGGGCACTGCGCCGGAATAAGAGCCATAAGAGGTGGTAGAGTCGCTGATCTGGCAGAAATAGCTCCAGAAAGGCACATCGTGCCATTCTAAGTCCTGGTACATCATGGGCACCACGCATATAGGAAAATCGCCGGCAATGCCGCCGCCGATCTGGAAAAACCCAACGCCTTTACCGCCACTGTTAGCCCGGTACCATTCGGTAAGCCAAACCATGTATTCGATGCCGCTTTTCATGGTACCGGCTTTTAGCTCCTGTTTAATAATGTAGGATGCGAAAATATTGCCCATGGTGCTGTCTTCCCAGCCCGGCACAACAATAGGAATATTTTTTTGTGCAGCGGCCAGCATCCAGCTATTTTGCGGATCAATTTCATAATGCTCTTCCAGTACGCCGCTCAGCAACAGCTTGTACATGTATTCGTGCGGGAAATAACGTTCGCCTTTGGCATCCGCTTCCTTCCATATTTTTACGATATGTTTTTGTATCCTGCGAAAAGCCTCTTCTTCGGGAATGCAGGTGTCGGTTACGCGGTTGTAATGGTTTTCTAAAAGCTCCCATTCTTCCTGCGGGCTCAGGTCGCGGTAATGGGGTACGCGTTTGTAATGGCTGTGCGCCACCAGGTTCATGATATCTTCTTCTAAGTTAGCCCCGGTGCAGCTAATGATCTGCACTTTATCCTGCCTTATCATTTCGGCCAGCGAAAGTCCCAGTTCGGCGGTGCTCATGGCGCCGGCGAGGGTGATCATCATTTTACCGCCTTCTGATAAATGGGTTTCATATCCTTTAGCCGCATCCACCAGCGCGGCCGAATTAAAATGCCTGTAGTGATGTTGTATGAACTGCGATACGGGTCCTTTTTGCATAATAATAGCTTTATGGTATTGCCGGCAAAAATAGGATAATTAGGCGGGATGGGTTGGGGGATGATATCTCTTACGCAAGCTACCTTTATGTCAGCATTTTTCCATACCACCCTTCCGGTAATCCACCGTTAATCCCGGGATGACTATTTATTATATTGTTCTTTGCTTTGCTCATTGCTGCTTATCCTTCTTTATTGCTTTTGCTATTTTCTTTTCATCGCTTTCCAAGCGGCGTTCTACTTTTTTTACATCTTCATCGGGCGGTAAAGATTCTGGCTTTACGCCACGCTGTAATAAAATATCCCTTACGGCTTTGTTATTGTCTGTATGCTCTTTGCCTATCTGCTGGTCTCCCCTTAAATCTTTTTCTGTTACATTGTGCGTGGTGAGTTCATTGGCAAAGTCTTTGGCTTTAATGGTGAGGGTTGGTAAAAAATCAGCCAATGGTTTAGTAGCAGGCACTCCCAGCCTTCGCTTCATATCAGCAGTGGTAAAACCGCCAAAAAGCGCCTGGTCGCCTTTGGATTTGATGATGGCAAAACCTGCACTGTCCACGCCACGCTCAAACAATATACCGGATAACTTCTTTTCACTCTTTGTGAGTTTTTCTCTTGCCGTAACGCGATCAACTTCCAGCAACCTTTGCTCAATGATTTCCTGTTTGCGCGTTTGTACCGCAAAATAGGTTTGTGCAAATGCTACTGACGGCTTGGAAGAATCGCCGTTTTGCGCTACCAGATAACAGGCATATCGTGTAAGGGCTATATCATCAATTTCTCTTTGTGCACCTTTTGCCAGTTCGATCATTTTGCCGGTGCCGGCAAAATGATCGGAAGCCGCCACGCCGCTGCTTTCGCAGGCTGCCCTGGCTTTTTCAATTACTTTGAGGAAATTATCCCATTTGGTATACCCTAACACTTCCTGGAGCTCCCTTGCGCTCCAGCATTCAATGTCCTTATAATGGTAAGCAGCTTGTTCAAACTGTTGAAATAATGCTGCGATCTGTTCTTTTTTCATAATGATTAGCTTTATGTTTAATGTGAAAGTAAAGCCTCTATTGTTCAGCGTTCAAAAAACCGGCCGGGTACCGTCCCGCTCACAGCACTTACTGCTTTTACTCATCAAAAGGCTCACCGGGCAGGTGCTTCAGGTTCCTTTTAAGCCGTTCTTCATTAAAAGATCACTGTCTTATTTCCGCTCAGCATCACCCTGTCTTCCAGCACAAGCTTTAAGGCCTGCGCCAGCACCATTTTCTCTATGCCTTTGCCGGCCCTGGCCATTTCTGCTGCATTCTGCGAGTGGTCAACGGGAATAACGTTCTGGCATATAATAGGGCCTTCATCTAAATGATCATTAACAAAATGCGCGGTGGCGCCAATGATCTTTACCCCACGCTCGTAGGCCTGGCGGTATGGCTGCGCACCGATGAATGCCGGCAAAAAAGAGTGGTGGATGTTGATGATCTTTCCTTCATATTGTTGTACAAATGCAGGGGTGAGTATGCGCATATACCGGGCCAATACAATATAATCCGGTGCATAGCTGTTGATAGCACTGATCAGCAATTGTTCATGTTCCTCCCGGGAAAGCGCTTCGGCGGCAATATGATGATAGGGCAGGTTGAACCTTTCGGTAAAATCCTTTAACAGGTCATAATTGCTTATTACTGCGCCTATCTCCGCGTTCCATTCATTAAAATGATTGCGCATCAGCAGGTCGCCGAGGCAATGATTTTCCTTAGTAGCCAGTATAACCAGTTTCTTCTTCCGGTCGGGCACAACTTCTATCCGGCTGTTGCGTGGAAGCACTGCTGTTAATGCCTCCAGCAATACCCTTTGATCGGCTTCTCCTTCCGCTTCAGTGCGCATGAAGAAACGGTTGTTCGCTTCATCTACAAACTCCTTATTCTTTACAATATTCAACCCGTTTTCATATAATACGCGGGTGATCTTGTAGATCAGCCCCTTCTCATCGGTGCAATTCACCAATATGGTTCGTGATGTATTCATTTAATATGGTGGTAATGAGCTAAGGTATAGCTTAAAAACATTCTTGAAAAAATGACTTCAGGCGCCCCTTTTTATAAAAGCGGTAATTCACAAAGAGAAACAAAGTCATAAAACAGGGAAAGAATGCCCAGCCTGATCTTATTGGGTGAATACCCGAAATATTTTTTAAACGCTGTGGTAAAATGAGAAGCGTGTTTGTACCCCGCTATCCTGGCCACTTCGGCTATTTTTTTGTTGCCTGCTAATATCAGCGCTTTCGATTTTTCCATCCGCTCTTTTTGCAGGTAGCCGTAAATGGTAGTACCAAATACCTGCTTAAAGTTCTTTTTTAAATAGCAATCATTGGTACCTACCTGTTGCGCCAAGTCAATAATGGAGCAGGGCCGGGCAAGATTGGAAGCGATGATCTCCCGCGCCAGGTGCATTTTTTTTATATTCGCCTCACCCAGCTCTTCCGGTATATCGGCTGCAGGCTCCTGTTCATACTGCTCCAGTTGCAGCATCAGCAGCTCCATTACCTTCGACTTGATGAACAACCGCTTGTAATGACCTTTATGTTCGCACTGCAATACGGCATACAGCAGGGATAACATCCGGGGTGTAATAACAAGGTTTTCCGCACCTGCGGCCACCGGCTTATTATTTTTAACCGCCGCCTGCAGGATAGGGAAAAAAGGGTGTGTTTCGGGTAAGAATCTTTGAAAATAATCAGGTGTCAGGTTGATAACAAATACTTCACCATATTTTTCCGGCTCCCAGCGAATGATGGCGTCCTCACCGGGTATAAAAACAAGGGTGTGCTGGTTATGGGAGAGTGCAGCAAATACGCCATTATTCCTGCAGGCATAAGTGCTCCTGTTTTTAAGGGAAAAAACCATGCTCAGGTATGCGCCGCTGTTCCTGAGCAGTATTTCTTCCTTTTGTGGTAAAATGCTTTTATAGTGTGCAAAATGGAGGATACCCGGGATCAGGATTTCGGTGCAATAGTCTACATCAGGATTTATTTGAAAAGGATCTCTCCGTTCTATAATAGCGCCGTCCTTTAATGTGAAAAGGTCGGAATACGCGATACTTACAGGCTGGTGAAACCTGCACATGGGAACCGGGGGCGGAGGAGATGACATGATGCTCATGAGATTCAGAAAATACGATAAAACAGTAGAATACTATACCTGCTTTGCGCAAGTATAATGGTACACGGTTACAAATTTGTCACAATAAAGTAAAACCCGTTTACGAATTCCGTAAAATCTTTGCTGGGAGCGGATTTGAAAGTATTTTTCTCCCTGATGCGTTATTTGTTTTCCCGCATATGATATTGCTTCAAAAGAACTTTGTGGTCAAATTAATATTTACAGTATAGTTAAAAATTTGACCAGCAATGTTTAAGAGACCCGTTTTTTTGATTATTTTATTACTCACCATTCATGTGCTGCAGGCGCAGCAGCGTACTATAAAAGGAATAATAACCGATGGCGCTTCCGGGCAGCCCGTGCAGGAAGCCAGTATTGTTGTTAAAGGAAGTGCCCTTTCCGTATTAACGGATGCAGAAGGAAAATTTGCCATTAATGTGCGGAGCGGGCAAATATTAAGCATATCGCATATATCTTATTCGGTAACGGAAGTGCCGGTGGATCACAATACGGGCGATATATATATTTCCCTTGAATCTGTTACCAGGCAGCTTTCTGAAGTGGTAGTTACCGGTGTGCTGGGCATTAAGCGTGCAGCACGCGAGCTGGCAACCTCCAGCCAGGAAGTGAATAACGCGGAGCTTACACAGGGAAAACCTGTTAATCCTATACTGGGATTAGCCGGAAAAGTAGCCGGACTGCGCATTAACATGTTCGACAGCAAGGTTGATCCGGATGTGCAGGTTAACCTGCGCGGCATCCGTTCACACAGCGGCGACAATTCACCCCTGTACGTTGTGGATGGCGTACCCATTCCCGACATCAACCGGATTAACCCCAATGATATTGAAAGCATTAATGTGCTTAAAGGGGCCAATGCCGCGGCTGTTTACGGCTCGGAAGGCGTTAATGGTGTACTGATGATAACAACCAAAAAAGGACGTGCGGGCCGCCAGAAAATTGCGGTATCCAATACCACTTTGTTTGAATCTGTTACACAGTTGCCTGAGCAGCAAACCATATATGGTAATGGCGTTAACGGCGTGTACAATCCAACAGAATACCGCTCCTGGGGTCCGGCATACGATGGCAGCATGAAACCGGTGGGAGCCGTGCTGCCCGATGGCAGCCAGTGGGAATTGCCTTATACTGCGGATAAAGACAGCCGGAAAGCGTTTTTCAATACCGGAATTACCACGCAAACAGACGTCTCGCTTTCGGGTGGCGACGACATTTCAACTTTTTTCCTTTCGGCTCAAAACGTATCAGCCAAAGGTATCATTGAAGGAGATAAAAACTCGAGAACAGGCGCCCGTTTCAATGCTTCCAGGAAATTTGGCAAGCTCACCGCATTATTTAATTTAAATTATGTGTATAACCGAAATGATGTAACGCCCAGCGAACCCTGGTCAACTGTATACAGGCATCCGGCGCATCTTTCCTATGATGCAGTACGCGATTGGGAAAATACACCTTACGCCAATCCCAATTACTGGTACAGCACCAACCAGCCCAACCCCTATTTTAATGCAGCCAACCAGCGAACCCTAACCAACCAGCAAACCCTTAATGCCAATATTGAGCTGAACTATGCATTCGCATCGTGGTTCAATGCCATTTACCGGGTGGGGGTATATAACCGCAACGCACAAACGGGATCTACAACGGGTAAATTCACCTACACCACGCCCGGGCGCACCCATATTCCGGGAAGCGTAAGTGACGGTGCAGATGATTTTCGCAGGATCAACAGCGACCTCATACTGAATTTTAATAAAGATTTCGGTAAGTTTTCCACCCGCCTGCTGGTAGGTAATAACCTTAGGGCCGATGATACGAAGTCTTCGCTGGTAAGCGCATCGGCACTGGTGGTTCCGGGCCTGTTCAATCCCGGCAACCGTACCGGCCAACTGGGGGGAAGCGCTTCCACCACGCAATACCGGCAAACCGCTGTATATGGCGAATTTACTGCCGGTTACAATAACTATTTATATGTAACCCTTACCGGAAGACAGGAGTGGGTATCGGTGCTCAGCCCCGATAACCGGTCTTATTTCTACCCCGGCGTTGGCGCTACCTTTGTTTTCAGCGATGCTATCCATGCGCTGAGAAACAACAGCATCCTTTCATTTGGTAAGCTATTCGCGTCTTACAACAGAACGGGAAATGTAAACGGCATATCGCCCTATGCGCTTAACAATACTTACAGTCAAACCAACGGCTTTCCTTTTGGAACCCTGCCGGGCTTTTCACTGGGTACCAACTATCCCAACTTCAACATGAAACCTGAATTCGTTACTTCTTACGAAGCGGGTACCCAACTGGGCTTTTTCAATAACCGTCTGAATGTAGATTTAACTTATGCGTATTCCCTGTCTACGGATGGAATCATACAAACAGATATTCCGGGCTCAACGGGCTATGCAACAGCGTTGGTGAACGCGTTTGAAGTAAGCAATAATATTTATGAAGCAGGCATTAACGGGGATGTGATCCGTAACCGCGCTATGAAATGGAACGTAGGTGTAACCTTATACTACATGGATAATAAGGTAACAAAAATATACGGGGAGCTCGATGCGCTGCATACCTTCCGGCAGAACTATGTGGTGCTGGGACAGCCATATAACACTTTCATGTTTTACGATTACAGGCGTGATCCTAACGGTAATATCATCGTAAATGGCGCTACGGGCTTACCCGTAAGCACCACCGAACTGTACAATGCAGGAACCGGAACGCCACCCTGGCAGATGGGTTTACATACCAGCTTTGATTTTAAAGGGTTTCATATCGGAATGCAGTTCGACTACCGGTTAGGCGCGGTAATGTACAGCGAGGCAGCCAACCGTATGATACAGGATGGCACCAGCCCGCTTACCACAGCCTATAATCGCGAGCCTTTTGTTATTCCCGGCTCCGTGGTGGAAACCGAAGCCGGTAAATATGTGGCTAATACCACAGCAGTAGCGGGAGACAGGGCATACTTTACCTCTTATGTTTCCCCGGTTCAATCCACCTATGCTGTGAGCGCTAACTTTTTTAAGCTGCGCGAGCTGCAGATAGGATATAAGCTTCCCGCAGGCTTGCTGGCACGCCAGGGTATCATTAAACAGGCGGGCGTTGCTTTAATTGGCCGTAACCTGTTTTCTATATGGCATACCGATAACATTTACAACGATCCCGAATTTGTATATGCAGGCGGCAGCAGCGAAGGATACCTGAGCTGGAGACATCTTCCTCCCACGCGTATGATTGGTTTTAGCTTAAATGTTGGCTTTTAGCAGAATGACGGTCACTTAAAATATTTAAAAGAAGAAGAAATGAAAAAGTTTATAACATATATCACTGCGGTTATTGTAACAGCCGCACTGGCTTCCTGTTCCAAATTCCTGGATGTAAATGAAAACCCCAACGCGCCGTCTGATGTGCCGGTAGAACAGATACTGCCCAATGTGCTGGTGAGTTCCGTAAATATTGAGATCATAGGGATCTCCAACTCTCCCGGTGTAAGCGGATCACTGAATCAACTGGGTTCGGTTTGGGGCGGTTACTGGGCTAAGGCTACCGATGGCCCGTCTGCAGCTTCTTTGTTCTTGCTGGAAGAAACCTACGCCGTAGAAGCGATGGCATCCGACCGTGATGGAAGGAATTTTTGGGAAGATATTTATAAGATACTCACCAATTACAGGAATATAGAAACCAAAGCAAGCCAGGAAGGCCACCTGGCGTATGCCGGGGTGGCTAAAATTATGCAGGGCTGGCATTTTATGCGTTTGGTAGATTTATACAACAATGTACCTTTTGAGGAAGCATTGCAGGGAACAGATAATGCCACCCCGGCTTTTGAAGACGGACAAACGGTGTATGAAAAATCTGTTAACCTGATCACTAACGGTATAGCGGATATTAAAAATGCCACTCCCCTTTCAAAGCATCCTGCCGCAGACGACATCCTGTTTAAAGGCGACATGGCCCGCTGGATAAAATTTGCGAATACGGTTAAATTAAGAGCCCTGCTTCGCCAAAGTCAAACAGGTAATGCTAACTATATTGATGCCGAGCTTGCTAAAATAGCGGCAGAAGGAAGCGGCTTTTTGAGCGTGGGAGAAAGTGCACAGGTAAATCCCGGTTATACAGATGGTACCGCCGGGTTACAAAACCCGCTTTGGGAAACCTATTACCGTACTGCTGTTGGCGCTTTAACCCCCGCTTATAATACCATTCGCCCAACAGCATTTTTGGTTAGCGAATATAAGCGGTTGAATGACCCCCGCCTGGAAAAATTATATGCCAGGGCGCAGGCAACCGGCGAATATACAGGCGTGCCTTTAGGTACGGAAGATGGGGCATTTTCGATGGCAAATACTTCACCCTTTCTTGGCCCCCAGGAAAATGGCGGACAGCCTGGTGCATTGTTTAAGCGTTCTACCCAGTCGTCTGTATTGTTAGGTTCTTTTGAAAGCCTTTTTTTACAGGCGGAAGCCGCGGAAAGGGGCTGGATAAGCGGCAATACAAAGGATTTTTACAACCTTGGAGTGCAGGAATCTTTGAAATACATGGAGGCCGTGGCCGGATACGCTGACTATATTATACAGAACGAAGTAGATCTTGACCAGGCAGCCGATAAAATAGAAAGGATCATAGAACAGAAATGGCTTTCGCTGAACACCATTAACGGTTTTGAAGCATGGAATGATTATCGCAGGCTGGGTATACCGGCTATACCGCAATCGTTACGAAGCCCCAGTGCTGATCCGGCTTACCGTCCGCTAAGGCTTACTTACCGCAAGTCTGAACTTACCGGTAACGGGGAAGAAGTGGCAAAGCAGGGTAATATAGATCCGTTCACCGCTTCCGTTTTTTGGGATAAATAAACGATAAGAACACACAAAAACCCGGATTTTAACGATTTCAAATGAAGAATTTCCGCTTTTTGTAAATTTCCGGGAAAGCAAATCTTTATTTTCCGCTTTTGGGAATTTATCCTTTATATCAAACAACAATAACGCCCATGGCACTGCCGAAGAAAAAGAAAACAACCTGGCAAAAAGTACGCAAATTATTCAATGATATTCACCTCTGGCTGGGGCTTGGCAGTGGGCTGATCGTAATTGTGATTTGTTTCAGCGGCACCGCATACGTGTATAATACCGAACTAACGGAAATGGCCGCACCCCATTTATATGAAGTAAAACAGGTAGCGGGTGCGGAACGCATTGCACCCGAGCAACTGGTAGGAAAAGTGCAGCAGGTGTCGGGAGGTAAAGTAACTGCGGTAAACATACCTGCCGACCCCGGGAGAACATACCAGTTTAATGTAAGAACGAAAGATGATAAATCGCGTTTCGGCACTACTTATATGGTTGATCCCTATTCAGGAGAGATCGTGGGAAATTCGCTTGAAAAAAACGGCACCAAGGAATTCATGAGCACCATGTTCAGTCTGCACCGCTGGCTGCTGCTCGATAAAGTGGAGCAGCCGATTTTGAGCAGCATGACCAACAGGGAACTGGGAAGCAAAATATCCGGGTGGACTACCATCATTTTTACAGTAGGCTGTATAACCGGTTTGATCATATGGTTCCCGCAAAAAGTGAGAACATGGCGGCAGGGATTAAAAATAAAGCTTACCGGCAACTGGAAACGCATTAACCACGACCTGCACAATACACTCGCCTTTTATTCGCTCATTTTTTTATTGGTGATGGGGCTTACCGGCCCGCAGTGGTCATTTGAATGGTACAGGGATGGCTTGCAAAAAACACTGGGAACATACAAACCAAAGCCACAGGGAGCGGAAGGTAAAGCAGGTGAATCTGGCGGAAAGTCACAAAGCAGGGAAGCCGGTACAGAAAGGAAAGAAGAAAGCGAAAATAAAACCCGGGGAACAGCCGCGGCTAACCGGGGTAGTGGAGAAAAGAAGGGTGAAGCAGAAAAAAGCCAGTCATCCAAAGTATCAGCCGGCACAAGCGCGTCGCCTGTTGAAGATGAACAGGAACCATTAAGCATTACGGCGTATGTAGCAGCAGCCAGCAAGCTGTTGCCCTATAAAGGAAACTATATGGTAAACCTGCCGGCGGATGCAAAAGCCCCGGTATCCGTTAGTAAAACAAGAGTGGGCTTTTTTGCACCGGCAGCAGGCGACAGGCTAACCCTGGATCAATACACAGCGGCTGCCGTTAAAGTAGATATTTTCAGGGACAAACCTTTTAATGAGCGAATTGCAGGTTCCATAAAAGCGCTGCATGTAGGCAATGTATATGGCGGGTTTAGCAAGCTGCTCTATTTCATTGCCTGTTTGGTTGCCACTACCCTGCCCGTAACAGGTACCCTCATCTGGCTTAACAAGCTGAAGAAAAAAAGAAAAAGGAAACCACTGGCCGTTCAGCCTGCAAAAGAACCAGCATTTAATTCAGGTATATTAAGGAATGCGTAATAACAGCTCACCTGCTGCCGGTTATAGTAATCGTATGGCGCAGGCTGTTGAATCCTGTATGCGGCTCCCACATGCTTTGGTTGGCCAGTTGCATGCTGTATTCGGGTCTTTTGGAAAGCGTGGGATAAGCATCAGGAAGGTTCAGCAATAGGGCATACCGCCCGGCGGGAATTTTAACAGGGAGCTGTATGATCTCTTTCCATGCAATATCGCCCGGAAACCAGAATCGTATATCTGCCTTACATGGAAGGATAAAAATTTTCCCGGTTTCCATATTGCGTAATACCAGTTCAACCCTGCGGGGATTAAAAGGAGCAGCATACCCCCGGTTAACGAGACTAACGGAAAAAGCAAATGGTTCGCCCGCTTTGGCGGCAGCGGGAAACAGTGCATCCTTCAAAACAAAACGGTAGCCGAGCCTTTTTTTAATGCTGCCCATGCAACCCATCGAATCCCAGTCGTTGTTTACTTTATTGTTGTAACCCGTATTAAGATAACTGTAATGCATAGCCGCCATTTCCTGCTCCGCATGCCCGGCAGGAGCGCAGTCGTTCTGCGGACTAAAAGCATCATCACAGGTTTCGCCACCTACCGGCCCGTAGCGGCTGTCGGCTTCAAAATATTCTCGCATGATCTCATTTGCAGGTTTTTTGGGAGTGGATGAGCTGCCATAATCGTAGTACGTGCCATAATCATCGGCGCTTGCTAAAAAGCAATCGTTGTGAAAACCTATTCTTGCTTCATCCGTTTCGCTATATGCTTTTTCACGGCTCAGGGGTTTTGAATCGGTAGACGCTGAAGGTCCGTATACAAACTTCTGTTTCATTTGTGGTGTACGCACCTGTACCATCCTGTTTTTGGGCAGTGCATTCAGCAGGGCTTTGAGTATATCATTCCTGTCGTGCCAGTTGCTGTCTAATATCCTGCCGGCGCCGTTTTCCGACGCATCGCCAAAATAGTCGGTATAATAATTTTCTCCCCATATGCCAATAAAGCCCTGTTGCACCACAGCAATGATATCCGCATTCCTTTGCAGCAATGGTTTTAGCTGTGAGAGGTGTTGTAATACAATGGCTTTGGGTGCATCGCCATAAGGCGGGCAAATACCTTCCTTATCGGCGCAGCCATCCGAATGTACTTTATTGATATAGGAAAAACGGAGGATCATTTTCAAGCCGGCTTTTCTTACAATAGCCAAATCATTTTCCAAAGCCTTCAGAAAATCCTCATCCAGGGGCCGGTCAACAAACTTATCCAATATGTAATAGCGGAACAGCAGCGTTGAATAAACTGCGTAACTGGCGCTGCCATGCTTTTGCTCCGCTTTCCTGTAGGAAATGAGCCGCTCCCCATTCAGCGGAACAAAGTTGCCCGCGTGTGTTTGTGAAGGAATATAAAAGCCTCTTTCGGGGTTGGGAAAATCATTACTGTTTTCGGTATAGCTGATCGTTACAGGCTGTGCATACAGCCATTGAAAGCTAATAATAAAATAAACACAAAGCAGGATAGACAGGAAACTTCTCATGGAGACGCTTAATTAATGCTATTAAAAATACGGCTTCCCGTACATTTTACTCTTGATATTATGGAATTGCCACCGAATGTTTTTTAAAAACCCTTTGCGGATTGATAAATAATTTATTATCTTAAACTACCCGTTCCCGCCGTTTCATTATTTACAGCTAACACCTAAAATGCTAACCATGAAAGTGCACACAGTTTACCTGCTGTTCCTGTGCTGCTTATTGAGCAATCCCTCCTTTGCACAGGATTATTTTTACAATAACCGTTATTACGAAAGCGATTTTCTTTTTGAAGGAGGACTGTCGCTTGGCGCTATCAACTGCCTCACAGATATAGGCGGCAGACCCGGTAATGGTAAAAAATTCCTGAAAGACCTCAACTGGCAAAACACCCGAATGAGCGGCGGAATTTTTGTGAGCTTTACCTATAGGTATGCCCTTGGCGCACGGCTGGAATTTAACATGGGTAACATTATGGCGTACGACAGCATTCTAAAAAATGATCCTTCCGAAGCGCGCAATCGCTACCGCCGTAACCTTCATTTTAAAAGCCGTATTACTGAGCTGCTGCTGCTTGCCGAATTGCACCCGCTGATGTTATTCCCTGCAAAAAATAAAGCGAATGTATCGCCCTATTTAGTTGGAGGTACAGGCTTGTTTATTTTTGATCCGCGGGCCTGTCTGAACGGCGAATGGGTTTCACTGAATACAATCCATACAGAGGGACAGGGCTTTGAAGAATACCCGGAAAGAAAGGTATACAAACTCACCCAACTGAATTTTCCAGTGGGAGCCGGTATACAATTCGAATGCTCAGCCTTACTGAATCTCCGGATCGAAATATTGCATCGCATTACCCGAACGGATTATTTGGATGATGTGAGCACGAGGTATATTGATCCTGATTTATTTCAAAAATATCTTTCTCCTTACCAGGCAGCATATGCCCTGCAATTGCACGACAGGCAAAAAGAAATTGATCCTTCCGCTACAACAATACCCAATGCCATAAGAGGCAACAACAGCAGGAACGATTCCTATTTTACCGTGCAGTGTAAGCTAAGCCTGATCATAGGGCGCGAAAGAAGATAAAGTGATGGAGACGCGTAGTGCCACTAAGCCACTAAAGCACTAAGTCGCACCAGGTTGTTTTGTGAATCTTTGTGTCTTCGTGACTTTGTGGCAAGTAACAAAGCAAAGCCACCAATAAAAACCTCATAAAAACATAAAACTTATGGAATATTTACCACTGACCAAAGAAGAAGAAACAATCGGAAAAGCTATCGTAAATGCTGCTTTCAAAATCCACACAGCGCTGGGCCCCGGTTTACTTGAGAAGGTTTATGAAATATGCATGGTTCATGAACTTACTAAAAACGGCTTTCATGTGCAGCGCCAGGTATATATACCTATTGTTTATGATGGAATGGTTTTCAATGAAGGACTGAGATTAGATTTGCTGGTGGACGATTTAGTCATAGCAGAATTAAAAGCGATAGAAACTGTAAATCCTGTTTGGCAGGCGCAAATAATAAGTCATTTAAAAATGACCCGACTCAGACTTGGATACCTTATAAATTTTACTGTTCCAATGATTAAAAACGGTATAAAAAGGTATAGAGTATAATTAAACTACGGCTACGTTAAAATTAACCTTGTGTTTTCGGGACAAGTAATAAAGGCATGCCACTAAGACACTAAGCGCACCAAGCAGCACCAAATTGTTTTGTGAATCTTTGTGTCCTCGTGCCTTCGTGGCAGGTAATAAACGAATGCCACTAAGCCACTAAGTCACTAAGGCGCACCAGGATGTTTTGTGAACCTTCGTGTCCTCGTGCCTTCGTGGCAAACAACGAAGGATACTAGATTTCAAACAAAATTCTTAACTTCATTGCTATAGCCAATGCAATCCACCTTTTCAGTCTAACGGAAAAAAGTCACCTCCGACAATAACTCAACAATTGTTTTACCACCCAAAAAGATACCATGGATTCGCGCAGAGATTTTATTAAGAAATCCGTTTTATTATCCGGCGCCGCCGGTTTTTCCAGTTTACTTCCAGCCTCGGTACAGCGGGCATTCGCTATTGATCCGCCCGCAGGCAGCACCTATCTTGACGCAGAACATATTGTTATCCTTATGCAGGAAAACAGGTCTTTCGATCATTGCTTCGGCAGCCTGCAGGGCGTTAGGGGATTTAATGACCCGAGAGCGATAGCCTTGCCCGATAAAAAACCGGTTTGGCTGCAAACCAATGAAAAAGGAGAAACCTATGCGCCCTTCCGGCTGGATATTAAAGATACCAAAGTAACCTGGATGGGCGACCTGCCGCATTCGCGCCCCAGCCAGGTGGATGCGTACAATGGAGGTAAATATGATAAATGGCTAACCGCTAAACGGTCGGGGAATAAAAAATATTCCGGTATGCCGCTAACGCTTGGCTATTATAACAGAACCGATCTGCCATTTAACTATGGTATGGCCGACGCGTTTACGGTTTGCGACCAGCATTTCTCATCTGCCATGACGAGCACAACGCCTAACCGTTCTTTTTTCTGGACGGGTAAGGTCAGTCATGAACAGGATGGTGTTATGCAGGCCAATATGCGCAACGAAAATTACAGCTATGCTAAAATGCCCTGGAAAGCTTTTCCTGAGCTGTTGGAAGAAAATGATATTGCCTGGAAGTTTTACCAGAACGAAATAAGCTGTGGCGGCGGGTTTAAAGGAGAAGAAAGATCATGGCTGGCTAACTTCGGATGTAACCTGTTAGAGTTTTTCGCGGCCTTTAATGTGAAATTTTCTCCGCGCTATATACAAAACCTGCAGAAGCTGGCAGATGAATTGCCCGGTGAAATCAATAAGCTGCAGGAAGAAAGCCCGTCAACGGATGAAGCCGCTAAAAAAATACAAACGGAGGTTGCAAAAAAGCAGGAAGTATTAGATAATGCAAAGCAGGAACTGAACAAATGGAATAAGGAAACGTTTGAAAAATTACCTGAGAAAGAAAAAGCATTGTACCGCAACGCGTTTGTAGTAAACAGTGGCGATCCTTCTTATCATAATATTACTACCCTGCAATATAAAGAAGGAAACGACGAACGTGAACTTACCGTGCCTGCAGGAGATGTGCTGCACCAGTTCAGGAAAGATGTAAATGAAGGGAAGCTGCCAACGGTATCGTGGCTGGCCAGCCCGCAGAATTTTTCCGATCACCCCAGCGCGCCGTGGTATGGGGCATGGTATGTATCTGAAATATTAGATATCCTCACTAAAAATCCTGAAGTGTGGAAGAAAACCATTTTTATTTTAACCTACGATGAAAATGACGGCTACTTCGATCATGTACCACCGTTCTCTGTGCCGGATAATAACAAACCGGAAACCGGTAAATGTTCTGCCGGCATTGATACGGAGATAGAGCACGTTCGTATGGAAAGCGAGCGTAAGCTGGGCGTAGCAGCCAAACAGGCCCGCGAAGCGCCCATAGGGCTCGGCTTTCGCGTACCCATGATCATCGCTTCTCCCTGGAGCCGTGGCGGCAAGGTTTGTTCAGCAGTGTATGATCATACGTCTACCCTTCAGTTCCTGGAAACATTTGTAAACAAAAAGTTTAACAAAAGCATCAGGCTTGATAATATCAGCCGGTGGCGACGCACCATTTGCGGTGATCTTACGGAAGCCTTCAGTCCATTTAACGGCAACAAAGTAGATAAAGTTCCTTTTCTTAAACGCGATACCTTTGTAGCAACTATTTATAACGCGAAATTCAAGGAAGAACCATCGGGATACCAGCAGTTTTCGGCGAAAGAGATTGATGCTGTGATACAGGATCCTGTTGGCGCTGCTTTATTACCCGAACAGGAAGCGGGCATTCGCCCATCGAGCGCTTTGCCTTATGAGCTGTATGCGGATAGTAAAATGAACGCCGGTAACAAGGAGGTAGCGTTTCAATTGAAAGCGGGCAATGAATTTTTTGGAACAGGAGCTGCGGGATCACCATTTACAGTATATGCCCCGGGTATATTTACCGATGAGAAAGGCGTTGCTGAAGCTGCAAGAAACTGGTCTTTTGCAGTTTCGGCCGGCGATACCCTGAGCTATAGCTGGCCGGTAGCAGCTTTTGAGCATAAGCATTATCATCTGCGCTTGTATGGCCCTAACGGCTTTTACCGCGAGTGCATGGGAAATGACGAAGACCCCCTGCTGGAAGTGAATTGCCTTTACGAAACGGGAGGAAGGAATAAAAAGCCTACAGGCAATATCATGCTTGGCATAACCAATGCTGATCCTTTAAAGCCTTTGCATATTGAGATCAGGGATAATGCTTACGGAAAGAAAACGATAAAAAAGACGCTCACCCTGGCCACCGCTGAAAACATTGTACTTAATCTTAAAAGCAGCTATGGCTGGTACGATTTCAGTATTAAGGCGGCCGGTTTTGATGATTTTGAAAAACGCTATACCGGAAGGGTTGAAACGGGTAACGAAAGCTTCACCGACCCTTTCATGGGTAGAGTAACAGGGTAAACATCATGAAGGATACTAATTCCTGCATCTACGGGAAATATGCGACCGTTTATTTTCCCGGTCGTACAAAACCGCTAAAGCTAATGGATGACCTGTTTGTCATTTGCACATTTAGCTGTGCGGTGCCGTTTTCATACAAAGTAAAATCGCAGGACTGTACTTCCCGGTAATCTTTAGGAACAACGGTAATATTCCATCTGCCTTTATCATTGTTCGTTTTGCTGAAACTAAAGTCTGTGGTTTTAAAATTCAAAGGGCTTGTGGTTTCACCAATGGTTGCTGAATAGGCCCGGCCAAAGTAAGGAAGGTAAAACAGGAGGGTATCCTTTCGGCATGCCACCTCATAGCCACCTGTCAGATTTCGTGAGCGTCCGCGCTGTGGCAGGGCCTGGTTAGCGCTGAAGACCCAGTTATCTGCAGCAACGGCCGCTGCGATGGCTTCATCAGAAGCTGCACCGGTGGCAGCATGTTTAGCAGGAGAACAGCCGGCATGTATAAAAACAAACAGCACGCCTGTAAATAAGCAGCAGCGCAGCAGTGAATTAAATTGTTGTTTCATATGCATAGGTTTAAAAAAGTGCGGGGATCTTCCTTGCTAAAGTTACAGGATAGCTGGTAAAACAGGTAAGGAGTGTATACTATTTTTAAATAGGGTTCCCGCAATATTTGAGTTACAATAACAGGCTTCACATCCTGCTTGTCGTTGAAGTCCTTTAAAAAGATATGAAAAAATAATTTTTACCTGGCCTTCCGCTACTGCGGAATTTTTTCCACCAGAACTTCGTTTCCTGCTTTGTTGTAATACGTGCAGGTCATTTTGCCGAGACTGACGAACCATTTTTCGATACCTGTTTCCGCGCAATGATGGCAAAACGTAAAGTAATCAGTTGCTCCCTGCTGATGGATCTTGAGGTAATGTTCAAATTTTGCTTTGTTACTGGTACCGGCAACAGCCAGGTTTGCATACATGGCTGTTGAGGAAGTGTGAAAATCATTGTCCCCGAAATATTCAGTATGACTGTCCTTCACCCATGTTTCAAAAGCGGTTACGCCCAGTTGTTTGATTTCCTGAATGTATTTTGGAAAATCTGCTCCTGATTTCACCTTTTCGTGTGCTGCTTTAATTTGCTCTGCTGTAAACACGGTCCCGGAATTTTATGGTTAAGCGGTTGGTTGAATTATAGCGCAAATGAGTTTTTGGTATAAGTGAATAAGCTCAATACCATCCTCTTTTCCTGAAAAGATATAGCATGATCAGCGGAATAAACAGCATGGCGCCTACCGAAATATAAAAGCCCCATTTATTATGCAGCAGGGGAATCGCTTCGAAGTTCATACCAAAAATGCCACCGATAACCGTTGCCGGCGCCATCAGGCAGGTTACTATGGCCATTACTTTCATTACTTCATTCATACGCAGGTTTACGTTGTTAATGTAAATATCCTGCATGCTCATCATCATATCGCGGTAGTTCTCCGTAAAATCGTATGCCTGCACAATATGATCGTAAACATCTTTAAAATATTTGGTCGTACGATCATCCAGCAAATCACTTTCGCTCCGTATAAAACCGTTGATCAGCTCCCGCACGGGAGCGATATTACGTTTAAGCACGATTAATTCCTTACGCAAATGATTGATATGCGCCAGCGACCGGGTATTGCTGCGGCGTATCACCTCTTCTTCCAGCAGTTCAATTTGTTCGCCCAACCTTTCCATCACAATAAAGTAATTATCCACGATCATGTCGAGCATAGAATAGCAGAGATAATCCGCTGTTCTTTGCCTGATCTTGCTGTTCGCCATTTTTAATTTGTGCCGCATAGGGTCAAATACATCACGGGAGCCGTCTTCCTGGAAGGAAATAACGAAATCTTTACCGAGGGCAATACTGATCTGCTCCGTTTCCACGGTTCTGGTTGTTTCATTAAAATAGAGCATGTTAAGCAGGCAGAACAAAATACCTTCCACATCATCCATCTTGGGGCGTTGCCCTATGCTCAGGATGTCTTCTGTAAGCAGGGCATGAATGCCAAACGTATTGCAAATGGTTTCTACATCCTGCTTCCGTAACCCGTCAATATTGATCCAGGTAATACGATCATTGTTTTTGAAAGCAACACAGTCTGCTACATTTTCCAGGGTACGTTCTTCATAATGATCCGCGTTGTAATCATACACGAATAACTTTACATCTTCCGCCTCTTCCCTAACGGGAAGTATGGTAGGATTATAATGAAACAGTTCTCTCGTGCGCTGCGTACCAAACAGTGAGGCCAGCGGCAAATAACGTAAATATTTGTTTTTTACCATCAGGTGTTGTTTAATGAGCGGTATACCGGTAGCCCGACGTTAAAAATGATATAGGAAGTTTTAGAATAACTGTCCCCTTTGGGGAATAATAGAAGCCTTATAGCGTTTTATGCCACGAATGCACGAATTAGTATAGTTTTACCGAAAGCCCGATTAATAATTCGTGCATTCGTGGCGTATAAATCCCAATGCCGGATAGTTATTAATAATTTTAGCCCCTGCCTCCTTTTTCTATTTTAAGCGTGCTTTCAATAGTAACAATATCCCGGTCAAGTAAATACAAACCGCCTTTGTCGTCACCAATGAGCTTCAGCTTATCAATTACTCTTCTGGCAAGCGCTTCTTCTTCTATCTGCTCGCTTACATACCATTGCAGGAAATTATGCGTGGTGTAGTCTTTTTCTTTGAGGCAGATGTCTACCAGCTTATTGATCTCAGTGCTTACATGAATTTCATGATTCAAAACCTGTTCAAACAGGGGGCGGATACCTTTGTATTTTTGCGCCGGCTGCGGAAGTGCCGGGATAATGCCATGCCCTCCCCGTTCATTAATAAACTTTAACAGCTTTAGCATATGGATCCGCTCTTCATCGGAATGCTTGAATAAAAAATCGGAAATGCCGTTATAGCCTTCTACTTCGGCCCAACTGGCCATAGCTAAGTATATTTGCGAAGATTCGGCTTCTAACTGAACCTGCTGGTTCAACGATTTTTCGATTTTGGGAGAAATCATACTATTTAGTTTATCGGTGATAAAAAGAGAAGGATTTAGAGATAAAGGAATTATTCTTTTCCCGAATGTACGGAATCGTTAAATGATTGCCTAATCGGCAGTCAACAACAGAAAACCGGCTGGCGAAGCATAATTTTTTTTATCTTTGCCTCCTAAATTTTGCGTGTATGATCAGGACAGGTAACCCCGTTATAAGCATTTATACGGAAATGACGCCCAACCCCGAAACCATGAAGTTTGTGGCTAATAAGCTGCTCTATCCCGGAAAAAGCATTGATTTCCCGGATATAGAAACAGCAAAGCCTTCAGCTCTGGCGCAGGAATTTTTTGGTTTCCCTTTTATAAAGTCGGTATTTATTGCCAGCAATTTTGTAACACTTACAAAAACGGCTGAAACAGAATGGCAGGACGTGATCCCTTCCATACGCAGTTTTTTAAAAGAGTATCTCGAAGAAGGCAAAGCCATCATCAATGAAGATGAAGTTGCGGCATTAAAGCCCGAAGCTTCCAACAGCGTTGCGGCCGATGATGATGATGTAGTGAAAAGAATTAAAGAGATCCTTGATAATTATGTAAAGCCGGCCGTTGAAATGGATGGCGGCGCTATACAATTCAGGAGCTACGACGATGGCGTGGTGAACCTGATGCTCCAGGGTTCCTGCTCAGGCTGTCCTTCTTCCATGATCACGCTTAAAGCAGGTATTGAAGGCATGATGAAAAGAATGGTGCCCGAAGTGAAGGAAGTGGTAGCCGAAGCCGAATAAGGTAATTGGTTTGATAAGAAATATAAAGGAGATATGCGGTTGCATGTCTCTTTTTTTATGCGTATTCCCTTTTTTCCCAGTTCACCTTTCTCTCTTTGAGATATTGAATAATATGGTTGAAGCACGCTTTGTTGCTGCCAACTTTTTCGGGCGGGAAAACTCCGGTTGCCGCAAATAATTTTTTGGCAATAAGATGAACGGCCGCTGTGCATGTATAGCCGGTAGAACGCGCCATAGAAGTAGTTTGGCTTTGCACATCATAATGATCGAGCAGCGCATATTCAACGGTTTTTCTTTTGCCTTCCTGCTCTCCCTGTACAATGATCTTCATTACCGTAAACTCTTCTTCACCCGGTTGCAGCTTCCATTCCTTAAATAAAATGGCGGAAGTATATTCGAGCGGTGAAATATCAATTCCCTTACCGGCAATGCGCTTTTTGTCAAAAAAACCACTTCGCTGCAATGCTATAATCAGTTCGCAATGGCCCGGATACCGGAGCGTTTTTTCTTTCATGTTGGGAATATGCTTCATCGTATCTATAATGGAGCGCAGTCCATCCGTATTAAAAGCTTCTAAGGTTCCCACGCCTTCAAAGTCCATCAGCTCTATTTCGGTTAATGCAGCTTTGGTAACCATTTGCCCGTTTTCTACAAGCCGTGCCGGGCGGGTATATTCTTCAATAACATCAACCGGCGAAAAAGGCGCTTTATATTCAAAAGGCTTTTTCCTGATCTTAGGCAATCCGCCTACATAGCATTCAAAATTATCTACTTTCATTTCTTCATTATAGCGGCCCAGCACCAGGTTGCTCATGCCCGGCGCAACACCACAGTCTACTATAGCCGTAACGCTGTTTTCTTTAGCCAGTGCATCCAGCTGAAGAGTATTTTCCGGTGAAAAAGAAATATCCACCACATTTTTCCCCGCTGCTATCACCTGTTTCAATACGCCGAATCCCATAAAGCCCGGAACAGCGGTTACCACCAGCTCAAAAGGTTTCAGCAACGCGTTGTAGCTTGCCAGTTCCGAAAGGTTGGCCTGCTCCGTTTTTACGGAAGGTGCTCTTTGTGCCAGCAAAGCAAGCGATCCGGAATTTTTATCAAAAGAAGTTACTTCGAAAGAGGTGGACAGATCTTCAGCAATGGCGCGTCCAACCATACCGGCGCCCAGAACAGCAATTTTCATTGATGATTATTTTAAAGAATAAAGATATTGTTTCACTTTTACATGAGATCAAATCTCTCATTAATGAAGCGTTGTAGTAATAATCTTCCACCAGGCTTTGTGCTTTCATATTCTGTGCATACTTTCCGTGGCAGATAGAAGCGCCATCTAAAACCCAGCTATGCAGCAACTAAAGAAAATTGTAGTTATTGGCCCGGAGTCAACAGGTAAAAGTACTTTATGCGAACAGTTAGCCGGTCATTATAAAACAATATGGTGTAGGGAATATGCCAGGGAATACCTGCTGAAGCATGGAATGGATTATACGTATGATAACCTGCTGGAGATTGCAAAAGGACAAATAGCGCTGGAAGACAAAACAGCAGCCGGTGTAGCTGAAAAGTACAGATACAGCCCGGGAGAAGGCAGCCCGCTCCTTTTTATTGATACGGATATGTACGTGATGAAAGTGTGGTGTGAATTTGTTTTTAATCAATGTCATCAATGGATCATTGATCAGATCGTTACCCGCCGTTATGATCTTTACCTGCTATGCAATACCGACCTGCCCTGGACGAAAGATGAACTCCGGGAATATCCCGACCTGGAAACGAGGGAAAGGTTGTACCGGATGTATAAAGATATTATGATCAATCAGCACACGCCGTGGGCCGATATTAGCGGGGATTATACCGGGCGGTTTGAAAAAGCAAAAAAGGCAGTGGGAAAGCTATTTGAAGTTTGAGATTGATGCGAGGTGCAGGGTACAAGTTGCAGGGTGGGTACAGGTTGCAGGTTACAAGTTTCAGGGGATACTGACCGCTAACGGCCTCCTTTGGATTTGATGTTTTAATTTTATCCGCTCCGGCGGACAAGCTTGCCTGCCGCAGGCAGGTTTGTTTTTTGTGATTTGGTTCTTCTCTTTGGGTTTCGGATTTAAGGCTTCGGGATAAAATGCAAATCATCCATTCCCTCTGTGTCACTTGCCTCCGTGGTTCATTGTGTTCCCGGCTTCGTTTACAAAATCGCTCTTACCACGTTTTCAATGATCTTTGGCCTGCCTAAGGTATAATAATGCAGTACGGGCACCCCGGCTTTTTTGAGTTCAATAGATTGTTGTTTCAGCCACTCCGTTCCTACCAGCTCCACATCGGCATCTGTTTTGCATTTCAGTATTTCCGTACTCAGCTCGGTGGGTATATCCACATGAAAAGTACGGGGCAGCACATTCAGTTGCTTAATAGATGAAATGGGCTTTAGCCCGGGAATGATGGGGACATCAATGCCGTTCTCCCGGCAGTTTTTAACGAAATCGAAATATTTCTGGTTATCAAAAAACATTTGGGTTACAATATACTCGGCGCCTGCATCTACCTTGGCTTTAAGGTAGAGCATGTCGGTAGAAGTATTGGGCGATTCAAAATGTTTTTCGGGGTAACCCGCCACGCCAATGCAAAAATCGGTTCGGAAACCATTGCGAATGCTTTCTTCTAAGTAAATGCCGTTGTTAAGGTTTACCGTTTGCTTCAGCAGATCAATGGCGTATTTGTGCCCTTCGGGCTCCGGCTCAAAAAAGGTTTCATTTTTTGCCGCATCCCCGCGCAATACCAGCACATTATCTATCCCCAGAAAATAAAGGTCAATCAACGCGTCTTCCGTTTCGCGAACGGTAAAGCCTCCGCAAATAAGATGCGGAACCGCGTCTACCTTATAGTGATTCATAATGGCGGCGCAAATGCCTACGGTTCCCGGCCGCTTCCTGATCTCCACCTTCTCAAAGCTGCTGTCGGCCTTTTTCTTAAAGATATGCTCTGCCCGGTGATAGGTTA
>CALMQS010000038.1 GCA_937871285.1 uncultured Sphingobacteriales bacterium | reverse complement strand
TAGAGCATCTGACTGTTAATCAGAGGGTCTCAGGTTCAAGTCCTGAAGGGGGAGCACAATACAGCAATGGGTTTCATAAAAATGAGACCCATTTTTTTTTACGCATTCCGACACAATTCCGACACAATTAGCCTTTGTATTGTTTATTGGATTGTAAACAGATTGAAGCTTCGATACTTTATAAGAAAAATCCGCTAACGATTTTACTCATTAACGGATAGCTGCTGCTGACCTGTATGCCATGAATTTACAAAATGCGCTTCATCTTTTCTCTCTTTTGTGGAGCTTAAATTTACTCTTCGTTTATTACGATATCTGGGAATATTAGCCCAATTAACAATAGAAAGAGGAATTGAATAGCATTGAAAAACAGTACGCTGGAAAATTTGGAAGGTTAAATCCTATATATTAATCTCAGCGCTAACATTCTGACGAAATATTTTGCAGTAAAAATGCCGATATTTTTTCGGGAAAATGACTATTTTGGCTTTTTCAAAAAAATAATAGGCACTCCGTACAAATCTCCAATTAAGCTACCTATACTGCTTAAAATATCCTCAACAGAGATGTTTTCCAATTCGGGAATACTATCTAACTGTTCTGACACCTTTTTTAATGAATGGGATAAGGGACAAATTATTTAGTGCATTTTTAATAATATCAAACTACTCCTGCGATAATGAGGCAAAATCTGTAAAACCAGACACGTACCTATCTGGGATGCTGTTTATAAGCGGCATAATGTGTAGATAATCAATTAAGGCAATAATAAATATATGCAAAGGTATTGACAATATAGTAACTTTATTTAAAAGCAAATATAAAATGAACAAAATGCCTGACCGATCAAGAATCAGGTATTTCCCTTACTTCATTAATACGTTACCGTCACAAAAACGAGTGCAAATAATTAACATACTGATTGAGGTGAATAGTTTGCGTACTATTTGCCTCAATGACTGATGTATCAATAATAAACCAAACTACTGGTTAAAGTTGGTCAAACCTACCAGTTCTTTCACGATGTAGCTTTAAGAAAGGTTGTTGTAAAACCTACTCAGCTTAACGCGAAATCAAATGAAATATTTTCAAACTGATACACTATGGAAAAGCATGAAAAAAATAAAGGATAGCTTAGTATAAAATAGCTTTGAGTCTTTTTATTACACCTTAACCAATGTCATATTTCTAATGAGTTTACAAACTAGACAATTTCAGCTTACCGATGCTTTAATAATAGGATATTTCTCAGTGGTGGGATATTTATTGGCAATGTCCAAAGAATTTGCATACTTAGATTATTTCAATATCCCCAGCTATTTTGCTAACACAAATATTTTAGACTCTGTTCGCAACATGTTACTGATTATACTAGATTTAATCGTGACATATTTATTGTATAATTAGATATTTAGCTATACAGATCGGTTATTACTACGTTATAAATCCAGTGAAAAAAACCGCGAACGAAAAATATTATTCATAGAACTATTTAGTTTCATTACCCCATTATTATTGCCATTCACTTTTTTTTTCATGGCAACGAATGATGCAGTCAATCTAGCCATTTTCTCCACAGTTACTTTTCTTATATTTCTCGGCGCTCAAAATCTTGAATTACAACTAAAGAAAAGAAATGTGACAGTAAATCATAAGTTAATCTTTCAAGTTCGATTTAATATAGTTTGGGTTGTTGCAAATTTTATTATTTTCTGGTCAGCTGGCATCATTCATGCTAAGACCCAATCCGAATTTCTCACTTTCGACGAAGGCAAAACAGTTGTAATATATGTTGGGGCCGATAAAATATTTACTACACCCATTATAGACAACAAAATAGCAAATATTGAAGTATTTTCAATTGTTAGTTTAAATAATATGAACTATCACTTCAAAACAATAACTATTAAAAGATAAATAGTCATCAATATGTTTGATATAAGGTATCATAAAAACTGAAAAGAAAAATAATGTTGTATGCTTTGGGTAGTTGGATTGATTCCTCAAACAAGAGAATAGCTGGGCTTTAACAATTCATACAAGTTATTTAAAATTCCAAACTGCCAGCTACGCTTTTTTTTATTCCAATCAATGACCCATCCCGCAAAGCCTCAAATCATTTATCATTCAAAACACAGCTGTTGGTTTGTCGTGAAAGTACGTTCAAGTTTTCTAAATATCCTCCAATCAATCCGGGTTAAAAAATCGGCAAGATCAAGTCCCTTTTCTTTTTCTGCAATGCCTGCAAGGTTTTGGATTAAGTCGGAAACTTTAAAATTAGTTCCTTGCATTTCTTTTTGAAATTGCTTTGCCTTACTGCTCCAATTATTATGAGCATTTAAATCAGGGAATAAAACAACTTTGCGCCCATGCAATACCTTGCATTTTTCAATATTTAAGCTACTCAGATTATAAACTGCTAACCATAGAAAATTTTTAGGATTATCAAGTAATCCAAAGTATAAAGTTGCTATTATTGCCGTCTTAGGAGCTTCTACTAATGCAATAGGGTTTATTCGATACTTAGTTAATAAATGTTCGCCAAACAAGCAGGAAACCTTTGTATCATTTTTTAAATAGCTGTTTAACCAGTCCGGTAAAGGCTTGCTGTTATCTTCACAATATCTTTGATAAATAGAGTGCAAAAAGTCGGTGCTGATAGTATGATTCTTTTCATTAAACTGCTTTGCCTGAATCGTCCTAACATTGCCACTAATATCAATGAAAGGAAATGTGATTGCCGCCGATAAAATACCATTCACAGAACGAAGATCAAAACCAGGTACCTTTGGTTAATTACTGCTGTTATGAATGAATGTTTTGAGCTGCCGGTGCATTATAAAGGCGAAGAACTGCTATTACCTGCGGAATTGCAGGCATGGGGATACAGTTACCGGATACGGGTAAGCGTGAATGACCAGGTCATTACTTTTGAACCCGATGAAGAATGCAACTACAGGGCGCTCACAGATGATACAGGAAAAATACCCGATATAGAGCTGATCAGGTCGGTTGCCAATAGCATTCATTCTGCGTTCAACGAAGCGGAAGGTTAATACAATTGCCGGAAGCCACAAACAATGGCAAATGGAAGCAATATTAACCGAACCATCCTGCACAATGCTTCCCGGATGGATTCATAAGTAAGATATTTCACCTATGTGAAAATTGAAAAATCCGGTGCCGGCACAGTTTATCCTGCTATTTGATTAAAATATACTATAAAAAAACCGGAATATCCTTTCCGGATAGGCCCATATATTAGAATTTCGCGTAAAATTGTGATGCTACATTAGTATATAATTTTACTTAATATCTCATAAGTGGCATAACATCAAAAGATAACCTAAAGATTTCTATAAGGTAGATTTGTTTTCTCATGTTGATCCTTCTACCAGGTCTGCGAGGGTTGTTTCTACAGCACTCTAAATTTTTATCTTTTGCTAATTTCAATGGCAAGCCGTCAATGGATAAAAGCGTGCATCTTTAGTGTTTGCACTATCTTGCAATATATTATTTATTCATCATAAATTTTATTTTATGAAACTCCGGTTCCTGGCGGTTACTATAATAAGTACACTTTTCCTTTTCTCCTGCGTAAGCAGCAAAAAATTCAAAGCAGAGCAGGCCAAAAATGAAACCCTCAATACAACGTATGTAAGCGTTCAGCAAAGCCTTAAAGAATGTACGGACGCAAGGGATGAAGCTACCCGTAAGAACGGGGCCTTACAAAAAGAAAATGATAACCTGAAGGACCAGGTGGCCTACCTCAAAGAAAATAACACCCAGGCGCTGAAGCAACTGCAGGATCTTTCTGTTATTTCCGCATCGCAGGCCGAAAGCATAAAGAAGTCGCTGGATAATATCGGATCAAAGGATGTATATATCCAGGGACTGCAATCCGCCATATCCCGCAGGGATTCGCTGAATATGGTGCTGGTGATGAATTTAAAAGGCGCTATCGGCAACTTAGATGATGAAGACATTAACATTAGGATAGACAAAGGCGTGGTATACATTGACATTTCAGACAAGCTGCTGTTCAGAAGCGGCCGTTATGAAGTAACCCCACAGGCCAAAACGGTTTTGGGCAAGGTAGCCCTGGTACTGAAGAATCAACCCGATATTGAATTCATGGTGGAAGGGCATACAGACAATGTACCTTACCGCAGCGGGGTGCTGCTTGATAACTGGGATCTTAGTGTTAAAAGAGCCACTTCCGTTATACGCATCCTGCAAAATGAATACGCGCTCGATCCTTCCAAAATGGCTGCAGCCGGCAGAAGTGAATACCGGCCGATAACAGATAACACTACCGCCGAAGGAAGGGCCGCCAACCGGCGCACGAGGATCGTTATTCTTCCGCAGCTCGACCAGTTCTTTCAATTGCTTGAGCCCCAGTCGTAAGGGAGATTGAATACGCTAAAACATACCCTGTACAACTAAATTAAAAACCTGAAAATCTTAGACGTTTACAGGCTGCCGCTAATGGCTGATACCTTTGTCTGCAACATGTAACAAGCCACAAACTCTTGCGTTCCGGGCTTTCCTATGTACCGGCTGCAAAGAAAAATGACCTGTTTATGTACGATTTTCCACAATTGTTAAGAGATTTCTAAAGCTGTTCCTTTATATTTGGCCTTCACCCAAGGTTAAAACATACATGTTCAATTTAATTTTATTTGGCCCTCCGGGAAGTGGAAAGGGTACACAATCTGAAAAATTAATAGCGAAATATGGGTTAAAGCACCTTTCTACCGGCGATTTGCTGAGAAGTGAGATTGCCGGTCAAACACCCCTGGGGCTGGAAGCGAAAAATTTTATGGACAAGGGGCAACTGGTTCCCGATGAAGTGGTCATTGGTATGATCAGTTCTGCATTAGATGCCAACCCTGAATCTGCCGGTTTTTTGTTTGACGGGTTTCCGCGTACCGAAGCCCAGTCCGAAGCCTTAGATAAACTACTTAAGCTTAAAAAAACAGGCATACACCTCATGCTGGCCCTCGAAGTGAGCGAAGAGGAACTAATATCGCGTCTCCTGAACAGAGGAAAAACATCGGGTAGAAGCGATGATGTTAATGAAACGATTATTCGCGACCGCATTGCAGAGTATCATAAAAAAACATCGGCTGTTGCAGACTATTACAAAAAATTTGATAAAGTAAAACAGGTTAAAGGCGAAGGCACTATTGACGAAATATTTGATGCCCTCTGTAAAGAGGTGGACAGGAAGAGGGGTAAGTAGTAAGTGGTAAGTGGGTTACAAGCTGCAGGTTACAGGGAACAGGGAAAGCCCGAAGTTGTAAATCCGAATATTAAATTTCGAAATCCGAAACGAATACAACCAAAAACGATAAACTAAAAACCGAAGGTGGCTATCAGCTATAAGCTAATCAGCCAGGCAGTTGTTTATCCATCAGCTTACTCCACTACCCGTTTTGCCTTTTCAATGCTTTTAAAGATCCGTGCATTAACGCTATCTATCTTTTCTTTTTCACTGCGGTAAAAACTAACCTTCTCAGCCTCGGTACTGCCTGCTTTATCGGGATCAAAATCCTGCATCCAGCGGTTCATCAGCTCTTCTGCATGGGTAAGTTCCTGCAATGCGGAATCCAGCGCCGGCTGCAAAGCAGTTTTGCTTTTTAAAGCTGCCAGCGAGTCTGTTCTCTGTTGTATCAATTGCTGGTAACGGGCTATTTCTCCCATTTTTGCCATCCCTGCATCGTGCCCTTCCATAGCCGCCTTATATAAAGTGTCGGATAGTGTTTTGGGAATGGAGGCGTTATTTTGCTCTTCTGCACCGCGGGAGGAAGCATTGTTATTACAGGACAGGGCAAGTGCTGCTGCCATAATTAAGATCGCTGTTTTCATTATGCGGAATTTTAAAAAGGTTGCTGTAAAGATAGCCGGAAGCGCTTGAAAATTAATTTTAAACTGCTGTATCTGATTTTTTGCTGCAGATTTTATCTGTAGTAATTTGTGTTGCCATTTACGCCGCTCATGAAGCATCATTTAATCAACAGCATATGATACATGAAATACAGGAAGGATATGTGAAAGTTGAAGCCCAAAGCGGGGGAATAACTATTATCGAGTTCTTTCACCCGCAGGGTAATTCGCTGCCCGCCGCTATATTAAATGAGCTTGCCCAGGAAATACATAGCGCGGGTCTGCAAAAAGAAACGAGAGTAATTATTTTGCGATCGGCGGGGAATGGGGCATTTTGCGCCGGCGCTTCTTTTACGGAACTTAGTGCCATTACAACCGCAGAAGAAGGTAAAAAGTTCTTTAGCGGCTTTGCCCATGTTATTAATGCCATGCGCAAATGTCCTAAATTAATTATAGCCCGGGTGCAGGGTAAGTGTGTTGGCGGCGGAGTTGGGCTTGCAGCGGCTGCCGACTATGCTATTGCCTTGGAAAGCGCCGATATAAAGCTGAGTGAATTATCCATAGGACTTGGACCTTTTGTGGTAGGCCCGGCCATACAAAGAAAACTGGGGCTAAGCGCTTTCAGCCAGTTAGCTATTGACGCTGCCATGTGGCGCCCGGCCGACTGGGCGCGCCGGAAAGGCTTATTTGCAGAGTTGCATCCCAATGCAGAAGCTATGGATGAATCTGTACAACGGTTAGCCAATGAACTGGCGCATGCCCATCCTGAAGCCATAGCAGAAATGAAAAAAGCTTTATGGGAAGGAACCGAAAACTGGGAGGAACTGTTACAGCACCGTGCGGCTGTCAGCGGCACATTAGTAACCAACTCATTTACAAAAGAAGCGCTCGAAAAACTGAAGAAAAAAGAATAGGGTTGGTATATAGAATGACTGCCGGCAGATAGCTGATAGTCAGAAGCACGAAGCCGGAATTTTGAAATGCTAAGGAATACAAAGTACCAGGAACCAAATCACAAGAACCAAATAAAATTCAAATATTAAATCCGAAGCCGAAAATCTAAAATTCTGGAGGCTGGCTGTTGGCAGATTGAAACGATATTCACTGAAACATGCAACTTGAAACATGCAACCTGCATAAATCTCAAATCTAAGATCTCAAATTTCAAATTCTTAAGCCTGAACCTCACACTTCCCTACACAAACATGCTCAGCAGCATTACCCCGCCAAGACCAACAATGGCAACAATGGTTTCCATGAGCGACCAGGAGCGAATGGTATCTTTTACGCTCAGGTTGAAATATTCTTTAAACAGCCAGAATCCGCCATCGTTTACATGCGAAAACATAAGGCTGCCCGCACCGATAGATAAAACCATCAGGTTGGGATCTACGCCGCCCTGCAGCACCATAGGGGCAACAATGCCGGCAGTGGTAAGTCCGGCAACGGTGGCGGAGCCAATGCAGATGCGTATAATGGCCGCGATGATCCATGCTAATAACAGCGGATGCAGGGGCCAGTGATGCAGCGCCTGGGCTATGTCGTTACTTACACCGCTCGCAGTAAGCACTTCTTTAAACGCTCCCGCTCCCGCAATGATCAGCAGTATCATAGCAATATCCTTTACAGCGCTTTCATATATCAGCATGATTTTTTTCATGGACATGCCCGTGGATATGCCCAGTGAAAATGTGGCTACTGCCAGCGCTATCAGCATCACGATCATGGCATTGCCGAAAAAGGCGGATATATCATGCAAAAATGTTGCGGAAGGAAAAATAAAAGGTAAAACTGTAGTAACAATAAGCAATACAACAGGCAATAAAGAAGAAAAAAGGCTGTTGGCCAAACCGGGCAATTTTTCTTCCGGCAAAATAACCGGCTTAAATGTTTGCAGCGGAACAGAAACAATTTTCTTTAATGTTTTGGAATAAACAGGTCCTGCTATAATGATAGCGGGGATGGCCACAGCTAAACCATACAGCAGGGTAAGCCCCATGTTGGCGTTAAACTGTGTTACCAGCGCTGCCGGGGCGGGATGCGGAGGCAGATAACCGTGGGTAACCGATAAGGAAGCCAGCATGGGCAAACCAATATATACAGCAGGCAGCTTATATTGATAGGCAACAGAAAAAATAAGGGGAACCATTAATACGAACCCTACATTATAAAACAGCGGTATGCCTATTATAAAACCGGTGATCATTAACGCCCACTGTATGTATTTTGCGCCAAAAACCTTCATTAAGGAAGATGCAATTTGCTGTGCGGCGCCGCTTTCGGCCACTAATTTTCCCAGCATGGCGCCCATCATAATTACGCCGGCCAGGGCGCCCATGGTATCACCCATCCCTTTTTCCACGGCTATAGCCAACTTATTCAACGGGATGCCCAGCAGCCATCCGGCAAGAAGGGATACTACCAAAAAAGCGAGGAAAGCATTTGTTTTGCCCCAGGTAATAAGCAATACAAGCAGCAGAATGCAGCCGGCAATGATAAGCAGTGTCATATATAAAAGCGAATTGGATGCTGATTTGATTTCCCTCATCACCTGCTGCCGCACAATCGTTATCGTTTGCTAATATAAGCAATGGAAATTAAAGTATGTCGTTGTTATCTTCCCTGTTGCTGGAATGATACCGTTTACAACCACAGCCGGTTCATATAGTTTGAATTAAGGAAAAACCGGATTTGTCATTCACTACTGACAATTGACTATTCACTAAGGCTTTACCAGTTATTCATTTGTTCGGGAACAATACGCTCCGTACTTTCCGGTGAAACATTATTAATCCTCCAGTCGGGGTCGTATTTTACAAACCACGAAAGCCAGAGACTGCGTGAGAGGCGCATGAATATGGGCTGCAAAACCACCAGCAAAACAGCATTGGTGATGCCCCACCATAATAAACGGAAATCACCTTCCTGAACCGAAATACCAATGAGCAGCCACCAGGCAATAAAAGTAAAAATGCTAAAGCTCACGGTAAGGCCATAGCTTACATAAGCCGTTCCGTAATAAAAACCTACCTCAATTTCGGTAGGCTGGCCGCATACCGGGCATGTGCGATGCATTTTAAGAGTAGTTTGTAGTTTGTAAGGATTACTGCTTTTAAAAATCCCACCTCTGCGGCAACGCGGGCAACGGTTATCCAATGTTGAAAATAAATAGCCGGGGTTCTTTTCTTCTGCACTCATTCAGCATTTTTTACAAAGGTCCTTATTCCTGTTCAAATAAAACGGTTAAGGCCGCTAAAATAGCATAATGATTTTGATAATAGGTTGTGGCTATAATATATCAACAATGATTTCCATTTGCATGCTGCGGGAGCCTTTTACTAAGTACACGCTATTGGCTGCCGGATGTTGCTGCAGCCATTCTTTTGCTTCTCCGACTGTATTAAAAAACCGGAAAGGATGTGTGATACGGGCAAAATCGCCACCCACCAGTATTACTTCTTTCCATAAATAATGATTCAGCAGCTCAATAAGCACTTCGTGCTCTTTTGCGCTCTCCTTACCCAGCTCCATCATGGCGCCCAGTACAAGAATCTTATTGCTGCCCGGCGTTGCCGCAAAGTTTTCTATAGCGGCTTTCATGCTGCTGGGGTTGGCATTATAGGCGTCTAATATAATGGTATTGCTGCCTTTTTCTATGAGCTGGGATCTGCTGTTCGAGGGATGATATGCCTCAATGGCTGCTTTTATCGTATCGTCACTGATATTAAAATACCTGCCTGTTGCCACAGCAGCCAGTATGTTTGGAAGGTTATAATCTCCCACCAGCCTTGAACGAATAATACTATTTTCTTTTCCGTTCGTTAAAGCTACTTCCAGGAAGGGGTGTGTTTTATATATGTTACCTGTTACTGCGGCGCCGGAAGTGCCATAAGTAAAAATATGCGGTATGCCTTTGCTCATGGTGTTCAGGTAATCGTAGTCGCGCATAACAAAGGCGGTACCACCGTGCAGCTTCAGGTAATCGTACAGCTCGCCTTTGGCCTTTCTAACGCCTTCAATGCTTCCAAAACCTTCGAGGTGGGCTTTGCCGCAATTGGTAATAATGCCATGGGTTGGTTCAGTGTATTTGCAATAGCCCTCAATTTCTTTCAAATGATTGGCCCCCATTTCAATGATGGCCATTTCCGCGTCGGGTTTAATGCTCAGGATAGTAAGCGGTATGCCTATATGGTTATTGAGGTTACCCCGGGTAGTATAGGTTTTGTAGGTGGAGGAAAGCACGGCATGAACCAGCTCCTTGGTAGTGGTTTTGCCATTGCTGCCGGTAATGGCAATAAAAGGTATGCTAAACCTCCGGCGATGGTAGCCGGCGAGTTGCTGAAGCGTAGCCAGCACATCATCTGTAAGCATGATCCTTGTATCTTCAAACCCCGGTGCTTCATCTGCTATTACATATGCCGCTCCTGATCCGAGCGCCTGCTTTGCAAAAAGATTTCCGTTAAAATTCGGTCCTTTCAATGCAAAAAAAATATCTCCTTTTTGCAGTTTCCTGGTATCTGTTTGTACCGAAGGATACTGCAGGAATAATTGATAGAGTTCGTCAATTTGCATAGCGGTAAAGGTAAATATAATCATTCCAAAATACGAAGCGCGGTACCTGCAGAATTCTGTTTGGACTTACGGCCAGGAATCTGAACTTTGTATAAACAAAAGAACAGGTATGAACTACCATCTTCTGGGAAAATCATCGTTAACCGTAAGCGAAATCGGTTTTGGCTGTATGTCTTTAGGTGATAATGACGCAGATAATGCGCGGCTCATACACAGCGCCATTGAGGGCGGGCTGAATTATTTTGATACGGCCGATATGTACCAGAAAGGCCTGAACGAAACCACCGTTGGTAAAGCGCTGCAGGGTAAAAGAGACAAAGTGATTCTGGCAACCAAGGTGGGCAACCAGTGGCGGCCCGATGGCAGCGGATGGGAATGGAACCCTTACAAGCACTATATAATCAGTGCGGTGGAACAAAGCTTGAAGCGGCTAAACACCGATTATATTGACCTTTACCAGTTGCATGGCGGTACCATCGGCGATCCTGTAGATGAAACCATTGAAGCCTTTGAAAGCCTACAGGCGGCAGGTAAGATACGGTATTATGGTATTTCGTCTATACGCCCCAACGTAATCCGCGAATATGTAAAGCGATCACATATAGCCAGTGTAATGATGCAATACAGCGTGCTGGACCGACGCCCCGAGGAAACCTGCTTTCCGCTATTGCAGGCAAATGATATTGCCGTGCTGGCACGGGGCAGCCTGGCCGGAGGACTGCTGGTGAACAAACCCGTAAAAACATATTTAAACTACTCAGAAGATGAGGTGTACAAAGCGCAGTCTGCTGTGCACGCCATTTCCGGCATAAACCGCAAACCCGCACAAACTGCCATCCGGTTTGTATTGCAGCAGCAGCCGGTTACCGCTGCCATTGTTGGGATTAGAACGATGGAACAACTGAACGATATGATTGCCGCCACGCATACGCCCTTACTTACAGATAATGAAATGATTTATTTGCGTGCATGCATTCCCGTAAACTATTATGAGCAGCACAGGTAACAGTTTGCCGGCTGAATAAAAATGAAACGATTTGCACAGGCGGGAAAACGAACATAGGTATGCGGTTTCTATGCACTTAGTGTGTTTAATACGATACTTATTTTTTTAATGCCCGGCCGCATAGTATATCCGTTGTACAAGGGAGTGACACAAGGAACGGTGAAGCGTGCGATGTGGCCGGTAACAAAAAATGCAATTGTTATTCAGTGCAAAACCGCAGCAATTGTTCCAGGTCAGCTTCTTTATTAAAATCCGGATTGTTTTTTGCAATGTATTTTCTTATGGCGTCTCTGTTTGAAGGGAAAATATTATAAAATCCTTTCTTGTCTGCCTTTTCAAAACGGTTATACTGATTGCCGATATACCAACTGGTTACTGTTTGGAAAAGCACGTCTCTGTCTACTTTCAAACGATGTACTTTGTCGCTGGCATATATGCTTGAATAAGTGGTTACGGCCGAAGAGCCTGAAGAGCCACCATAGGCCGTGCCCACTTTATCGGGAATCTGGATCATTTGCTGTTTTACAGCGAGCTTATGGGAGCGGATCTGTACAACCTGCCGCAGGTATCCCTTATCGTAGTAAAATACAAGGCTGTCAATGCTGATGTATTTAATCAGCCCGGGGTCTGCAATGGCCAGGGTATCGCCGCCGGTATTTAAAAACTGCATTTCATCCAGCAGGTGATTGTAATTGAACTGTTGTTTCACGGAAGCGCCCGATCTTAAGAAAGCGGTTCCTTCTGTAAAAGAAGGAAATATATATTTTGCTTCGCCGGGTATTGCTTCATCCGGGGCTTCGCCGGCTTTAACGATGTATCTTTTTTGTGCCTGCCCAGCGCAATCATTATTATACCAAAAGCATGCTATTAAAATCAAAAGTACCCGCATCATACCGGTTGTGCCTGCAATTTACCTTTATTTTTGTTTTGAACCACGGAGGCAGGGAAACACGGAGGAACACCAGGTTGTTTATAATTCCGGCTCCGTACCTCCGGTTGAGCAGATGTTGCGACGCTCCGTTCAAGGTTCGGTTCACTAATGATCAATATACTTCATTGTATATCCTTTGCCTTTTACTAACAGGGATCAATCACATTCGCTGTGCGGCCTACGCTGTACAGCTGCTCCGCTGTACGGGTTCCGTTGTACGGGGCGTCTTCGCCTCGTACAACTTATTGTCGCCTCCGGGCGACGTTACCAGCAGGCGATCGTAACACTTTACCGCTCACTCCCCCATCACATCTGTTCTTACCTTCTTTCCCCAATTCTTATGCGAAGCACCGTCCATCTTTACAATTTTAGGCACGAACCTGCCGAGCACCTCCACCAGTTGTTTTTGCGATTGCATTACCGCCTCAATATCCTTATAGGCAAAAGGTGCTTCATCTAACCCGCCGCCCAGCAATTTTACCTGGTGCTTTTTAAGCTCAGCTTTCAGCGCGCTGTCGGTAACAGATTGTAACGCTTTACTGCGGCTCATTTGCCTGCCTGCTCCATGCGATGCGGAATTCACAGAGGCTTCCTCTCCTTTTCCTTTTACTATAAATCCATTAGCGGTCATGCTGCCGGGAATAATACCCAATACGTTTTTACCTGCCGGTGTAGCGCCTTTGCGATGAACGATCACTTCCTTTCCTTCCCATTGTTCCTTCCATGCAAAGTTGTGATGATTCTCTACCATCTTAATTGGTTTACGTTCCAATTGCTTTGCTATTTTTTCATGGATGATATGATGACAGGCAGAAGCATAATCACCTGCCAGGTTCATGGCGATCCAGTATTCCATACCGGCTTCTTCATCTAAGCTGAGCCAGGCAAGGTTGGCGGCTTCGCCCGGCAGGCGTCTTTTTTGTTTGGCGATCTTAGTATAGTGATTGGCTATGTTAGCCCCCAATGCCCTTGAGCCGGAGTGCGACAACAGTGCCACATAATTACCCGGTTCAATACCCAATACCTCATCTTTCTCAGTTATTGCCACTTCACCAAATTCCACGAAATGATTACCGCTCCCGGATGATCCTAATTGCTTCCATGCCCGTCCGTGCAGGTTTTTCAGTAAAGGCAGCGATCCAAATTCCGGGCGATCCATTACTTCGTGATCAGCGGCATGATCAAACTGCTTTCCGCTTCCGAACAGGGTAGCTTCATTTAATTCCCTTATAAAATAATTTTCCTTTTTCAGCAACTCCTTCGGATCCATGTCAAACACGCTCAAACACATGCGGCAGCCAATATCCACGCCAACGCCATACGGTATTACCGCGTTGTGTGTTGCCAGCACACCACCTATCGGCAAGCCGTAACCGCTGTGCGCGTCGGGCATTAAGGCCCCCGCAACGGCCACGGGCAGTTTAGCCGCGGTATACATCTGGTGCATGGCGCCTTCTTCAATATGTTCCTGTCCGAATACATGGAACGGAATACCTGAATTATTCAATGACACCTGTGCTCCTCCCGCATGGCCAGCCTTATCCTTGTGAAGGGTATGCAGCAGCTTTGCTGCAATCAACCCCAGTACCGCATCGTCTTTATATGCAACCGGTGCTTCCAGTATTTTTTTCAATAGTTCCATTACTCTCTCCTTATTATGATGCTTATAGTTTTTTTGCATCACATTCATTGCCACGCTTATCACCGGGCTTTCGGGGTAGCCGATAGCTCTTAATTCTTTTCCTGTTATTTTTAACTTGTTCATTGTTTTTTGTTTTGAACCACGGAGGCAGGGAGACACGGAGGAACACAGAGGTTTTTGATTCCAGCTCCGTAACTTCGGTTGAACTGATCTCCGGCTTTGTTTGAAAATTCGAATGTTGCTATATTACCGGTAGCCCTCTTTGTCATCATTTTAAAATGAATTATTCACCAAACGAAGCCAAATGCACTACAACCAGGCTAAAACCGTTTTCCACTCTTTTAGAAATGGTTGCCAACCTTTGAAAGGTTGGCAACCATAATCACTATTTCTTCGGCACAAAAATCTCCTTCAACTGCTCAATCAATACACCGTTGCCACTTACACTAATGTTGCTGGTCTTATCTGCGATCTTTTCTACGTATTCCATCTCCTTCAGTTTCCACAATATCTCATTTTCTTCCATGAGTTTGGCATGCAGATTTTATTGTACCACTTTATTCGCACAGCTTGAGCTTGCAAAGGCCTCCGGTTTTGCTTTAAAGGCGAATCCCATTCCCATAATATAACCCATGGCTTCTTTTAGCGCATCATTGCTCTTAAAGTTTGGATTGGTGTTGATGTCGGCATGCACTTCCATATCCACGCTGTACCGCGAAAAAATATTGCACAGGGCATAAGCCACTTCAATACTCTTACCTACCTCAGTCAGCATCCGTTGTTTGATGCTCATCTTTTGTGTAGTGATCTCATTGTGTATATACATGAACCCTCCCTTCCCTTTCCTGATGAATACAATAACAGTCGCAAATTCAGTTTCCCTCCCCTTTACCTGGCTGTCGGTGCCAATGCACACTTTTAAAGAATGTCCCATTTCTTTTTCTCTTATGATCACAGTTCTTATCTCATCTTCAATCGGCTGTTGAACGCTTTCGCCGGATAACTTCCTCCATTTTTGCTGTTGTTCCATTTTCTTCCTTAACAGGTATTTAAAATCTTCTTATCTGTGGACGAAGCCGGATTCGAACCAGCACAGTTGGTGCTTCAAACCAATGCTCTGCCATTGGAGCTATTCGTCCGTCGTTGGTCCGCAGGGATTCGAACCCTGAACCCTCCGGTTAAAAGCCGGATACTCTTGCCAATTGAGCTACGGGCCAATTTTTGTTGCGACTTACAGAAGTTTATTTTCCACTAAGCGCTTTATCCTTTTAGCTGGCTTAAGAAGAGTCGAACTTCTGTCTCTGTGTTCGTAGCACAGTATCCTTCCATTGAACGATAAGCCATCATTGGTTGACTCCGGGATTCGAACCCTGTTCTCCACATTCACAGTGTGGTGCTTTACCGGATAAGCTAAAGCCAACGTATTGTTGTCGGAGCTGGATTCGAACCAGCATCTTCAGCTTCAAATGCTGAAATGCTCAACCATTGCACCATCCAACATTCAGCGGTTCGTACGGGAATCGAACCCATAGCAACAGATCGACAATCTGTGATGTTAGCCGTTACACCAACGAACCTTGTAATCTGTACGGGAGTTGAACCCGTATTTCAAGAATGAAAACCTTGCGTCCTGAACCATTAGACGAACAGATCATTGTTTGTTTGGCAGGAAGGATCTGATCCTATACCCGCTATTTTTATATGCAGCAACAAAAAACCCGGTCGTTTGCTGCGACCGGGTCCCTTTTCATTATGCCTGTTCAATACAGGTTATGTATAGTTATACCACGGTCGCGTATGTTTGCTATCCTCTTCATGGCCTTCAGGCACACTGCTGTTGTTGGCCTGCACATACCCATATCGTACAGATAATGATAGCTGTATATTCCGCATTGGAATCGTAAATCGTTTATGTTTTAAAGCTTTCAGCATTTTATTTTAATAAATATTCACCGAAAATAAAAACCCCGCAATCTCTTGCGGGGCGTATATTTGATTGAATCTGTTATTTCAACTTAACCATCAGCATTACATGCCCCGCAACTGGTATCATAGCCTGTCCGGCTAAACCAATCTGATGTTTTAATTTGTTGTTCTTTTTGATGCATGTGTTACTGTTTATCATTTTATTTTGCGGTGCAAAGGTTGAGCTATTTTTTTGATAGTGCAAGTTTTTTAAAAATAATTTTTTAAAAATAATTTTCAGACAGCCTGGGAAAAGGGGAAGAGTTGTTAATTAATAGATGCCATTCATCAAAACGAAATACCCTCAACCTGTACATTCCAAAGATACCAGCAATCCAATGTTGTATCCAGCTCAAAATGAACACCCCAGCTTCCTTTTAGATATATGGGATCATTTTGCAATGAGGCAGTTACTGCGTAGTTTCCTTTTACAATGCAGGTATTGCCGTTAATGGTACATGTTTCCCCGCCAATTTCAGCATCATCCAGCGTATCGTATGCTTCCTTAAACCGGTTTGCCAGCAATTTAAATGCATCTTTCGAAAGCGGGTAATGGTTATTTAATCTCAGGTTTTTACTCCTGAAGCAGGGCATATAATCAAATGGCGATTTTTGAAGCAGGTACGCTATGCAGTTATCTACAGCATAATTTGTATTGTCGTAAGCATGATCCGGGTAAAACTCATCATAAATAAACCCGTGCATCATACCGGGGATATCCATATCATTCATTTCATGCTCAAATAATTCTTCAGTAGTGAAGCGGTACAGCTCGCGTACTGTAATGTTGGCACTGCATACATCCAAACTGATTTGATATTGCTGTAAATAACCATGCAGCGTTTCCCAGGCTTCTTCTATTTCATCATCGGGTATTTCAGATACCGGCTTAAAATGAACCGGTCTCTCTATCTTATCAAAAACTTTGATATACTTTGGATTTTGGGATTGCTTTTCAAATGCCTGGATATAATGGAGGAATTCGTTTTCTATCCGGGGCGGAAGCATGGCGGCATCATCCGTTTTTTCAAATTCGGGCCCTTTTCAAGCATCAGTTTCATTTTCAGAAAATCGTTTTCTGCTTTCAGGCGTTCTTCATCGCTTAGGTTATCAAAATCATTCATAAAAAATGAATATCTGATAAATATAAGCAAAATATAAATATTATAAACAATGCAGATGGGTGTTAGTAGCGTAAAAATATAGGGAAGTTCCGGCAATTGATCAGGATAATATATTTACCTTCAATTCACGAACTACCTGTGCGAGGGTATCATCAAGATTAATGATCAGGTTTTTAAGTACGGGGCCGTTTTGTTTTTGTTCTGCAAACATTTCAATTTTCCTGATATCATCTTTCAACGACACAATATCCAGGTTATCAATATCGGGCTTTATGCGATGGGCGATGGCATACATTTCATTGAAATTGTGATTGTTGTATGCCGTTTTAAGCTGGCTTACCGCTGCCGGTGCCTGCTCCACAAAAACATGGATCATTTCCCGCAGCATATGCCGGTTCCCCTTGCTTACGTCTTCTAAGAAGGAAAGATTATAAAGGGCGGATGACGGAGTGGCATTTGTTGTTGCCGTACTTTCTGCTATACCATTTTTAAAAGGAATGCAGGTGGCAATTTTATCTAAAAGCTCTTTTTCGGTATAAGGTTTTGAAATAAATCCGTTCATTCCGGCTTCTATACATTTACTTTCTTCCCCGTGAATTACGTTAGCCGTTATGGCTATAACAGGAACAGTTAAAGAAAGGTTATTCCTGATGTAACGGGTGGTTTCAAAGCCATCCATCACAGGCAGGTGCAGGTCCATTAATACAAGATCAAATGAGCGGTTCCGTAAAAGTTGAATAGCGTCCATGCCATTGTCTGCCTCTGTAACATTGGCGCCTGTTCCCTGTATAATGGCTGAAGCCAGGAGCGTGTTCATTTCATTATCTTCTACCAGCAGGATACTAATATTTGCAAGCGGCCTCAGGCTCATAAGTTTGTTATTTACACACCGGGCTTACCTATTCGTTAATGCACACCGGCCTTAACCATATTAATTTTCTATGCTAATGTAATATTTTGTTCAAAGCAAAATGGAATCAGGAATAAGGTTGTTTAAAAACAGTATTACAAATGATCCCTGTAAAGTTTAAACGAAAGATAAAAGGATTTAGTGTTACAGGAAACAAACAGTCGTATAAGTAATGCCATTAAAACGGCCAGCAGATTTTTTCTTTTGCTGAATTATTTTTTTACTTTTTTTCTCCTGTATCCTGCGGCTTGCGTTCCGGCCCCGCTCCCCTCTTTAGCTGAAAAGCAATTCCAACCGCGATCCTGTGCATTTTCATTTATAATAATGACGCGGGTTTGAAAAGAGCAAAAGGAACGCCGGGGAAAAGAATTGTTAACATCCCAATAAAAAAGCCAACTTCCGGGGATGTTAATAAGTTTTGTACTTAAATTTACGGCCTGATTTTTGTGGAGGCGCCGCCTCCTGAAATTTAATTTACCGGTTTTTTCAATGATTATATTTCCATTATGGCCCTGAGTCAGAGTTTACAACAGAAACTGTTACAGAAGCTTTCTCCCCAGCAAATTCAGCTTATGAAATTGCTGCAGGTTCCTACGGCCAACTTAGAAGAAAGAATTAAAGAGGAGATGGAAGAGAACCCGGCCCTTGAAGCAACAGAAGACGACCAGGACGCTACCGATGGAGAACTTGTTGATGAATTTGAGGGCGATGCAGAGGATGATTTTGAAGCGGAAGGTAGTGAAGATGAATATGATAATATAGATATCAGTGAATATGTAGGGGAGGATGATGACGTAGCCGATTACAGGTTAAAGGATGAAAACTACCCGGAAGTTGATGAAAAGCAAACCCTTCCCTTTAAAATTGAAAGCACTTTTCACGAATCCCTGCTGGAGCAGTTACGCATGCTGCATTTGGATGAGAGGGAGCGTAAAATTGCGGAGCACATTGTAGGTAGCATAGATGACGATGGATACCTGCGGAGAGATTTTGGCGCTATTGCCGATGATTTGGCTTTCCGTCAAAATGTTTTGGCTACTGAAGAAGAAATAGGCTCGCTGGTAAAGCAGATACAAAAGTTTGATCCTGCAGGGATCTGCGCCCGGGATTTAAGACAGTGCCTGCTGCTGCAACTGGAACGTAAAAAAGAAGAAGGCCGTGAAGTGGATATTACCATCAGCATCCTGTCTGACTACTTCGATGAGTTTACGAAAAAGCATTATGAAAAAATACAGAAAGGTTTAAATCTTACAGATGAAGACCTGAAGGCCGCTATTAACCAGATCATACGCCTCAACCCAAAGCCAGGCGGCAATGTGGGGAACACCAATATAGGCGAAAGCTATGTTATACCCGACTTCTTCATTCTTAACAATAACAATAAGCTGGAGCTTACGCTTAACTCCAAAAACGCACCCGACCTTCGTATCAGCGAAGGATACAGGGATATGCTTAAAGAATATGACCGGGGAAGCAAAAAAGACAGGCGCCAGAAAGAGGCCGTTATTTTTATTAAACAAAAGATTGATGCAGCCAAGTGGTTTATTGACGCCATTAAGCAAAGGCAGAATACCCTGTATACCACCATGCACGCTATCATGGATTACCAGTATGAATTTTTCCTGACAGGAGACGAAACAACGCTGAAACCCATGATATTGAAAGATATCGCGGAGCGTACAGCGCTTGATATTTCTACGGTAAGCCGCGTGGCCAACAGTAAATTTGTACAAACCGAATTTGGAACCTACCGCCTTAAGTTCTTTTTCAGTGAATCATTGAGTACGGATAGCGGTGAGGAAGTGTCTACCCGTGAAGTAAAAAAGATATTGAGTGATATGGTAGAAGGGGAAAGTAAGAAAAAACCGCTCAGCGATGAACGGCTTACCGAATTGCTGCAGCAAAAAGGATATAACATTGCCCGCAGAACGGTGGCCAAATACCGCGAACAACTGAATATTCCGGTAGCACGCTTAAGAAAACAATTATGAATAGTTACCCCGCGCCAGGTACTGCTCTTGTATTACCTGTAGTAAAGATATTGGCCCAGTTCTTTTCCTGGCTTTTACATCCCCTGCTTGTGGGTTTATACATGGCCCTGTACCTTATTTATTTTAACCCTGAATATTTTATGGGGGTAAGTACATCAGGAAAAACACAAACTCTTTTTATTTATCTTATCAATAGTGTTTTTTTTCCTTTAATGGCTGTGCTTTTATGCAGGGGGCTGGGGTTCGTTCAATCGGTATATCTTAAAACCCAGAAAGAAAGGATAATACTGTATGCGATCAGCATGATCTTTTTCTTCTGGACCTTTTATGTTTTTAAGAACAAGCCGGGTATCCCGGTAATTATGGCCCAAATGAGCCTTGGTATTTTTATTGCGGTAATCATTGATTTTGTTGCCAATATCTTTTTTAAAATAAGCATGCACGCAACAGGAGCAGGCGGCTTAATAGGCCTGTTTACCGTACTGCTGTTCACTTCTCCGGGCCTTGTGAATGTTCCCCTGGCTGTTGCTGTTTTTCTGGCAGGGCTCATCTGCACATCACGTCTTATCGTTTCCGATCACCGGACTGGAGATATTGTGCTGGGGCTGATGGCAGGCTTTGCAAGTCAATGGATAGCCGCCTGGTATTTTGGATAAAAAATAGCGCTTCAAACAAATTGAAGCGCCGTAGCTTTATATGGGTTGGATTGACTTAGCTTGCTGCTGTTTGCGAACAAATTTTATGATCCACATTACGGTAAAGCTGGGGATAAAATCAAGACCGGGTAAGAGTTCTTCTATAAAATTAAAAATACCGCCCATCGCTCCTTTCCATCCGCCAAATAACCTGTAAAAAATTAACCCTGATACAGGAGCCCAAATCACATCGCCAAACTCACCTAAAAAGGGCAGAGCATAGCTGGCGTAGCCGAGTAAATCCATTACAAGGCAAATCAATAAAGCCGGTTGTTTTTGTGCTGTGTTCATTGCGCTGCTAAAACGGAACATATTATTGACGATTATTACAGGAAAAGGTTGCAAGTAAAAAAACTATGCTGCCGGGGGAAGATTTAATTTTCCCAGGATCTCTTCCAGGCGAAAAGGCTTTGAAATATAATCATTCATGCCTGCCGCCCTGCATTTTTTATATTCAGCACTGCCGGTACCTGCTACCAGCCCGATAATAGGAATAGAACGATAGGGATCAGCCATCTCCCGGATGCGCCGCGTAGCGGTATAGCCATCCATAACCGGCATCTGCACATCCATGAAAATGATTGCAGGATTATTAGTATGCAGCAATGCCAGCGCTTTCTCGCCATTGGAGGCTTCTATTACGTTATACCCGCTATTCCTTAACAATACAGAGATCAGCAGCATGGTATCGGGGTCATTTTCAACTACCATTGCCAATGGAACCGCTATTCCCTGTTCATTATTTCCTTCTGCCCTTTCGTCCTTAAGATACATAAACGCTTTATTATCCATATTTTTTATTAAAATGATACCCTGCAATAAAGGCTTAAGGATTCCCTTCTCTTGCAAATGTTATACCATTTACACTAACGCGGCAGGATGACGTTTATTTAATGATGAAGTAATAATACTCCTAAAATTGTTGACGAACCTTACCATAACCGGATGGCGGATGTTTATTAAAGCGGAGCTAAAACAAGAGGTTTTTACCCGGAAAACTTTTCCCCAGGTGTTCGTAAGCTTTTGGTGTTGCCTCCCTGCCCCTTGAAGTGCGCATGATGAACCCCTGCTGAATTAAAAAAGGTTCATATACTTCTTCTAATGTACCCTGCTCTTCGCCTACGGCGGTAGCGATAGTGGTAATGCCCACAGGCCCGCCTTTAAATTTTTCAATAATGGTAGAAAGAATCCGGTTATCCATTTCATCAAGGCCGTAAGCGTCAACGTTTAAGGCTTTTAGCGCATGCAGCGTTATGCCTTCATCTATAATGCCGTCATTCAGCACCTGTGCAAAATCTCTTGCCCGGCGCAATAAGCCATTGGCAATACGCGGTGTGCCCCTGCTTCGCCCGGCAATTTCTTTTGCCGCTGCGTCCGATATGGTTACCTGCAATATTCCGGCCGACCGACAAATGATTTTTGTTAATATGGCAGCATCATAATACTCAAGCCTGGATTTAATAGCGAAGCGGGAAAGCAATGGTGCGGTAAGTAAGCCGCTCCGGGTGGTAGCGCCAATTAAAGTAAAAGGGTTGAGGTTGATCTGTATACTGCGGGCATTGGGGCCGGTGTCTATCAGGATGTCAATCCGGTAATCTTCCATGGCAGCATACAGGTATTCTTCCACCACGTTGCTCAGGCGGTGTATTTCATCTATGAATAATACATCATTGGGCTGAAGATTGGTAAGCAATCCGGCAAGATCCGCGGGCTTTTCAATTACCGGGCCCGAAGTTTCTTTAATGTGCACCCCCAGTTCGTTGGCTACTATGCGGCTCAGGGTTGTTTTGCCCAGCCCCGGCGGGCCATGAAAAAGAATATGATCTAAGGCTTCTCCTCTTATTTTAGCCGCTTTGATAAAAATTTTGATATTATCAATGACCTTTTCCTGTCCGCTAAAATCTGCAATTTCATTAGGGCGTATATTATTCTCAAATTCTTTTTCAACTGTACTCAATGCCGCTTTATCTGTATTTAAATTAGGGTTTTGCATATTTCCGTTTCAATTGTTCAACTGCAGGCTTTGCAAAAGCCGCTTACCACAACCTCTGTTTGACGGGTTTTATATCCCCGGGGTAATTTAATATCCGGAACCTGCACGTCTTCGAGGCAGGTAGTAGTGCCGCAACTAATGCACATAAAATGTACATGATCATCGTGGTGATGCCCCTGCTCACAGTTGTCTTTACACAAAGCATATTTTATGGAATTATCGGGAGTGGGGATGGTGTGTATAATGCCCTTTTCCATAAAGGTTTGCAGGGTACGGTATACCGTTACCCTGTCGTACTTTTCTTCCGTTTTCGATTCTATATCATGATGCGCCAGCGCGCTGTCGCTTTGTAAAAAAAGTTCCAGTATTTTTCTCCTGCTGTCTGTTATGCTCAACTGGTTCTTCTTTAATAAATCTACGATTTGCGGTTCCATAGCTGTTCTGCTTTATAAGAAGATCATAAAAATAATGCGCAGCCGGCCTTAGTTGTATTTATGCGGGTTGCAGGGTCTTTTCCTTTAACAGGTCTTTTATATCGGTGATCAGCTTTTCAATTTCATCCTTCTTCAACCCGTCATATATCCCTCTTACCTGACCGTTCTTATCAACCAATGCGAAAAACTGCGTATGAATAAACTGCTCGTCAATATTGGTAGCATTATTCTTAGGGTCGTCTAAAATATAACTTTCCCTGGCAGTTTTATATAAGCTGTCTTTACTTCCTGTTAAAAACCACCAGCTTTTTATATCTGCTCCCAGTGAATCGGCATACGTTTTTAACCTGGCTGTATTATCTGTTTCGGGGTCAACCGTATGTGAAAGGATAAGAAAATCATTTTCGTTTTTGAACTGCTCAAATACTTTTTTCATATTCCTGTTCATTTTCGGACAAATGCCTTCACAGGTTGTAAAAAAGAATTCCGCGGCGTACACCCTGCCTGCCACGTCCTTTTCGCTTATCTGCTGCCCGTCCTGCCTTTCAAACGAAAAGTGTTTTACTATATTTAAAACAGGCAGGCGCGATTTGGAAGAATCTATTGTAGCATATAAAAACGCATAGAATGCGCCAAAAAGCAATACAAAAAAGCCAATATACAGCCACGTTTTCCGCTTCATACAATAATCATTTTTTTCCATGCAAAGTTACAACTGTAAGCCGTATGTTCCTGCCTTAAAATAACAGGTCCGGTACACAGCCTCAAAGAAATTTTTTTGACCTGTTATTTAAATGCAACAAAGTTGCATAATTTTTATATATTTGCCGCCAATTTAATTACCTGTATGTTCCGGATCAATTATGATGCCCTTGGTATTACCGCTTCTTTAGCCTGCGCCATTCATTGCGCTATCCTGCCTTTGCTGCTTACCAGTTTACCCGTTTTCGGCATTAATATCATTCATAATTATTTTTTCGAATATGGTATGATAGGATTGGCCTTCGTAGTTGGCATGTATGCTTTATATCACGGCTATAAAAAGCATCACCATAAAACTTTACCGGCAGTTTTTTTCAGTGCAGGGATATCCTTTCTCCTGCTAAAGGAATTGTTTCATGATTATCATGTGCTGTTGCTGGTGCCGGCCGTTATACTGATCATTACCGCTCATTACATGAACTATAGCTTATGCCGCAAAGCAAACCATTGTCACGCCGGGGATTGTAATCACGGCTGATTGTAATGCAGCACGGACTAACAGGCAGGTGGCTTTTTTAACGGGGTCTTGATTTTTTCCTTAATTTCATTCCTTAAACCAGTCTTGCCATGACTACCCGGAGAACATTTATCAAACAGTCTGCTTTATTTTCTGCTGCCGCCTTTGTAACGCCTTCCTCTCTTCTAAAAGTAAATAAGCGTATAGGACTACAGTTGTATACGCTGCGCGGAGATATAGCGAAAGATCCTAAAGCCGTTATCGAAAGCGTGGCCGCTATAGGATATAAAGAGGTTGAATCTTTCGGTTACCAGGCAGGAAAGTATTTTGGTATGACACCAAAGGATTTCGCCGCATTATTAAAATCTAACGGGCTCACACATCCCAGCAGCCATTATATGCTGGCCGGACTTTCCGGTAACTGGCAAAAAGCAGTAGAAGATGCGGTAGTAGCCGGGCAAAAATATATGGTAGTAGCCTACCTGCTGGATACAGAAAGGAAATCAATAGATGATTATAAAAAAATTGCCGCCCGGTTTAATGTTGCTGCGGAGGCATGCCAAAAAGCCGGCATACAATTCGGCTATCATAATCACGATTTTGAGTTTACAGACATGGGTGGCCGGCACGGCTTTGATGTGCTGTTAAAGGAAACCGATCCGAAACTGGTAAAGTTTGAGCTTGACCTGTATTGGGCGAGCTTTGCGGGCAAAGATCCTGTTGAAATGTTTCAGCAGCATCCCGGCCGCTTCCCGCTCTGGCATGTAAAGGATATGGACAATACCCCGAAAAGATTTTTTACGGAAGTGGGTAACGGGGTTATAGACTTTAAGAAAATATTCGCCCACGCAAAAGCATCGGGCATGCAGCATTATTTTGTGGAGCAGGATGTGTGCCCCGGGCCTCCTATAGAAAGTATTGAAAAGAGTTATCAATACATCAGCAAGAACCTTGCTGGCCGATAAGCTGCATCATTTGTTAATCAACTTTTCTTATAAACCAACAAGTATGTCAAGCAGAAGAAAATTTTTAACAGACGGCTCCCGTATGGCAGCCGGCGGATTGATATTATCAGCTCTCTCCCCTAATGTATTTGCTTTTCACAAAAACCGGCTGTCGGCCAGCGACCAGATCAATATTGGCGCAATAGGCATTAACGGAATGGGCTGGGCGGATACAAAAGCCGCATTAAAAGTGCCGGGTGTGCAGTTAGTGGCATTATGCGACGTAGATAGAAATGTGCTCGATAAGCGGGTAAAAGAGCTGGCTGCCCTTAATATAGATGCGGCTAAAGTAAAAATATACGGAGATTACCGTAAGCTGTTAGAAAATAAGGATATTGATGCCGTAATTATTGGCACGCCCGATCACTGGCATTGTTTACAAATGGTGGAAGCCTGCCAGGCAGGCAAGCATGTGTATGTGGAAAAGCCTATTGGTAACTCCATTGTGGAGTGTAACGTAATGGTGGCCGCGCAAAAAAAGCACAACAGGGTAGTGCAGGTTGGCCAATGGCAAAGAAGCCAGCAGCATTTCAGGGATGCTATTGAATTTGTGCATTCCGGGCAGTTAGGCAATATACGAACGGCTAAAGTGTGGTGCTACCAGGGATGGATGAAGCCCGATATTGTACAACCCAACAGCGCGCCTCCCGCAGGTGTTGATTATGCCGGATGGCTGGGCCCTGCACCTCAAAAACCATTTAATGCAAGCCGGTTTCATTTTAATTTCCGGTGGTTCTGGGACTATGCCGGCGGGCTCATGACCGATTGGGGCGTACATCTTATAGATTATGCGCTTTTTGGTATGAAGGCCGATGTGCCTAAAACGGTTATGGCGCTGGGTGGCAGGTTTGCCTATCCGGAACTGGCGGAAGAAACACCTGATACCCTTACCACCTTATATGAATTTGAAAATTTTAATATGGTTTGGGACCATGCCATGGGTATTGATAACGGCCAGTATGGACGCGATCATGGTATTGCATTTGTAGGTAACAATGGCACGTTGGTGCTCGACAGGGGAGGCTGGGAGGTAATGGAAGAAAAGAATGCAAAAAACAAAGTAAGCAAACCCCATGTGAAGCCTTCGGAGAGCGGGCTCGACAAGCATATGCAAAACTTTATGTCTGTAATACGTTCCGGGAAAATGGAGGAGCTGACAGCTCCCATACAAATAGGCGCCGATGTAGCTATTGTAGCCCAAATGGGGAATATTGCCTTCAGAAGCGGTAAGCGCCTGGCCTGGGATAAAGCCGCGGGAAAATTTACAGACGATGCGGTAAATAAAGCATACCTGGCAAAAGCCTATAACAACGGATATAAAATACCCCGAATATAAAATAACAAAAGGAGAACAATGATTGTAACACAATAGGTTGTTCTCCTTTTAAAGCAATACTTTCCTGCTGTTATATTAAACAGTTGAGAAAGACCGTATTTTAGTAGCGACCACCGCCACCGCGGTTGCTGCCGGCAAATGAACGCCTGTTACCGCCACCGCCGTTGCCGCCGCTATTGCTGCGTTCTTCACGGGGTTTAGCTTCTGTAACAGTGATCGGCCTGCCTTCAACAACGCCTTTGTCTAATTCGGTAATAGCCTTCTGCGCTTCCTCGTCATTAGGCATTTCAACAAATCCAAATCCACGGCTGCGACCGGTAAATTTATCGGTTATAACCCTGGCAGAAGATACTTCTCCGTATTCTTCAAAAAAAGCTTTTAAGTCCTCGTCTACGACGTTGAAACTTAAATTGGAAACATAAATGTTCATACTAAGTGATTAAGTTTTACAAATGTAAATCTGAGAAAACAGGGAAGTAAGGACGACTGAACTATTAGCAGAAGATGCGTAGCAGATTGAATCATTTCATTACCGGAACTGTACAAACTCAAATTTGAGGCGCAAAGGTAGGGATTAGTTTTCATGTAACAATAATTATTTTTAAAAAAATAAAGTGCCGGAAGCACAGGCTACTTTTGCCGTAAAAAGGACAATGAAGCCCCTGATCATTTATTGTTATGATGCCTACTGCGGGTGGTGTTATGGCTTTAGCCCGGTAATGCAAAAACTGGAGGTGCAATACCGTAATGCTATTGATTTTGAAGTATTGTCGGGTGGTATGATCCTTCCGGAAAAGCCGCGGCATATTGGTGTAATAGCAGATTATATCAGGCAATCATACAAAATGGTTGAAGACCATACCGGCATATCATTCGGCAGGGATTATTTATGGCATATCAATAACCCGGAAGACAGCGACTGGTTTCCCCATTCTGAAAAACCCGCTATTGCTTTATGTGTGATCAAAGATGAGCATCCCCACCTTGCCGTTCCCTTCGCATCCGCCCTTCAGTATGCCTTACATTTTGAGGGCAGGGATCTGTGCGATGATGAAGCGTACCGTCATTTGCTGAGCAATTATCCTATATCCCCTGAATTATTTTATAAAAAGCTGCACAGCGTGGAATACCGTGAAAAGGCGTACCATGAGTTCGCGCTATGCAAACAGCTTAAGGTAACCGGTTTTCCCGCCGTGTTTTTGCAGGTAGCCGGTAACCGGTTCTATGCCATAGCCAAAGGGTATACGGATTATAACACATTGAAAAACAGTGTAGAAAATGTTTTGAGGGAAGCGGGGGATCCGAAGCCCGAAGAAAAGCACTAAGAACCAAATCACAAGAACCAAATTTGCCTACCGGCAGGCAGGCCTGTCCGCCGGGGCGGATAAAATTCAAATAGTAAATCTCAAATCCGAAAAGGAAAATCCGAAATCCGAAGGAGCCGGTTGTCAACCATTAGCTTTCAGCTATAGGAGCATAGAAGGAGTATTCATTCTATCGTTAGTAGTTTTTGTCTGCCCTATACCTCATGCCTCATACCCTATACCTTCATTCATGCCAATAACACAGGAATGTTTATCCAAAAGGTGCAACGTTATAGTTTATTACGATGTCAGTTCAAAGGTTAAGGCAAATGTATTTAGCTATTTAATAAGGCTGTTTATGAAGAATCAGTTATATATTCTGTTTTTTGCGCTGTGCTTTGCCGGCTGTAAAAAAGACACGGTAACCCGGCACGATACATCGGGGCCAAAGCTGGTGTTTGTAAAAGCGAAAACGAACGGGGGAGATATTGTACAAAATGAAAACATATATAATGAAAGCGGGAACATCAAAACCCGCATCAGCTATAAGGATTATGGGGCAGGATTAGTTAGCGCTAAAACCGGGTATCAATACCAGGATGGCAGGCTGGTTCAAAAAGATGACCAGATGGATGTTTCCAGCAGCAGCTTTGCCAGCCAGTACGTCAACAGCCGTTCCGTGTTTGAATATAGCGGCAACCGTATTATACAAAGTAACCACTATCTGAAAATAAACGACGATTACGAATTGCGTTCCTTTACGGTTTTTTCCTATGATGCTGCGGGTCGTCCTGTTAAACAAACCCGGTATTCGGCAGACGGGGCACTGTTTGGATATACTACTTACACTTATGAAGGCAGCAACATCATATTAAGTGAAGAATACAATCAAAGGCAGTTTGACCCCGAGCCTGTACTTACGTTGAAGTGTAGTTACCAGCATGATAACAAAAAAAATCCCTACAGGAATGTTTACCACAGCATAGAAAATATTCCCTTCTCTGTAAACGGAAATAATATAACAGCCACCACTACAGTTAATTATAATAGCTATCCTCCTTCCACTTCAGGACTAAGCATTACTTCCAACACTACCTATGTGTATAACAATTTGGGTTACCCGGAACTAATGAATGAAAACGGCAATGAATTTGTGCTGGAATACAAATAGTTTTTTAAGGTGATGCGCCCGCTTTTGTACTTCCTGTAGTATCAATAGTCGCAATTTTCCTATAGGTTTGCCGCTCTAAAGGAGTTCCGGTATTGTGAAACAGGAACATTTCAATGCCTGCCCGGGGATACAAAGGAACCGTTAGTATACATAAATAAAAGACAAGCGAGAATGGAAGAGCGCAGTGCACCGAAAATTGCTGCTGCAAAAGTAATTGCAGCTTTTGCTGTTATCTATATCGTATGGGGATCCACCTACTTTTTTATTCACATGGCCATACAGGACATGCCGGTAACGGTGATGGGAACTTTCCGCTTTCTAACCGCCGGACTGCTTATGACAGGCTGGTGTTTGATGAACGGCGAAAAACTGTTTGTATGGAAAGATATCCTGTTCGCTTTTTTTATCGGGTTCCTTTTACTTTTTATCGGCAACGGGGCAGTAGCATGGTCGGAGCAGTTTTTAGCAAGTTCAGTAGTGGCTGTATTTCTTGCATCTACTCCTGTCTGGTTCGTACTGCTCGACTACAGTAAGTGGCGCGCAAATTTTACCAGCGCCGGTATTATCGCCGGTTTGATAACGGGTTTTGCAGGTATCCTTTTCCTGTTCAAAGAAAATATGAGTGAGGCTTTATCAGGCAATGGCAATCAATGGGAAACTGTTTCTATAGGCGTGCTGGTTATCGGTTCTGTGTCCTGGGTAGCCGGATCGCTGTATTCCAAATATAAAACTACAACCTTCAGCGGCGCCCTCAATTCTGGCTGGCAAATGCTGGGCGCTGGTTTGGCCTATGCCATTGCGGGAGGTATACGCGGCGACTGGAATGATTTTAACTGGCACGAAGTTTCAACTTCGGCATGGCTGGCTGTTTTGTATCTTATTACGATGGGTTCTTTACTTGGGTACAGCGCTTATGTATGGCTGCTCAAAGTTCGCCCGGCTACGCAGGTAAGCACGCATGCATATGTAAATCCTGTTGTAGCGGTATTGCTGGGCGTGTTTCTGGGTGCTGAAAAGATATCGGCTTTGCAAATTGCCGGACTTGGTGTTATACTGGCGGGTGTACTGCTGGTGAACCTGGCTAAGTCCCGTAAACAACAGTAGATATATGACATGCCTTATTTAAATACCGCCGGAGGCATGCCATTACCAGTCTTTTTCAGGCTGGCCGGGAACAGGGGCCTTTTTCATCATCCTGTCGTGCAGCTTTCTTTCCTGCTCTTCCAATGCTTTAAGCAGTTGTTCTACCTGTTGCTTATTGAGCTTATTGGGTTGAGGTTTGGGCTGATCCTCTTTTTGTTCTTTCTTCCTGCTTTCATTTTCCTGTTGCTGCTGTTGTTGCTTTTTTTCGTTTAATGCTCTCTGCAGGTTTTCACGGGCAAGCGTATCGGAGGAGTTAAGGCGCAAGGTTTGTTTATAAGCCGCAATGCTTTCCTCCAGTGCTTTTTGCCGGGTTAACGCTACCCCTTTATTGTAAAGCAACTGCGATTGTAACCTTTTATCATCCGTAAGCTTAGCTGCTTTATCAAAAGTGCCTGCCGCTTCTTCATACGATTCATTTTTAAAGAGCGCATTACCCATATTGAATGCAGCAACGCTGTTGCGGGGATCTGCTTTCAGCGCTTCTTTGTAAGCCGCCACAGCTTTATCATATTGCTGCAGGCGGTAAGCTTCATTACCTTTTCCAATTAAACGGTTTATGTTTTGTGAAAAAGCCGGAGCACCCAACAAAAGCATTATATATAAAAGGATGGTCCGCATACTATCGTATTTTCTTTTTTTCACTTATAAACAGCTCACCTGCAAGCCCGGCAAATGCCAGCGCCAGGAACCATTGAAAAAAGCTGCGGTAATTGAGCAGCCGGTTATCCTGGATCGTTTTCTGCTCCATACCTGCAAACTGCGCTGTTATTTTGTCTGTCACTGTTTCTATATCATTTAATTGCTGGTATATACCATTTGCCGCATGGGCAATATCCGTAAGCTCCTGCTCATTAAGCCGCGATATAACGATATTGCCATGCAGGTCGCGCCTGCTTTCGCCTGTAATAGGGTTTAATATAGGCGATCCCTGGGTAGAGCCTACCCCAATGGTATGTATTACCACCCCGTTTCCGGCTAATTGTTTTGCTGTTTTAAGGGCTTGCTCATCATGGTCTTCACCATCTGTTATCAATACAACTGCCTTATACTTTTTATCTTTTGCATTAAACCCGCTGTTAGCTGTTCTTAATGCATCAGCAATTACTGTGCCCTGCGTAGGCACAGCGTCCGGCCCGGCATTGCTCACATACAATCCTGCAGCCGTATGATCGGAGGTAAGCGGCATTTGCATATAAGCTCTTCCCGCAAAAATTACCAGCCCCACCCTGTCGTTTTCCAGTCTGTTCATCAGTTTGCTGATAAACTGTTTAGACCTTTCTAAGCGGCTGGGCTTAATATCCGCGGCAAGCATGCTCCTGCTCACGTCTAAGGCGATCATAACGTCTATGCCCTGCCGGTTTATTTTTTCTGCCTGGGTGGCAGATTGCAGGTTAGCGGCGGCAATGATAAGGCAACCGAAAGACAGCAGTACGATAACAAAGCGGGCTCTGTATTTTTTGGGAGAAAAGCCCCGGATGAGTTGCATCACGAGCGCTTCATCACCAATTTTTTTTACTGTGGTTTTTTTCCAGCGCAGCACTGCCCTGAACAGCAATATCAATACCGGGATCAGCAGCAGCAATAACAGATGTTCGCTATGTTCAAAACGTATCAATAGAAAAAATTAATTACTTTTAAGCAGCAGGTATCCGGCACTTTCCGCTTCCCTCTTCGATAAACGATAACCGTGAAACGATAAATTTTCTTCTCGCCTTTCACCCATTCCCGCTCCTCACGTTTCACCCCTCTTACCTCTTACCACTCCTCACTCCCCACTTCTCCCCCTTCTACATCTTTCCTTCAAAAAACCCTTCCTGTTTAAGTATGCTGTTCAGGATATTCTGGCGTATGGCCGGAATGTCTGCTTTGGGATCCGCTGTTTCAAAGTTCAGCACAAAAAAATACGGATGCCTGTTTTCCTCTATCCATCCTACCACCCATCCCACGGCGTGGTTTTCAGTGTTATATCCCCACCCGGTTTTATAGCTTATGGTATAGTTGCTGTTATCTTCCTGCAGCATCATATTTCTTACTGCCTGCTGCACCCCTTTCCTGAAAGGGAGCTGATCGAAGTAGAGCTTTTTAACCAATCCCAGCTCTTCATCAGGGGATATCTGCAGCGAATTGTCGAGCCAGAAGGAATCTATGGCCGGGCCAAGCTTCATGTTGCCATACTTCAGGCTGTCTATCCATTTCTGCATGGTATCCCTGCCAATGTTCCGGGCTATTTCCTGGAAATGGGGAACAGCAGAGTACCGGAACGCCTGAGCCAGGCTCAGGTCCTGGTTCCAGTTGCTTACGTCTCTTTGTATCCCGTCCCATTTAATGATGCTGCTGTCGGTAGTTATTACGCCTGTTTGCAGCGCGATCAGAGCGTTTACGATTTTAAACGTGGAGGCGGGTAATATTCGGGTCGTATCTCTTTTAAGATTGTATATCACGAATTTTCCTCTGCCATTATCAAACAGGGCAAAGCTGCCTTCCACGTTATTTTCATCAAAATATTTTTTGAACGAATTATCCTGCTTCACATTGTTCATAGAACAGGAAGCGATAAAAAAAGCGGCGATGGCTAAAGCACAAAATGACGGATATTTTATTTTCATTATAACAGTATAGGTTTTTAATAGTAAATAACGCATGCACAAAGCAAACGCTTTAGTGAAGTACACCAAGCGCTTTGCCTGTTTTGATAAAAGCGGCTATTGCCTTATCTAAATGGTGCTGCTCATGCGCAGCGCTTATCTGCACCCGTATGCGTGCCGTATCTTTAGGCACAACGGGGAAGAAAAAGCCGGTTACATAAATGCCTTCTTCCAGTAGCTGTGATGCCATGGTTTGCGCCAGTACCGCATCGTACAGCATAATAGGAACGATAGGATGGTCGCCCGGCTTAATATCAAAACCGGCCGATGTCATTTTCCTGCGAAAATAGGCGGTATTCCATTCTAACTTATCTCTTAATGCGGTGGTTTCACTAAGCATATCCAGCACGGCAATGGAACCGCCTACGATACTCGGTGCCAGCGTATTGGAAAAAAGATAAGGCCGTGAGCGTTGCCGCAGCATATCAACAATGGCTTTGCGGCCACTGGTAAAGCCTCCGGATGCGCCGCCCAGCGCTTTTCCCAGGGTGCCGGTAATGATATCTATCTTACCCATTACGCCCCGGTATTCATGGGTACCCCTGCCGGTTTTGCCGAGGAAGCCTGTAGAATGACACTCATCTGTCATTACTGCCGCATCGTATTTTTCCGCAAGGGCGCAAATGGTATCTAATTGGGCAATGGTACCGTCCATGCTAAAAGAGCCGTCGGTTACAATGATGCGGTTTCTGGCCGGCTGCGCTTCTTTTAGTTTATCTTCCAGATCGTGCATGTTGTTGTGATCGTACCGGAAGCGTTGCGCTTTACAAAGTCTTATGCCGTCAATAATGGAAGCATGATTCAATGCGTCGGATATGATCGCATCCTGGTCATTAAACAACGGCTCAAATACCCCCCCGTTAGCATCAAAAGCCGCGGCATACAAAATGGTGTCTTCTGTTCCCAGGAAATAGGAAAGTTTTTGTTCCAGTTCTTTATGTATATCCTGTGTGCCACAAATGAAACGAACGCTGCTTAAGCCATATCCTCTCTCATCAATATACTTTTTTGCGGCTTCAATAACCTTGGGATGCGATGATAGCCCGAGATAATTATTGGCGCAAAAATTAACAACCTTTTTTATGCCGGTTCCCCCGGGAACAGACACCGTTATATCGGCTCCCTGCGGACTTTCTATAATGCGTTCTGCTTTATAAAGACCGTTTTGACGGATATCTTCCAGCTCCACCCGGATGCGTTCGGTGAGTTTTTCATTCATGTGCCGTTGTTTAAGCTGCAAACCTACGTGCTTTTTAAAAAATAACAGGGAATGTAACATTTTACCGCACCAATCGTTTTATTCACACTTTAACACTAATTAACATCTAACGTTTTGGATATACATTATTTGAAATTAATTTCGTAACGCTTTAGAGATGAAAAAGAATCAAAATAAAATCATTTTTATACTTGTTCTGCTGGCAGGCATTGCTTTAGTATTCACTTATGCAACGCATACCTACAAAAGGGCAATGAAAAATGATATGGCCTGTTCGCCCATCGAAGAGACGGGTAAAGAAAAAATATTGCAATCGGATATTCCTTTTCTGGAATCCTTAACAAGGCATTTCTTAATTTTGCATTACTAAATAGATAAAGGGTATAGAGAAAATCTACACAAGATGCCCGGCGTTTTCTAATGCCGGGTCTTTTTTTCAGGTGTCGGCTGCCAGCTATAGAGCAATCAGGAGGAGAATTGCTAACAACAGGGTAAATTACTTTTTCTTTGTGATGTCCATGGCTCATGGTGATCGCTAACACTCCTTCGGATTTGTGGCAATCATATTCGGGCGCCAGACAACGATAAACTTCCAAACCACAAACTCCAAACTCCCAAGCTCAAACGCTTTCATTGTTTAAATTGATTATTTTACTTACTTTGATCAATTAAATTGATCAGCAATGACCTTTACTCAACTGGAATATATAGCAGCTTTAGATACCTTCCGGCACTTTACCTTAGCCGCAGACCATTGTCATGTTACACAGCCCACGTTAAGCATGCAGGTTCAAAAGCTCGAGGAAGAATTGGGGATTGTTATTTTCGACCGCAGCAAACAGCCGGTTATGCCCACTGCCATGGGTATGGAAGTAATAGGCCAGGCCAGGAACATTCTTACGCAAAGAGATGCGCTCCGGGAACTGATTGAGTACAAAAAGGGTACACTTACAGGCGAGCTGCGCATCGGTATTATTCCTACCCTGGCGCCCTATTTATTGCCTTTGTTCATTCAGCAGTTTGCCCAGCAGCACGCGAAAGTAAAGTTGGTTATAAGTGAAATAACTACAGACAGCATTATCCATTTACTGAAAGAGGGAACGATAGATGCAGGGATACTGGTAACGCCGCTCCAGCAAAAAGGAATTAAGGAGCATGTGCTTTTTTATGAAGAGATGCTCGTATACGTATCTAAAAAAAATGCGCTTTACCAAAAAAATTATGTGCTGGCGCAGGATATTGATCCCAATAAATTATGGCTTCTGGAAGAGGGGCATTGCTTCAGATCACAGATCGAAAATCTTTGTGAATTAAGAAAGCAAAGCCTTACGGGCAGCCATTTTGATTATGAAACCGGGAGCATAGAAACCCTCAGGCGTATGGTGGATATCAATGATGGCATTACCATTATGCCCGAATTGGCTACATTGAATATGCCGGCAAAGCAATTGCAGCTCATCCGCAAATTTAAAAACCCTGTTCCTGTACGCGAGGTAAGCCTGGTAGTACAGCGCGATTTTGTAAAGAAGCGGCTTATAGATGCGCTGCGTGAATCCATTCTGCTGGCTGTTCCGGAAAAGATCAGGAAAAACAAGAGTTCAAATATCATAGCCATTTAAAGGCATGCCCGGGTTACCTGTTTTGTAATATGCTGTCTAAGGCGGCATGAAACTGCGGGTAATCATTGAGGTTATTATGCCCGGCATTTTCAATGGTAATGAACCGGTCTTTTGGATGCATAGCTGTTGTTAGCCGGCGCGCATTGCTGTATGGAATTACCCTGTCTGCAGTGCCATGGAAAACAATGACCGGCGCGTTAACCAGGTTGAGATAGGTATGCACCGGTAATTTATATTTAAGCAGCGTGCTTACAGGATATATGGGCACATAATGCTGCACCAGCGATGTCATGCTGTAATAAGGTGTTTCCAGTATAAGCTCCTTACAGCTTCTTTTGGCGGCTAACCATGCAGCCACGCCCGTTCCCAGTGATTTTCCGTATATAACAATACGATCTGCAGGAAATGCGGAACGTGCCATAATATACAGTTGTGCCGCATCGTTGTACAATTTTTGTTCGGTGAGCCGGCCGGTGCTTTTACCAAAACCGGGATAATCTATCATCCATACTTCGTATCCGTTTGCAGTAAAACCGGAGGCGTAGGCGGCATACCAGCTAATATTTTTACGGTTGCCATGGAAATACAATACTACGCCCCTGGGCACGCTGTCCCGGGTAAGGAATTGTACGATGTTCATATTGCTTTCTTTATCTGCAGCCACATTAATTTCCCTGTTACCGGCAGCAAAGCCATAAGCTTTGTTGCGCTGCACGGCCTCGGGGTGAAATAAAAGGCGATCCTGCAACAGATACAGGGAGATACCTCCCAGCAGGTATATAACCAGGGCAATGTTCAGCCATTGTAACCATTTCCTCTTTTTGTGTAATTGCAGCCTGCTCACCATACTAATGTTAAGTTAAACAAATTATGTCTGTATGTTTTTGTGAAAAGTGAGCCGATAAAGGTGAAAGAAATATTTATCTTCTTACAGTTCACGTTTAACACAGCACTAATATTTCAGAATATCCCTGATGAAATTGTGATATTCGGTAAACGAAGGTAAATTATTATGACCGCCGCCCGTAATGCGGATCAAAGTGATTTTATGCGGGTTGAGCTGTTGCAGCTTTTCGCTGTGGCGTATGGGTATAAGCCTGTCTTTTGTGCCGTGAATAATGTAGGTATGGCAGTTCACGCGTTTGATCCATTTGTCGGTTCGCAGGCGATACCGCAATACATACTTAACGGGAAGAACAGGTAAAAACCTTTCCACTACTTTTTGAAAATTATAGAAAGGCGCATCCAAGATCAGGTAGCGGGGTTTGTTTTCGGAAGCAATTTTTGCGGCAAAGCCGCTGCCTAAGCTCCGTCCGTATACGAGGATGTGATTCTCGGGGTACTGCTGCGTGAGCCGGCTATAAACAAATTGCATATCGCTGAGCATTTTAGCTTCGCTGCGCTTACCTGTACTTTTACCAAACCCGCGGTAATCTACCAGCACCACATCATACTGGTATCTATAAAAATCCCTCGCATATTTGGCCCATCCTTTAATGCTTCTGCTGTTACCATGAAAATAAAGAATAAGTCCGAAGGGATCTTTTACATAAAAATGGAGACCATTAATGCTTACCCCCGGTTCTATATCAAAAAACAGTTCCTCAAAAGGGGCATCATAATGAAACTTAAAATCAGCAGGCAGCCTTTCAGGCTTGAAAATAAACCGGTCCTGCACAAAATAAAGCAAAATGGTTAATGCGATAATTCCGCTAATAATATATAAAAAGGTGGCAGGCAATACAACAGGCGTTTATTGCATGAAATTACGGAAAGGAATAACAGCAACAACGGCAGTTGAAGGTTAATCGTTATGTACGCTTGCTAAATTAAGGTTGGACAAAAGAATCAGCTTTGGGTGTAGGGTATAAGGAGTAAGGTATAGGGTTGTGATGCCATTGATTCGCGCCGGGGTTTTCATCACCAGCCGTTGTGGGTTAGCCATGAGACCCTGGTGCTGAACGATTCGCCGGGGTCTCACGCTTCACACAGTTGCCTGACTGTGAAGACCCCGTCGGGAAGAAAAATTTTCACTTTTATTCAGCTCCGGTTCTTCCTTTGCATACTGGTAAGGGTTTCACGCCCGCCTGTTCGGACTTGAAATACATCCATGCCTGCGTTTCAACAGCTCAGTCGCTGTGTATCCTTATTAAGTTCAGGTTGGTTAAGGGCGCTACGATAAGCGGGAATTTCTCAACGGTTACATAGCTGGCGTCTAATCCGAATCCCCTTTCTTCCGACAGGCTTACTTCTTTTATCCAAAAGTAGCCCCGCATGATAAGCGTTTCCCAGAAGGGCAGCTCATTGTCCATACTCAGGAATTTTTCCATTACAATAAACTGAAAATCGCCCACCACATTATTGCGTTGCAGGCTTTCATAGCGGCTGGTTATATTTACTTCCTTGTTGGCCACCATGTCTTCCACTACTTTCCTGAACATGAGATTAATGCGGGGTTCAACACGAAAGCCCAGCCGGAACTCAACACGGATCACCTCGTTGGGTATAATCGTCTGCACTTCGTATTCACAGGTATAGGGATTGTCTAACGTATCTACATGCACGAACCAGTAAATGTCGGCCCGCTTCGGTTTCCTGTTTAAAATGGAGTAGATGATCTTATGCTCTATCTCTTTGGGGTTGTTGGCGCTGGTAAGATATACCAGGTGTGTGGCATATTTGGTAACAGAAGTGTCGTTGCTGAGCTCCTGCAGCATGGGTATATAGTCTTCTAACCGCACAAATTCCACATAACGGTTCTTGATCTTCCGGCTCCTGAACCATATATACATGATCAGGAACATGAGTCCGCCAATAACTACCGTAATATAACCTCCGTGGGTAAATTTTTGCAACAGGGCAAATAAATAACCTCCTTCAATAATGGCATATCCTATCAGGAACAACCATATCCATGCAGATTTTACCCGGTGGCTCACTAAGTAATTTGCGAACAATATGGTGGTCATAAGCATGGTAATGATAATGGCCAACCCATAAGCCGCTTCCATACGGGAAGAAGTTTGAAAATACAGTACCACTCCCGTGCAGCCAATAAACATCATGGCATTGAGCCATGGAATAAACAACTGCCCCTTTTCTTCAGACGGGTAGCGGATTTTTAACCGGGGCCACAAATTAAGGCGTATAGCCTCACCTATAAGGGTAAACGAACCCGATATCATGGCCTGGCTGGCTATGATAGCCGCAACGGTTGCTATAATAACGCCGGGAATGATAAACCAGTCGGGCATCAGGTCAAAAAAGGGATTAATAGAGGAATGAATAGCCGCCGGAACATCCGGGTGGTTCTTTAATAAGCTGGCTCCCTGCCCAAGATAGTTGAGCAGCAGGCAGCTTTTAACGAAAATCCACGAGATGCGTATGTTTTCCCTCCCGCAATGACCCAGGTCGCTGTATAGGGCTTCTGCGCCGGTGGTACATAAAAAAACGGCGCCTAAAATCCACAATGCGCCCGGGTTAGAGCTTAAGAGCTTAACGGCATACCAGGGGTTGAACGCTTTTAAAATAGTAAGATCATCAAAAAGATGCCACAGCCCCAGCACCGCCAGCATGGTAAACCATACGCTCATTACCGGCCCAAAAAATTTACCTATGGATGCAGTACCGAATTGCTGCATAAAAAAGAAAGCCGATAAAATAAATATAACGATGTAGATAATATACTGACTGACATCATGAAAGGCCGGAACTTTTTGTAATCCTTCAATGGCGGAGGTAATGGTAATAGGAGGGGTGATCATACCATCTGCCAGCAGGGCGGCCCCGCCAATCATGGCAGGCAGCACCAGCCACTTTTTTCGTCGGCGTACCAGCGCGTACAGGGCAAATATTCCGCCCTCACCTTTATTATCTGCCTGCAATACCAGTATTACGTACTTGATAGTGGTTTGCAACGTAATCGTCCAGATGATACAGGAAAGGCTGCCAATGATGAGGTCTTCCGTAATGGCTCTGCCACTGATAATGGCATTGAATACATACAGGGGAGAGGTTCCGATGTCGCCATAAATAATTCCCAGCGCAATAACCAGACCGGCGGCGGTAGCTTTATTGGTATGTTTGCCCACGGCTGAAATACGGGTTAAGTTATTGTAATCTTCGAAACAAACGTCAAAGGTATAGGCTAAATTACAATCGTACACAGAAAGTTAGGCGCCATTTTATGCAGACAGTACCGCACTATCAAAAAATACTATTTTTATATGTTTGGTTAAAAAAACGGGCAGGTAGCATGCAATCGCTAAAAACCATCTAATTTGCAAGCGGATGCGTATATTTAAGAACAAAATTGATATAAAATGGGGCGCAATAAAATAATCATATCAGCTTTTGTAATGCTGGCCCTGCCCATTTGGGCTTTGGCCCAGCGTATTCATTATTCCGATCCGGGACGGGATGATTACCGCCAGGTAAATTTCGAGATCATTGGCAAAGTAGGCAGCAACATAGTGATCTATAAAAACTACAGGTCAAAAAACGATTTGTCCATATTTGATGGTGAAATGAAATTAAAGGATAAAATAAACCTTGATTTTTTGCCGGATAAACTTATTAATGTAGACTTCGTTCCCTATCCCGATTTTTTTTACATGATCTATCAATACCAGAAAAGAAATATCGTGTATTGTAATGTGGTAAAAATGGATGCTGCCGGGCAAAAGCTCATAGGCCCCGTGGAAATTGATACTACCCAAATTGGCGGCACAAGCGACAACAAGATCTATTCCACCATATACAGCGAAGACAAGCAGCATATCATGGTGTTTAAAATCAATAAGCGCAACGAAAGAAACTATTTTTTTACCACGCTCCTTTATAATGATAAGATGGAGTTCAGGAAAAAAAGCCGGTTGCCTGTAACCATGCCCAGGAAAGATGCTGTATTCAGCGATTTTATAGTAGACAATGAAGGTGATTTTGTTTTTACGCGCTGCAGCAGGAATGGCAGCAGGGATAATATTTCGCAAATGGATCTGATGATAAAGCCGGCGATGCTGGATACCTTTCGCATTAATAATATACCGCTTACCGATAATTTCTTAGATGAGGTTAAAATCAAAGCAGATAACATCAACAAAAACTATTTGATCAGTTCTTTGTATTACAAACAACGAAGAGGGAATGTGGAGGGAATATATATAGCCGTATGGGACAAAACAGAAAACAGGGTAAAGGCTGAAAATTATAATATATTCAATGATGAGTTAAAGGAAGATGCCAGGTCGGAGAATACATCGGCCAAAACGGCCTTTAACGATTATTTCATACGGCAGGTTCTGCCTAAAAAAGACGGTGGCTTTTTGATTGCAGCCGAGCTTTTCTTTACTTCTTCCCGCGGCAATAACTGGAACCGCTACGATTACCTGTATAGTCCTTACAGCATGTATCCCTATTCGTCATATAACAGCTACTGGAGCCCTTACGGAATGTATGGCAATCCCTGGAACAGATGGAATTACGGCTCCAGCACACGATACTACAGTGAGAATATTGCGTTGTTTTCTTTTGATCCCAATGCCAGTATGGAATGGAGTAATATATTACATAAAAGCCAGTTCGATGATAACTCTTCCGATGCTTTGTCGTACATGGTATACAATACCGGAAGTGAGATCAGCTTTTTATATAACCAGCTCGAACGCCGGGTAAGATTATTGTCGGAGCAAAGTGTAACGCCTAATGGCGCTGTGAACCGTTCGCCAACACTGAAAAATTTAAACAAAGATTTCGAATTTTTGCCCAAATATGGCAAGCAGGTAGGCGCCAGGCAGGTAGTGATGCCATGTATGTACAGGAATTATATTTGCTTTGCGAAAATTGATTTTTAAATAAACATTCCTGTGACAGGCGCTTTTAAAACCAACAACCCGGTTAATATCCTTTTATTGCTGGCATATGCTTTTGTACTGAAATGGCATTCTTTTGTATATCCTCATATCCCGCTGCCACAGGCAACAGACGGCTTTTTATATCTTAAGCTTTTGAATTTTCTTTTGCCTGCCGGGCAATTTGTGCCTGTTATATATCCTTTTATTGTGCTGGTGCTTACCTTAACACAGGCTATTACTTTTAATAATCTCATCAATAATGAAAAGCTGCTGCCCAAACCCAATTACCTGCCGGCCATGGCGTATATGCTTATTGCCTCTCTTTTCCCGGAATGGTGGCAGCTATCATCCGCACTCATCATTAACAGCTTACTGGTTTGGGTATGGGCTATGCTGAGCAGGCTGTTTAATCACCCCCGGCCCAAAACCCAGGTATTTAATGCCGGCATGGTGGTGGGATTGGCTTCTTTCCTGTATTTTCCGGCTATCGGCTTTTCCCTGCTTATATTTTTTGCTTTAATTACATTAAGACCTTTTCATTTGAGCGAATGGCTGGTGGCGATACTCGGGCTGCTGACCCCTTATTATTTTTTGTTCGCCTTTCTTTTCCTGGGCAATACATGGAACCCGCTTACCTACCTGCCATCTGTTTCTGTGAGCCTTCCAAAATTTCAGCAGGATGCATGGGCCCTGGGCGCCATCATGCTGCTTATTATTCCTTTTTTGATCAGCGGCTTTTATATACAGGGCAATATTTTACGTATGCTGATACAGGTGCGCAAAAGCTGGAGCCTTATGCTTTTCTACCTGCTCATAACCATACTTATTCCGTTCATTAATTTTACTTCCACATTTGAATACTGGATATTATGTGCCCTCCCTTTTGCCGCTTTCCATGGCTATACTTTTTTTTATGCCCCCAAAAAATGGCTGCCCGTAACGCTGCATTGGCTAATGGTGGCTTTTATCCTGGCATTAAATATATGGGTAAGTGTATTCCGGGTATAACGATAGTTGCGCTACTTTGAGTATGATATCCGCTTTGTATGCTCTTTTCCAGAGCCTGCACCAACCGTGTTGGGAGTCTTTATTTTTACATCCTGTAAAGCAATATCATGAGCGAAAAACGTAAACCCTTTACACATGCTTCCAGAAGAAAGTTCATCAGGAACAGCTCCATTGCCGCAGCTGGCTTTTTTATTGTGCCCCGCCATGTACTGGGCAAAGGATATATAGCGCCGAGTGATAAGTTAAACATAGCGGGTATAGGAGCAGGCGGTAAAGGAAAGAGCGATCTTTCTGCATTTGCCAAAAGCCCCAATGTAAATATTGTTGCCCTGGTAGATGTGGATGACCGCCAGGCAGTGGAATCAAGAAAAAACTTTCCCAAAGCCAAATATTATAAAGACTTCAGGGAGATGCTGGCAAAAGAAAAGAACAATATAGATGCCTGTTCTGTCTCCACGCCCGATCACACCCATGCAGTTGCCACTTTGGCGGCTATGCATCTGGGTAAGCACGTATACACGCAAAAACCTTTAACGCACGATATTTATGAGGCCCGCATACTGGCGCAGGCGGCAAAAAAATATAAAGTGATTACCCAGATGGGTAACCAGGGCGGATCGGGTAATGGCGTACGGAGGATGCAGGAGATATACGATACCGGCATCATCGGGCACGTAGATAAGGTGCTGGCCTGGACTAACCGTCCCGTATGGCCGCAGGCTATACCCGATCCGGGCACTTATAAAATTCCGAAAGAGCTCGACTTTGATCTCTGGCTGGGCACCGCTCCCAAGGTAGATTATAAGCCCAACTATTTACCCTGGAACTGGAGAGGCTGGTGGCCCTATGGCACAGGCGCTTTGGGCGATATGGCCTGCCATATCTTAGACCCCGTTTTCCGCATATTGCCTATTGATTATCCTACTTCGGTAGAATGCAGCGTAGCGGGCACCTGGACTTTTATCCTGAAAGAGAATGACCACAATCCCGACTGGACACCTTTTTCCACTAATATTCATTTAAACTATCCCCGTAAAGACGGGAAGGGCGATATTAAAGTAAGCTGGTATGATGGTGGCGTAATGCCGGAAGTTCCCGAAGAGCTATTGCCGGGCGAGGCATTTGGTAATTCTGATGGCGGCGTATTGTTTATTGGCAGCAAAGGGAAACTGTTGTGCGACTGTTATGGCGCCAACCCGAGACTGCTGCCGCTTAAAGAAAATGCATTGCTTCATATCCCCGAAACCATTGCCAGGGTTCCGGATGAGGATCACTACCTGCAATGGGTAAACGCCTGTATTGCCGGGTATGGGAATGCGCAAACCAGTTCGCCTTTCGAATATGCCGGTCCGTTTACCGAAAGCATACTGATTGGAAATGTGGCTATCCGTAGCTGGATGCTCAGGGATAATCCCACGGGCAGGCGTACCGCCGATAAGTATAATGGTCGCAAAAAACTGTTGTGGGACGCAGCCAATATGAAGGTAACCAATTACGACCTGGCCAACCAGTTTGTAAAACGCGAATACCGGGAAGGCTGGGATCTTACCTTATAAATAAATAAATACCCGTTTACCCTGCTTTTTTAAGATGGTACAAGCCTGAAGTATATACTTTCAGGCTTAACCTGTTTGTACCCTGGTTCTAAAGCGCGCTGAAAGACTTACCCACATTTAAAACCCGAATTATAGCTATACACCAGCCACTCTTTTTTTGTATTCAGCCAATGCTTCTTCAAGTCTTTGTTTGGCTGTGGTATCGCCGGGTACGTTATGTGAAGGATGGATATGCAATTTTACGCCTCTTTCAGCCAGGATCTCGGCCACAGTAGTAACGGTCATCCACACACAGGTTACAAAAGCCATGGTGGAAACAGGCCCTATTTTATCCTGGTGATTTTTTAGCGGCACACTGGCATCGCCGGCAGGTGCACAGGTATCAACTACCAGGTCGGCAATTTCAAAAATATTTTTACCGCTCGAATGGCGGGTTTGCTTTCCCCTGGCCTCGGCCGCCGAGCCAAACGCAATAACCTTCATACCTTGCTTTTTGGCTTCTAAGGCCACATCAATATTTACATTATTGATGCCCGAATGCGAAAACAGCCACATGGTATCGCGCTTATCAAACGTATGCCCTTTCATGATCTCTGTTCCATAGCCTTCTACCCTTTCTAAAAACACAAACTGGTGTACACCCATTTGCCCGGTAATGTTGGTAAAAAAAGTAAGGGGCAGCTCCACAATTGGGTGAAAGCCCACAAACCCGCCAATACGCGGATACATCTCTTCAATAGGCAAAGTGGCATGACCGCAGCCAAATGTATGCACCCACCGGCCGCATTCAATGCTGTCGGCCATTATGGCAGCCGCCTTTTTTATATTTTCTAATTGTGTTGTTTCAATTTGGGTCATAATATCCCTGGCGTTTTTCAGCCATTCTAATGCTAACATGTGATGAAATTTTAAAGTGAAAATTTATTTTATTTTTTTAAAGATGGAAATGAAAAGCAATACCATTACGCCAAGCTCTACATACAGCAAAGTAATAAAATGTTGTATGCCATATGTTTCCGCCACTATGCCCATCAGGTAGTTAACCAGTATATTTCCGGTAATTGCGATCACCAATACCAGGCTAAACGCGGTGCCCGACAAAGCGGCATAACGGCTGCCAACTAACCCCAGCATAATGGGGAAGCCACCCGCAATACCGGCTCCCAGCAATAATAACCCAGAAAGCGCTGTAAAAAAGGAGGCAGTGGTTTGCAGCAAAACGATCCCGCATAGGAACAAACCAAAAGAAAACAATAAGATCTTTTTAGCGGTTATTTCTCTAAATATGGTTCCCGTTAACAGGCGCATCAGCGTCATGCCGGCAATACAGGCCGAAAGGGCGTACAAGGCATTACTGTCTGAAAGGTTTTTTCGCTCAATCAGAAAAGTAGTTGTCCAGTTGTTTACAATGGCTTCCAGGCTGCTTTGGCAAAAAAGATAAAAAGCAATCAGCAGCAGCACCATGTCTTTTAATAACCCGAAACTTTTTTTCAAAGGCACACCCCGGGTTATTTTGGGCAACGGGAACCGGATAAGCAGGTAAAACAATGCAACGAGCAGCGCAATAACAGCCGCCCCCGAAAGAATGAAAGGATAGGTGTAATGTTGTTTCAGTATGCCCAGCACAAAAGGCAGACCCAGCGCGCCTACTCCAAAGGATACACCCAGCAGGCTGAGATTGGCGCCTTTGTATTCGCCGCTGATATCGGCCACTACGGCATTGGTAGCGCCATTGATGATGCCGCCGGCCAATCCAAAAATAAAGATGGAGAACTGAAGCCAGCCGGTGGATGGCGAATAAGCGATGCCTGTAAAACCTGTTGCCAGTAATATACAGGCGGTAACAAGCAAAACCTTATACCCGTACCTGTCGCATACCGGTCCAAAAAAAAGCGAGCCTGTAAGCAAACCGGCGGGAAGAATGGCAAACAGGGTTCCTGCCTCCAGCTTATCTAATTTGAAATTTTGCTGCAGCCCCTGCGATACACTGCCCAGCGTAAGCAGTGCAATACCAAAAAGCAATAAGCCGCAGCATGCAGCAATGAAAAGCGTTGTTTTATTATATGCTGCGGGAGTTGTCATTTATTTATTTTTTAAGGCTAAATATGCAGCGCCATATAAGCAGGCTTCATCTCCCAGCGCAGAAGGCTCAAACCGCGTTTGCTTAATGCTAACAGGTTGCGCCCAACGACAGGCTTCCTCCATAATGTCGGGCAGGAACTGCAATGCGGGGCCAAACACACCTCCGCCAAAAATTATTTTTTCGGGGTTGAATAAACTTACCAGGTTGGCTACTGCCATTCCCCAGTATTGGATGCATTGTTTTATTACGCTTATAGCGGCAGGATCGCCATCGCTGTAAGCGTTAAATACATGACGGGCTTTAATATCTTTCAGTGGAACGCGGTTTAGCAGGCTGGTTGTAATTTTTTCTGACTGTAGCAATTCGCGGGCCGACTTGGCAATGCCTTCCCCAGACGCATGTTGCTCAAAGCAACCGCACGATGTATATGCATCGCGAAAAGGGGTGCTTAATGCCATCCAGCCAATAGCTCCGGATATGCCCTGAGCTCCGTGTATGATATTTCCATTAGCCATAATGCCCGCGCCTATTCCTGTACCTACAGTAAGAAAGATAACGTTGTTGCATTGGCGTGCATTTCCTTTCCATATTTCTCCCAGGAGGCTGCATGACCGGTCGTTGTCAATAATTATACTGGTGTCTTTACAATTTTGCTGCAATTCATTTAAAAGCGGGTACGCTTCCCAGCCGGGTATATTGGGCGCCCACACGGTACCGTTTGCCGGATTACTGATACCTGGTACGGCTACACCAGTAGCCAATATGCCGTTACCTTTTTGCTGCCATTCAGATTGCAGTATGTTTATCTTTTGAGTGATGAATGCGCCCACTTCCGCACCCTTCCTGTTTTCAAGGTCTGCTTTCTCTTTATGCAATAATTCACCGCTTTCCGAAAAAACGCCTGCTAATAATTTTGTTCCACCCAGGTCAATGCCCAGTACAGCCATAGTAAATACAGTTTTTAATGATCAGTAAAAGCATTAAAGGGCGGATATTTTTGGAGTATGTAAGTTAAATTAAATGTTGGCAGAAATGGAATTAAAGTAGGAGGCTGTATCATGCTTTTGATACAGCCTCCTTATCAGAACTATTGAAACAAATCTCTGAACAGGTTATTGCCAGCCGGGCGTTTGAGTAAGTTTGAATCCTTTTTCCTCATATTGAATAATCTGAGACTGCCCTACAGGCGCCAGGTAAGATTTGTCTGTAAAAGGATTTCTGTTTTGCGCATTATCCACCATCCAGAAGCCTACTAACGAAGCAGCGTTACTACCATCATAAGTAATCACTGTGCCATCCAGCAGCTTAACTTTTGTTCTGCCAACATAGGTGGCCGTTAAATAAGCCGGAGCTTCGGCCTGCACATTTACCCACGGGCCAAGGAAATAATCCGGATTGGTGCTGAAGTCCATATTGCTTAGCTTTTTCCACCTTTTCAAATCTAAAAGCCTTGTATTTTCAAACACAAACTCCATTCTTCTTTCTCTGCGTATTTCCCATAGTAAAGATGGCACATCCGCATCTTTGTCAGGATCATTGGGCAATGCACTTAACATCAATGGTGCTGTTTGTTGCACACCTTTGTCGGCAGCCGCTGCATCAAGCGGTCGCAGGCGAATGGCATTAATGGATTTGTCAATATCCTCCTGGGTAACAGGGCTGCCGCCAAGGTATTCTGCCAATACCGCTTTTGCCTCTATCCAGTTTAATACCACTTCTGCCAGTCGCATAACAGGCGCATCACTTGTATTGGTATTGCTTCCCCACGCGGCAGGATAGGTTTTGCCTATATAAGTTATCGCGTCTCTTGATGCAAACTTAAAGCCATACAAAAGCGTAGCGGATGACGTAAGCGCTTTATCAACAAATGAGGCTTCAAAGCGGGGGTCTCTTGTTTTTACCAGATCGGCAATTGTAAAGCTTTCAGCATCAGGCACACCTGAGTTTTGCCATACTTTTCCATCATTGGCGATAAATGATTTAACCAGCACAAGGTTAGCATCCACACCTACCACCTCGGTGCCATTTTGATAGGAGCCTATACAATGGGTTACTGTTAATGCCGCATCATATACTCTGTATAACAACACCTCAGGATGGCCTGCCAGGCTTTCTGAAGAAAACAATGATTTGAAATCCCTTCCAAAATTATACTTACTGCTGTTCATCACTATCTCAGCGGCTTCTACCGCAAACTCGAGGTATTTTTTGGCTCTTGCGGCATCTAATCCGTGATAATGCTGATAAGTGCCTTCAAATAACATTAACCTTGAAATAAATGCGGCTGCTATGTACTTGTTTAAAAATTGTGCCCCGTCATTTTCACGCATATTGGTCAGCACGTATTTGAAATCCTCATATACATTATCCATCACTATTCCGCGGTCGTCCCTGTCTTTGTATAAGGCAGGTAAATCATCATCAGGTACCACCTTGTCAAAATAAGGAACTGCACCGAAAACACTTACCAATCTGCTGTACTCAAATCCCCTGAAAAAACGGGCAACCGCTGTCCAGTGTTTGTAAGCATCTTCCGAAATGTTAGGTTTAACTTTAGATTCAAGGCGTTCAAGTAGAATATTTGATTTTCTTACCCATGCAAAATTCCATGTTGGGCCGGCATATGTTTGCAACCACTCAGCGCCTTCGGCAGTAGATCCTCTTGATGTGGGTACACTGCTTTCAAAGTTAGACTGTACGTTTTTACCTGTAAGATCGTCTGAAAATGTATATCCTCTTACCGGTGTATAATCGGCGGTAAACGACGTATTGTATCCACTGAAATAATAGGAATAATAGCTATTGGTATACATGCGGATATCATCTTCATTTCGCCAGTATTGCCCGTCAACATAGCTGGTTAAAGGTGGGCGGTCGAGTATATTTTTATTACAACTTGCCAATAAAATAATTGCCGCCAGATTATATATTAATTTTATTTTCTTCATTATAATCAAGTTTAAAAGTTCAATTGAAGACCAGCGGAAAAGCTTTTAAAAGCCGGCACACCCGTACCTGTGCGACCCGAATTATAATTGGAAGTATTCCACATGGAATAGCCGCTTATACTTTCAGGATCAATAGGTAATCCTTTTAAATGATCCCAGGTTATAAAGTTCTCCAGCGCTATATATACTCTTAAGGTTGTTATATGTGCCTTATCGAGCAGGGGTTTGGGCAGGGAATAGCCGACTGTTAAATTTTTTAAACGCATATAGGCCATATTCATCAGGTACCTGTCCTGCACCTGCATATTATTGGCGGTATTGCTTCCGGCATTATTATAAGCTGCCGGGTAAAATGCATCCGGCGTTTCCGGTGTCCAGTAATTGCCTGCTATAGCTTCCGGCATGGCGCCATCTGAAGACTGGAAGCCGGGGATGCTTAAAAAGCCCTGCCCCCAGATCTTACGGCTGCCTACACCCTGAAAAAACACGCTGATGTCAAAACCCCTGTAATCCGCTCCTATTCTAAAGCCATACTCATACCGAGGATTGGAGTTACCAATTACCTCCAGGTCGCCGTGATCTTCCAGCGTACCTTTACCATTGTTGAGCTCTCCGTCGCCATTCACATCTTTAAACTTCACATCGCCGGGACCAAACCTGAAGTTGGCAGAATTTTGTAAAAATGCCTGGTAAACAGGTTTCTTCCCATCTGCTCCGGGGTTTAACTGGTAAACCTGTCTTCCTGCATACAGGGCAGTTTCTGCATTTGTCAATGTGATCAACACAGGATTGCCCGATCCGTCAAGCATAAAATCATCTTCCTGGTACAACCTGTCTGTACGATATCCCCATATTTCGCCTAAAACTTTGCCGTTATAATTTCCTGTAACCTGTGTGCCCGAGCCATAGGCTGTTAAAGTGGTTTTAGAATCAGAAAGATTACCACTGATGTTTATGCCCATTCCGTTTTCAAACCTGTGGTTGAAAGACAGTCCGAGATCCCAGCCTTTGGTTTTCAAAGAACCGTAGTTACTCTGTGGCGCACCTGTGCCAAACGTTAAAGGAATACCTTCTGCCGGCACGATCATGTTATTGGTATTTCTCTGGAAGATGTCAAAATTAACATTCAGCCTGCCGTCTAAAAATCCGGCATCTACTCCAAAGTTGGTAGTTAGAATATCCTGCCAGCGTATACTTGCAGCAACAGCGGCCGGAGAGCCAACATAATTTACCCTTGCCCCGTTGCCGCCGATCCATGTAGATTGCCCGCTGGGCATGATGGCTATATACAGATTATTTGGAACGCTTTGATCTCCGATAGAACCCCATGAGCCGCGGAACTTAAGAAAACTTAATACCGGACGGCTCCATTGCATAAATGTTTCTTCGCTGGCTATCCAACCTGCCGAAAAGGAGGGGAACCAACGCCACTTCAGATCTGTTGGAAATTTTGAGGAACCATCATAACGCAAATTGCCCTCCAAAAGGTATTTTTCTTTAAAGGCATAGTTGATACGACCAAAATAGCCTAACTGAGACTCCCATGCTTTATTACCATCAATCGTTTGGGTTCCGGTTCCAAATCTGAACTGTGGGTTGATAATATCTGAAAGATTAGTGATTTGCGAAGATTGCCATTCAGTAGTAGCCGTAACACGGTTAATACCGGCAATAAATTTGAGCCTGTGGTCAGTGCCCAGGTCAAGATTATACGTTGTGTACGCATTGATGGTATTGCTCGAAAAGTTTGTGGCAGTGCGGGCAAAATGATCGGGGTTAGCACCGTACGAAGTATACATGTCATAAGACAAATCATAAGCAGGGATAGCACCGGGGTCGGTAGATGACACTACCTGCCCGGCATCATTTACATACAGCGGGTTACCACCTGCATCAACTCTGGCCTTTGGTGCAACCCATGAGTTACGGGCAGTATACCTGGTTCCGGGCCGCTTCCACAGCTCCTCTTCGTTGGTGTTGGTATAGTCAAAATCTACCTTCCAGTTGCTTAATATATTTACGGTAGCGCCAAGACTTATATTTGTATAATTCTGGAGAATATTAGCGGTATTGGCTGCTGCCATTTCACTCACGGGGCTGCGGATGGGATCGCCGTTCTCATCATTGCCAAACGGGTATAAAGGTCCCCAGCGATACAGGTACAACCATGGGTCGGCAGTGGTAGAATTGGTTACATAAGGATATTCTTTATTTCTTTGCGAGTATAACGCTCCGCCACGAACGGTCAGGTATTTATTGATCTCGCTGGATATTTTAAGTGAAGCATTGTATCTTGTAAACTGGTCTTTTTTAGCCGGCTTTATCATACCGCTCTGATCCAGCAGTCCCAGGCCCAGGTTATAAGAAGTTTTACCTGTGGTAAGCCCGAATGAAAGATTGTGCTGCTGCGTAGGGGCCCATTCTTTTATCATATAATCGTAAGGGTCGTATGTGCGCACACCCATTTTCTGATTAGAGCCCTGCACAAACCAATCTCTTCCAAAAACCGTGGGATCATCTTTTCCTATTGTACTACCATAATTATCATCCCATGCAACTGCCTTGTCGTAGCTTGCCCTGTCTACGTAATAGAAAGCGCCTGTTGGCGTAAAAGTTCCTACCCGTTCTGCAGCGTCAACAGTATATTTCAATCCGTTTACACGCGCCATTTCCAGGTCTTTCCATACATTTTGCCAGGAAAAGTTATTTGTATAGCTCACCTGGGGTTTGCCGCCTGCAGCACCTTTTTTTGTAGTAATCAATATTACCCCGAAAGATGCTTTTGAACCATAAATAGAAGCTGCTGCCGCGTCTTTTAAAATGGTTATATTGGCAATATCATTAGGGTTTACCAGTTGTATGCTGGGTATTTCAACGTTGTCGAGCAATATTAGCGGAGAAGAGCCGCCCTGGAAAGAACCCATCTGGCCACGGATCTTGATAATAGGATCAGAGCCTATTTCACCGCTGGGAACTGTAACGCTTAATCCCGCTGCCCCGCCCTGCATAGCTCTGCCTACATCTGCTACGGGCCTGTTCTGTACAGATTTCTGTACATCAATAGTGGCAACTGCGCCGGTAAGGTTTCCCCTTTTTTGCGTGCCATATCCTACCACTACTACATCATCCAGTACATTATCTGCATTTTCCAGCTCAACACCGAGCGTATTGCCACTGGCGGATACTGTAAGAAAAGCGGTTTTAAAGCCTACGAAGGAAAAACTTAATCTTTGTCCGGCTTGTGCAGCAATGCGGAAGTTCCCGTTTTCATCGGTGATCGTATTGCTGTTGCTAGCAATATTGGTTACGGAAACGCCGGGGAGTGGCTCTTTTTCATTTTTAGATACAACGCGGCCGGTTATGGTCTTTTCCTGTGCCTGCAGCAACAGGTGGCAAAGTAAAATGCCGGTTAGGAGTAAAAAGCGCTGAATTTTGATCATAGCAATCGTTTTGGTTTAAAAATTAAGAAGCTCTACCTGCTATTTGTTATTCAACTGGTTTTCCAACCAGTATATTCCAGTATATTTTTAAAAGTCAATAATGGCAATTTTTGTTCGGGTACGGAGGATAAATAAACTATTGTTTCTTCTATGAACTAAAGCCCGGTTGTAAACCATCTTTCCGGGAACAGGCGGGCTTATAGAGCATAGCTATTGAATGAACAAGATAAAAATAAAATTGCAATAAAACGCAAAAAATAGAAAATAAATGCAAATTTTTATTTTAAAGCTGCAAAAAAATGCTTTTCAGCGTTGTTTCCTGTTTTCTATGGCTTTTCTTACATTTTTATTTTTTGAAATAAGCTGTTTTGCTGTTTTATGATCAACGTTCAGTTCTTTCATTACAATATTTACCCCTCTGGCTATGAGTTTATTATTACTGAGTTTCATGTCCACCATTTTATTGCCTTTTACCCTGCCTAATTGAATCATTATAGCTGTGGAGATCATATTGAGCACAAGCTTTTGAGCAGTTCCAGCCTTCATGCGGGTACTGCCTGTTACAAATTCCGGACCGGCAACAACCTCAACAGGATATTGCGCTGCCATTCCCAGCGGGGTGTTCAGGTTGCAGGTAATGCAACCTGTAAGCAATCCCAGCTTGCGTGCGCCTTCTACTCCGCCAATTACATAAGGTGTGGTGCCTGAGGCGGCAATGCCTATTACCGTATCTAATTTATCAATGGCGTATGCCTGCAGGTCGTCAAGCCCCTTCTGCCGGTTATCTTCGGCAAACTCTACCGCTTTTCTTATGGCGCCATCACCGCCGGCCATAATGCCAATAACCCAGTCTTCGGGAACGCCAAACGTTGGCGGACATTCAGATGCATCCAAAATACCCAGTCGGCCGCTGGTACCAGCGCCAATGTAAAAAAGACGTCCTCCCTTTTTCATCCTTTTTACAATAGCAGTTACCAGTGCTTCTATCTGAGCCATTGCTTTTGCTACTGCCAGGGGAACAGTCTGGTCCTCGCTGTTTATGCCCTCCAGTATTTCCTTTACCGACATCTTTTCTAATCCGTCGAAGCGTGAGGGCATTTCAGTTGTAAGCATCCTGTAATATGATTTAGATTGACATACCTTATTCTCTTATAAAATTGCACAAAGCTGCACAATACAAGTGTTAAACTATATAAAAATGGCAAATAATCAAAAAATAATGCAATAAAACGTAAATATTTACTTTAAAAAACGCATTCCAGCAGGTATAGCCGGTGGTTTTAGCCCGGTTTGCCATATCCTTTCAACAGCGTACCTTTGCTGCATACAATAATCAGTTATGAAATTCGGCGTAGTTGTTTTTCCCGGCTCCAATTGCGACAGCGATATGATTTATGCGCTGCGGGAAGATCTCGGTTATGAAGTAACAGAGCTTTGGCATAAAGATGAAGACCTGTCTGCTTTTGACACAACAGATTGTATTGTTTTACCCGGGGGCTTCTCTTTCGGGGATTATTTGCGATGCGGCGCCATTGCACGGTTCAGTCCTATGATGCAAAGCGTAATTGCTTTTGCTCAAAAAGGCGGAAAGGTATTAGGCGTTTGTAACGGCTTTCAAATATTATGCGAAGCCGGTTTATTGCCCGGCGTTTTATTGCGTAATGAAAACATGAAATTCGTTTGCAAAAATGTATACATAAAAGGAGAAGACGGGGTTCCGTTAAAAATTCCGTTGGCGCACGGAGAAGGCAGGTATTATGCAGATGAAAAAACGCTGGACCTGCTGGAAAGCAATAACCAGGTTATTTACAGGTATTGCAATGCATCGGGCGAAATAACCGCTTCTGCCAATCCAAACGGCAGCCTGCGTCATATAGCAGGCATTACCAATGCTGCCCGTAATGTTTTTGGAATGATGCCGCATCCTGAAAGGGCATGCAATGTGGCGCTTGGCAATACCGACGGTAGAAAAGTGCTGCGGGATTTATTGTTGGCCGAAAGCGCTGTTCCGGCTGGTTAATCTTTTGGGAAATATTTAAGTCTATTTATATGAGATTTGCAGCGTATCCGCGTTTTAAATCTTTTCATATTATGCGAAAAATTATACTGTTTATAGCCGTTTTGTTTTCCGTAAATACGCTTTTCGCGCAAAGCGGATCTGCCAAGATGGTGAACTGGATCTTTGCTTCTAAAAAGATAGCAGATGATACCTATGAAATCCGTTTTACGGCCGACATCAACGGCAGGTATCATATGTATGCACAGGATGTTGGTGTAGAAGGGCCGGTACCTACTTTATTCACGTTTACGCGCAATCCGCTTATTAGTATCAATGGTAAGGTTAAGGAAATGGGTAAAATGATCAAAAAGCACGAAGAAGTATGGGGCGGCGATGTGAACTACTATGAAAATAAAGTAGAGTTTGTGCAGGTGGTGAAATTAAAAAAGAAGATTAAAACCCATGTGGGCGGAACCGTGGAATTTATGGTATGTGATGATAAGGAGTGTTTACCGCCTGCAGAAGTTCCGTTTAAAGTAAATATCGGCGGGTAAAGCTGCTAAAAAATATTCAGGGTAAAGGGTCAGGAAATAAAAAAGGGGTTGTATAAAATATACAGCCCCCTTTTTATTTGAGTAGATGTGTTATAAGGCAATTTGTTTTTCCTGCATCATTTTCCGCAGGTTAATTAAACCATAGCGCATACGGCCCAGAGCGGTATTGATACTGCAATCGGTTAACGTAGCAATTTCTTTGAAACTTAATTCGGCGTAATGTCTTAAAATGATCACTTCACGCTGGTCTTCAGGAAGGCGGTCAAGCATTTCGCGAACACGGCCATGACTTTGACGCTGCATCATGAGGCGGTCAACACCATCTTCCGAAAAATTGATCACTTCAAAAATGTCGCGGTCATCGCCGGTTTTAATAGCGGGGGTACGCTTAACCTTGCGAAAATGATCTACACAAAGATTGTGGGCAATACGCATAGCCCAGGGCAGGAACTTTCCTTCTTCCGTGTAACGGCCACTACGGATGGTGTCAATAACCCTGATAAAAACATCCTGGAAAATGTCTTCGGCCAGGTACTTGTCCTTAACAAGAAGAAAAATGGAAGTGTAAATCTTGTCCTTGTGGCGGACGATAAGATTTTCAAGTGCGGACGCGTCACCACTCATAAAGAGGTGAATCAATTGCTGGTCAGGCAAATTGGTTAGGGATTTCATAAACTTCTACGGTTTTTAATGGTTGGGATTTTGATATCCCCAATAGCATAACAAGAGAAGTAGAAGTTAATACCAAATAGGCGGTAATGTTTTAAATTCTAGTTTCTTTCGTACGATATTGGGACTGCTAAAGTATTGCTTTTTTTCATATAACCAAATTTTCGTTAAATAAATTTCGATTAACATTTGAAAATCTTCGATAAACAGCAAAATATTAAATACTCCGCCTTGGAAACAATAATACCATTTCTCAAGCGCAGTTTATTTATTGACACATTGTTTAAGCTAAACAATTTAGTATTAATTTTACAGCACTTTTATGATAGCTACATCAGGAAAAAAGAAAAAGCCACTGGTACAGCGCAGTAATAATAATATTTTAATTAAAGGCGCAAGAGTACATAATTTAAAAAACATAACGGTTGAGATCCCCCGTAATAAGCTGGTGGTAGTAACAGGTGTTTCCGGATCCGGTAAATCGTCGCTTACTATTGATACCCTGTTTGCGGAAGGGCAGCGCCGCTATGCAGAAAGCCTCAGCGCATACGCCCGCCAGTTTTTGAACAGGATGAATAAGCCGGATGTGGACTTTATTAAGGGCTTGTGTCCTGCCATAGCCATCGAACAAAAAGTAGTTACCCGTACACCGCGCTCCACCGTGGGCAGTATGACAGAGATATATGATTACCTGCGCCTGCTGTTTGCCCGTATTGGTAAAACCATTTCACCGGTAAGCGGGGAGGAAGTGAGGAAAGATGACGTGAAGGATGTGGTGGAAGCCATTAACACACATAATACCGGCGATAAGATACTAATACTTGCCCCGTTCAGGCTGCAGGGTAAAAGAGATACCAGGGAAGAATTGAATATACTGCTGCAAAAAGGATTTTCGAGATTATATGTTATCCCGGGATCTTCCGGAGGCGAAATATTGCGTATTGAGGATACGCTTGAACAAAAGGATACAGAGTTAAAAAAGCGGTTTATCAAAAACTCTTCCGCAGACCGTATGTACATTTTGATTGACCGCATAGTGGTAAAGCCCTTTGATGAAGACGATATGCATCGTTTGGCCGACTCCGTTGGCACTGCTTTTTTTGAAGGAGAAGGAGAAATGATGCTTGAAGTGAATGGTGCAAAACAGCTGCCCTATTCTAACAGGTTTGAAAAGGACGGCATTACATTCGAAGAGCCTGTGCCCAATCTTTTTTCGTTTAATAATCCTTACGGCGCATGCCCCGTATGCGAAGGCTTTTCGCAGGTGCTGGGTATTGATGCGGGACTGGTAATACCCGACCCGCGGTTAAGCCTGTACGAAGGCGCTGTGGCGCCGTGGAAAGGCGAGAAGCTCAGCCGCTGGAAAGATCAGTTCATACGGGGCGCCAAATATTTTAACTTTCCCGTACATAAGCCTGTTATTGATCTTACCCCGCAGCAATATGATGAGCTATGGAATGGTAATGCCCATGCAAAAGGCATTAACGACTTCTTCAAAGAAGTAGAGCAGAACTTATATAAGGTACAATACCGGGTATTGCTATCCCGCTACCGCGGAAGAACCACCTGCCCGGAATGTAAGGGTTACCGGTTGCGGAAAGAAGCCTTATATGTAAAGGTTGATGGAAAACACATTGGAGAATTGTGCGAACTGCAGGTAAAAGACCTGAAACAATGGTTTGATGCACTGCGGCTCAGTGATTATGACCGGCAGGTTGCAAAGCGCGTGCTTATTGAAATTGAGCAACGTTTGCAGGTGTTGCTCGACGTAGGACTGGGTTACCTGAGCCTGAACCGCCTGGCCAACAGCATTAGCGGCGGAGAAAGCCAGCGCATTCAGCTCACCAGGAGCCTGGGCAGCAACCTCACCAGCTCTTTGTATATACTTGATGAGCCTTCTATTGGATTGCATTCGAGAGATACGGCACGGCTGATAAAAGTATTAAAAGAATTAAGGGACCTGGGTAATACCGTGGTGGTGGTGGAGCATGACGAGATGATGATGCGCGAAGCAGATCACATCATTGATATGGGCCCCCTGGCCAGTCATCTGGGTGGTGAAGTGATCGCGGAAGGCGATTATGACGCTATCATCCGTAACAAAGAAAGTCTTACCGGGAAATACCTCAAAGGCGAACTAAAAATTGAATCCCCCGCAACGGTTCGCAAATGGAAACGGTCGGTAACAGTGGAAGGCGCCCGCCAGCATAACCTGAAGAACATTACTGTTGAATTTCCATTGAATGTTTTATGCGTGGTAAGCGGCGTAAGCGGTAGCGGAAAAACCACCTTAGTAAAACAAATTGTATATCCCGCTTTAAAAAAAATAAAAGGGGAGTTCACAGAAAAAGTGGGTTTGCATAAGGTCATTACCGGCGATGTGGATCATATTACGCAGGTAGAGCTGGTAGACCAGAATCCTATTGGAAAATCATCTCGCAGTAACCCGGTAACCTATATTAAGGCCTACGATGAGATAAGGGATCTGTACGCCAAACAACCGCTGAGTAAAATAAACGGCTTTCAGCCAAAACATTTTTCTTTTAACGTGGAAGGCGGCCGCTGTGATGCCTGCAAAGGAGAAGGCGAACAGGTGGTTGAAATGCAGTTTTTGGCCGATGTGCATCTTACCTGTGAAGTTTGCAACGGGAAAAGGTTTAAAGAAGAAGTACTGGCGGTGACCTATAAAGAGAAAAATATTTTTGATGTATTGGAAATGAGCGTAGATGAAGCCCTTCAGTTTTTTAAGGAGCAGAAAGACATTATTACAAAATTAAAACCGCTTGCCGATGTGGGGCTGGGATATGTAAAGCTCGGACAATCGAGCGATACGCTTTCCGGCGGTGAAGCGCAGCGCGTAAAGTTGGCTTCCTTTCTGGGAAAAGGCAGATCGCAGGGGCATATCCTGTTCATTTTTGATGAACCTACCACGGGCCTGCATTTTCACGATATCAACAAATTGCTTAGTTCCTTTCGTGCATTAATAGAGCAGGGACATTCTATATGGGTGATCGAACACAATACCGATGTAATAAGAAACGCCGATTGGGTAATTGATCTCGGTCCGGAAGCGGGCGATGCCGGTGGCAGCCTTGTTTTTGCAGGCACACCGGCTGATCTGACAAAAGTAAAGGAAAGCTATACTGCAAAGTTTTTATAACAAAGCCGCTGTGCACAAAGCCGCTGTGCGAAGTCTCCGGACTTCGCACAGCTATGTTCCACCCAGGCTTAAACAAAACCGGTTTTTGCTTAAGCAGGCTTTTGCGGGACTTAGTCCCGTAAGAACATAAATGATACAAAGTCTGCAGACGTTGTATAGCCGCAATAACGTATAACCGCAATAACAGCATTTTATTACCTTCGCATCCAAATGACAGAAAAGATAATTATTCTTGACTTCGGTTCCCAGTATACCCAGCTTATAGCGCGGGCTGTACGTGAAGCCAGCGTGTATTGTGAAATTACTCCCTTTAATAAGCCCATCAGCTATACACCCGGATTAAAGGCCGTTATTTTATCAGGCTCTCCTTTTTCGGTAAACGACAGCAACGCGCCTTTAGTGGATATTGAAGCCATCAGTAAAAAAGTGCCGGTACTTGGCATTTGCTATGGTGCGCAGCTTACCGCCAAAACATTTGGTGGTAAAGTTGAAAAGTCGGAAAAAAGGGAATACGGCCGGGCCCTGTTAAAAGTTACACAGGAGGATGTGCTGTGGACGGATGTGCCTGTAGCATCGCAGGTATGGATGAGCCATGGCGATTCCATATTAGAAACCCCTGCCGGCTTTGAGCTGCTGGGAACAACAGATACTATACCTGTAGCCGCTTTCAAAAAAAATGGCAGTGATGCTCATATTATTTACGGGCTGCAATTTCATCCCGAAGTATATCATTCCACCTATGGCAAACAACTGATCCGGAATTTTCTGGTGGAAATATGCGGGTGCACCCAGGACTGGACGCCGGCGCATTTTGTAAGCGATACCATAGAAAACCTGAAAAAGCAGATCGGTAACCGCAGGGTAATTATGGCATTGAGCGGGGGCGTTGACTCAACAGTTGCCGCCACATTGATACATCAGGCCATTGGCGACAGGCTGTTTGGCATTTTTGTAGACAACGGTGTATTAAGAAAAGACGAGTTTGAACAGGTTTTGAAAACCTATAACGAAATTGGGCTGAATGTCAGAGGTGTGGATGCCCGTGACCGTTTTTACAGCAATCTGGCCGGCAAAACAAATCCTGAAGAAAAAAGGAAGATCATAGGCAAAACTTTTATTGAAATATTTGACGAAGAAGCGCATCAAATTGAAAATATAGGATTACTGGGTCAGGGCACTATATATCCTGATGTTATTGAAAGCGTATCGGTGCATGGACCGTCTGTTACCATTAAGTCGCACCACAATGTAGGAGGACTGCCCGAAAAAATGCATCTTGAGTTGGTAGAGCCGCTGCGTTACCTTTTCAAAGATGAAGTAAGAAAAGTTGGGCTCGAACTGGGGCTTCCCCTGGCCATGCTCTTCCGTCACCCCTTCCCCGGCCCCGGGTTGGCCATTCGCATACTGGGAGATATAACGCAGGAAAAAGTACGTTTGCTGCAGGAAGCCGACGCGTTATATGTTAAAGCTTTGCGATCTTTTGATTTGTATGATAAGGTATGGCAGGCGGGGGCTATTTTGCTTCCGGTAAAAAGCGTGGGTGTTATGGGTGATGAAAGAACCTATGAGTATACCGTTGCATTAAGAGCGGTTACTTCTGTAGATGGTATGACGGCAGACTGGGCGCATCTGCCTTATGAATTTCTTGCACATATCTCAAATGAAATTATAAATAATGTAAGAGGCATCAACCGGGTAGTGTACGATATCAGCAGCAAACCGCCTGCAACTATAGAGTGGGAATGATACGTCTTATGGTAAAGGTATACGCATGACTAAAGCCGGATTTATTTTTTTGAATATTTTACTGTGCCTGGCAAACCGTATGGCCGCCCAGGATAGCGCAACAATGCATCCTGTAATAAAAGTGCCCCGCATTGCTGTTTTCGCACCGCTGTATCTTGATTCGGCTTTTAATGCAGCAGGTAACTACAGGTTGGGGAAAACCATTCCACGCTATATGAGCACGGGCCTGGACTTTTACCAGGGAACGGCTTTCGCATTAGATTCATTAGATAAAGAAGGCTTGCAATTACAGGTTCAGGTGTACGATACCAAAAGTAAAACCTCTGTTTATAAGCTTGCAGACAGCGGCGTGCTGGATAGCGTTGATCTTTTGATTGGCGCCGTTAGTGGCAGCGAATACCTCGATCTTGCCACTGTGGCTAAGGAAAAACAAATCCCTTTTGTTTCCGCAACCTACCCCAATGACGGCGGCATCAGCGGAAACCCGTATGTGATTATCGTAAACTCCAGGCTAAATACGCATTTACAGGCGCTGTATAATTATGTTTTGCGTAATCACGGCACTAACAATATTATCATGTTCCGCAGGAAGAATGCGGCCGACGACAGGGTAACGGGAGTGTTTAAATCACTTAACGCATCTTCTTCCGGCCCTGTATTGAATATCCGCGAGGTTACATTGAATACAGGGGTTACTACCGAAAATATAGCAGCCGCATTAGATAAAGAAAGGGAAAACGTTATTATTTGCGGCAGCCTCGATGAAAGCTTCAGTAAAATGCTCATCTCATCCGTTTCCCCGCTGTCCGCCACTTATAAAATTACGCTGGTGGGTATGCCTACCTGGGAAGGATTTCGCGAACTGGGCGTTCCCGAGTTGAAAACTGTTTCCGTCATTTATTCTTCGGCCTTTTTTGATCCGGGACAAACAGATGCATGGGTAGCCCATTTTTCACAGCAGTACGCACAGGCTACCTACACCTACCCTTCGGAAATGGCATTCCGTGGTTATGAAGTGATGTACCTGTTTGCGCATTTACTTGATCAATACCAGGATAGCCGTTTACAGGATAACCTTTCCGATACGAACTACCGGGTACTTACCGGTTTTGATTTTAAGCCTATCCACCTGGGCAGGAATAGTACAACGCCTGATTATTATGAAAACAAGCGCATCTATATATTAATGCGGCTCAACGGTACGGTGTCGAAAGTAAACTAACTGCGCATATTTGACAATGGCTGTTTCTGAGCATATACGCGTTTAAAATACAATGACTATATTGAATACCATACGTTTTATTACTTCAGCAGTTATTTTTCTTTTTTTTAGCAATAGCATTGGTGCGCAATCCCGTGGGGAGTGGACTGCCGTTTTCAAAGATATAAATGATGAAGTGCTGCAACATTCCACCGCCTATACTAACCTGCAAACGGTTACCCAAAATATCGGGCACCGGCTTACCGGCTCTGCCCAGGGGAACAGGGCCGAAACCTATGCTTACGAACTTTTAAAATCGTATGGATTAGCTGTGCAATATGCTCCCTTTGAAGCGGAAAGCTGGAGCAGGGGTACGCTGTCTGTTATCATCAATAATAAAAACTACAAGGCAGTTTCGCTGGCACATTCTCCTGTAGAAGCAGCTATTTCAGGCAGCATAGCCGATATGGGTAATGGGTTGGAGGAAGATTACCTCAATCATCCCGGCGCAGCGAAAGATAAAATTGTTTTGGTTTCACTGGGTATACTGCCGGGATCAGCAGGCGGGTTACGAAATTTGCACCGGTCGGAAAAAACAGCTTTGGCTATCCGCTATGGGGCCAAAGGGATCATTTTCTTTAATTCCGCGCCGGGGAATATTTTACTTACGGGCACCGCATCAGTAACCGGTAAGCTAATCAGCATCCCGGCGATTTGCATAAGCAATGAAGATGGCATGCAATTAAAAAAGCAACTGCAGGCAACACCTGTCACTGCCAGCATTGCAATGACCAATTTTGCAGGTAAAATAAAAGCCCGGAATATAATTGCCACGATCAGGGGTAAAGTAAACCCCGCTGAAAAAATTGTGATCGGCGGGCACCTGGATAGCTGGGACCTGGCTACAGGCGCTATTGACAATGGTATTGGCGCCTTTTCGGTAATAGATATTGCCCGTACTTTTAAAGCATTGAACCTGCAACCCGAACGTACAGTAGAATTTGTTTTGTTTATGGGAGAAGAGCAGGGACTGCTCGGTTCAAAAGCGTATGTAAAAAATGTACTGCAGGAAGGCGCCGCGGAACAGATCAAATATATGCTCAACCTCGACATGTCGAATAATCCCAAAGGATATTCAGCCACTACCAGCGAGGATGAACCGCTTTTCCGGGCCATCGGCAGCATAGCAAAAACCATTGACACTTCGTTTTCCAATACATTCCGGTCAGGCTTCGGCCTGCACAGCGACCATCAACCTTTTATGCTCCGGGGAATTCCTGCCGGCAGTGTAGCGGGTAGCCTCAGCCGGGAGGCCCTGAACTGCTATCATGCCGATTGTGATGTTTTTGACCTCGTGAATGAGCAGGAAATGAAAAATACCATACGTTTCAGCGCCATGTTGCTGTATGGACTGGCAGACGCACCTGCGTTAAAGGCCAAACGTTTAACAGACGAAGAGTTAAAAGAGGCATTATTGAAAAGCAACCTTAAAGATGCTTTACAGATCTCAGGCGAATGGCGGTGGAAAGATTAAATAAAAAAGAGGCTGTCTCAAAAGAGCCGGTATAGAAGATATGCCACTAAGACGCAAAGTCCTGATCTGCCCATTTTATTTTCTTCGTGCCTCTACCTATCACAGGCAGGTTAACGACTTCGTGGCAAAATATTACTTTTGAGACAACCCCTTCGTTACTATTTTAACGTGAATTTTGGATGTTCGGAAACGAAAATCAGTTTGTAATTGTTCTTTTTCTGAATATTTACCACATAGAAGCATAGACGTACATAGTTGTTAATATACCCTCTGTTTTCCTATGACCCTATTGTACCTATGTGTTGAAGATAACAAACACAGGAAACACCTCCTGGCACACAAAGAAAAACCCATATCGTGTTTTAATGTCAATGAAATCTATGTTCCGGTGTTTCTCCTGTGTGATTCAATAAGATCCAGAGCTTACGTTATTTTAAATTGTCATACCTGAATATCGGATCAACCCTGCTGCCGGCTTTTAATTCCATAACAGGATTCAGCAATCCGTCTTTCAATCCGTATACCCATCCGTGAAGATCAGGGGCCTCCTGTTCTTTCCACGCGTTTTGAATGATGGTTGTTTCCGATAACCTTACTACCTGTTCCATTACATTGAGCTCCGCCAGCCTGTCGCTCCTGGCATCCATGTCTTCAATAGCATCTAACGCCTCCCTGTTGTGGCGGTACACATCCTTAAGACCGCGGAGCCACATATTTAATAATGCTTTGTAATCGTTATTAGTGATAGCCGCTTTAACCCCGCCGCAACCATAATGGCCACAAACCACTATATGTTTTACTTTTAAAAAATTCACCGCGTAATCCAGCACGCTCAGCAGGTTGATATCCGTATGAATAACCATGTTGGCAATATTGCGATGTACAAATATCTCGCCTGGCTGGGTGCCTGTAATTTCATTGGCAGGCACCCGGCTGTCGCTGCAGCCTATCCATAAAAATTCCGGCGTTTGCACTTCAGACAACCTTTGGAAATAATCAGGATCCATTGCTATTTTCTCGCTTGCCCACGCTTTATTTTCGAGTAATAATTTTTCGTGCGATTTCACTGTAGTTTTTTTTAAGGTTAATAATGTAAAAGGATTGCCCGGCATATTGTTATACTGTTATTGCCGTTCTTTTGTTTTGGGGCTGGTTCAAAAGTTCAGCATCAAACCCATAATCTTTAACAGCATTGGTTTTAAATTCCACCTTAATATTTTTTTTATGCGACTCCCGGGTGAAATTGTCTATCATTTCTACAATATCCCTGTCAATAAAATCGGCACGGGTTGCATCAATTAATACGCTTGAATGTTCAGGAACAGCATCCAGCCTGCTTTTTATACCTCTCTTATTTAAAATGGAGACATCTTTCCGCAAGCGGATAAGATAATTATTATTATCGTTTACAATAAATACTGCTGTTTTAAAATTGCTGCGGGCAGAGAAAAACAACCCTATGGCTAAGCCTGCGAGCACACCCACGAGCAGGTCGGTAAATAAAATAATAGTAATAGTAGCCACAAATGGTAAAAACTGGTCCCAACCTTTACGATAGAAAGATTTGAAGAGGGATGGTCCGGCCAATTTATAACCCGTGTAAATAAGAATAGCTGCCAGTGCCGGCAAAGGGATGAGGCCTAATATCCTTGGTATAAAAGCCACGCTGAGCAAAATAAAAAACCCATGATAGATAGCAGACATTTTTGTTTTGGCGCCGGCATATACATTAGCCGAAGAACGAACAATAACGCTGGTTAACGGTAAACCGCCTATCAGTCCGGATACGATATTACCCACGCCCTGTGCCTTTAATTCCCTGTTGGCAGGCGTTATTCTTTTTTGTGGATCAAGATTGTCTGTAGCTTCTATACCCAGCAACGTTTCAAGACTGGCTATCAAAGCCAGCGTAACTCCGGAGATCCATACCTGCTTGTTGGATATATTACCCCAGTCGGGGAAAGTAAAAAAAGAGAAAAACTCCTTCGCCGAAGCAGCAACAGGAATATTAACCATTTGTTCCTGCCCGAGAGTATACGCCACGCTTTGCCACTTTATAAACTCATTAATACCTACGCCCAGCAATACTACCAGCAATGGAGCGGGAATCAGCTTCATCCAGCCGCCTTTTTTTGCTACCAGTGTGCCCCACAAAAACTGGAACGCCAGGCAAACTACGCCAATGAATATGGCCACGGGTGTTATAGCATTCAGCGAATGCCAGATTCCCGTAAAGGTATTTTCACCGTTAGGCTGTAAAAAAGCCTGATCGCCTTCAAAATCCCGGTTGTATCCGATAAGATGCGGTATCTGCTTCAGAATTAGAATAATTCCGATAGCCGCCAGCATACCTTTTATCACGCTTTTAGGAATATAATCTCCTATAACGCCGGATTTGGCATACCCCAATATTAATTGAAAAACACCGCAAATAACTACCGACAGCAGAAATGCTTCAAATGAAGGAAGCATCACAATGGCTCCGGCCACAATAGCTGTAAGTCCGGCTGCAGGACCACTCACACTTAACTGCGAACCGCTGAGCGTACCTATAATAATGCCGCCAACTATACCCGCAATAATGCCACTGAATAGTGGGGCATTGGAGCCTAAGGCAATTCCGAGGCAAAGCGGCAAGGCCACTAAAAACACTACGATGGAAGCACCAAAATCACCCGGAATGCTTCTTACATATCTTGTAAAATGATCTTTCATAATTTATAACAATTAAATAACAGAAATCGGAGCAGGGTTTTCCCCGCTCTGCAACAAATAGTTTTGTTTTAAGTGCAGGTATCCCACCTGCACAACATGAGTTGGCGCCGGGTTAAGCCCGGGATTAATACAACAAAATAAAACCAGCGTGCTTATCATTTAATGGCTTGCATTATACAATAATGCGGCAGTTAAAGACAAGCTGTAATGGTTATAGAATGGTAGAAATGAAATAAGGAGATTATGCTTCCGGAGGAGGGGAGATCAGTTCTCCGTAATAAGCGATATATATAACCGAACCAGCGTGGTTGCTGTGTTCAAGACCGGGCGTATTGAATTCAGAAAGCGTTAATGCTTCATGTAAATATTCTGAAAAAGTATTCGAACTGCATTTTTCTTCATTGAGGCCGGAAAATGGATTTGTATTTTCTTCTGCTGTTTGATTAACAACGCCGGATGATTTGCTGTTTAGCTGTTGCTGAAAGTCCAGGATAAGCGGAGCACTCACGGTAAGCCACAATAGCGTAAAGATCATAAGAACCGCCGATATATGATGCTTTATCTTATATGTTTTGTTTGCTGGCATGTACCCGTCAAAGATAATTGAAATGATTAAAACTATACTAATATTTAAAAAATGTTAACGGTTTGGTATCATAGTGTGGTATAAATCTGTTTTGTTTTAGGAGAGCCGTTTTATTGCAGGGATAGTTAGCCCTGGTGGGATGGTTTGAAGTGTCGGAAAATCAGCTTTTTCCTGTAGGTTTGCGCTTAAACTGTAGATAGTGAAATTCAAATCTGTTATTTTTCTCACATTAGCAATACTTATTATTGATCAGGGTTTTAAGATTTGGATAAAAACCAATTTTTACCTCGGTGAGGAGAAACTCATTCTCGGTTCATGGTTCCGGCTCCATTTTATTGAAAACGAAGGCATGGCTTATGGCTGGAAACTGGGGGGAGAATGGGGCAAGATTATTCTTACTTTATTCAGACTTTTTGCCGTGGTATTCGGTACTTATTATATCCGGCATATCATTAAAGAAGGCTATCACAAGGGTTTTATCATTTGCGCAACCTTAATTTATGCCGGCGCCATTGGCAACCTGATAGACAGCATGTTTTACGGACTGATATTTGAGAACAGCGGGGATATATTTAATCCGTATGTATCGGCAATTTTTCCTGAAAAAGGCTATGCCGGCTTCTTACATGGACGGGTAGTAGACATGTTATATTTTCCCATTATTACCGATGCGCATTTCCCGCAATGGGTGCCTTTTTGGGGAGGAGAAGACTTTGAGTTCTTCAGACCCGTTTTTAATATTGCCGATGCTTCCATTTCCATTGGCGTTATAACGATCCTGTTATTTCAGAAACGCTTTTTTGAGCAGAAAAAGAAGGAGCAGCACCCAACGGTAGAGACCAACACTACCGTAAATGATGAAGTGCAGGTATCGTAAATACCTGTACGCTGAATAATTGATATGCGGATACTCCAATTAGTATGCTCCATTGTGGTGCTTTGCGCTCTTTTTACATCCTGCAAAAAAGAGTTTAGTCACGAAAATGCAACCGGCGGCCCTCCCCCCCTGGGTAATGATTGTTCTATTGTTACGGTTACACCCTACGATTCGGCTTCAGGCCGGGGATACGGTTCCTTTCATATTACCACCGGTGTTAATAACCTTGCCCATAAAACAGAATGGTATGACAGCACTTCCGGAACAGTAAGCTATCATGCAGATTTTACCTATAGCAATGACACCATGAGGGTTAATAAAAACGAATTTTTTGTACTGGATGGTTCCGGGCGGGTAAAGGAGTTTCATACCCTGGAAAACCCGCTGGATACAAGCTCTGAACGCTATAAGTATACGTATGCATACGATGCAGACGGACAGTTGCACAGCAAGCAATGGTTTCTGCCCGCATACAGTCCTGACGTTCCATTTTTTACATACAAATATGACTGGATAAATGGCAACCTTGTTGGGTTGGAAGTAAATGAGGCTACCGGCGACAAAAGATTGGCATTAAGCGCGGAGCTCAGCTATAATGATGCTAAAACGGTGAAAAATTTTTTATACTTTTTTCCCGATGCGCATGAACTGGCACTTTACATATTTTCAGTAAATATGGGGAAGAAGTCAAAAAATCTCCTGGAAAAAATCGCAGTTAAGATATATGATGCCGATGGCAATGAAATACAGGCCTACAATACGGAATATAAAAATTATAAATTTTCTTCTGACGATTATGTTACTGAATTATATGCTTCGGGCGATATTGTAGACGGCTTACCTTTAGTAGACGGACTCACAAAGTTTGAATATCAATGTAAATAATAAGGATTACCGGATTGTACTTTTACAAAAAAACCCTCCTGAACAGGAGGGCTTTTTTGTTACAAAGTTGCCGCCAGGTTGTGAAATCAATCGGCAGGCTTTGTTATGGGTATGGATTAAGCGGCCGTGGAATTAGCACAGCCATAGGGTACAATTAAGGCGCAGGTTTTACAAAATCCTGCAGGTGATGATGGGTTAGGGAATAAGAATATAAATCCGTTTGTGATTGTCATACCTGAGATACTTAAACGGAGCACAGATCAAAATATTTTTGCTGTTTTTTTCTTGCATTTTAATAAAAAAAATTCAGCCTGGTTAAATGCTTCATTATGTTAATCTTGCAGGTAATTTCTACTGCCGGCGGCAGAGTTTATCAAATGGTAATTTAATTTTTCTGTTGAATTACCGCTTCAAATACAATAACGGCATACCATGCAATTATAATTTGCATGTATTATTTCCGGGTGTAAATACTAATCTTATCTAATGTCCGTTTTAGAAATACTAACTGTTTCAAAAAATATTTAGCACCGTCTTTTTTCTCATGTTGTAGTTGGTTTAAGCAAAAGGCATCTCCCGTGTGGTGAGATGCCTTCTTGCTATAGCGGAAAGCTATCAGCTTTCAGCAAAACTTGTAACCTGCGCCATGTAACTGCTATAGCTTCACAATCCATTCCAAACTTCTGCCTATCCCTGGTTGATTTCCCCCACCATGTTAGCGGGTTGTACCCATTCATCAAATTGTTCGGGTGTAACATACCCCAGCTTAACCGCCATGGCTTTTAAGGTAGTGCCTTCCTTATGCGCTTTTTGAGCAATTTCGGCGGCTTTATAATAACCGATTTTTGTGTTTAATGCCGTTACCAGCATCAGGGAATTGTTTACATGCGCTTTTATATTCGCTTCAATGGGTTCAATGCCTGTGGCGCACCGGTCATTAAAGCTTACACATCCGTCGCCGATCAGCCTGGCGCTGTGTAAAAAATTATAGATCATAACCGGCTTAAAAACATTTAATTCAAAATGCCCCGTTGCTCCGCCAATATTAATGGCCACATCATTGCCCATTACCTGTGCCGCTATCATGGTTAAAGCTTCGCATTGGGTAGGGTTAACCTTACCGGGCATAATGGAGGAACCCGGCTCATTATCGGGGATGAAAATTTCGCCTATCCCGCTCCGTGGCCCTGAAGAAAGCATACGGATATCATTCGCTATTTTCATCAGGCTCACCGCAATTGTTTTTAAAGCGCCGTGCGATTCTACGATTGCGTCATGCGCGGCCAATGCTTCAAACTTATTTTCCGCAGTTATAAAAGGCAGTCCGGTTAAAGCCGCAATATGTTGGGCTACGTTTCCGGCATAGTCTTTTGGCGTATTGATCCCTGTACCCACTGCGGTACCGCCCAGGGCAAGTTCACTTAAATGAGGTAAGGTGTTTTTAATGGCTTTTAGCCCATGATCTAATTGCGACACATAACCGCTGAACTCCTGTCCAAGGGTTAATGGGGTGGCATCCATAAAATGTGTGCGTCCTATTTTTACCACCTGCATAAACGCTTTGCTTTTAGCTGCCAGCGTATCTCTCAGCTTTTGTATTCCCGGAATGGTAAGCTCTGCAAGGATCTTATATGCTGCAATATGCATTGCGGTTGGAAAGGTATCGTTGCTTGACTGTGATTTGTTGACATCATCATTAGGATGTAAAAACTTTTCCCTGTTATCCAGCTTGCCGCCATTCAATACATGCCCGCGGTAGGCAATTACCTCGTTAACATTCATATTACTTTGCGTGCCACTGCCGGTTTGCCATACCACCAGGGGGAAATATTCATCTAATTTGCCGGCTAATATTTCGTCACACACCTTACCGATAAGCATTGCTTTTTCCTGTGGCAGAATCCCTGCTTCAAAGTTGGTAACAGCCGCCGCTTTTTTAAGATACGCGAATGCAGTAATGATTTCCTTCGGCATGCGGTTAATATCCCGGGCGATCTTGAAATTATCAATGCTTCTTTGTGTTTGTGCGCCATAGTACGCATGAGCGGGAACTTTTACTTCTCCCATTGTGTCTTTTTCTATCCTGTAATCCATAGTAGTATGCTGCTATTTTAGGGAAATTATAAAATCAGTTACGAAGCGGATGCGTTCTTCCGAACGCTGCAAAATTACAGGTTTACGGGTTTATTGGCAGGGCTGCGTTATTTTAGTGGTATCATACCCTGGAAAATCATTCCCGGAAATTATTGGCAATCATCCCGGTAAGCCTTTTGTATTGTTAGCCCAACAAAGTTTATTCGATCCTTCCAGGGCGCCGGAAGGAAAGCATACCGCATGGGCCTATTGCCATGTGCCCAATGGCTCTGTAAAAGATATTGGTCAGTTGTTTACCCGGCCTGCATTGCGTCTTTCGCCTTACCGCACTTCAGCAAAAGGTATGTACATCTGCTCGTCTTCTACCCCACCGGGCGGAGGGGTACATGGCATGTGTGGCTATCATGCGGCAAGACGTGCATTAAAAGATATATTCAATATTAAAGCCCCTTAAATACCGGCTGCCTTTTTTCGAGGAAAGCGGCAGCGCCTTCTTTCGCATCGGCGGTATCAAACAGCTCCCCGAAAATATTTATTTCCAGTTCGTAGCCATTTTTGTGTTCATCAAAAACGGCGTTGGCCGCTTTTATGCATCCTGCTACTGCCAATGGCGCTTTGGTATTGATAAGTTCGGCGACCGATAAGGTTTTATTCATCAGATCTTCCTGCGGAACCACATAATTCACCAATCCATATTGCAGGGCAGTGCCGGCGTCAATCATACTACCGGTCATCAGTAATTCCATAGCCCTTCCTTTACCGATGAGTTGTGTTAGCCGCTGGGTACCTCCATAGCCCGGGATCAACCCCAGGTTAACTTCGGGCTGGCCGAATTTGGCATTATCGCTGGCAATGCGGAAATGACAAGCCATAGCCAGCTCACAGCCGCCGCCTAATGCAAAACCATTTACGGCAGCTATAACCGGTTTGGAACAATGTTCTATTTTATTAAACACCTGTATTTGGCCTTTTTCGGCCATTACTTTTCCCCCTTTGGTATCAAGCGCGGCAAATTCACTAATATCTGCCCCCGCAACAAAAGCTTTGGGGCCGCTACCGGTAATGATCACAGATCTTATTTCCGCATTATTGTATACGTCGTCCATTGCCCCACTCAACTCTTGTATCACTGTTTTGTTGAGCGCATTCAGCTTGTCGGGGCGGTTGATGGTGATGATAAGTGTATGGTTGTGAAAAGACAGGGATAACGTTTGCATAAAATTTATTTAACGGTCTATCAATTTTAGGCAGGTAAAGGTAGGATGCTTTATTGGCAATGCGGTATCAGGTATCAGCAAAATATACTACCGGGAAACTACTGTAAAGTCAGGCAAATCATGTCTGTATATTATCGTGAAAAGGGAGAAAACAAAGGTGGAAGGAAGTGAACTGACAATAGTTAATAGTGCATTCACTGCTCACCATTCACACCGCTCACCCTTCACGTTTGACATAGCACTACTTCACTTCTTCAAAATCTATGTATTCTCCTACGGGTGATTTGCGGGCAGACTGTTGCTGCGGGGAAGGCGAGCCGGCAGACGGCTGTTGCATATTATTATCCTGCATGCGCTGCTGCATTTCATCGAACTGCTTTTTTATTTGTTTACCCGTTCTGAAAACAGGAAACAAAAAGCCCGTAATAAAACGGTAAAGCACATAACCAAGAAGTATGTATAAAATATATTTCATTACAGGGAACGAAGTTAATATTTTTCTCATTTCTTACCCATACTAAGATGTTAAAGAAAATGCAGGAAGCTGCCAGCCCGGCCTAACGGACAGACGGCATGCAGGCCTGTCTGCCATGGCTGATAAAATTCGAATGGAATATTCAAATCTGAAATCCGGGAATTGTCTCACCGCGCAACATTCATCCCATCGTTAGCAGTTCTCACCTGTGCTCACACCTGATACCTGATACCCGAATTACTTTTTACATCTATATTTGCGGAAAGAAATTTTCAGGAGGCTTTGCATAAGCCACTGAATCTGTTGAAGTTCCTGCACCGATCCAACGGCGCACCCGGTTTCGCGTACGGCATTCAATCCGGTACGATATATGCTCAGGTGGCGGCTATGAACAGGAACCCATTTGCCGGTTACAAAAAATGAATTTGTGACTGAGGTGGCGAAGCTATGGGAAATGGGGAGGCCCTTTAAAAAATATTACGCATCATTCAGGTCAGTTTAAGGTCTCGTAACAACGTTCAGGTCCGAAGCAGAAAGTTCTAAATCCGAAGACAAATGCAGCCACAAACTAAAAACCATAAACTCACCTGATACCTCTTCGCCCGGCAACGATAAATCAAAAACAATAACCATACCTATCAGTCTTGTCTTTTCCACCATTAACTAATCATGAACAACAACACTAAAAATAAAAAATGGTACGCCGTATATACCAGGCCCAGGTGGGAAAAAAAGGTATATGCCCTGTTACAGGAACAGGAAATAACGGCGTACTGCCCTTTGAATAAGGTAAGAAAAAAGTGGAGCGACCGCTACAAAATTGTGCATGAGCCCCTGTTTAAATCGTATGTTTTTGTGCAGGTGGAAGAAAATGAAATGACAAAAGTAAGAATGGTTAGCGGGGTGGTGAACTTTGTGTACTGGAACGGCAAACCCGCCATTATAAAAGAGGATGAGATCCATACCATCAGGCGGTTCCTGAATGAATATGAGCATGTTGAGGTTGAATCCGTGGTATTTACCCCCAACCAGCGGGTAAAAATCATGAGCGGCGTACTTATGGATAAGGAGGGCATTGTGATCCGGTCAGATAAAAACAAAGTGCAGGTAGTATTAGAAAGTCTTGGCTTCAGGCTGACAGCCAAACTGAGCAGTAATGAAATAAGGCCGATATAAAAAGGCAAAGCATACATTACTCTCATCGCGTAACAAACTGCGGTTATAGAAGTCTGAGATCCGAAGCGAAATGCAATCTCAAACTTTAATCCTTCAAAACCAAAACCACATTAACCCTTTAAAATGACTGTAAAACAGGTATACATTGTAGTAGGAACCCGCCCCAATTTTATAAAAGTTACCCAGTTTAAAAAAGCAGCCGAAGCATATAAAAATATTCAGATCAAAATTATACATACGGGCCAGCATTATGATGCGAAAATGGCAGATGTGTTTTTTGACCAGTTTGAGCTTGTTCCCGACTATTTCCTGAACATCCCCCCCGGTTCTCCCAACAGCCAGACAGCGGAAATTATGCTCCGCCTCGAAAAGTTAGTTGGGGAAAACGGCGTTCCCAACCTGCTGATGGTGGTAGGAGATGTAAATTCTACGCTGGCAGCTGCGCTTGCGGGCTATAAATTAAACATCCCGGTTGCCCATTTGGAAAGTGGACTCAGAAGCTTCGACAGAACGATGCCCGAAGAAATCAACAGAATCCTCACAGACGAGATCAGCGATTACTTTTTTGTTACGGAACAAAGCGGGATGGATAACCTGGCTAAAGAAGGCAAACCAAAAGACAACATATTTTTTGTGGGCAATACTATGATTGATACCCTGGTGGCCTTCAAAAACAAAATAGATCAATGCACCATAACCGGTGAACTGGGCATTACAGAACAGCCTTTTGCCCTCATGACCATGCACCGGCCGGCTACCGTGGATAATAAGGCCGGCTTAACCCAGCTGCTTTCCATTATAGAAAATATAACCGGGCATTATAAGCTGGTGTTTCCCATTCATCCGCGAACGCTGAAAAACCTGTCTGATTTTGGATTAATAGACCTGTTCACCGCCAATAAAAATATTATCACCACTCCTCCTTTAGATTATTTTTCATTTCAAAAGCTTATTGCTTCCGCCGGGTTTGTAATAACAGACAGCGGTGGTATACAGGAGGAAACCACTTTTATTCAAAAGCCCTGCTTAACGCTGCGCCCCAATACGGAACGGCCGGTTACCTGCACTTCAGGCACCAACACCCTGGTGCCCTTTGATGCGGCAAGCATTGCAGGGTTTATAACCACCATCCGCAACGGGCAGTACAAAACCGGTGAAATACCTTGTTTGTGGGATGGAAACTCATCAGGCCGCATTGTAAAAATATTGGCAGACATCCTATAAACGCATAAAGCCGCATGCATTAAGAAGCGCTATACCCCGGAAGGATCAGTACCGCCAGACCATAGTAAGAAAAGGGGTCACTATTGGCGCCATCGCCACCATTGCTTGCGGAAATGAAATTGGCCCATATGCTTTTGTAGGTGTAGGCGCTGTAGTTATCCGCGCTGTTTTGCCTTACGCGCTGGTAACCGGTAATCCCGCCCGGCAAACCGGGTGGATGAGCGCATATGGGCATAAGCTGCTTTTTAATGAAGCCGGCCTTGCCAGTTGCCCCGAATCCGGCGAAAAATACCGGCTGAGCAATGGGTTAGTGAGCAGGATATAATAAAAGGCCCGTCTTTGGCGTAAACGAATGCCAGAACTTTGAATAACTATCCACGCCGAAGCCTGTCTGCCGGCAGGTAGAGCCGCCTACATGCGGTAGACAAGCCATTGAAGCGAAGCGGAGCAGTAGTCCTAATTTATAAAAATTATCAGCCTCCGGATCAGGGGATTGCTTCGCCCCTTAAATATAGTATGCATCATTAAATTAGTTTTGGGTCTCGCAATGACGTTTATAAAATAGGCCGCCTTTGCGAGGCGTGAACGGATGACGGAAGTTAGAACAGCTATCCACGCCGAAGCAAGCCCCATGTAGCGAAGCGGAGCAGTAGTCCTAATTTATAAAAATTATCAGCCTCCGGACCAGGGGATTGCTTCGACCCTATATTTATATGGTATTTTAATTCCTTTAGGGCCTCGTAATGCGTTTATATAATATCTCCGGTTACCATACGTTAATTCCCCGCAGAAAAGATATCAACCACTACAATACCATAAATACAGGTGAATGACCATTCATAAATGTATATATCATAATACCTTTTTTACACTGGCGCTCAGCCTGCTGCTGTTTTCATGCCGCACCACCAGGCCGGTGCAATACCTGCAGGGCCCCATTGATACCGCCGCCCTCAGCCGGATCAGCCTGCCCGAGCCGCTGATCCAGAAAGGCGACCTGATAGGCATTACCGTATACAGCGACAACCCGGAAGTCACTGCCGTATTTAACCAGCAAATGAATACCACGCTGGCCACCGGCGCCGCTTCCGGAGCAGGCACAGCCACCGGCACAACAGGAACCGCTGCCCAAAGCATGCCCGGCTACTTAGTAGATGCCAACGGCAATATCCGCTTCCAGTTGCTGGGTGAGCTGCATGTGGAAGGACTGACCAAGGCGGGATTGGAACACATGCTCAAAGAAAAATTAGCTAAATACCTCATGAACCCCTATTGCAATATCCGTTTTTTGAACTATAGATTTACCATGCTGGGTGAAGTAACAAAGCAGGGGATATATAGTATACCGGGCGAAAGGATCAGCATCTTAGAAGCCCTGGGTATGGCCGGAGATATTAATATGTTTGGTTTAAAAGACAGCATTATGGTGGTAAGAGAAACCAACGGTAAAAGAAGTTTTGGATATTTAGATGTAAGTAATCCTGAGGTGTTTACTTCTCCTTATTATTACCTGCAGCAAAACGATATTATAATTGTAAAAACGAATCCCAAAAAGCCAGACGTGTCAGAGCAAACTGCAAACCGTAATTTTGCGCGGGCGGCCACCATTTCCTCCATCCTGCTTTCCCTTACCCTGGTACTCGTTCAAATTTTCCGGTAGAAAACAATGGAGGCCGGCGAACCGTACTTTATATTTTTTGTTTAATGCTGCTTTTACAATTGAATCCTAAACGAATGAATCGTATACATGCAAGATAATTATGAAACCGGCCAGCCGCTCAGGGAATTTAACTTAAAGGAATTTATCTTTAAATACCTGCGCTATTGGCCACTATTGGCGGCCTTTATTTTAATAGCACTTACCCTTGCCTTTATTAAAGTAAGATATGCCACCCCCATTTACAAGGTAAGCGGCAGCCTGTTCATTAATAAGGAAGGCGATAACAGGGGCAGCGGGGAAAGCCTCGAAAACATGTTCATGTTCTCCGGCAACCTCAATCTCCAAAATGAGCTGGAGATCCTGAAGTCCAAGCCATTGGTTAGCCGGGTAGTAAAAAACCTGGGACTGCAGGTAAGCTATTACAATAAAGGCAATGTTCGGTCGTCCAATGTGTATGGCGCTTCACCTATATACTTAGAAATCCTGTCCCTGAAAGATTCCGCTGTTTCTTTTACCCTTGAAATTGAGGCTTCAGACACAGGCTTCCGCTTTCCCAACACCAATACTGCTATCGAATACGACAAGGTATTTGAAACGAAATCCGGGGTTTTTCGTGTTAGCAGGGCTCCCGCAGTATCTTTTGAGAATTATAGCAGCGATAATTTTTTGATCACCTACCGCCCGCTCCCAAGTGCATCAGCTAACCTGGCGTCTGCCATTACCACCGCCCAAACCATTGACCAGGCTACTATCCTTGATCTGTTCATTGAAACGGATAATATTGCCTATGGCAAAGACGTGATCAACGCCCTGATGGTGGAATACGGCAAAATGAATATAGAAGATAAGCGCCGCATTTCGCAGGCCACTATGCAGTTCATTGACGAGCGTTTGGATACCATTAAGAACGAGCTGGGAGATGTGGAAAGCGGGATACTGAGGTTCCGTGAAAAAAACGAAGTGGTAGACCTCGGCCAACAATCTGCCCAGCAGTTTGAAATACTATCTGAGAGCAATAAACAACTCATCGGCCAGCAGGTACAAAGCGGGGTATTGGATTATTTGCTGCAATACATGCAGAACCCCGCCAACCGCAACAGCCTCGTGCCCGCCAGTCTGGGCATACAGGAACCCGTGCTGGGCCCCATGTTTGGCCAGTACAATACCCTGCAGTTGCAGCGCAATAATCTGCTGCAAACCACCGGCGCCGCCAACCCGGCCATTGCCACCATTGACCACAGTATAGAAAAGCTGCGGGAACAGATATTGGAAGCCCTTAAAAACGTACAGCAGTCTTATGCCATTGCTTCTAACAAATTAAAGGAGGAAATAACGCGCTCCCGTACAGCCGTTCGAAAAATACCATCCAAGGCCATGGGCCTGCTGGATATTGAGCGCCAGCAAAAGATCAAGCAGGACCTTTATTTATTTCTGCTCCAAAAAAGAGAGGAAGCCGCCATTTCCGCCGCTGCCACCGTAGCCAGCTCCAGTCCTTTGGAAGAAGCCACCAGCACGGGAAGCCCCGTGAAGCCCAATCAAAGAAATATTTACCTGATAGCGCTTTTTGCAGGCATACTGATCCCGGTGGCCATTATAGCCTTACTGGAAATGCTGAACGATAAGATCAGGGAGCGCGAAGAAATTGCCCGGCAAACCCGGGCGCCCATTATTGGTGAAATTGGCCATGCCGGCGAGGAAACCCTCATCGTGCAGGCCGGGAGTCGTACGGTGGTGGCCGAGCAGTTCCGCATTATGCGCACCAATGTCCAGTACATGATTAGTAAAGTAAATCAACCTGTTATACTTGTTACCTCCTCTGTAAGTGGTGAGGGCAAATCTTTTGTGGCCACCAACTATGGCGCGGCCCTGGCCCTTACCGGCAAAAAAACGGTGGTGCTGGAATTTGATATCCGCAAGCCCCGCCTGCTCAAAGGCCTGAATATGCAAACCACAAAAGGCCTGAGCAATTATATTATAGGCAATGCCGGCATAGAGGAAATTGTGCAGCCGGTGCCGGAATTTCCTAATTTATACGTAATAGGCTGCGGACCTGTTCCCCCCAATCCATCGGAATTACTGTTAGACAAACAGGTAGGCAAATTGTTTGAAGAGCTGAAAACGCGGTTTGATTATATTATTATAGACAGTGCCCCGGTGGGCTTAGTAAGCGATGCCTTTACCCTCAGCGACTACGCCGATGCCAGCCTCTATATTATACGCCACGGCTATACCCTTAAAAGGCAGTTAAGCATGGTAGAAGACCTGTACCAGCAGAAGCGCCTGCCCAATATGGGATTGGTAGTAAACGATATTCAAACCCAGGGACGCTATAAAGGTTATTATGGGTACGGGGGAGGTACGTATTATGGTTATGGATACGGTTATGGATATGGAGGAGATTATTTTCAAACAGAAACCGGTAAAAAGTCAAAGTTCAGAAAACTTTTTGGTAAGAGAGGATGAGTATAGTACTCTTGCTTTGTAGTACTTTTAAACTCATCGAAGTCTTTTACCCAATATGATAATCTGGCGGGGGATACTACCTATTCTTAATCAAGAGGATGATTAACAGACATCGCATGAAAAGTGTATAAACTGATTATGGCTGAAGAACTAATTATAGAAGCAGGTAAAGCAGAAAAGAATTACTGGAAGGATTTGTGGAGATACCGGGAACTCTTTTATATACTGAGTTTAAGAGACATAAAAGTAAGATATAAACAAACTGTGCTGGGCGTTTTATGGAGCGTTTTGCGTCCTTTAATCACAATGATCGTATTCACGCTTATTTTCAGCAAAGTTGCCAAATTACCCGCTGCGGGCAGTGCGCCCTATGCCATTATGGTATATGTAGGCATGCTGCCATGGCAGTTTTTTGCCAATGCAATCAGTGAAGCAAGTAATAGCCTGATCGGCAACACCAATCTCATCTCAAAAGTTTATTTCCCAAGGTTGATTATACCTACCGCTTCGGTAATTACGAGTATGATTGATTTTCTCATTGCATTTTTTTTAATGCTGCTGCTGTGTCTTTTTTATCAATACCTGCCCGGTTGGCAGATTATTTTCCTGCCTCTTTTTCTTTTGCTTGCCTTTACGCTAGCAATTGGCATTGGTTTATGGATAACAGCATTAAATGTAAAATACCGCGATTTCAGGTATATAGTGCCTTTTATCGTTCAATTTGGCTTGTATGTATCTCCTGTAGGGTTCAGTACCAGTGTTATTCCTGAAAAATACCGATTGCTGTTTTATCTCAATCCAATGGTGGGAGTTATTGATGGGTTCAGGTGGAGCCTGCTTAATGGAGAACCGGCTTTAAATGTGGAAAGTCTACTTATATCTGTTCTTATATCCCTTCTCTTTTTGTGGATGGGCATTACAAAGTTTCGAAAAATGGAAAAATCCTTTGCGGATATTATTTAAAGTGATACATGAGTAATATTATTATAAAAGCAGAAGGTCTTGGAAAAAGTTATATAATTGATCATCAACGTACCGAACGTTATGCCACTTTCAGAGATACTGTTTCCCAAACAATAAAAGGGTTATTTAATAACAAAAGCAGTAATGTAAGAGAGGAGTTCTGGGCTTTGCAAAATATAAATTTTGAGTTCAACCGCGGCGACCGGATTGGCGTAATAGGCAGAAATGGCGCAGGTAAAAGTACCCTTCTCAAATTGCTGAGCCGGATTACAGAGCCTACTACGGGAAAAATATCCCTGAAGGGAAGAGTAGCTTCATTGCTGGAGGTTGGCACCGGATTCCATCCTGAATTATCTGGCAGGGAGAATATTTTTTTAAATGGCGCTATTCTAGGCATGGCAAGATCTGAGATAAGATCAAAGTTTGATGAAATAGTGGATTTTGCCGGGGTAGAAATTTTTTTGGATACCCCAGTAAAAAGATACAGCAGCGGAATGTATGTTAGATTGGCCTTTGCTGTAGCAGCACATCTGGAACCGGAGATTTTGGTGGTAGATGAAGTGCTTGCCGTAGGTGATGCAGATTTTCAGAAAAAGAGTTTAGGTAAGATGAAGGATGTGAGCAGCAAAGAAGGCCGGACGGTATTGTTCGTTAGTCACAGCATGGCTGCTGTTGAAAATCTTTGTAATAGGGGTATGCTATTAGATAAGGGTAAGGTGGCTTACATTGGTACGGCCAAAGAATCAATTGAGCATTATTTAAAAGGGAATGATATTTTGGGTAGCAAAATTCTGGCTAACACAAAGTATGTTAATGAAGTTTTGATGTTCAACTGTGATAATATTATTGCAAGTGAATTTGAAATGGGTACTGATTTTACCATACAAATCAATGCGAAAGGAATTAAGGAAATACAAGGGTTACATTTAGGTTTTTTTATAAAGGATGAATTTGACCAAAAAATATCAGCGTTTAGCACAGCAATGAAACCCTTAAAGCTTCTTTATAATTCAGAAGAAAATAATGACAGTTATCTGTTTAAAATAGAAAGTCCCAATTTAATTGAAGGAAAATATATAATAGATATTTCTGTTGCTTATAAAAAAGGAGGCCGGCTGGAATATATCGAGAATGCTTATGTTTTTCACATTCTGTCAAAGGATGTGTATGGCAGTGGTGTATTCCTAAACAATAACTTTGGCAAAATTTATCTTAATGTGGAATCTACTCTCAAAACTAAGGCTTAAGAAAGACAATTCCTCTTTTACTCTCAAGGGAAACAGGCAGAATATAGTCGTTGGTAAAAATACACACATTGACAGCACCGTGATATTAAATAATGAAAAAGGAGGAACGATTGAAATAGGCGATAACTGCAATATTCTTGAAAACGTAATTATTGCTACGTATGGCGGAAATATAAAAATAGGCAATCATACAAGTATCAATCCTTTCTGTGTATTATATGGGCATGGAAATCTAACAATTGGTAACGAAGTGCGCATAGCAACTCATACTGTAATTATCCCCGCCAATCACCAATTCAAAGATTTAGATACTCCCATAAGATTACAGGGAATAGAAAGGAAAGGCATAAAAATAGGAGATAATGTTTGGATAGGAGCCGGAGTTAATATTCTGGATGGAGTTAATATTGAAAAAAACTCCATAATAGCCGCCGGAGCAGTGGTGACAAAAGATATTAAAAAAAATGCAATAGTGGGCGGTGTTCCTGCAAGGGTAATAAAAATACGAGAATAATATGTTGAACAAACTCTTAAATAGATTCAGAAAGCGGAAAAACTTACAGAAACTTGAAATAAAGAAGCAAGGAGAATTCCACTATAAAGTGTTTGAAAAATTTAAGTTATATACACATGACTTAGCATGTATAACAAAGGTTTTCAGACATATTTTTGAACGAGACATATACAATTTTACAAGTAACACTGATAGTCCGCTAATTATAGATGCAGGGGCTAATATTGGACTCGGAGTATTGTATTGGAAAAGAAAATATCCCAAGTCCAGAATTATTGCTTTCGAACCCTCCAAAAAAGCTTATGCTTCTTTGGTCAAAAATGTTCAGGAAAACAAACTCGCAGATGTTACATGTATTAATAAGGCTTTATCTGACAAAGAGGGGAAACAACTATTTACAACCAATGAGAAAATATCCGGATCATTGATTGTTGAGAAGAATCTTGAGTCCAGTTATGAGGTAGAAACAATTCCCCTGCATAAATACCTTCAGCAAAAAGTGGATCTTTTGAAAATTGATATTGAGGGGGCTGAAAAATTTATCATTGAGGATATCAGGAACAATATCGGCAACCTGGATCACATATTCCTGGAATATCATTCTTTTGTAAACGATCCGCAATATCTTTCAAAGTATTTACAGATGTTCGAAGAAAACGGGTTCAGATATTTTATAGAAGATGAATTCAAAAAAACAAATCACTTCATCGATAATTCAGCAGAATTAAACCAGGATATGAAACTGAACATTTGGGCGCACAGGCTATAATGCGTATAAGAATAACATCTATTTCTTAAGAACTATTTCATTAATCAATTGGAGTGAAACAAAATGAAGGTGAGTAGTAATTTTGATTGCCCATCCAGCCGCAGTATTGAAGTTCAAGAGAAATTGCAGCGATTCAAAAATGTTTTAATGGATGACAGGGATCAACTTTACAAGATTGAAAATGTTGATCTGCTTGCAGCAGAAAGAGAGGTTGAACAAATTGAGCATATTGGGGACGCTGTTGTATGTACCACTTACTTCACAACAAGTACAGACCCTCAACGGAATATCCAGGTAGATGCTGATGATATCAAATACATAGAACCCTGGTACTTTAGTGTATTACAATTAAACCTGTTTGGTATTGTTTTTTATGATAATTTGTCGAAAGAATTTATTCAAAAGTATCAAACGCCTAATATAAGGTTTGTGAAATGTAAGCTCGGTAATTTTAGCTTAAACGATGAGCGGTTCATTATTTATTATCTTTTTTTTTTACGTTATTCCCCTTCTTATATTCTTTTTACTGACGGGAATGATGTGACCTTTACATCAGATCCTTTCCCTTTTTTCGGTCAGAAGAGCGAAAATACAATCTTCGTTGGGCGGGGTAGTGGAAACAAAATCTACCAGTCGAACTGGAATATAAATTCCGTTGCAAAGCTTTCAAAAAAACTAGGTTGCTCTATGCCTGGTAATTTTTTTGATTTAGCCCTGTATAATGCAGGCATTATAGGCGGTTCTTATACTACTACTATGTACTTCCTAAGACAGATGTCTTCGCTTTTTCTTAAAATAAGTAGAGGTGATAATAATAATATGGCAGCTATGCACTATGTGTTATATAATTATTTTTATCCTAACTGCAGGCGGGGCATTAAAGGTTATATTTCTCAAATAACAGGGCGATCAAAGATAAAGATGAGGTACCTGGCAATGAGAATAAAGCTTGGTTTCATTTTTAATTCTGAAATCTCTTATAATAATGATAAAACTGCGGTATCAGAATATATTTTTAGTGGTTTCCCTTTGAATAGTAAATTCAAGAAATTTGAAATCGATAGCAACGCCTATATTATTCACAAATAAGAAAATATTTAGGCATAAAATCAGGCAGTATAATACTGTCTAAACCACTATGCTTTTTAATTCGTTCAGTTTCGCATTATTTTTACCGGTTGTTTTTTTCATCTATTGGTTTATTGCTAATAGAAACCTGAAGATTCAAAATTCCTTTCTTTTAATTGCAAGTTATTATTTCTATTCCTGCTGGGACTGGCGGTTTTTGTTTTTGTTAATGTTCTCAACCCTGCTCGACTTCTATACCGGTATAAAAATGTCGGAGGCGGATAATCAACAAAGAAAGAGGGTTTGGTTTTTGTTGAGCATTATAGTCAATTTAGGTTTTTTAGGTTTTTTTAAATACTATAATTTTTTTACAGAAACTTTTGCAGAAGCACTGTCCAATTTGGGATTAAATGTAAATCCATGGGTATTAAATATTATACTTCCGGTAGGGATTTCATTTTACACTTTTCATGGTTTGTCATATGTAATTGACGTTTACAATAATAAAATCACAGCCGAGCGGAACTTTGTAGATTATGCGGTATTTGTGAGCTTTTTTCCATTGCTGGTGGCTGGTCCGATAGAAAGGGCTACGCACCTTTTGCCACAAATTAAGAGGAAGAGAGTGTTTAACTATAACCAGGCGGTTGATGGATTACGCCAAATTTTATGGGGATTGTTTAAGAAAGTGGTTATTGCGGACAACTGTGCTGATTATGCAAACCTGATTTTTAATAATTCCTCTCATTACCCGGGAAGTGTCCTATTACTTGGCGCCATATTTTTTGCCTTCCAGATTTATGGAGATTTCTCCGGATATTCTGATATAGCGCTGGGAACCGCAAGACTTTTCGGGATAGAACTGTTAAGGAATTTCTCATTTCCGTATTTTTCAAGGGATATCGCGGAGTTTTGGAGAAGATGGCATATCTCTCTGTCTTCCTGGTTCCGAGACTATCTTTATATTCCCCTTGGTGGCAGCAAAGGAGGAACCTGGAAAAAAATAAGAAATACTTTTATCATCTTTATTGTTAGCGGATTCTGGCATGGTGCTAACTGGACGTTTATAGCCTGGGGCGCATTAAACGCCATTTACTTTTTGCCGCTTATGCTAACCAACAGAAACAGGAACAATATGGAAATTGTGGCACAGGGGCGGATATTACCTGCCCCCCAAGAACTGATCAGCATGATAATCACATTTGGGTTGACAGTGCTTGCCTGGGTCTTTTTCAGAGCAGAGAATATGGAACATGCGTTATCCTATTTTTCGGGTATTTTCTCCCTGTCTTTGCTGACGGTTCCTAAAGGAAGTGATTTTATAAGTACTGCTATTGCTCCGGCACCTATGTTTTGCCTGCTGGCTTTTTTTAATATTATCGAATGGATAGGGAGAGCACAACCATACGCTATTGCAAATATTGGTACAGGCTGGCACAGGTTACTGAGGTGGGCATTTTACAGTTTCATTATTGTACTAATGGGAGTGTATATGAAAACGGATGAGAGTCCGTTTATTTATTTTCAGTTTTAGGTGATGATTTTTTTTTTAAAAAGACTGTTGCTTTTTGTTGTTTTTGCAATACCGGTTTACCTGGTGTCGGTTTTACTTTGGGGGTGGCGCTTTCCTCAGTCGTTTAAGCCAAATATTAAATATGTGAAAGGGGGCTATGGTTATACTTTTTCCAGGTTAAAAGAAATTAAACAATTGGATAAAGGAGTAGATATTTTATTCCTGGGCTCATCACATGCTTATCGTGGATTTGACCCCCGGAATTTTCCCGGAATGAAAACCTTTAATTTAGGCAGCAACTCCCAAACACCTATTCAAACGGATTTGCTGCTACAACGCTACCTGGATAAAGTAACCCCTAAAATGATTATTTATGAGGTGTTTCCAAATGGCTTTTGTATTGATGGCGTTGAATCAGCATTGGACATCATATCCAATGATAAAAATGATATAGGTTCTGTAATAATGGCATTTAAGATAAATGATATTCCCACATACAACACTTTAATTTATAGCTCCTGGTGTGAGGCTTTACATTTGTATAATTCCTTTAGCGAACCGGTAAGAAAGCAGAAATTTAATGATACCTATATCCGGGGGGGATATGTTGAAAAAGATTTGCAGCAGTTCTCCGACACCTGTTGTGAGCCCGCAAAGCAATGGGAATTCAGACGTGAACAAATTAAGGCATTTGAAAAAACCGTGACAAGAATTAAAACAAAAAAAATTGAGTTGGTTCTGGTATACGCACCGGTAACTTCAAGTTTTTATCATTCATATATCAATAACCAGGCTTTTGATTCATTGATGAATACCTATAACGTTAGCTATTACAATTTTAACGAGTTAATGCATTTAAACGATAGCCTGGATTTTTATGATAAGCACCATTTAAATAGAGACGGAGTTGCTGCTTTTAATAAAGAGTTGAAACACCATTTGAAATGAGTTTAGTTCAAGATATAATATGATAAATTAATTAGAAGCCAATTAACTATAATCCATATTCCGAATAAGTATGGAAAACAGTAACCTTGCATAGGAAAAGTCGAAGAATATAGTAAGTCAACGAAGTTAAACGTGATCTTTCTAAAAAATTATGTTACTTATGCTGGCTATAATTTAATCAATTGGCAATAACTAGTATTTTTTCATTTCAGTTACACTAACGAGAATACAATAATTATAAAGGCGGGTATTATGTTGGTTTCAGTTATAATTCCTTGTTATAATGTGGAGAAATATTTGTAATATTGTCTCAATTTGTTCAGTTAAAATACTTCATTCTACATCTTCTGAAACGATTATTAAATAGGAATAGCATCTTCTGAAGCTTATATTGCTATAAAAAGCCCTGCTCCAATAGGACGCAGGGCGCATAAAACAATGATTTATTTATTTTACAGGATTCTCAACAAACTTGGGCTCCAAAAGCTGGTTAATTTTACCTATATAAAGTATATAAATGGAGTTCGGTTCAAATTTCCAATTATTTATTCCATAGGTAGTGAACATTATTATATATCTGAATCCTGGATGATCCATACTATTAAAATACTATACGGAATAAACTCCGGAGTGTTTTTTGACATAGGAGTTAATACCGGTCAAACGCTCATTAAGCTTAAGTCAGTTGCTCCTGCAGCAGAATATATTGGATTTGAACCTAATCCAAAATGCATTTTTTATGTTGAAGAATTAATTGCTAAAAACAGATTCATGAACTGCACCCTTTACCCGGTGGGCATAATGACATCTGATGAATTATTACATCTTAATTTTTATTCCTTTTATTCGACTGATTCAAGCGCTTCATTAATACCTGATTTTCGGCCTGAGCGAAAAGTGATATTTAAAAAAGCGGTTCCCGTTTTTGATTTTGCAAGTCTTAACCTGAGCACTGGTCCTATAAGCATAATAAAAATTGATGTAGAAGGCGCTGAATCTTTTGTTTTATGTTCTTTACTGGAAAGAATAAAACTTGACAGACCATTTATACTGATAGAAATATTGCCCTGTTATTCAAATGAAAACCAGATGAGGATTCAGCGTCAAAACAAAATCGAAGCAATGCTAAAAGAAATTAACTATACCATGTTCAGGAATAAGAAAGATCTGAATACATTGCAAATAGAACGAATTCAAACAATTGGAATTCATTCAAACATGGATTTTTGTGAATATCTGTTGTGTCCGAATGAATTAACGTCCCGAATAGAATCTTATACCACGAGCCGAATAAAAGAATGACAAGTTTTTTTTATAAAATCATTTTCTTCTCACTTGCATTTTTCTCAAATTCACTGGCTAATACACAAAATGTGTCTGTTAAAACAAAAGGCAACACTATTGAAATAAGGAACGGCTTACTGGGTATTGTTATTCCTGCAGAAAGTGCTTTTAAAAATGGGCAGCCTGCTCCCGCTCCGGTTCAGGCATTTATTTATAGTAATGGCGTATACTCAAATGATAAGCAGAATGAACTAAAAAGCCCTACTCCCCCCATTTCAATGAATGTTAAGTTTGTTACCAATTCATCCATACAGGTTACCGTAAGCATAACCTATAGCTTTCAAAAAAAGGAATTTCAATTCAGCAAAGCCAAATATAAAGGCGGGGAAGCGGGACCCGGTTTTTACTCTTGTTTAATTACGGTAAAAAAAGGGGAGAAAGCAATATTAATTGAAGAAGATTCAGACTATGATATTAGGTATAGCGTCAATATAAGTAATGGTTTGTGGCCGGACAAAGCAAGGTACAGGGGCTGGTCTTCATCAGATATAAAACTTGGCTATGAACCTTCGGGAAATAAATACCGTTCGGAAGATGAACGGCGATATCCTCTTGATGCCACTGTAGATATTGATTACTCCAAATCAAAGAGCTACCCGCCTCTTGTATTGTGGGAGCCTGCGGGTGGAGAAGTTAATTCGGGAAGATACTGGCAGATGTTTAACAGTAAGGGTGATAACGCTTCTCCCCTGGTCGGTTTTTTTCAGGGTCAGCCAAAGCGGTTGATTGGCGGAAGAAGCGCTGGTGTGAGGCTGGAAGTTTCACCTGAAGCCAAAGAAAAGAACCAGCAAAAATACGCTACATTTACTGTTGAAATTAGCCGGCGGGGGCCTGATAATTCCTGGTATCCCCGGAAACGCTTCCAGTGGGGGCTTTTTATTAGTACAAAAGCAGACTTGCCTGCGCCGGAAAAAACACAACCTATTGCAAAAGAGATGAACCGAATTTCCGGGTTAGGCAGTAAAATAAAAACGTATGCGCAGAAACCGGTTAAGATAGTGCCAGCTTTTTATGAGGGGGCCATCTATATGCCGGCTGGTGATATTCAATCACTGCAGCAAAAAATAAAAAAGGATGCAGGCTTCTACAAGCAAATGTGCCGTATAGATGAGGCCTATAAAACGATCTGGGATGTCTGGCGTTATCCGGACTCGGCCGCCTCACTTAAGAAGCACCTGATAAACTTTAAGACAACGCTTGAAGTTGCATATACCGAAGGAGAGGCAAGTTATACCAGTAAGTTTCGATACTGGAAGGGCAGTAATCTTTTTAAAAAGCAGTCGCTATTGGTTTCGGCCTTATTGGCAGATGCTGACGTAATAATTACTCCTAACGAGAAGAAAACGCTTGAACAACTTATTGCGCTGATGGCGCGTATTCTTTGGGATGACAATAACGTGCCTTTTGTGGATAGCGCCGGCATTAATTATGGGCCGGCTAACATGCCATTAATGTACAATAATACCCGTATCTTCTTTGCATTATTGTTAGCCGATGACCCGGAATTCCGGTTGCGGGCACAGAAGGCTGTACAAGACGTTCGCAATGATATTAAAAAGGCTATTTATGAAAATGGAGCCGGGATAGGGTCGCCTCATTATATCCAGCCTGCTGTTGAACCTGTTCTGTATTCCATGTTGCAGATACGCCAGTCCGGAATGGAAGACCTCTTCGACACAGAGCCAAGAATTGAACGTTTTGCCCGGTTTTACCTATCATTACTTACACCACCTTCGGTTCGTTTTAGCAATAACAGGAAGCTGATTTCTTTTGGTGATGGTTCTGAGGAGAGTGCGTCCGTATTTGCCCTCCTTGCAACCGGCTTGAGGGAAAAAAATAAGGAGTTAGGTGAAGAGTTACTTTCCTGCTATTACAATGGGCCCATGCGTAATTCTGCGTTCGGATCAATAGGCTTATCGGTTAACCTTTATTACAATCCGTCAAAAGTATTTACTGTTACAACATCCAGCTATACCGGGTATCACTCTCATTTCAGGTCGGGAATTAATACGGCGAATGAAACGGCATTGTGGGTGTTAAATGGTAATAAACTCTACGATCACCGGAATGACGATGCAGGTGAAGTGGCCGTATATGCCTTAAAAACGCCTTTATCTCTAAGCCGGAGTTCTTTTTATTATCCCTCGGCAACAGATGCCCGGATAAGGTCTGTGGTAGTTCCTGAAAAGCTGTTTCCCGAGTGGAACCAACCAGAGCAACCCATTACCGGCCACTCGCTTACCAACCGAACCTGGCCTTTATCAGACCTGGTTGAATTTGCCCATTTGGGTTATAGCAGTACCAGCTATATTAAAATGAGCATGAAGAATGGTGCGGTATGGTATCGTAAAATCAATATGATTACCCTGCATGAAGATGTGCCCATTATAGCTTTTTATGATAGCATTCCCGGTAATGAGGCTAATATATGGAGTATGTTAATGATGTCGGAAGGGGCTGTTCGTACACCCGCGGGATTGATTACGCCGGTAAAAAGAATATATGACAATAACAAACGGAAAGAACTGCCCCGGGCATCTCCCGTAAAGGAGCTTTCGCCAGGGTTGAATCGTTTTGTGTTTAACGGCCAGCAATGGCCGGCACATCCTGCAAACGGTATCAATTGGGAACTGTATACGCTGTCTTCATCGAACATGCAATTTACAGTAGCAGAATGGGGTACAACCTGGCAAAACACCATTGAAACAAATGAATTTAAGGCCACAAACAAGCGTGCTTACTCCGAAGAGCAGCAAATTATCCGGTTACACAGTGATAAGCCTTTTTTTAATATACTATTACCTTATGTTAAAGGAGAAAATCCCTATCAGGAAAGCGTAAAATCCATTTCACTCAATAACGTTCTGGTTGAGCAGCAGGGAAATGACATTATCATCAGCCCTGATTATTATGCGGTAAAAACAAAAGAAGGATTCTGTGGGGCGCTCTTATCTTCATCTGCATGGTTTTCCTATAATGGCATTACCATATCGGGAGGATATACGGAATTAGAATATGATGCCCGAACAGTAAAAATAAGGGTACATGGCAACACGGGAAACAGAAAAATCAGGTTGCCCTTTTCATTACAAACAACCGGTAACCTCACCGGCATTCAGTTGGAGAATATGAGGAGCAATACCTTGCTAACCATAAACTACGGGTCAGCAGGCAATGATTTGCCGAATGGCGAAAAAGGATATACTGAATTTACATTCAACAGGAAATAACAGAGATTTTGGGGTTGGTTTTGAAATTAGTGTTGTTAATTTAAAAGTTTAATGGGTTGAGTAAACATGCTGTCTCCGTTATTATCCCCTGCTACAATTCTGCGAAATGGATAGGAGCTGCTGTAGAAAGCTGTATAGATCAGGGAAGCTGTATAAAAGAAATTATAATAGTAGATGATCATTCTACTGACAATAGCTGGGATATATTAACCAGTTTAAAAGAAAAGCATGGAAGTGTGATCATAGAACAAAATCCTTTAAAAGGAGCCAATAACGCGCGTAATTATGGATTCTCCCTGTCATCGGGAAACTTTATTCAATGGCTTGATTCGGATGACTTTTTATTGCCGGGCAAATTAGATGCCCAGTTGTTGTTCATGGAAAAGAATCCTTCTGTGGATATAGCTTATTCTGACTGGCGGCTGGATATTTACGATGAAAATAAAAAATTATTCAAAACCGAATATAAGCAATGCACTGTTTATAAAGATTTTTTGTATGAGTTACTTACAGATAACTGGATTGCTTCGCATGCTTACTTGCTGAGAAGAGATACTGTTCAACAGGTAGTTAATATGAGTGGTTGGAATCCTTTAACCAGCGTAGCTCAGGACAGGGAGTTTTTTACAAAAGCAGCTTTAGCCGGTGCAACGTTTGGATATATAAAAGGAAGTTTTGCTGTATACAACAGGAGACTAAAAATGGGATCTGTTTCCCGTTCAATGAGTGATGAGGATAAAGCCCGAAACATTATTCAGCTATTGAATGATTTTATAGAAGTGCTGCAACTGCAAAGCTGGATAAGTGAAACAAATAAAAAGAAGTATAAAGAAATTCTGACTACCCAGATACTATATTATGCCAGTATTTATGACATCCGTGGGCTCAATAACAATTTCTCTTTTAAAAATACAGATTGGAGATTGATTAAAGGGTACAGGTCAAAGTTAAAGATGCTGAAACGATTGATTGTTAATAAATAATCATGAACGAAATGGATTATTAATCCTCCATCCACTTCGTAAGGCCTTCAAATGTTTTTATAAATCTTTTAAGATCAATATGCAGCACAAAGTTCGAATAAGTTATTATCTAAGTCACCCAATACAATACTTTTCTCCTTTGTTACGGGAAATGGCCAAATCTTTTCAACTGCAGGTATATTACTTCTCAGATATCAGTATAAAGGGGGGGATGGACAAAGGGTTTGGGCAAAATATAAAATGGGATATTCCCCTGCTGGAAGGATACAATAGTTGTTTTATAAAAAATTATTCAGGGAGCTCTTCCCTTGACAACCGTTTTTGGGATTTAATTAATCCGGGAGTGATAAAAAAGTTATTTGATGATCCTTCATCCATTATTATAATGAACGGATGGAGTTACTGCACCTCGCTGATAGCAATTTTTTTTGCCAGACTAATGGGGAAAAAAATTTGGTTGCGTATTGAAAATCCTTATAGCAAGGAGATCAGAAAAAGAAAACATATTCTTTGGCTTAAAAAACTACTTTTAAAACATTTACTTTTTCGCTTCTTCATTGACAAATGCCTTTATATAGGGAAAGACAGCAAAGATTTTTTTAAATTGTATGGCGTACCGGATAACAGGTTAATCTATACACCTTATTGTGTTGATAATGAATATTTCCACAATGCCTGGTTGCTATATCGTGAAAAAAAAACTCAATTATTGCAGGAGCTTAATCTTCCGGCAAATAGAATTATCATTTTATTTACGGGAAAATACCAACCTGTAAAACGGCCTATAGATTTGATAAAGGCTTATGCATTATTGCAATCTTTTAATATTGCCTTGGTAATGGTTGGAGAAGGTGAATTAAGGAGAGATATGGAAACATATATTAAAGACCATAAGCTTCAGCATATTTACCTTACCGGCTTTGTTAATCAAAGTCAGATTTCCAGGTATTATGCCATAGCTGATATGCTGGTGCTGTGTTCTGAAAGTGAAACGTGGGGTCTCTCTGTAAATGAAGCCATGAATTTTGAGTTGCCTGTTGTAGTATCAGATACGGTAGGTTGTTCGCATGATCTTGTTGAACAGGGTAAAAATGGGTTTATATTTGAAAGAGGTAATGTGCAGCAATTAGCAGATTGCTTGAAGCAATTAATCCGTGATGACTCCTTTCGCAAAGAGGCTGGTAAACTATCATTGTCAACTGTGCAGCAATACAATACCGGAGTCATAATAGAAAACGTAAAAATAGCTGCTGAAGAAGAAGAAAAATGAATATAATAAAAGAAAAGAGATTTTTTGTTGTCGGTTCACAGGCCAAAGGAGCGCTTGAATATTCTTATATAAATGCATTCAGGGAATTAAAACTTGACTTAGAGGTTTTTGACCCAGTAAAAGAGCAGCGGCAATACCTGAAAGGAGGGAAAGTTGGACGAATGGTTCACGCATTTTTACCGGTTGAGCAGTGGACTCGAAAAATGAACAGAGAATTAATTTTATCCGTAAAAAAATTCAATCCTGAAATAATATTATTGTTCACGAATGTAAAAGTCCTCCCGGGTACATTAGCATGCATTAAAACTATGCTTCCCACTATAAAAATTGCCTGGATATGGCCTGATACTCCTTTTAACCTGGAAACTCACAATTTCCTCAATGCTGCCCTCATAGATATAACTGCCAGTTATAGTAAGGCAGCCGTGCCGGTTTTTGCCCGATTGGGGTTTAAAAATATTCATTGGGTACCTTTAGCGGGAGATCCGTTTATGCATGGTATCCATGAACCTCCGGATGACTTTGCGTCTGATATCTGTTTTATTGGTGGATGGCGGCCAGAAAGAGAAAAAATGATGTCCGTAATCTGTCAGCATTTTGCGGAAAGCCGGATAGAAATTCATGGACCGAACTGGGAAAAAAAGAGTGAGGATTCAGAAATAAGAAAAAGAGTGAAAAGCGAAGGGGTGTATGAAGCCGAGCTGGCAAAATGTTTCAATAAATCCCGTATTAATATTAATGTTATTGATGATACTAATTATCCCGCAGCTAATATGCGGTTTTTTGAAATACCTACTGCTTTTGGATTGCAGTTATCATCGGCCTGCCCCGAACAGGAGCATTTGTTCAGGAACAGGGAGCACGCGCTCTATTTTCAGTCTGAATCGGATTTGGTTAACCAGGTTAAATGGGCGCTTAGCCAACCGGAAGAATGCCAGAGAATTCGTAAAAATGCCCATTCCTTACTAATGGAATCCAATACCTACACACATAGGTTACAAATGATTCTATATCATATTTGATATTACTGTAAATTTTAAAACTATACTAAATGAAATATGTTTTGATAACGGGAGGTGCCGGATTTGTTGCCAGCTCCCTTGCCGAAAGTCTTTTGTCTACGGGAAATTATTATGTTATAGCCATTGATAATTTTTTAACTGGTTGTAAGAAACATATTAGTGACCATCCCAACTACAAGTTTATAAAAGGAGATGTAAATAATTACAGAGATATTTCTGCAGTAATGCTCAATTATCGTTTTGATTATGTCTTTCACTATGCCGCCGTTGTAGGAGTTTTACGTACACTTGATCATCCGAAAATGGTGTTAGATGATATCATGGGGTTACAACATGTTTTTGAACTATCCAAAAATACGGGTGTCGAAAGGATATTTTTCAGTTCCTCTTCCGAAGTATATGGCGAGCCCGTGCATTTGCCACAGCATGAGTATGTAACGCCACTTAACTCGAGGCTGCCCTATGCTGTAGTAAAAAATATAGGCGAATGCTTTTGCCGTTCTTACCATGACGAATTCGGGCTTGATTATACAATCCTTCGATTTTTTAATACATACGGACCGAGACAAAGCCAAGATTTTGTTGTAGCTAAATTTTTAAATGCTGCTGTAAATAATGAGGCCATAACCATTTATGGGGATGGCAGCCAAACACGTACCTTTTGTTATATAGATGATAACCTCGAGTTTACCCGTAAAATACTTGAAGAGCATTTGTTTGTAAATGATGTTGTAAATGTGGGTAACAATAAGCTAACGACGGTGAAAGAACTGGCAGAAACCATAATACGTATTACAGAATCTTCTTCAAAAATTACTTATTTACCGCCCCTCAAAGAGGGTGACATGACCCGACGCCAACCGGATAATACAAAAATGATTGCTGTACTCAACCGTCCGTTATTGAAATTGGAGGACGGTATTCTGAACATTATTAACCAGAGCAAGCGCATAACTCAAACCATATAGAGGATTCTCTAAATGTGAAGAATGCCTGTTTTAGGGAATGGCGCCAGAATTTTAGCGTAGTCACGCCTTCCTGCAATCATGCTGGGTAAAATCTATACTATTAACGGTTTAGGAAAAGATGCGTGGAATAATTTATTAAATTATTGAAGAAGCATTAACCATTACCTATGAAGCGATTAGCCATTATACATTTTCTGCCACTTGAATTTTATCCACCAGTTATTAATTTTATAAATTATATCAGCCACAAGAAACTTTCTTTTGAGGTAGATGTATATTCAACAGCATTGAGTTTAACCGATAATTTTTTTGTAAATGAATCCGTAAATATTCACAGGTTTCGAATGCCGGATAAGCACAAAGGAAAATTACAGCGAATGCTCGAGTATTTTAAATTTTATGCAAGCGTTTTTCTTCATCTCCTTAAAAATAAGCCAACAGATGTTCTGTACTATGAAACATTATCTTTTCTGCCAGTTTATGCATATAAAATAAGCATGAGGTTTCTGGGAAAAAGCCCCCGGATATTTTGTCATTTTCATGAATATATCACCCCCTTGGAATACAAAACTGGCATGATCTTAAACAGAGTAATACATACTCTTGAAAAAAAACAATATGCAAGAATGGATTGGATTTCTCATACGAATGAAGACAGGATGCAGTTTTTTAAAAAAGATAATCCAGGTATAAAATTCCACAATACATATATACTACCCAATTATCCGCCCGCAAGCTGGTTAAATCCAAACAGACAAAATAAAAATACATTACCGGTCCGTATTGTTTATGCAGGTGCTTTGGGAATGGACACCATGTATATAAAAGAATTCGCAAAATGGGTTGAGAGCAAAAATGGCACAGTAATGTGGGATATCTACTCCCTGCAGGATGCGGGTCCTTTGCTTGCATATTTGTCATCAATAGGGAGTAGGTTTATTCATTTCAAGGGACAGGTGAATTACTATGATCTCCCTGGTGTTTTAGAAGTATATCAAGTTGGAGTAATATTGTATAAAGGGCATATTCCCAATTACATTTACAATGCACCCAACAAATTGTTTGAATACTACGCCTGTGGTTTGGATACCTGGTTTCCGGTAGAAATGAAAACAAGCCATGCGTATGTTACCAATAATAGTTATCCCAGAATAGTAGCCGTTGACTTTCAGAATATGGAGGAATTTGACCTTGCCCAGATGATAGATCACTCAAACTTAACGTATCAAAACTCACCTTATTTTTACGAGAAAGTTTTAGATCCCTTGTGGAGAAAACTATCAATGACGTAAAAAGAATTACTATGGATGCATTTTTGAGGAGTTTGCCAGTCTTCAGGGGTAAATCCCGTTTGGCAAAACTGCTTTTTAAGAATAGTTTGCTAAAGCAGAGGGATATAACAATAAAAGGAAAGTATGGTTGTTCCTTTTTGTTACCTAATCTATATGAAACTATTGGCTTTGATATATTTGTGAATGGAATGTATGAGCCGGAAACAGTTGGGTTTTTATGTAATAAGCTGCTATCCGGAGCAACTTTTCTTGATCTTGGCGCTAATATCGGCGCCATCACTGTACCCCTGGCAATGCAACGAAAGGATATAAATATTGTTTGTGTAGAAGCCGCGCCATGGCTCGTAAGCTACCTTAAAAAAAATCTTGCTGCTAATGAACTTTCGGGAATACGCGTAGTGGATAAAGCACTTTATAATTCAGATGATTTGGAACTGAACTTTTATTCTCCCAGAGAAAAATTTGGTAAAGGGTCACTGTCGCCTGTTTTTACACATGACGCAGTAAAAGTGAAAACAATTACTTTAGACACTTTGATTTTTGAATTGAAGATAGGCAGGGTTGATTTAATTAAAATTGATGTGGAAGGATATGAGCGAAATGTATTTATGGGAGGTAAAAATTTACTGACAGCGGAAAACGCTCCTGATATTCTGTTTGAATTTGTAGACTGGGCGGAAAAGCATGCCGGGTTTACGCCCGGGGATGCGCAACGCCTGCTGGCAGACTGGGGATATACCTTGTACACAATGAATACAAAAGGGAAAATCCATCTTTTACCTGGCGTTATAACAAAGGGAAGCGGGCTGTTGTTTGCATCTAAGAAATCAATAAGCAGCTAAACGCATACTATTTGAAAAACAGGAATTATCTTTTTGCTTATTTGCAGTGCCTTGTTTTTGTTTTGTCGCTGCTCACCAACTGGTATGCGTTTCTTACTATCAGCTTGTTTATAATAATAATTATAGCCACCCTTGATAAGTTAGGTAAGGGGATTGTATTGCGCGAAATAATAGCCATGCATACAACGTTTGTTTGTTTGATAGCCCCCCTTTGGGGCTATCGTGCTTTTACTGTAAGCAATGCTTTGTCGCGGTTATGGGTAAAATACATGCCCGTACCAGAGACCCTGTATTACAGTTATGCGCTTCCCGCTGTAGCCGGTTTTATTTTATTACTGACCTGGCCCTTGGGCGGCAACAATAGCGATACGGGAAAACACTTGAGCAGGCTTCTTGTTTCGGCAAAAGTTATCTTAGCAAAACAACCCCAAGTTGGGTTTTACCTGATTATCATTGGGTTAATATCTTCTGTATTAACCAATTTTTTACCTGGTGCCCTCCAATTTGTAATGTACCTTTTTTATATAGCAGGATTTACGGGCTTCCTATACCTGTACTATGCTCCCCGGACTGCTTACCGGCTTCCGGGCTTACTCATTTTCGGGGTTTTTGTAATGATAGAAGCCGTCAGAGGAGGGATGTTTACTGTTGTTGCCTATATGGGCCTGACCATATTTTCATTTTTTTTCCTGGGCAGGCAACTGAAGCTCTGGAAAAAAACATTGTGGTTTGCTGCCGGGGTATTTGTATTGCTCATACTGCAGATGGCTAAGCCGGCATACAGGCAAATGACCTGGCGGGAAGAATACTCGGGCAATAAAGGAGTATTATTAGGCGAATTGATTCTTGACCAGTTATCTTCCTTGAATCTTACATCCTCCGATGCTTTATTCCCGATATATACCAGAACCAACCAGGGCTTTAATGTGGCGCTTGTTATGAAAAGAATTCCACAAAAGCAGGAGCATGATTATGGTAACAGGCTTTTTCTGACTTTTATATCCGCTTTTGTTCCCCGTGTGGTGTGGCCGGATAAACCCGAAGCCGGCGGTAAATTTAACATGAAATACTACACAGGCTACACCATCAGAGGGTGGTCTACCAATGTGGGTCCTTTGGGCGAAGCATATGGTAGCTTTGGAACTAACGCAGGGATCCTGTATATGCTATTATTAGGGGCGTTTATCAGGTGGGCGTATGCTTTCTTATTTAGGCTATCCGGGCAAGTCTCACCTTTGCTGATTTTTTGGATACCGGTGTTATTTTACCAGGTTACCTATTCTGCTGAAACGGATACACTTCAAATTATGAATTCTTTAGTTAAATCTGCTTTCTTTATATGGGTGCTATATAAGTTATTACCGGGATGGTTTGGAAAATCCGGGAAACAGGCAGTGAAAACAAAACGCCCCACAAAAAATTTCGTAGCCGGATATACCTCACGCGCTTCTTTTGAAAACAAAGTATAAACCTATAATAGTTCTATCAAAAGGCAAAACATCGAAATGGAAGTGCAATTTTTCAGCAGGAAAAAGAACCCGGCTTTTTTTAGTATAGAGGAACTGTTTGGAGTTATACAGCAAAATTTGATTCCCTGTCCGGCATTTCAGAACCACATTATGCCCTATGAGAGTACCGGTATAAAAAAAAGATGGTTAAACGGGCTATTCGCAAAGAAGCATGCAGGAGAAATTAATCATATTACCGGCGATATTCATTATCTCGCGCTTTTTTTACCTCGTCGTAATACGATACTTACCATTCACGATTGTGGTGAACTCGATAAGCAGAAAGGTATAAAAAAGTTCATCCTGTGGTTGTTTTGGTTTTATTTGCCCGTAAAGCGGTTACGATACATTACGGTAATTTCCGAAGCCACCCGGACGCATTTACTGCAATATGTAAAAACCAATCCAAACAAAATAAGCGTTATTCCAAACTGCCTGATTGGGAATTATTCTATATCCTGCAGGCCTTTTAATACGAATAAACCTGCTATCCTCCATGTAGGCATCACGCCTAATAAAAACATTGAAAGAGTAGCAGCAGCGTTAGAGGGCATTTCCTGCACATTAACGATAATAGGCAAACCCAGCACGGCCCAAATCGGGGTTTTGAATCATTACAAAATTGAATTTCGTTATAAAAGTGCTTTGTCGCGACAGGAAGTAATAGCGGAATATGCAGCATGTGATATGCTCGTTTTTGCATCACTGCTGGAAGGCTTCGGTTTACCCATTATTGAAGCCCAGGCTTCCGGCAGGCCAGTGGTTACCAGTAACATTCTCCCCATGTCATCAACTGCCGGCAAGGGCGCCAGCCTTGTTAATCCCTATAGTGTACCCGATATCCGGCAAGGAATATTAAAAGTTATACAGGATAAAGCCTACAGACAGCATATAGTTGATGCGGGACTGGAGAACTGCAAACGGTTTGATCCGGGCCGCATAGCAGAGCAGTACAGGGAGCTATATAAAAAGATTATGACAGACAATAATTCTTCCGGATAGGATATCCATTTAATACGAGGTATTTTTTTCAATTTAGTTTCTTCCGTTTATAATTATGTGCGGCATAACCGGTATTCTACATTTTAACCAGCAGCAGGCGCAGGAAGAGGTTATCCGGCGTATCACAAATGCCGTTTCGCACCGGGGTCCCGATGCCGAAGGCTTTTTCATAGAAAATGAAATAGCCCTTGGGCACCGCCGTTTATCTATCATAGACCTTTCCGCTGCCGCCAACCAGCCTTTTACAGATTATTCAGGCAGATACGTTGTGGTGTTCAATGGCGAAATGTATAATTACAGGGAGGTGAGAGGACAAATAAATGACTATCCCTTTCAAACCAGCAGCGATACCGAAACCCTGCTGGCGGCCTATGCCAAATGGGGTACGAATTGCCTTCAATATTTTAAAGGCATGTTCGCCTTCGCGGTATGGGATAAGCAACAAAAAGAATTGTGTTTGGTGCGCGACCGGATGGGGGTTAAACCCCTGTATTATTTTATAGATGAGAAAAAAATCATCTTCGCGTCTGAGATCCGGGCAATTCTTGCCAGCGGGTATGTGCAAAAAAGGGTAGATCAAAAAGCTTTATACGAATATCTTTCGTACCAGTCTGTTAGCTACCCGCTCACTATGATTGAAGGTATACAACAGTTGGAAGCCGGATCCTATATAAAAATAAAGCAGGGCAAAGCGGAAACAGTAAAATACTGGAATGTTTGCGATGCGCCAAAGCAAACAGCATATACAAACGCGGCAACCATCCAACAAAACATAAAGCAACTGCTCGGGCAGTCGGTTCAGCGCCGTTTGGTAAGCGATGTGCCGGTAGGCGCTTTCTTATCCGGCGGCATTGATTCCAGTATCGTGGTAGGCCTAATGTCGGAAGTAGCAAAGGTTAAACCATCCACCTTCAATATTTCTTTTTCCGAAAAGGAGTTTGATGAATCGGAATATGCGGAGCTTATCGCCCGTAAATTCAATACTAACCATACTAAAATCCGGTTATCACCACATAGTATGCTCGATGACCTGGAGCAGGCCTTAACGGCGATGGATACCCCAAGCGGCGATGGGGTGAACAGTTACGTGGTATCCAAAGCCATAAAAAACGCGGGCATAAAAGTAGCCCTATCCGGAGTAGGAGGGGATGAATTGTTTGCGGGTTACCCTATATTCAGCCAGTTTCAAAAACTGCATGCTAAAAGCGCATGGTGGAAATACAGCGCTTTGATCAGGAAGCTCGGAGCGGCATCCCTTTTTCCGGGAAAGTTCTCGAACAAGAAATATCGCTTACAGCAGTTATTAAGGACGCCTTTACCTGATATTGAGCACATGTACCCGGTGCTAAGACAAATGTTATCGCCCCAATTGGCTAAACATTTAACAACCCTTCCGGTCAATGATGGTACAGCGCTGCAAGGTTACTTATTTAAATATAAAGAGCAGCTCCATCAACTACCGGTGTTAAGCCAGGTATCAGTGGCAGAGTATATGGGATACACACAGCATACCCTGTTAAAAGATACCGACCAGATGAGCATGTCGGTAGCACTGGAAGTAAGAGAGCCTTTTTTCGACACCGACCTTGTAGAATACGTGCTGGGCATACCAGACAGGTTCAAGCAGCCGGTATATCCCAAAAGCCTGCTGGTAGAATCGGTAAAGCCGCTTTTGCCCGATGAAATTGTATTCAGGAAAAAACAGGGCTTTGTGTTTCCCTGGAATATCTGGATGAAAAATGAATTACGGTCGTTTTGTACCGGATATATTACCCGTTTGTGCGAAAGAAGCTTTATCAACAGCAGCGCATTACAGCAATACTGGAAACGGTTCTTAAGCAATGACCCATCTATCCGGTGGATGGATATCTGGCTTTTTGTGGTATTGGAATACTGGCTCGAAAAAAATGGCATTGACGAATAGTTTAAAAAAATAATGCTCTTCACCTGCTGGTACGAACCCGGCTTAAAAGGTTCTTTTATCAGTTAACCCCGTGTGATATTTTGCGGTAAATTAAAACCTACAAGCCTGTTTTTATAATAAACTAATTATAAATTTATCCGGTTAACAAACCGGTATACTATATTAACCGGAGCATCGTTTTCTGTTAATACAACCATTTATGAAAATTTCATATATCAGGGAATTAGACGGTGTAAGAGGCATTGCTGCTTTAATGGTGATGTTTTTCCATTTCTTTTTCCAATTGAAAACCGACGATGCTTTTTTGCTGACAGTGAGAAAGCTGAGTTATTTCGGGGAAACAGGAGTTTCTTTATTTTTTGTTTTATCAGGATTTCTCATTACCCGTATACTGATGGCTTCCCGGCAAAATGAACGTTTTTTTTACCATTTTTATTTACGCAGGTCACTCCGTATCTTCCCTTTATATTACCTGTTCCTGGCGGTTTACTATTTTGTTTTTCCACTGGTTAAACATGTACCCCAGGAGCCCTTTTCTATGCAGGCCGTGTACTGGATTTACATGCAGGACTTTGCATTTACCTTCAACTGGGCTGCTGAAGGCCCCGGCCATTTTTGGTCGCTGGCCATAGAAGAACATTTTTATCTTTTTTGGCCGTTGCTGGTATATTATTTAAACAACAAAAAGATCACGTATGTCATATCCGCCATTATTATAACAGCCCTGCTCACCCGTGGGCTGCTGATTGCCGGCAATTATGAATACCGTTTTTTTACCTTTTCCAGGATGGATGAGCTGGCTATGGGAGCATTACTGGCCGTGCTGGAAGCAAAGGGAAAGCTTAAGCAGGTGAAACAAAACAGGAAAAGGTTCCTTTTCCTGTTTATAATAAGCGCCATTCTTGTACTGTTGTTCTGGCAGAGCCTTACCGGCACTTCATCAAATCTTTTCTTCAGGCTAACAAGGTTCCTTATACTTGGATTCGCTTACTTTTCATTTATCGGGTTTGTGATAACGGCCGGACAGGGTTTTTTCATTAAAAAAATGCTGCGTATCCCTCCGCTCATTTATACCGGCAAGATCAGTTACGGACTGTATGTATATCATCCCATTTGCTTTTGGCTGGCCAGGCAGTTTTTCAAAACAGGCAATATATGGATAGAGGCCATACTATGTTTTGCTTTCACCTATATTATTGCTTCGGGCAGTTATTATTTATTTGAAAAAAGATTTTTGAATCTGAAGAAGTACTTTGAATATAAACCCGGTAAAGCAGCCGGAGCATTGGCCGTGCAGCCTGCTTCACCTGCTAATATTATGAACAGGGAATTGTAAGGATCAAATTAGGTTTATTACAAAGCAAGCACCGCTTCAGGTGCGTGCCGGGAGTGCTGCGCTGTTTATTAAGAATATGCTATGTCCGTTCAACCCAAAATAATGGTCTTCACCGACTGGTACGAACCCGGTTTCAAGGCCGGCGGCCCCATCCGTTCCTGCGTGAACTTCGCCGCGTACATGAAGGAGGATTATGCCATATATATTTTCACCGGCGACAGGGACCTTGGTGATAAGCAGGCGTATCTGCAAATTGAAACCAACCGCTGGATAGAAAAAGATGGTGTTCAGCTCTTTTATGCATCTCCCGGCGCGCTGAACTGGGAAAGCATTCTGGTGCATGTACGGGATATTAAGCCGGATTATATTTACCTGAACAATATGTATTCGAAGTATTTTACTATTTATCCGCTGCTGATGAAACGTTTTGGCCTTATTACAGCTAAAGTGATACTGGCGCCAAGGGGCATGTTGAAATCAACAGCGGTACAATACAAACCTGGAAAGAAGAAATTTTTTTTTCAATTATTAAAGCTGCTTAATATACCCGGCAGGATTGTTTTCCACGCTACCGATTCCACGGAAGAAGCCGATATTAAAAATTTGTTTGGAGAGGCGGTTCCTACAAAACAGATCAGCAATTTCCCCCCAATGCAAAAAGATTTGCAGCCTATATATAAAGAAAGCGGATCACTGAAAATAATCTTTACAGGCAGGGTACATCCTATAAAAAACCTGGCTTTTTTATTGCGTTGCCTGCACCTCGTTGCGGGTAGCGTAATGTTAACTATTGTAGCTACTATTGAAGATGAAGGATATTGGTTAAAATGCAGGGAAATAATAGAAAGTTTGCCTCAACCTATCGCGGTTGAACTACGGCAGGATGTTCCGCATCAGGAGATTGAAGAACTGATCAATGCGCACCATCTTTTTGTATTACCCACCCTCGGTGAAAATTTCGGTCATGCCATTTTTGAGGCACTGAGTGCGGGTAGGCCGGTGCTCATCAGTGATCAAACACCCTGGCGCAGCTTGCAGGAACAGCATGCCGGCTGGGATCTGCCCTTAAGCAATGAAAAGGAGTTTGTGCGCGTGCTACAGGAAGTGGCCGGCATGGATGATGAAGCCTTTCAGCAGTGGAGCGCGGGGGCATGGCAGTATGCCAGGAACTTTATGGAAAGTTCGAACCTGAAGGAAAAGTATAAGGAGTTATTCAGTTAACGGCCCATAAGTGACCCGTCTTTGCGAAGCGGAAACGGTTGCTGGATATTAAAAGAATTATACACGCCGAAGCAATCTCCCTGTAGCGAAGCGGAGCAGTAGGCCCATTCAAAGAAATATAATCTGCCTCCGCCATCAGGAGATTGCTTCGTCAGATAGTATTTGGGGCAACATTATTCATCCGGTTGCTTCCTCGCAATGACGTGAGAGCGCAAGCCCCTTGTAGCGAAGCGGAGTAGTAAGCCGATTTAAAAAATATAATCTGTCTCCGCCATTGGAAGATTACTTCGACCTTTAAAAGTATTACGCAGCATTCAAATCCCTTTAGGGTCTCGTAATGACGTTTGTAAAAGGCGGCTTCATTTATATCATAACTAACCAGCACCACACTGTGCTGTATACAGGTGTAACAAGTAACCTGGTAGCAAGGATTCAGGAACACCGGGAGAAAGCATACCCCAAAAGTTTCTCAGCGAGATACAACATCAACAAATTGGTTTACTATGCATTCTTTGAAGCTATTGAGGCGGCAATTGAAGAAGAAAAGCGAATTAAGGGAGGTAGCAGAGAAAACAAAATAAGATTAATCGAAAGTATAAATTTGGGTTGGAAAGATTTATGGGAGGAGATAAAAGAGTGGTGACAATAAACGGCCCGTCTTTGCGAAGCGTAAAAGGATGTTCGAAGTTTGAAGAATTATACACGCTGAAGCCTGCCTGCCGGCAGGCAGGCAATCTCCCTGTAGCGAAGCGGAGCAGTAAGCCAGTTGAAAAAAATATAACCCGTCTCTACCATCAGGAGATTGCTTCGTCAGATAATATTTGGAGTAATATTATTCATCCGGTTGCTTCCTCGCAATGACGGGAGGGCGCAAGCCCCATGTAGCGAAGCGGAGTAATAGGGTAAAATCCGAAGTCAAAAATTCTAAATTCGAAGCAACGATAAACCATCAATATATAATCCTCCTCCGAATCAGGGGATTACTTCGACCCTTAAAAGTATTACGCAGCATTCAAATCCCTTTAGGGTCTCGTAATGACGTTTGTAAAAGGCGGCTTCATTTATATCATAACTTAACAGCACCACACTGTGCTGTATGCAGGCGTAACAAGTAACCTGGCAGCAAGAATAAAGGAACACAAAGAAAAAAAGCACCCGAAAAGCTTTTCAGCCAGGTATAATGCTGACAAACTTGTTTATTATTTTTTCTTTCCAACCATAATGGAAGCAATTGAAGAGGAGAAAAGAATTAAAGGAGGAAGTCGGGAAAATAAAATTAAAATAATTGAAAGCATGAATCCCGGTTGGAAGGATTTGTGGGAAGATATAAAGGAGTGGTGATATATCAAAATGCCCATTATAACAACGTCCTTGCGAGGCGTAAGCAGATGTTGGAACTTTGGAGTTCCGTCCACGCCGAAGCAAGCCCATTGCAGCGAAGCGGAGTAGTAAGCCGGTTTAAAGGATATTGATTTGTCTTCGGTATTAGGAGATTGCTTCGTCGCACAGTAATTCAGTTAACATTATAAATTCGAATGCTCCTCGCAATGGCGATAGGGATGAGGAGATTGCCATTATCTTTGCCACATTACCTAAATATTGAGGGAATAAGCATAGATGTCAGCAAATACAATAAATAATAAAAGCTTTAGTACAGATGTATATTTTAGGAATTAATGCCTATCATGCCGATTCATCAGCAGCTATTTTTAAAGATGGTGAAATGATAGCGGCTACGGAAGAGGAACGCTTTACAAGGGTAAAGCACTGGGCTGGCTTTCCGGTACAGGCCATTCAATTTTGTTTGCGCGAAGCAGGTATTTCATTAAATGAATTAGATTATATCACTATTGGCAGGAATGCCAAAGCTAAACTAATGAATAAAGTAGGCTATCTCCTTTCCAATCCTTCGCTGATCGCCGGAGCTTTTAGCCGGTACAAAAATGCACAGCAGGTGTCCGGCTTAGAAGATGAATTCACAAAAATTGATCCATCGGCCAACTACAGCAGCCTTAAACATAAGATCAAAAATATAGAGCATCACCGCAGCCACCTGGCTTCGGCTTTTTTTGCCTCGCCGTTTGAAGAAGCCGCCCTTCTTTCCATAGATGGTTCTGGCGACTTTACCACCACAATGATCGGTATCGGCCGGGGAAATAAAATTGAAGTTTTGGATAGTGTGGATTTTCCCGTTTCCTGCGGGTTGTTTTATACAGCTTTCACGCAATTTTTAGGTTTCCCCCATTACGGCGATGAATATAAAGTAATGGGGCTGGCTCCTTACGGAGAAGCTAAGTATACAGACAAAGTAAAAAAAGTGCTCCGCTTTTTACCCAATGGCTTATATACCTGGAACCAGGAATATTTTGTACCGCCTACAAAGGCAGGGTTTAAGTACGAAAATAACATGCCTTATGTGGGCAATCTGTTTTCTGATAAATTTATTGAAGAATTTGGCGCGCCCCGGAAGAAAGAAGAAGAACTCACACAATATCATAAAGATATCGCCACTTCCGTACAACGGGTTACGGAAGAACTGATCTTTCATATCCTGAAAAAATTGAAAGAAAGAACAGGTATGAAGAATGTATGCATCGCCGGAGGGGTGGCGCAAAATTCGGTTGCCAATGGTAAGGTTGCGGAAGCCACTGGTTTTGAAAACGTATATATCCCTTCTGCCGGGCACGATGCGGGTATTTCCATGGGCTCGGCTTTATATCTCTATAATCATGTTCTTGAACAACCAAGAGCAAAGCCCGTATGGTCTGCTTATACGGGTAGTAAATTTTCGAATGAAGAAATTGAAAGCTTTCTTCAGTCAAGAGGCATTGTATATAAGCGATTGGCCGATGAAGCGTTATTTGATATTGTTACGGAAAAGCTGATAGAACCCGGCGTGGTAGGTTGGTTTAACGGAAGAGCCGAGTTTGGTCCAAGAGCTTTGGGCGCACGGTCTATTATTGCTGATCCCAGAAACTCCAAAGCGAAAGATCTGTTGAACTTAAAAATCAAAAGACGGGAAAGTTTTCGTCCGTTCGCGCCTTCTATCCTGAAAGAATATACAGGCGACTATTTTACAAAAAAAGATGAAGTGCCTTTTATGGAAAAGGTATTTCCTATAAAAAAAGAAAAGCAGGCGGAAATACCCGCGGTAACACATGTAGATGGTACAGGCCGGTTGCAGACGGTAGACAAAAATATTTCTCCCCGCTATTACGGGCTGATAGACGCGTTCAGAAAAAAAACCGGCGTTCCCATTTTGCTGAACACTTCTTTCAATGAAAATGAACCCATAGTTAATACGCCTGCGGAAGCATTGGATTGCTTTTTAAGAACACAGATGGATATGCTGGTACTGGAAAATTGCGTGATAGAACGAAAATAACGATATACTTTATATTTTATAACTACAATATGAAAAAAATTCTTATTACAGGTTCTTCTGGGTTAATTGGTTCAGAAGTGTGTATGTATTTTGCAAATAAAGGTTGGGAGATTTACGGATTGGATAACAACCAACGGGCCGTTTTTTTTGGTGAACAAGGAGATACGAGGTGGAACCAGAAGCGGCTGCAAACCACACTCAAAAATTTTCGTCACCATGAAATGGATATCCGTAATCGTGAAGGAATTTTAAAACTGGTTAAAGATATCGCTCCCGATGCAATCATACATACGGCCGCTCAACCCAGTCACGACAAGGCAGCCAACATTCCGTTTGATGATTTTGATACTAATGCAGTGGGTACTTTCAATTTGTTAGAGGCAACCCGCCAGCATTCTACATCTGTTCCATTTGTACATATGTCTACTAATAAAGTTTATGGTGATGCTCCAAATGAAATACCAATGGTTGAATTAGATTCAAGATGGGACTATGCTGACAATACTTATCGGAATGGCATACCCGAAACTTTTCGGATAGATCATTCTAAACATTCACTGTTCGGTGCATCAAAGGTAGCAGCTGATGTGTGCGTACAAGAGTATGGACGGTATTTTAATATGCCAACAGCCTGTTTAAGGGGAGGATGTTTAACTGGACCAAATCATACGGGAGTGGAACTACATGGCTTTTTGAGTTACCTGATACGCTGTAATCTGGAAGAGAAAGAATATACGATTTTTGGCTATAAAGGGAAACAGGTTAGAGATAATATCCATTCTTATGATGTTGCCAATTTTATTAACGCGTTTATTGAAGCACCCAGAATTGCCGAAGTATATAACATTGGTGGTGGAAAAGAAAATACCTGTTCATTGCTTGAAGCTTTTGAATTGATCTCGGGTATTTCCGGTAAACCAATGAAGTACAGGTACGATAAAAATAATCGTAGCGGGGATCATATTTGTTATTATAGTGATTTGCGTAAGATGAGGTCGCATTACCCCGGTTGGGCTATCACTAAAGATCTTAACACCACTTTTACAGAGATTTATCAATCATGGATCAGCCGAAACAGCAAAAAATAACCATTGTTAATAAAAATTATCCCCCCAATCGGGGTATTACAGGAGAATCGGCCAATGAACTTGCTGTATGGTTACAGGACAATGGTTTTCAAGTTAAAATTATACATACGGATGGCGGATATGCGGGAGGTGAAAAATACACAGATCCTGCAGGAGAGCTTATATCGGTTAAAAGTATCTATAATGGCAAACGTAAACTGATCCGGCTTTTCGCAAGCTTTGTGGAAAGCTACAGATTAATCAGAAAAGCAAAACAGAAAGGGGAAGGATTGCTGATTATAATGACAGATCCTCCCTTTTTGATTTTATGGAGTGCATTGCTGCTCAAGAAAAAAAAATGGGCTTATTGGTCAATGGATATTTACCCCGAAGCGTTTGCGGCAGGGAAGTTAATATCTCATCGTAACTTATTATATAGAGTATATAAAAAAATAATGCAGAAAAGCCCTCCACATTATATTATTGCCCTGGGCGAACTTCAATTAGAATTTATTCTACGTAACTACCGCATTGCAGTACCAAATACAATCCTTCCATGTGGCATTAAAAAAAGCGGTATCAATACTACTAAAGTAACATCAATGCCCAACTGGAAAAATGATAATAAAATCATTTTAGGGTACTGTGGTAATCTTGGTGAAGCCCATTCTAAAAACTTCTTATTGACTATTATAGAATTATTAGATGCAAATAAATATTCGCTGGTGCTTTCGGTATATGGTTCAAAAGCCGGTGATGTCGTGTCTGTAGCTAAAAATAAGACTGGCGTAATTGTTACAGAGCATGTTCAACGCAACCATTTAAAATATATTGATGTTCATCTGGTAACCCTTTTACCAGAATGGAATCATATATGTGTCCCATCTAAAGCCATCAGCGCAGTGTGTGAAGGGGGGGTACTCCTGTTTTGTGGGAACAAGGAAAATGATAATTGGAGTTATCTTCAAAAGGCCGCATGGTTTATAGAAGAATCTGATAAGATGAGATCACAAATAAAGAATTTTTTGTGTGAGCTGACAAATGATGAAATTCAGCAAAAAAAGATAGAGGCAGATAAGCTTTCACTACAAATGGAAACAATTAAACAAAAGGCATTCGGGTGTATTGCGGAGTTCGCACAACAATGATGCATCAGGTACTATTTTTTCAAACTTCAGAATTCAACTATTCAATTTGAACCAAAACCCAGGCTCAGCCCTCAAATAAAATAGCTATAGTTGTGGCTACTGAAAATGAGAAAGCAGCAGCGAAGTGAAGTCACACCCTAAAGGTCACCAATGCGCTTATCGCGTACTTTCCCAATCTCAACCCTGTTTGCCGTGACAGATATCAAATATCAAATTTAAAATCTCCTGTTCCATGTTTTCCCTCTTCAAAAAAAAGCCGCCTGCTTTCAGTGGTAACCTCAGTGTACTGAAATGCGATATGCATTCGCATCTTATACCCGGCATAGACGATGGATCGCCGGATATGGATACTTCTATACAACTCATTGAAGGGCTGCGCGATGCGGGGTATGAAAAGCTGATCACTACCCCTCACCTCATGTTTGACCTGTACCCCAATAACCGGCAGATCATCATGCGGGGATACGAAAAGCTGAAAGCGGAACTGGAAAAAAGGAATATCAAAATGGAGTTGCAGGCCGCGGCGGAATATTTTTTAGATGATCATTTTGACAGCCTGCTGCAGAAAGATGAACCGCTGCTCACGATAAAAGATAACCTGGTGCTGGTGGAGTTTTCATTTGCCAGCGCGCCGCTCGACTACAAAGAGAAGTTATTCAACCTCCAGATGAAGGGTTACAAACCTATACTGGCCCATCCGGAACGATACGTTTATTTTCATCAAAAGCCGGAAAAATATGAGGAATTGAGAAATGCCGGTTGTTTATTCCAGGTAAATATTCTTTCCCTAAGTGGCTATTACGGCAAGACCGTAGCCCAAATAGCAGCGTGGCTTTTTAAACTCAGGTACATTGAGCTTTTAGGTACCGACCTTCATCATCACAGGCACCTTGCGCATTTGCAAAGCCCGGAAGTATATCAAAAAGTAAATGAAATTGCCGCAGCGTTGCCGCTCCTTAATAACCAGTTATGACGGTGACGGGTTACAGGTTTCATGTTGCAGGGTACAGGGTACAGGGTACAGGGTGCAGGGTGCAGGGAACCAAAAATAAATTTGAATTCAGGTGGAAGCTACCAGCATTCAGCGGTCATCCATGAGCAGGGAAGTGCACACAAAGCGTACTTCTGCTTGTCATTTAATAGTTTACCAACTGATAGCCGATGGCTGATAGCTGAAAGCCTGTAGCCAACGATCACAAAAAAAGTCACCCCGTTGCCGGGATGACTTCAATGTATTTGTGCTGTAAAGCAATTAAGCAATTTCTACTTCAGCGCCAGCTTCTTTCAGCTTGGCTGCAACTTCATCGGCTTCAGCTTTGGCAACACCTTCCTTAATAGGTTTGGGAGCGCCGTCAACTAAGTCTTTCGCTTCTTTCAGCCCTAAGCCGGTAAGGTCTTTAACGATCTTTACCACGCCTAATTTGTTAGCTCCTGCAGCTTTCAATATTACGTTGAACGCTGTTTTTTCTTCCGCGGCGGGTGCAGCAGCAGGACCAGCAGCTACGGCCACTGCAGCAGCAGCGGGCTCAATACCATACTCGTCTTTCAGGATCTTTGCTAATTCGTTTACTTCTTTTACTGATAAGTTTACCAACTGATCAGCAAATGCTTTTAAATCTGCCATTGTTATCAAATTTTTTCCGCCTTCATTGCCTGTGCTCCGGCGGAGTTATTAAAAAAACTTGTTGTATATTATCCCCCAGGCCGGGGATAAGTAATTTGAAAATATTGCAATTTGAAAATTTGAAAATGTAATTCGCAATAAAGAAAGTCATTTTCAAATTGCCACATTCATTAATTTACTCTCTTCTTTCCTTGAATTTCAGAAAAATATAGCAACTTGACCTGGGTAGCCCATTAGCACATTGCCATATTTTCAAATTTTCAAATTAATTCGCTCTTTCTTCCAAAGCCTTTATCAGCCCTGCTAATTTGTTACCGGCGTTTAATGCGCTCATCACATTTTTGGCAGGCGACTGTAACAGTCCGATGATTTCACCGATAAGATCATTTTTGCTCTTGAGCGCAGTTAACGTTTGTAACTGGTCGTCGCCCGCAAACACATCACCATCAATAAAAGCCGCTTTAAGCTCAGGCTTTTTACCGTTGTTTGCTTTACGAAATGAGCTGATGATCAATGCCGGCTCTTTGGCGTTTTCTGAAAACAGCAAAGCGGTTACATTATTTAATGAATCATACACCCCCGCAAATCTTTCATTATCTAAAGACTCCAGCGCCTTTTTGATAAGGGTATTCTTTGCTACTTTCATTTCCACCTGCTTGTCGAAGCAGGCGCGGCGCAGGTTAACTACCTGTGCTACTGACAAAGATTCGGTATCGGTAACGTAAAAATTATTGTATTGAGAGAACTTGCCTTTCAGCAATTCAATCACTTCGTTTTTTTCCTGTTTGGTCATACAAAAAGATTTTTGTGCTGTAAAAGCATTAGTTCACAAATGATTTGGTGTCAATAGCAATGCCGGGGCTCATGGTGCTGGCCATGTACGCGCTTTTGAGGTAGGTGCCTTTAGCGGTTGACGGCTTTGCCTTAATGATGGCATTGATGAATTCCTGGCTGTTTTCCACGATCTTTTCGGGAGCAAAACTTACGCGTCCCACGGATGCATGAATAATACCGGCTTTATCCACCTTAAATGCTATTTTACCACCTTTTACTTCATTTACAGCTGCAGCTACATCATTGGTAACGGTTCCTGTTTTGGGGTTAGGCATCAGGTTGCGGGGACCCAATATTTTACCCAGCTTACCAATTTTGGGCATTACAGCGGGAGTAGCCACAATTACATCCACATCAACCCAGCCGCCTTCAATTTTGGTTACAAATTCATCTAGTCCCACATAATCGGCGCCTGCAGCTCTCGCGGCTTCTTCTTTATCGGGTGTACAAAGTACCAGTACTCTTTTTGTTTTACCTGTTCCGTGTGGTAAGGTAACCGTACCCCGGATGGCCTGATCCGCTTTTTTAGGATCAACGCCCAGGCGGAGGTGGATATCAACCGAGCTGTCGAATTTTGTTGTATTCACTTCCTTAACAAGAGCGGAAGCCTCCTTCAGTGAATACGCCTTATTTTTATCTATTTTAGCTTCCGAAGCTTTTCTTTTTTTACTGATTGCCATTTTCTTTCAGTTTTTGGAAAGTGAAGATTTAATTTTCCCATGGGGCTTTACCATCAACAGTAATACCCATGCTGCGTGCCGTGCCGGCAACCAGGCGCATGGCGCTTTCCGTAGTAAAGCAATTCAGGTCGGCCATTTTATCTTTAGCGATCAATTCAACCTGGTCCCAGTTTACTTTACCTACTTTGTTGCGGTTAGGTTCTTTAGAACCTTTTTGCACTTTGGCAGCTTCCAATAACTGAACGGATGCGGGGGGAGTTTTAATGATAAACTCGAAAGACTTGTCGGAATACACCGTAATCAATACGGGGAGCACTTTACCCATTTTATCCTGCGTACGCGCATTGAACTGCTTACAGAATTCCATGATATTGATACCCTTGGAACCCAACGCTGGACCTACAGGTGGCGCAGGATTAGCCTGCCCGCCTTTTACCTGCAGCTTTACATATCCGGTAATTTCTTTTGCCATTTTTTTACATTTTTTGGTGTTAACGTGACGCTTTCGGCGCCACTCCCAAACAAAAAGAACTTTTTGGGGCGGCAAAGATACCGGGAATATATTATTTGGCAAAATTAAATGAGCAGGTTCCTGGCGCCTTGTATTCCTGCACCCTGTGGCCCGCCCCCATTTTCAAACCGGCATACCAGCCTGCCGTTCGCCCGGATGAACGTTTCGGACGGGGATGGCTGGTTCTTACCTTTCCCCTTTTACATCTTTCCATGCCCATAAATGCATACAGGCGTAGCTGCGGTAAGGCGCCCATTTTTGTGATATGCTTAATATCTGCCGCCTGAAATCTTTTTTATCCGTATTGTCCAGCGTATACAAATGCCGCATAGCTGTTTGTATGCCCAGGTCATCGGCCGAAAAAACATCTTCCCGCCCAAGTGCAAACATCAGCAGCATTTCCGCTGTCCACCTGCCCACACCTTTTATTTGTGTAATATAAGCAATCACTTCTTCGTCATCCATTAGGTTCAGCTTGCGGGCGGTTATTCCCTGCTCCATAGCAAATGCGGCTACGTTCAGCACATAGCTGGTTTTGGCAGCCGACAGGCCAATGGAGCGTAAAACTTCAAATGGCGTTTGGCTTATCTGCAGGGTGCTGGGCCTGGCGCCCCCATACAGGTTAAGAAAACGTTTGTAAATAATATCAGCTACTTTAACCGAAAGCTGCTGGCTCATAATAGAAGCGCAGAGGTAAAGATAAATATCCCTCCTTTTCTTTAACTGAAGTGGCTTTTGCCATTGGAGCAGGCTTTTCAGTTGTTTGTCGTTACAAAGATGTGCCACATAATGCATGGGTAAGCCCTTTAAATGATATTCCAGCTTACATTTCCGTCTTTCTCATCTTTTAATATAATGCCCTGCTGTTGCAGCTCGTTGCGTATTTTGTCGGAGGTTGCGAAATCCTTTCTCGCTCTTGCTTCCTTCCTGATCTGTATCAGCAACTGTAACACCCCGTCTAAGTGTTTGTTACTGGTGGCCTTATCATCCTTCAATCCAAAAACATCCGTTAAATAGGTGGTAAACTGCTTTTGCAGCAATTCAAATGTAAACCGGCTGATGCTGTTTAACGGAATTTGCCCGCCCTTAAAAGAATTGATAACGGGAACTAATTCAAACATATTAGCCAGCACTTTTGCCGTATTAAAATCATCGCTCATGGAAATATCAAACTCCGTGATCAGCCCGCGGCAGCGGCTGTCCGTTTCACTGTCTGATGCCGTTTCCTGAAGGCCCGATGCCTGCTGCTGCAAATGTTCAAGATTTTCATATGCTTCCCATAATCTTTTCAATCCTTTTTCAGCGGCCTGCAAAGCTTCATTACTGAAATCGAGCGTACTCCGGTAATGCGTTTGCAGCATAAAAAAGCGTACCGTCATGGGTGAATAGGCTTTCTCGAGCAATGGATGATCGCCTGTGAATAATTGTTCCGGTAAAAAGCCATTGCCCGCGCTTTTACTCATGCGCGCACCATTAACGGTGAGCATATTGGTATGTATCCAGTAATGAGCAGGACTTACATTATAGCAGGCCTGCGATTGTGCAATTTCGTTGGTATGATGCGTTGCCGCCAGGTCCATTCCGCCGCCATGAATATCAAATTGTTTTCCCAGATATTTTTCACTCATTGCCGAACATTCTATATGCCAGCCAGGGAAGCCCATGCCCCAGGGAGAGGGCCATTGCATTAAATGTTCCGGTTTTGCTTTTATCCATAATGCAAAATCCAGCCGTCCCTTCTTTTCATCCTGCCCGCTGAGGTCGCGGGTACCTTCCAGCAAATCTTCCAGCTTCCTGTTGGTAAGAATGCCATAGGGTTTTTCCTTGTCGTATTTCTCCACGTCGAAGTAAACGGTACCATCTACCTCATAAGCATAGCCGTTTTTGAGGATATGCTTTACCATTTCAATTTGTTCTGAAATATGACCGGTTGCCGTAGGCTCAATGGTAGGAGGAAGGTTGTTGAACAGTTCCATCACCTTATGAAAGCCCAGGGTATATTTCTGAACAATTTCCATAGGTTCCAGCTTTTCCAGCCGGGCTTTTTTTGAGAATTTGTCATCACCTTCATCCCTGTCGCCCTCCAGGTGTCCTGCATCGGTTATATTGCGTACATACCTTACTTTATACCCGAGGTATTTTAAATAACGGTATATGATATCAAAGGAAATAAAAGTACGGCAGTTGCCTAAGTGCACATCGCTGTAAACCGTAGGGCCGCATACATACATACCCACGTGGCCCGGCGTAATGGGCGTAAACACTTCTTTTTGCCTGCTCAATGAATTATAAACCTTCAGTTCTGCCATACCGCTGTTTAATGTTGTATATGTTTATTGCAAATATAAACGGAATAAATATTCCGGTTGATAAACCCCGTGTTAAACACGGCCGCAAGCAGCTATTTGGCGTTCAGTTGAATATCTGCAACCACGGGTATATGGTCCGACAATATTACAGGCACCCGGGTACACTGCTTAATGGTAAAACGGGGATCGGTAAAAATATAGTCTATCCGGAGGGTAGGAAGGCGGCGCATAAAATTGGATGAAAAGTTGTAGAAGGTTTGTCCAAAACCAAATCCTCCGGCAATAAAAGCGTCTCTTTTATTATTTTTTACAGAAAAGTAAGCATAGGAATTGGGCACATCGTTTAAGTCGCCACAAAAAATCTCAGGATATGCGCTTTCATCTAATTGCCTCCGTATAATATCGGTTTGCACTCCCCGCTTCTTAAAAGCAACGCGCATTTTCCGGACAATGTTTTTTGAGGCGTCAATTCTTTCATTGGGGTCGTTCCTGATCTTTGAAAGATCGCTATAATCCTCCGGCATAAACCGGTAGGATTGCAAATGAGCGGTAAAAACGCTTATGGTATCGGCATTATATATAATGTCCGCCTTTAGCAGGCTTTCCACCTTATCTTCCCCGTTCTGGGGCATATTTGTTCTTGCAGAATATACAATAGGGTATTTTGAAAAAATAGCTGTACCGCTGTAATTGTCTCTATATCTTTCAAAATCTCCCGGGAAATAATAATACCGGTATCCCATCTCCCTAAGATAAGTGAGATTATTAAACCATTTAACGCTTTCTATGCCATAAAACTCCTGAATGGCAATAATATCCGGGTCGTAATCGCGTATAACACCAAATATACTTTCACGGTGGGCAATCCGCGTTTTTCTATTTTTAATATCCTCCGGAGGAAAAAAACTTTTGATATTCCAGGTCATGATCCGCAAAGTGCCTGCTGCCTTTTTTTCTTTATCAAAGGAACTAAAAGGATGGAATGCGAAAACCGATGCAATATTCTTCCACCCTAACAGTAAGGCAATAATGGCGAGCCAGCTCCAGCGCGACCGGGCAAAAATCCATACCGCTAAAAAAACAAGCAATATAATAAGGAGATAGGGGAAAGCCAGTCCCAGGAATCCAAAAAACCACCAGGTAGCAGGATTCAAAAAAGGCGAGAGGCAGGCGGTTAAGAAAACAACAACAACAACCAGATAAACAATAAGTAAAAAACGCCTGATGAATGTGCGGACCATGCAGTAAAGTTAATTATAGATCTTCTTCGCCTGCCCGGTGTAAAATATCTTTTTCGTCATGCGAAAGGCTATGATAGCCGGTTCTGTTGATCTTGTCTAAAATTTCATCAATGCGTTCCTGGTTTAAGTTGGGTTTCTTTTTATATGGTGGCTTGCCATGGGTATCATAAAAAATACGGCGGCGGGCCGAATCCGGATCAGGCGCTTTATCCGGGTTAAATAAATCAAAAAACCAGTCGTATAGCCTATTCATCCAGCTTCCGGGGTCATAGCCTTTATTTAAACGCTTCACAAATAAAAAGCCAGTTGCCGCTCCTGCCAACTCTCCGCCGTAAGCAGCCGGGTTATTAAAAGAAGTTCCCGCAAAACTGATTGCCGCGTAAATCACCGTTAATACCCATAATGGAATACCTCCATTGAGCATGGGAAAGAAGCGATACCCGGGAGCGGCCACTGTAGCTGCTACGGCAATGGCCATAACACAGGCATTGGCGCCCGACAAGGTCATTGCGGAAGCATGAGGAGCCAGCGAAGGAAGGAAATTACTGCACAAAATATATACTATGGCTCCTGCCAGCCCGCCGTAAATATACAGGGGTGCTAACCTTCTGCTACCCAATAAACTCTGAATAATGAACCCGAAAGCCCATAACCAAAGCATATTGGCAATAAGGCTCCATATATCAATATGGGAAAACATGAAAGTAAGTAATGTCCACGGGCGGGTAAGCAATTTGCCCGCGCCGGCAGGCAATACAAACCAGGCTGCTATATCATTCTGAAACCGGGTAAGATCAATATCCGAAAGCTGGTAAACCGACCGGATAAGGAAAAGAATAGCGGTAACCAGTATATTAATGATAATGATCCGTACCAGCGCGTCGTTATCGGCGCCAAAAAAAACCTTCCTCGTTTTTGTTTGCTCAAGCACCCCCATACTTAAAAATTTACACTTCAGCTTAACACGGCAAAATTACTAATAAAATCTGCTGCGCTTTGTTTTATTCCAGTATAATACCAGCAAAAAGCCTACCAGAGCGCCGCCCAAATGTGCCCAGTGAGCTACATTATCGCCGGCCGAATTACGTACGCCCATAAAGAACTCCATGGCGGCATACATCAATACAAACCATTTGGCCTTGATAGGTATAAAAAAATACAGGTAAATAAGGCTGTTGGGGAAAAGATATCCAAAAGCGGCAAGACAACCGAAAACGGCGCCCGAAGCCCCTACCGTTGGAGTATTTACTTTGAAATTGGGGGAATATAAAAGTTCCTCCTGCTGAAGCGCGGGTAAAGAATGAAAAAGTTGCATGATGGGAACATTCTCATAGTATAAAACACCCAAATGCAATATCCCCGCCCCCAATCCGCATGCAATATAAAAAATGAGAAATCTTTTAGCGCCCCAGTAATTTTCCAAAACATTGCCAAACATCCATAAAGCAAACATATTAAAGAAAATATGTCCCAGGCTTCCATGCATGAAAAGGTGGGTGACCAGCTGGTGAGGGCGAAAGTATACAGAATGCACATCATGCAGGGCAAAAAGGTTTTCCAATGAGCCCATTCCGGTTTGCTCAAAAGTTACCTGTGCTAAAAATACCAACCCATTGATGATCAGTAAATTTTTCACAACTACCGGCAATACCTGGAATCCACCCGGGCGAAATTCTGTCATAATGATTCAATTGATTAGGTGCGAAAATAAACTAAGCGGGATAATAAACCGCAATGTGGTTTTTTTATCGCCGCCACAATAACATTATTTTAGTTTTAGCTGTACCACATTTTCAATATGGTGGGTGTGCGGAAACATATCTACGGGCTGCACTTTCGTTACCTCGTATTTTTCATTAAGCAATTGCAGATCCCTGGCCTGCGTGGCGCTGTTGCAACTTACGTATACTACCAGGGGGGCCTCCATTTCTAATATTTTCCGTACTAATTTTTCATGCATGCCGGCCCGCGGGGGGTCGGTAATAATTACATCAGGTTTACCCTGCTGCGCAATGAAAGTATCATTGCATACATCAATCACATCGCCTGCAAAAAAAACGGCATGATCAATGCCATTTAATAAGGCATTTTCCTTAGCATCAGTTATGGCTTCGGGTATCAGTTCCACCCCTATTACTTTTTTTGCCAGCCTGCTTACAAAAATACCAATGCTGCCCGTGCCGCAATACAGGTCGTATACGGTTTGGTTACCGGTTAGTTCAGCAAAATTGCGGGTTACCTGGTACAACTTTTCGCCCTGCCTGCTGTTGGTTTGAAAAAAAGACTTTGGGCTTATTTTGAACTGAAGATCTTCCAAACGTTCCGTAATATATCCCTTGCCGTAATATATTTGGGGCGCCAGGTCGTATATGCTATCGTTTTTCTTTGAATTGATGGTATACAGCAATGTAGTTATGGAAGGCGCCTGCTCCAAAAGATGGTTCAGCAGCTTTTTCCGCTCCGCTTTTTCGTCGTAGGCCAAACAAATATTTACCATTACTTCGCCTGTTGTGCATACGCGGATAATAAGGTTACGCAGCCATCCGGTATGTTGCCGGATATCATAAAACGGGTAGCCCTGCTGCATGGAAAAATCACGCACGGTGTTTTTGATAAGGTTGGCGGGTTCTTCCATCAGGTGGCAGGTAGTAATATCAATAACCTTATCAAAAATACGTGGTACATGGAAGCCAAGCGCCGGGTCTTCTTTTCTTTCGCTGCGGGGTTGTAATGGTAAGGGATCCTTTTGTATTTCATCCCATGTTTTATACCTGTGATTGCTAAACGTGAATTCTAATTTATTACGGTACCGTACCGTTCTGTCGCAGCCCAGGATAGGCATTAGCGGGGGTAAGCTAATATGCCCCAGCCTGCGCAGGTTTTGCTCCACTTCATTTTGCTTATATTCCAATTGCTTTTCATAAGGCAGCATCTGCCATTTGCAACCACCGCAAACCCCAAAATGACTGCAAAATGGTTGGGTTCTGCTGGCAGACAATGTATGTATACGAATAGCTTTCCCTTCCGCCCAGTCCTTTTTATTCTTTCCCAGTAATACATCCACCACATCGCCGGGAACTGCTCCCTCAATAAAAATAACTTTCCCGTTAACCCTGCTCAGGGATTTACCTTCCGCCGCATAATCCTCCACCAGCACCTGCTCCAGCACCTGGTTTTTAACTTTTTTTCTGCTCATAAACAGCAAAAGTAAGCGTTGTGTGTCATGCTGCGTCTAAACCTACAGCCAATCCTTCTCTTCAAGTTCGAATATCCCGTCTGCTTTACAATTAAGTATTGTGGCAATTTTAAAGGCTAACGTGGCAGAAGGAACAAACCTTCCTGCTTCAATTGCAATGATGGTTTGCCGGGCAACTTTCACTTTTTCAGCCAATTCTGCCTGTGTCATATTTTGCCTTGCCCGCTCAACTTTTATAAGATTCTTCATTCCGCGTCATTTAACGTTGCCTTGTGCTTTAAGTAATGAAAGCTTATTATGGCGATAATGAGCGTTAGAGCCAAAAACTGATAAGCTGAAACAGAAAGGATTATATCATGCCCCCGTTTAAAACGCCAATTCAGGAAAAGGTAATTATAGAGCTCAGTAATAGAAAACGCTACAATAATAGCCCATGTTAATGCTTTAAATTTGAGCCCATGTATCATTTCGTCATCTGTTCTTTCTTTGGAAAAAAAGATAAAGACAAGTCCCCAGCTAAGTCCGATGGCTAATTCATTTATATCGAAAATTCCCTTTTTATGATACTGCCGGAAAAAGCTGATCACTCCTGCAATAATGATCAATATCCCTAAAATTTTTGTCCAATAGGAGTAAGGAAAAGGATTGTGCTTCATAAAAGTAACTTTTACATTACCAAATGTAATGTATAGCTTACATTTTCACAAAATTTATTTTACCTCTTAAATAAAGGTGAACATTTTATGCAAATAAGATAATGGTGGTGGTTTGGACAGGATTTTAATGTATTTTGCTTTGGTTGTTAACCGGTTATGCTTTACAGGAAGGATAAAAAAATGCTGAGAAAGTAAAAGGAAGTGTGCATTCGTTTAAACGGGAGATTGCCAACGGATCGGCGAAAAATTAATAGTTAAAGAAAAATTAATTTTCAAAGAAAAAATACTGTAGATTTGGTGCTGAAATAAAAAAAAGGTCTTCTGTAGAAACAGATGACCTCTAACGATTGCTTGCCATATGAAAATTCTTAATAAGTCTTGTTCTGTAAATGATTGCAGTTTGCTGCTTTCATTTGGATGCCTCTAACACTTGCCGGATTCTTGCTTCACGATTGCTTGCTTTTTCTTCTTTTCTCACTTGCTGATGTAAAAGTAACACACGAATTATTGCCCTGCAAAACAAGTTGTTCGTAATTTTATCATGCCAAAAAGGGGTATGGTAATGCAAAACCCTTTGTGGAACTGCATTTCAGGAAATTTTTATTATGATGCCCAACAGTTTTACAGATGCTTTATTTCAATTGGTTCGATCACTCGAAAAGTCTGAAAAAAGACATTTCAAGCTATATATAAAAAGAAGCTCGGGTAAAGAAGACCTGAAGATCATTCAACTGTTTGACGCTTTGGAGAAGCTGAACGAGTACGATGAAAAGCAGTTGCTCGCTAAGCTGAAAGGCGTTACCAAACCGCAGTTGGCTAATTTAAAAACACACTTATATAAACAGCTTTTATCGAGCCTGCGCCTGCTTAAAACCACCGAAAATACTGATCTTCAACTGAGTGAACACCTCGACCATGCCCGTTTGCTCTATAACAAGGGCTTAAAAATACAAAGTCTCAGAATATTGGAAAAGGCCAAGGAACTGGCCAAAACCAACCAGAAATTCAATTTCCTGGCACAGGTTATTTCGCTGGAAAAGAAAATAGAGACGCTGCATATTACCCGCAGCACGCTTGAGAAAACGGAAGACCTTACCCACGAAGCACTTGAGATCAGCGCGCATATTGACAGGGTAACCCGTTTGTCGAACCTGGCATTACTACTATACCGCTGGTATGTTAAGTTTGGACATGCCCGTAATGTGGAAGATGAAAAGGATATCAAAGCGTTTTTTAAAAGTAATATCCCACCTGCCATTCATACGATTAACGGCTTTTATGAAAATCTTTACCTGTACCAGAGCTATTGCTGGTATGCCTTTATACGGCAGGACTTTTTAATGTATTACCGGTACAGCGAAAAATGGATGGACTTATTTGAAGCGCATCCCGCCATGATCGCTGTGGAAATGGGACACTTCATAAAAGGCATGCACAATTTGCTGAACGCTCATTTTGACCTGCGCAATTACAGGAAGTTCCAGGGCACGTTGCGCCGGTTTGAAACATTTGCCAAAACACCGGTTGCCAGGCATCACGACAATTTCCGCATTCATACTTCTATCTACATTAATGTTGCCCGGGTGAACTGGCACCTTATGACAGGTACTTTTAAAGAAGGACTGGCATTGATCCCTGAAATAGAGGCTAACCTTAAAGAGTATGCGCTTTATGTAGACCGGCACCGCATACTGGTGTTTAACTACAAAATTGCCACCCTGTATTTTGGGGCGGAACAATATGAAAAAGCGATTGATTACCTGCAAAAGATCATTAATGGCCCGCTTGACCTGCGCAATGACCTTCAATGCTATGCCCGGCTGATGCACCTGATGGCGCACTATGAACTGGGTAATGATGAGATCATTGAATCGCTTATAAAATCGGTTTACCGATTTATGGCCAAGATGAAAAACCTTACCGTTGTGGAAGAGGAAATGTTCCGCTTCCTGCGCAGTTCTTTCCATGTTTCACCACGCCGGTTAAAACCCGAACTGGAAAAATTCCTGTATAAAATCAAGCACCTCGAAAAAAATCGTTTTGAAACCCGGGCTTTTGCTTATCTCGATGTTATTTCCTGGGTGGAAAGCAAAGTATATGGCAAACCGCTTGCCGCCATCATTCATGAAAAACATTTGAAAAGCCACCGCAGCGCGGTTAAAACGCATAAAACCGCACCCGCTATCCCGCTCCACACGGTGTAGAGGAACGGGGCTTAAAGGCAATACCGGGCAGCTATTGAATAAAAGTGAACAAAGCTGTAATTAACGGATTGGTGAAAGGTGAGGGAAGAAAGATTCAGCCTGTCGTTAGTAGCTACTCACCCCACTCTTACCCGATCGCCGATACCTGCAAATCTCAAATTATTAACTCCGGGAAGATAAACAGATGAAATAACCTAAATTTGCCATCCTTTTCATTTTTATTCAAACTACAATGGCAAATCAATTATTCGATTTTGGATTGATTGGGTTAGGCGTTATGGGACGCAACCTGTTATTAAATATGGCTGATCACGGCTTTGCGGTAATAGGATACAACAGGAGCCCGCAAAAGGTTACGGAATTAGAGAGCGAAATTGTTCCGGGTACTACCGTAAAGGGTACCTCCGATCTTAAAGTAATGGTAGAGGCGCTTAAATCGCCCCGGAGGATAACGCTGCTGGTACAGGCCGGCAAACCGGTAGACGATGTGCTTAATGAGCTGATCCCCCTGCTCGATAAAGGCGATATTGTAATTGATGGCGGCAACTCGCATTATACCGATACCCTGCGCCGCGTACAGTATATGCAGGAAAAAGGGTTTCATTTTATGGGAATGGGTGTTTCGGGAGGTGAAGAAGGGGCGAGAAGAGGGCCCAGCATTATGCCCGGTGGCGACCCGGAAGCCTACGAGCATGTAAAACCTATGCTGGAAGCTGTTTCGGCCAAGGTGAACGGTGAGCCCTGCGTGGCGCACCTGGGCAAAGGCGCCGCAGGCCATTATGTAAAAATGGTGCACAACGGCATTGAATACGGTATTATGCAGCTCATAAGCGAAGTATATGATGTGCTGCACCGTGGCTATGGGTTGAGCAATGATGAGCTGCATGAAGTATTTAAGCAATGGAACGATGGCGAACTCCAGTCTTTCCTGGTAGAAATAACGCGTGACATATTTTTGAAGAATGACAATAAAACCGGTAAGCGCCTGGTAGATGTGGTTTTGGATAAGGCAGGTTCCAAAGGAACAGGTAAATGGACTTCGCAGGACGCAATGGACCTGGGCATAGCCATTCCTACCATTGACATTGCCGTGAGTATGCGTAATCTTTCTGCGCTCAAACACGAAAGGGTAACCGCCGCTGCCGTATATCCTTCCGGCATTAAAATAACGGGGGTATCTAAAGAAGACATTATTCAGCAGGCAAGGGAAGCGCTGTTTTTTGGAACCATGATCAGCTATGCCCAGGGGCTGGCGCTGTTATTTGTGGCGTCTAAAGAATATGATATGGAAATCCCGCTTCCGGAGGTAGTAAAAATATGGAGGGGTGGTTGTATCATCCGCTCTACTTTGCTGGAAGTATTTTACCGGGCTTATGCGGGTAATCCGGAACTTTCTAATATTTTATTAGATAGTCATATTTCGGCCTTGCTGAAAAGCAGAACAGACAATACCCGTAAGTTTATTGGTATGGCTGTGCAGGCTGGTGTTCCTGTTTCCGCGCTGGCGGTATCCTTAGGTTACTTTGATGCCTACCGCAGTGCTGTAATGCCTACCAACCTGATACAGGCTCAGCGCGATTTTTTTGGCGCTCATACCTATCAGCGTATTGACGAAGAAGGGATATTTCATTCTAACTGGCAATAGTGCACCGGTGTTTAAAAAGATAAAGAAGCGCAATCCCTGCTTCCGGGCTCAGGTGTTTTTTATTTATTGTTAAGCTGTTATTCATATTACAATTACATGCAATCAACTATTTCAGGTACGCAAAACCATAAGCGTCCGCCTTCTTCGCTGATCTTTATTTTTGGAGGAAGCGGCGACCTCAACCTCCGTAAGCTTACCCCGGCATTATATAACCTGTTCCTGGATGAATGGATGCCCGAAAAATTTGGCATCGTGGGTATTGGAAGAAGTGAATACAGCGATGAAAAATACCGGACACATTTGCTGGAAGGCATTAAAAAATTCTCCCGCCGCAAAGGGGAGGAAAACGGCGACTGGCAAAGTTTTGCGCAGCATATCAGCTACCTGCAAATGGATGCCGAAGACGAAGCGGCATACGCTAAAATATCCGATATCGTTAAAGAAAGAGAAGCGGCTTTCGGCGAACATCCGAATGTTATTTTTTACCTGGCCGTAGCGCCCCAGCTGGTACCCGACATTACCGCCAAACTGGGTCCATTGAATATTTGCGCCGATACCAAATGTACCCGTATTGTTATTGAAAAGCCTTTTGGTCACAACCTGCAAAGCGCGAGGGAACTGAACCATTTGCTGAGCACCATGTTTGATGAAGACCAGATATTCCGTATTGATCATTACCTGGGTAAGGAAACGGTACAGAATATTTTGGCCCTGCGTTTTGCCAACGCCCTGTTTGAACCAATATGGAACCGCAACTATATTGAAAATGTGCAGATCACTGCTGCCGAAACCGTGGGAGCCGAAACCAGGGGCGCCTACTATGAAAAATCGGGCGCCCTGCGCGATATGGTGCAAAACCACATGCTGCAACTGATGTGCATGATAGCGATGGAAGCGCCGGTTTCCTTTGATGCCAATGAGATCCGTAATAAAAAAGTGGATGTGCTGAATGCCATTCGTAAAATAGATCATGCCAGTGTGCAGGATTATGCGGCAAGAGGCCAATATGGCGAAGGATGGATGAAGGGTGAGAAGGTGGCAGGCTACCGGCAGGAGAAAAATGTAGCTCCGCAGTCGGGTGTGGAAACCTTTGCCGCCTTAAAATTTTATATTGATAACTGGCGCTGGCAGGATGTTCCTTTTTATGTTCGTACGGGCAAGCGCATGCATAACAAAAGCACTATTATAACCCTGCAGTTCCGCCCGGCACCCAATTTTGCTTTTCCGCCTGAAGCTGCAAATACGTGGCGGCCGAACAGGCTCACTATTAGCATACAACCCGAAATGGATATCCGTATCCGCTTCCAGGCCAAACGGCCGGGACAGAATATGACCCTGAGCCCTGTGGATATGATCTTCAACTACGATGAAGCTTATGACGAGCACGAACCCGAGGCTTATGAAACGCTTTTATTAGATGTAATGGAAGGCAATGCCACTTTATTTATGCGGGTAGACCAGGTGGAAGCCGCATGGAAGATCATTATGCCGATATTAGAAACATGGGAGGCCCGCCCGCCGGTTGATTTCCCTAATTACGCCCCCGATTCCTGGGGACCGGAAGATGCGGAAGCGCTGATTGCCAGGGACGGGTTTAACTGGGTAACGCTGCCACCGCTGCATGAGGAGTAACAGAAACCCGAAACTCTAAATCCGAAACACCTCACTAAAAAGAACGACATGCGTGTTTTACTGCTGTTATTGCTGGTAACTGTTGCTAAATGGGCATTCCCGCAAACGGGAAAGCAAAAGCCCATGAACATCATTTTTATACTGGCAGATGACCATCGCTACGATGCCATGGGGTTTATGAACAGAATGCCGGGGCTGCAAACGCCGGGTATGGATCGCATGGCCAGGGAAGGCATGCATATAAAGAATGCATTTGTTTCTACGGCCTTATGTTCTCCCAGCAGGGCATCTATATTAACCGGCCAGTATGCGCATACCCATACCGTTGTAGACAACAATTCCCCATTGCCTGCCAATCTCAGATTTTTTCCGCAGTACCTGCAGCAGAAAGGCTATCAAACGGCGTTCCTGGGGAAATGGCACATAGGAGCTACCAACAGTGATAATCCCCAGCCGGGTTTCGATTACTGGATCAGTTTCCGCGACCAGGGCGTATATTATAATCCTGTATTTAATATTAACGGTAAAGCGGTAAAGTTTACCGACAGCGCCTACACTACCGACCTGCTAACGGATTATGCCATTAGCTGGTTAGATAAGACCAGTAAAAGCAAGCCCTTTTTTCTATACCTGTCGCACAAAGGCGTGCACGCCGAATTTTATCCCGCTAAAAGACATAAGAATAAGTATGCCGGTATCCCGGTAGTTTGCCCGCCTTCCATGTACCTGACGGTAACGGATAGCAGCAAAGTTTTCGGAACCGTTACCGCTCCTCAAACGAAAGTAAATTACCGCGATATCCCGCAATGGGTGCGTAACCAGCGGTATAGCTGGCACGGCGTGGATTATATGTACCATGGTACCATTGTATTTGATGATTTCTACAGGCGCTACCTCGAAACCCTGCAGGCTGTGGATGATAGTATTGAGAAAGTATTGGAATGGGTAAAGGAGAACGGACAGGAACAAAACACCATGGTGGTGTATATGGGTGATAACGGCTTTTCATTTGGCGAGCATGGCTTAATAGATAAAAGACATGCGTATGAAGAGTCTATGCGGGTTCCCATGCTGGTATGGGCGCCCGGCATGGTAAAACCTTCATCGGTACTGGAGCAGGTGATCATGAACGTAGATATCGCGCCCACGTTCCTGCAACTGGCAGGTGTGGATAAGCCATCGCAGATGCAGGGCTATTCTTTTGCAGGTTTACTGAAAGAACAAACAACAGCCTGGCAGCGCAACAAAGTGTTTTATGAGTATTACTGGGAACAGGCTTTCCCCCAAACACCTACCACTTTTGCTGTAAGAACAGACCAGTACAAATACATTTACTATAATGGCGTGTGGGATATTAATGAACTGTATGATTTGAAAAATGATCCTTATGAAATGAACAACCTGATCCGCGATACGGCATACCGGAAAACCGGTTTGTTGCTCAAAACCGAATTGTTTGACTGGTTGGATAAAACCGGCGGGTTGCAGATACCGCTAAAAAAAGCCGCCCCAATAAAAGGCGACAATTTATACCGGGGAACGTATTGAGGAAAGTTTATGGTTTATGTGTTTACAGTTTGTAGTCGCCTATTTTTACCTCGGCATGCATAATGGTAACGCCATCATCTCTCAAATGTTCATCTGTTTATACATTTAGTAAAAGTATAAAATCCTCCGTATTTTTAACTCATGCAAAATATTGAAAACCTGATCTTCGACCTGGGCGGCGTTATACTTACTTTGGATATGCCCCGCGCTGAACAGCATTTTACAGCTTTGGGTGTGAAAGATTACAATACGCTTTTCCGCAGCGGTAACGTTTCTTCTTTTTTTAAGGATTATGAAGTGGGCGGTATATCGGATGCGGAATTCCTGGAGGCGCTGAGAAATTTGGCCGCACTGCCTTTAACGGATGAAGAACTGGTAGCGGCGTGGAACGCCATGCTGGGTCATTTTCCGGAAGAACGGATTGCCTTATTAAGCAAATTAAAAAATAAGTACCGGTCATTTCTCTTCAGCAATACCAATGCCCTGCATTTAATTACTTTCAGAAAAATGTATACCGATGCATTTAACGGAAATGTTTTCGACGATCACTTTGAAAAAGCCTATTACTCCCACCTGCTCCGTATGCGCAAGCCCGATAAGGAATCGTATGAACATATCATCAGGGAAAATAATCTTGATCCTTCAAAAACGGTTTTTATAGACGACTCCATTTTAAATATTGAAGGCGCGGAGGCTGCCGGTTTAAAAGGAATACATATCAAACCGGGTACGTCCATTCTTGATATTGATTTATAATTTTTTACAACAGGCTGTCTTTAACCGCCCCGTTTCGTGTCTTCACGAAACGGAAGTTGGAAGCTGGTTTGTGGGACACAAACCAGGGCGTTTTTACACCAGACTGTCTTCAATATACTTAAAAGCAATACGCGGGGAGAGCTTTTTCCATAATACCTGGTAAATGTTTTCGGCGATGGGCATATCGGCGCCTATTTCTTTATTGATCTCGTGAATGCTGCGCGCTGCGTTATATCCTTCAGCCACCATCTTCATGTCGGTTTGGGCGGAAACAACGGAATATCCCTTGCCGACCAATGCTCCAAAATTACGGTTACGGCTGAAGAGGGAATAGCAGGTTACCAGCAGATCGCCGAGGTATACGGAAGCGGCGTAGTTGGGCGACTTTTTTGCATGAAGGGCACTGGCCGCAGTATGTACACCTACTTTTATATTCCGTATACCCGCTTTACGTAAAAAACCGGCCATTTCATCGGCGCTGTTGGCGATAAGCACGCTTAAAAAATTATCCCCATATCCAATACCGTGCGCCATGCCTGCTGCCACCGCATATATATTTTTAAGTATGGCGGCATATTGCACGCCATATATATCATGATTGATAATGGTATTGATATAGGGTGTGGCAAAATAGCCGGCAATGGCTTTTGTGGCCGCCTGTTTTGTTCCGGAAAAAGTAAGATAGGATAATCGTTCTGCTGCTACTTCTTCGGCATGACATGGCCCCATAATGGTAAAATAATTGTCAATGCCGAGATTGAACCTTTTTTTCAGGTAGTCATTCAGCAGCATATTCTGTTGCGGTAAAATACCTTTAACAGCGGAAATGATTTTTTTTCCTGCCAGCTCTTTTGCCGTAATGCCGGCAAACTGCTGTATTACATAAGCAGAGGGTGTAACAATAACAATATGATCCGATGCGGCAAAAACCTGCCGGGCATTGGTAAAGAGGGAGAGTAAGCCCGCATCGAAAGATACGGATTGCAGGTAGTTGGGGTTGTGCAGCCTTTTCACAAGATGTTTTGCTACAGCCTCATTGCGCACACACCAGTTAATGTGCGCTCCGTTGTCTGTAAGCATTTTTGCCAATGCTGTTCCCCAGCTTCCGCTGCCGATAATACCAAACTGCATAAAAAAAGTTTGAGCCTCAAAAGTAGGCCTCAAACCTTTAATTCTTTATTTCAAATAATTGCTCTTTGGGAACCACCTTTACTTTTGTTTTGTTTTTGAGTGTTTTGCTTACAATAGTATAGGGGCCGGTAATAACTTCGTCTCCTTCATTCAGCCCCTCTGTTATTTCAATATTGTTAATATCCTGTATGCCTGTTTTTACCGTTACTAATTTTACCGTATTATCTTTTTGCAATACAAACACTACTTCCAGCAGATCGTCTGATGCGGTGGCGGAAGGATTTTCGTTGGTGGTGTTATCATTCCCGGCAGCAGGCTGCTCTGTTTTTTTAACATCTTTCACTTTAGCACCTTCACTTGCCGTATCTTTTTTATCGCGGGTGGTTACTGCGTTAATGGGAACGGAAAGTACATTCCTGTTGGTATTGGTTTGTATATCGGCGCTGGCGCTCATGCCCGGGCGAAAAGGAAATTTTTTGGGTTTTGCAGGATCAAAAAGATCGGCATAAGAATCGCGGAGAATGCGGATCTTCACTTCATAATTGGTAACATCGGTGCTGGAGGTTGATGAAGCGGCTGTTTGCAGCGCTGCCCCCTTCTGGCTGCTGGCAATTTGGGTAACAACCCCTTTAAACTTACGGTTGTTGTATGCATCTACTTCAATGATGGCGGTGTCACCAAGGTCAATTTTCTGCACATCATTTTCGCCTACCTCCACTCTTATTTCATACACGCTGATGTCTGCTATACGCATCATTTCCGTTCCGGCCATCATGGAGTTCCCTACTACTCTTTCGCCTTTCTTTACACTTAGTAAGGACACCACGCCTGTCATGGGTGATATCAATTCTGTTCTGCTCAGGTCTTTATTGGCTTTTTGCAGGTTGGCAGCAGCGCTCTGAACCTGCGCCTGGTTGCTGCGAACGCTTTGCAGGGCTGCATCATAATTAGCCTGTGCTGTTTTTAACGTATTATCAGCCTGTTCAAACTCCGCTCTTGAAATTACTTTATCATCCAATAGCTGCTTTTGCCTGTTGAAAGTAAGCTTGGCCAGTTCCAGCGAAGACTTTAATGCTTCCAGCTGCGCCTGTGCATTGGATACCAGCGACTGCTGACCGGCAACCTGCGCCGCAGCCTGGTCGCGCTGGGTAGCATAAATATCAGCGTATATACGTGCCAGCACCTGCCCCTTTCTTACACTGTCGCCTTCTTCCACGTTAAGCTCTGTTATTTCGCCCGAAACGTCGGGACTAATTTTTACTTCTATTTCGGGATACACCTTGCCGCTTGCCGTTACAATTTCCGTAATGTCTCTGGGTATTACTTTTTCCGAAGACACTTTTATACCTTCTTCCTTGCCTATTACGCCGTTCTTTTTCAACACTACCAGTAATATAACCAAAGCCACAAGGCTAATAATGATCCACAGCAGTTTTTTATTCATGTGTTGTTGTTTAGAAGTTATAATCTGATGCCCTGTCCTTTATAAAACTCAAGCACTTTCATCTTAAATACATAATCGTATTGGGCAATAAGCGTATTGATCCTGGCATTGTATAAATTGCTTTGATTGGTAAGCCATTCAATGGTTTGCATGGCCCCGATATCATATCTTTTGGAAGCGAGGTCAAAAGAACGTTCCGCGGTTGCCACTTCTTTTTGCCGGGCATTGAAAGTATGGAAGGAGCCCAGGGCCTGGTTAAATGCGGTGTATACGTCCTGCTTTAACTGTAACGTATCCTGCTCAATAACCAGTTCTTTACTTTTAATATCCCATTTTGCCCTTTCTATATTCGCACGTGCCGACCAGCCATTAAAAATAGGAATGCTTAGTCCTATACCAATACCCTGTCCGAAGTTATTTTTCAACAATGTGCCATATCCATTCCATAATTGACTAAAGCTTTTTTGGAATGGGTACTCCTGGTATTGTTTAGTATATACATAGTTCCTGCCTGTTCCGCTTAGTGTAAAAACCTCAGCGTTCGGTATATTGTTAGGCAAATAACCTAAATCCTTTATCTCTGCTCCTTTAAGAAAAGTATTATAGTTTGAGTTCAATTGTCCAAATAGTGAAATCGTTGGATATTGTCTCCCCCTCGCGGCTTCATAGTTTTTTTGAGCTGCCTGAAGGCGCAGGTTATTGACCCTGATCTGTGGTTGCGACCGGATCGCCAGGTCATATATGGTTGCAGGAGAAATTTCAAGAATATTATCCACGGGTATTTGTTCCACCGGGGGAACATCCAGCTCAAATACAGCGTCTGCGGGAAGATTGATGAGAGCTTTCAGGGTAAGTTTGTCTACTTCTATCTGGGTTTGTGCAGTAATAAGGTTGGCGCTGTCCCTGGCTACCTGGGCTTCTAATTCTGCCGCATTCAGTTCCGGCAACGCTCCGGCGTCTACCTGTTTGCGCGTATTCTGATATTGCGCCTGGCTTTGCTTTAATTGTATACCCGTTACCTCGGCCTGCTCCATATCTAATAGAACCAGCAGGTATTGCCGCGCCACATTCAGCGCGATGTCATTCTTTGCTTTATCTACCGCCGCCGCATCGGCCTGGTAATTATAATCATTTGATTTTATCGTATTCTTTTGGCTATTCCAGTTAAATAAATTCACCTCTGTATTCAAACCTAATCGCTGATACATTGAATTATTATCTGTGTATGTGTTCGTTGTATAATCGAGCGATCGCCCAAATGAAAAACCGTGATTACCCGAAAAGTTGAGTGAAGGTATTTGCTGGAGCCTGCTTTGCTTCAGCGTAATAGCGGAAAGTCTTGCCTGTATATCGGCCTGTCTTACAGAAACATTGTTGGTAAGCGCATATTCCACACAACGCCGCAGATCCCATTTTACATTTGTTTGTGCATTGGCAATTGGGTTAGCCATTAAGGTTGCAAATACAACCAGACAGCATAATAGTTTTCTCATGAAACAAATTTATAATATCCGCAACAGGCTACCGGCACTTTTTAGAAGAGAACAGCTTCCCGTTTATCTTACAAATATTCAACTAAAAAAACATTTGGCAAAACCCTTCATGTATTATTTAGCGCCTGCTCTAAATCTTCAATGATGTAAGCGGGCTCCTCCTGTCCTACATATAACCGCAGCATACGTTGCGACTTTTGGGCAACGTTATATGCTTCCTGAGCCACGGAAGCACATCCGGGAATGATCAAAGATTCATAGCCACCCCAGCTCACTGCCATAAGGATATGCTTAAGATTTTCACAAAATGTTACGATCTCTTCAATTTTTTCCACTTTAAGATAAAATGATAAAAGCCCGCAGGCGCCCTGCATCTGTTGTTTCGCCAATGTATACTGGGGAAAGCTTTCATCATGCGGAAACAATACGGCTTCCACTTTTGGATGCGCTTTCAGAAAGGCCAGTACCGCTTTCGTGTTTTCTGTTACTTTTTGCAGGCGTACAGGAAGGGTTCTTAACCCCCTTATCAGCAACCACGCATTAAAAGGTGAAATACCGTTTCCTGCGGTAAGGTACTCGCTGTTAAAGATCTTAGTCATCATTGCGTGGCTCCCGGTTAATACGCCGGCCACTACATCGCTGTGACCGCCTATGTATTTTGTTGCCGATTGCAGGGCCATATCAATGCCCATAGCTAGCGGCTTCTGGTATAAAGGGGTGCAATAGCTGTTGTCGCAAATCGTAATAATACCCTGCGCTTTGGCAAGCTCAGCCACGGCTTCCAGGTCCTGCAATGCAAGGCTCCATGAATTAGGCGATTCCAGGTAAATGACGCTGGTGTTGGGCAGGATGGCTCTTTCAAAATTTTCTATCTGTGTACCATCAACATACGTAGTTGTTACGCCAAAACGCGGCAATATTACATTAAACATTTGTTGAGCCCAGAAATAAGGCTTCTTAACCGAAACAATATGATCGCCTGCTTTTACATTGGCCAGCACGGATGCGAATATGGCCGAAGCGCCGCTGTTGAATACAAGGCAATCTTCGGCTTCATCGAGCGCCGCTAATTTTTTTCGGAGGATATCAACCGTTGGATTCAGCCCCCTGCTGTAGATATACCCGCTATACTCATCTTCAAACAGCCTCCGCATATCATCAACCTTTTTAAAGGCGAAATTGCTGGTTTGTATAATAGGCGGAGCCACCGCATTAAAATAGTGTTCCCGCTCTTCACCGAGTTCATTAATGATGTAGGAGATATCCATATCTTATTGTTTCTTTTTGTAAAAACAACAAAGCGCTTATTCATTTATACTTATTTTCTGAATTGCCGAAGGCAGCCATACCTGCATATCACCGGCGCCCCTGTTGTTCCAGCTAAAATAAGGAATAGCCGTTACCTTTTGGGTGAGCGTAGATACGGATAACCCGTTCCCGCTTATTGTTACTACGGGAGCATTAAAAACGAGGGTGTTTACACCACCCAGTAAAGCAGGCTCAAATGTTGTTTTGAACCCGGTGCCGGGCGGAACGATTACGTGCTTTGCGGCAAATGCATCATCCGCGCCTTCCACGCAATATACCAGCGGGCCGTACTGAAGCGCTACCCTGTTTTCATTTTGTTTAACGGCAGGATTGCTTACAATCCTTCTTACTTTCATGGGCAGTTCCATCGTTAGTACATCCTCCTTTTTCCAAACCCGCTTTATTACGGCATATCCCTGGTCAACAGTATATTGAACCAGCACTCCGTTCACTTTTATTTCCGGAACATCTGTTTCCGGTGTTTCATAACGGTACAGGTCGCCCGGCGCAGGCGTGGAAAGCCAGCCCGGAATACGTATACGCAATTCAAACTGCTGCTTTTTTTCCGGAGATACCACTATTTTTACATTTCCTTTCCAGGGATAGCCAGTTTCCATACTGAGCTTTACTTTATTGTTGGCCATTTGAATACCGGCTGCACTGCCTGCAAACAGATTTACCCAAACCGCGTTTGACGAGCTTCCATATATGTAATTGCCAAGGGAGCTTACCAGCCGGGCAATATTCGAGGGGCAGCAGGCTGTTCCGAACCACTCACTCCGGTTATGATTGCCTGAAGATGCCAGGGGGTTACCATAAAAAAAGCGATCACCCGAAAGCGATAAGCCGTCCAGCGCTCCGTTGTACAGGCTTCTCTCCAGTACATCAATGTATTTTGCGTTGCCGGAAAGCATATTCATACGCTGGTTCCAGAATACCATACCTACAGAGGCGCAGGTTTCACAATATGCGGTAGCGTTTGGCAGGTCATAGGGTTTGCCGAATCCTTCGTTGCTTCCCTGTGCGCCTATTCCTCCGGTAATATACATATGGTGGAATACCACGTCCTGCCATATCGCATCCATGGCGGTAGTATAGCCCGCATCGCCGGTAACGGCGGCTACATCGGCGGCGCCGGTATATAAATACATCGCCCTTACAGCATGCCCTGTTATTTTACGCTGATCCTTTACCGGCAGCCCGTCCTGGCAATATTCAGGATCTTTCCATTGATCCCAGATCACCCCTTTGCCGTTCCCGTGCCCTCTTTGCTCCAGGAACCAGTTGGCCAGCTCCAGGTATTTTTTATTTTGTGTGTGATGGTAGAGCTTCATCAGCGCCAGCTCAATTTCCTGGTGGCCGCTCACCCATGGCCTGTTTTGCCGGCGGAAAACGGAATCAATATGGTCGGCGAAGCGGATGGCCGTATGCAGCAGCTTATTTTTTCCGGTGGTATTATAATAAGCGATGCCGGCTTCTATAAGATGACCGGCGCAATAGTCCTCATGCTTTTCCATATCCGTCCAGCGCTTATCAATGTCCGTTAGTATGTAATAGGTATTCAGGTAACCATCCGGTAACTGCGCTGCAGCAATCTTTTCAATCCATTCATCCGTATTTTTCTCCAATACAGGGTCAGGATAGTTTTTGAGGGAATAAGCAATGGCCTCAATGGCTTTATATACATCGGAGTCATCGTAATAGATGCCTTCATGCCTGCCGGAACGCCTGGCAGCTTTTTCAAAATTGCGGATGCGCCCTGTTTTATCCTGCGTGTAGCGAACACAGGCATCAAGCGTAGCGGTAGCTACCGTTTCCATTTTCGGTTTCCAGAAGGGATCATTAATGGTTACGTTGGAAAAGCTTACCGGGTATAACTTCTGGAACGAAGTTTGTGCCGCTGCGGCGGCTGCAAAAAACATCACCGGAACCATTAAAAGCGCTTTTTTTATATGCTTCATTTTCGACTTTATTTTTGAACTTCACTTAAACGTTGCGCTGCATAACCGGCAATATTGAGCAGTTGGGCATCCTTTGCCAAAGCCGAAGCCCTGGCCGGATCTGCTGCTACCAGCGGTTCAAATGCATACCATACCATCAGCGGTATATTCACATCTGTATTATCTTCATTTCTGGCACAAAGATTTTTAATAATGTCCCATCGCTGGTTCAGCTCCATTCGCTGGAGCGCTGAAGCAATATACAGGCGTACAAGCGCAGCGGTATCCTTTTGGGCCAATGTGGCAAAATGGCGTTGCGCATCGGCAGAAACTTTTTTCTCCTCGGCCAGCAATTGTATAGCCCAGGAGCGTATATATTCACTTTTATTTTCCAGCAGGCCCAGCAACTGTTGTTCGCTGATCCCCTTTGTTACATGCAGGGCCCACAGCGCTCTTAATTGCCGGGTAACGTCGGGATTATCATTTAATATTTTCCATAAAGCCTGATGCACATCACTGCCTGCTTTTCTTTCCTGCAGCAGCCGGCGGGCGTGTTTTACATACCATTCATTGTCATGAAGCTGCAATTGTACCAACTCCAGGTTGGTTTTTTTAGACAGGTCTATAGGTTCCCATTTATCATCGCGGTGCGATATTTTAAATATGCGCCCAAGTGTTTTGTTATGCACAGCCGGGTTGGGATTATGGCATTGGTTTTTGTCGTACCAGTCTATTACAAATACCGATCCGCCGGGCGCGATCTCAAAATTGAGCCAGAGCGACCAGGAATCATTTCTTAGTATAAAGTCCTTGCCGTGGCTTGCGGTATAGCCTGAACCCGAACGCAACAGCAGGTCTGTATTCACTCTGTGCCCGTGCAGGTTATTCATCATAATAGCGTTCCTGTCGCGTCCCCAGCTTTTATTTCCCAGGTAAAACATCGCACCGGCATGGGCGTGTCCGCCACCTGCGGCGGCCGACCGGAAGTTGCCGGCATGGGGCCCGCTGTTACCCATCCAGTGCACATGATCGGCAATGGTTTTAATGTCGTCATAGGTATAGGGATTGAAATGCTTCCCACCCTGGCGGTAATACCTTCCTCCCTGTATCATGTGATACAAATGCGGAATAACACAGGCCGTAATAAAAGCATGGCCGTAATCATTGAAGTCGAGCCCCCAGGGATTGCTTGTGCCATGGGCGAATACTTCAAATTCATGACGAACGGGATGATAGCGCCATACGCCTGCGTTTACACGTTGCCGTTCTGCATCAGGAGCGCCGGGCTTTCCCACATTGGAATGGGTAAATACACCATGGGTGCCATATAGCCATCCGTCCGGCCCCCAGCGTAAGGTATTCAGTGTTTCGTGCGTGTCTTCATAGCCCCATCCATCTAATAGTACTTCGGGTTTTCCTGCCGGCCTGTCTCCTGTTTCATCAATTGGAATAAATAATAAATACGGCGCGGCGCCCACATATACGCCCCCAAAGCCGAGTTCGATGCCGCTTACTAAGTTAAGTCCTTCTGTAAATACTTTCCGGCTGTCGAGCGTGCCATTACCATCTGTATCCTCAAAAATCAGTATCCGGTCCCTGCCTTTTCCTTCTTCAGCCCGCACAGGGTAGGTTTGTGCTTCCACAACCCACAGGCGGCCCCTGTCGTCTGTGGTAAAGGCAATAGGTTTAACAATATCCGGTTCTGCGGCCGCCAGTTGAACAGAAAATCCTTCCGGAACCGTCATGGCTTTAGCGGCTTCCGTTCCCGAAAGCCCTGCATACTTAACAATATCCCTTGCCGGCAGGATCACGATATCTTCCGGGCGTAATTCATTATTAAATTGCGGCCGTTCCCGGTGGAAGCGAAAATCATCAAAAGCGATCTGCGCCCACACATTATCGCGGATATAATGGATCTCGGGAACTTTCCCGTTTTCTTCATCTACCAGTCGGATATACATTTTTTTGCCCAGGTATGGCTTCAGGTCAACCACCACAGGCCTGAAAGCAGCCTGCCGCGGGCCGGTTATATGATCGTCGGTAATACTTCCAGAAATTTTAAAGAAAGGCCGGGCAGAATCGGCGAGTAATAATTCTACTCTAACCCCTTCTAATGCTCCGCCCGATACTTTAAAAGAAGCCCAGGGATGCGTTACTTCAAAGGTTTCCGAAGTTAAGGCACCCGTGGCCTGGTAATTGGAAGTGCCGCCACTGCTTACGTAATAATCGCCACTCTGTTTTAGCTGGAACGAATCGGGGTAGAGAGGCGCGGCATCAAAAGCCACTGATCCGGGTTTAAACGCATTGCCGGTTGCTTTCCAGTCCTGTAAGCTTCCTCTTTCGAAGCCCAGGTTCAGTGGTTTACCGTTTTTACGGGGCGATACGCCTTCATCCACCACTGCCATATCAAAGGTTTCTACTATTTCAAAACGTCCCTGCATTACCTGCCTGTGACCCGGGATACTGCAAAAGTAAGTATCGTCTTCCTTCGCCTCTACCACCACACTGGTGGTATCGCCTTTATCTACTACAGGCATGCTTTTCACTCCTGCCTTTTCAAATACAATATCGTGCGACATCACCTCCCCGTTAATAATCCTGATCATAACCCGCTCCCCCATTTTTGCCCGCAATACAGGATTTCTTATTCCTTCTATATCGCCGCCCATACCGGTATACCCCGTCATTTTAGCATCCAGGACATACTCCCTGTCAATTTTTGGAATAGCTGCCTGATCAGGCGGTGTTGCACAACCGGTAAAACAAACCACAAAAAATAAAAAGACTGCTTGAGGTAAAGGCAGGCGCATTGTAAAGGTATTTTGAATGAATAAAATGATTTACCCGGGAACAATGCCATGCACGGATAATGCAGGCAACGGGTAATGAAATTATTCATTTTGCCGCATTTAATAAACAAGTTTTATAATTACATTTTCTGACAGGGAATACCGGATATGCGCGGGATCGCCTGCCCTATACTTTTTGCTGCTGTAATGCCCCGGTGGTAAAAAAACAAAAGGAGACAAAGACGAATCAGTCCGGTTGTCTCCTTCTTCAAATAAGTAAGGTATTATTATCCTACATAAGATCTCAGCATCCAGGCCATTTTTTCATGCTGCTTAAGCAGGCCGGTTAAAAAATCGCTGCTGCCAATATCCTTATACTTTTCATCAAATTCTTTGATCAGCTTGCGCAGGTTGTTGATGATCGTTTCATGATCAGCATCTAAGTTGGGTATTTGCTTTTCAAACCGGGTTGGTACCTGGGGCTCATCCAAAGTAGCCAGCTTCAATAACTCTTTCAGTCTTCCTTCCGCGTAATGCCCAACCGTACGTATCCTTTCAGCGATCTCGTCAATGATTTCGGCCAACACTGTATACTGTTCTTCATACAGTTTATGCAATTCCATAAAGCTCGGGCCTTCTACATTCCAGTGGTAGCTGCGGGTTTTATTGTATAATATATGCTCGTCTGCTAAAACCTGGTTTAGTGCGCCGGCAACGGCCTGCCTGTTTTTTTCTGTAATACCGATGTTTACTTTAGCCATATATAGATTTTTTTATTACTACCCTCAATAATCAAACCAATGAAAGAACCTGCAAAAGCATACGTACCGGAATGCTTTCCCGTTTGACTGAAAATGAGCCGTGAAAAGTATTTTGGTACGGTTCGTTTATTTATAATGATTAAGTATGCTGTTAAAGTTAACGGAAATTACATTCATTTTTACCGGGGCAGGGGAATTTCTTCTACAATACATCCTCAACAAGTTATATAACCCGTAAAATTTTTTTATAGTAAAGACTTTACTTTTTCTATAACCTGGCGTAACTGAGATGCATCCTGCCCGCCTGCCGTGGCTAATGTTTTTTGACCTCCCCCGCCGCCCTTTATCAACGGGGCAATATGCTCTTTAATGATCTTTGCCGCATCTAATTGCTTTGCCGCTGCAACTACTTCAGACATACCCACGGCCACAAAGGGCTTTCCGTCAATATTAGCACAGAGCACAATTACATAATCCCGGAGATTATTTTTTACATCAAAGCAAATCTTCTTTAATGCATCCGCGTGGCTTACCTGTACAATATCACCAATAAAAGTTACACCATTTACTGTTTCATCTTTTTGCAGCAGCTCGTTCCTGATCTGTACTAACTGCCGGGCTTCTAACCCATCAATTTTCTTCTGCAATGCATTTTTATCTTCTAACAGCTTTTCAATGGCTTTTAAAGGGTCTTTAGCTTTCAGTAATTCGCTGATATGCCTGTACTCGCTTATACGGTCGTAACCATACTGCAGGGCTGCCGGCCCGGTTAATGCTTCAATGCGTCTTACGCCCGCTGCTACCGCGGATTCTGTAACAATAGTGAAGAAGCCGATCATACCCGTATTGCCAACGTGCGTGCCGCCACACAGTTCAACTGAATATGCAGGGTCAATGGTTACTACCCGTACCGTATCGCCATATTTTTCGCCAAACAATGCCATAGCGCCTGATTGTAATGCTTCTTCCTTAGGCATTTCCTTTATTACAACAGGAATGTTTTCGCGGATCTTTTCATTCACCAGTGCCTGCACTTTCCATAGCTCTTCTTCGGTAACTTTAGCAAAATGTGAAAAATCGAAACGGAGCTCACCGGGCGAAACCAGTGAGCCTTTTTGTGCCACATGGTTACCCAATACCTGACGCAACGCGGCATGAAGCAAATGCGTGGCGGTATGGTTGTACATGGTGTACAAACGGTTTTCAAAATTTACCGAAGCGGTAACCGGAAGTGTAATATCGGCCGGCAGCTCTTCTACAAAATGAATGATCAAGTCATTCTCTTTTTTAGTATCTGTAACGGCAATCTTTTTATCTCCAAACTGAAGCACGCCTTTATCGCCAACCTGTCCGCCGCTTTCGGCATAAAAGGGGGTGGTGGCTAATACCAACTGGTATTGTTCTTTTCCTTTTGCTTTAACCTTCCTGTATTTAACTACGCGTGTTTCTATCAACAGGTCATTGTAGCCAACGAAGGCGGTTTTATCTGCTTTGTTAACTTCAATCCAGTCTTCGGTGTCAATTGTTGTTGCCGCACGGCTGCGATTTTTTTGTTCCTGCATTTCTTTTTCAAAACCGCTCTGATCCACCGCTAACTTATTTTCTTCGGCAATCAGGCGTGTGAGGTCAACAGGAAACCCGTAAGTATCATATAGTTCAAACGCGTCTTTGCCTGAAATGACGGCATTATTCCCTGCCGACCCGATAATATCCTCCATGCGTTTCAAACCCTTTTCCAGCGTTCTCAAAAAGGCATCTTCTTCTTCCCTTACCACTTTTATAACAAATGCTGCCTGCTGGTACAATTCCGGGAAAACATATTTGAACTGCAGGGCTATATCCATCACCAACTGGTGGAGCAGGGGTTGTTTGTAATCCAGATAAGAATAATAATACCTTACAGCCCTCCTTAATATCCTTCTTATTACATAGCCTGCGCCGGTATTGGAGGGTAATTGCCCATCGGCAATGGTAAAGCAAATAGCCCTGATATGATCGGCAAGCACCCTAAAAGCTATGGACTGCTTACTGCTGCCGAAATCGTATTGCCGGCCCGTTATTTTTTCTGTATGCGCAATAGTACCGGTAAAAATGTCTGTATCATAATTTGAATTCTTTTCCTGCAATACCCGCACTAATCTTTCAAATCCCATCCCGGTGTCTACATGGCGCGCCGGAAGTGGCTCGAGCCTGCTGTTCTTTAAACGGTTGAATTGTATAAATACATTATTCCATATTTCAATTACCTGCGGATGATCATTATTTACCAGGGTTTTACCATCCACGGCTTTTCTCTCTTCATCGCTCCGGCAATCCACGTGTATCTCTGTACAGGGACCGCAGGGGCCCGTATCGCCCATTTCCCAGAAGTTATCTTTTTTCTTCCCCGGCAATATCCTTTCTTCCGCAATTACTTTTTTCCATTCATTGTACGCTTCTTCATCTTTGGGCAGGGCTTCTTTTTCGTCTCCTTCAAAAATGGTTACATAAATACGGTCTTTTGATACTTTGTATACTTCCGTTAGCAGTTCCCAGCTCCAGGCAATCGCTTCTTTTTTGAAGTACCCGCCTTCGGGACGGGCAGGATCGCCAAAGCTCCAGTTGCCCAGCATTTCAAACATGGTATGGTGGTATGTGTCTACCCCTACTTCTTCGAGGTCGTTATGCTTGCCGCTTACCCGCAGGCATTTTTGCGTATCGGCTACCCGCTGGTAAGGCGCGTTTTTATTTCCCAGGAAATAATCTTTAAACTGGTTCATTCCTGCGTTGGTAAACAAAAGCGTGGGATCATTCTTAACCACAATAGGAGCTGATGAAACGATGCGGTGTTGTTTGGATTGAAAAAAATCAAGGAAAGCCTGCCTTATTTGTACTGAAGTCATCATTACTCCGTTATATTTTTTGTGGGGTTTGAACGTTTAAATTTTATATTTGCCTTTACCCGCAAAACCGGGTGCGAAGGTAGTTAAATTATAGCTGGATTTTATATGGTGAATAAAGCCGGCGTCAGATACCTGCTTCATGAAAAAAATAAAGTATTACTACAATACCAATTCACTCCGTTACGAAAAACTGGTGACTCCCCTGAGGGTAAAGCTCCTGCGTATACTGGGGTTTTTAGCCGGGGCTATAGTAACCGCTTTAATCATTGTGGTAATCGCTTTCCGGGTTATTGATTCACCTAAAGAAATGCTTATGCGCCAGGAAAATGAGCGCATTAAGGATGATTACCGGCTCCTGAACAATAAGGTAAAATCTATACAGCAACAGATGGCAGAGCTGGAAAAAAGAGACAATCACGTATACCGCGAGATATTTGAAGCCAACCCTATACCCGACAGCGCCAGGGCAAAGCGTATGGAAAAGCAGCAGGAAGCACAATTGGCGGAAAGCATGGAGGATAATGAGCTGGCTTACTCCATTGCCGCTACATTAGATAAAATGATGAACCGTATTGCTTTTCAGAAAAAATCGTACCAGGACATTGAGGCCATGATAAGGGATAAGGAAAAGATGCTGGCAGCTACCCCGGCTATTCAGCCGGTGAGCAATAAGGATCTCAGCCGGGTAGCTTCGGGCTTCGGCTACCGTATAGACCCCGTTTATAAAACCGTTAAAATGCATGCAGGGCTCGATTTTGCCGCACCGCAGGGCACACCTATTTATGCCACGGCAGATGGTGTGGTGCGGTTGGCGGGCAATACCGGTAATGGTTATGGCAATCATGTTATTATTAATCATGGATACGGGTATGAAACCCTGTACGGACACCAGTACCGCATTAAAGCCAAAGTAGGACAAAAAGTAAAACGTGGAGAGCTGATAGGCTGGGTGGGCAGCACGGGCAAATCTACCGGGCCGCATTTACATTATGAAGTCCGGAAAAATAAGCGGCATATTGATCCCATTTACTTTTTTTATAATGATCTTACGCCGGAGCAATTTGACCGGATCGTAAAAATAGCCGCATCCGGCAATCAGAGCTTTGATTAATGTTGATAATTTCCGGTATCATTTTTTCTGCATACCGTTAATTTAGCAGTATGGTTAAGCAATTGGATTTGTTTGGATCTCATGCAGATGAGCAGCCTGTTAAACCTACCCTTAAGGCGGAGCCCGGTAAGCAGGAGCAACCCGCTATTCCTGTGGCTAATGCCACAACGGAGCCTGCTGATCAGGCTCCGTCACCCGGTACGCCGGCGTTTCCTGCCAGGCATAAGAAAGAAAATACTCCCGTAAAAAAAGGCAAAAGAGGACGGAAATCCATAAAAGAAATGGATGCCGAATCTGCCATGATCAGCATCCCGGATGATGAAACGCTCTTTAAAAAACAATACTATAGCATTGGCGAAGTAGCTGAAATGTTTAACCTCAATACCTCTTTGCTACGCTACTGGGAAACCGAATTTGATATTTTAAAACCACGAAAGAACAGGAAGGGCGACCGGCATTTTCGACCTGAAGACATTAAAAATCTCTCTCTTATCCATCACTTGCTGCGGCAAAGGAAATATACCATTGAAGGCGCTAAGGACTACCTTAAAAAAAACAAATTGAAAGCGCAGCAGAACTTCGGGATCATACAGCGCTTAGAAAAGCTTAAAGGTTTTTTATTAGAGCTTAAGGCAGGTTTATAATATTTAAATATGTTGCCGCCCGGGTTGATATTTGGTAACCCCTATTTATTTCCAGCGAAATATTTTAACAGTCTGTAAAGCAAATGCTGAGAAGCGAAACCATTTATTATGTAAAAACTAACAATTAACGGCTTTTAATTTGCGGTTATATCAAAGGTTAAAGAAATGCGTAAGTGGAAATATTAAGCCCGGCTATGCGTTTTTTTTGATGCCTAATTGTTATTCACTATGATCAATCCTGTGCGATTTCTTTTTGCATTCCTGGTGTCTGGAACATGCTTTGGCTTTCAAAGCATTAATAAGAAATCATTTGTTTTAACCGATACACCTTCAGCCGTTTTGGATACTTCGGCCACTCAGTTTAAGCAGAAGGCTGCAAATGTCCCTGCCAGTTCGGCTTACCGTTTGGTAATAAAAAAGGGCGCCTACGAGATGACCTTATTTGACCAGGAGGGCTGGTATGGCACCTACCCGGTAGTTTTTGGTAATAAAAGCCAGGAAGATAAGCGCATGGAAGGCGACAGACTTACTCCCGAAGGGCATTTCAGGATTGTGGGCAAGAAGATCCACAAGCAATGGGGAAAATTTCTGATGCTCGATTATCCAACCAAAGAAAGCTATGAAAAGTTTCAAATGCGTAAAGCAACGGGCGCTATACCTAAAAAAGCCACCATTGGTGGCGGCATAGGCATTCATGGCACGCGACCCAATGAAGAATGGGTGATTGACAAATATGTTAACTGGACCGCCGGCTGCATTGCTGTACGGTACAGCGATATGGATGAACTGTATGATATGCTGCCCATTGGTACAGAAGTGATCATTGAGAAATGATAAATGCAGAGGAGAGCAAAATAACAAGAACTAAAAAGCAAAAACCAAACTTGCCTACCGGCAGGCAGGCCTGTTCCCTGAGTTGATTTAAATACTAAATCCGAAAATTAAAATCCGAAATCCGAAGAGGGCGATCAGCGGTCTGCTATCAGCAACACAAAACAGGAGCCATGAGCAATACCCCTGTAACATGTACCCCTCCTGTAACCTGCACCAGTCTCAAATCCTGCCTTTCCTGTTATCAAAAGCTAAATCATTTATCCTTTAAACCTGCATGCCTGCTGTTGCGCAACCGCCAATAATTATCATTCGTATAAAAAAGAAACGCCTTGCAGCGAAAGCCGCCTGATTACGATCTATAAGGATGTGCTTATCTTTTCCGTGCATGTAAAACATAACGGATACACAGAAAAAGAAACCCCACACTGCCTGCCGTGGGGTTTTCTTTTTAAAACAGGTTTGCTTTATCTTCAGCAAATGAAAAAAGTGCTTTGCTCTTTCCTGCTCTGTTTTCCCCTTATTGCTGCCGCGCAGGATACTACAAAAATGATGATGATACAAACCACCGGTAAGCTCCCATTTTTAAAATATGGATTGGGGCAGGACCGTTTAGGCGGCGCAAAAATGACTTATCTCGATACGGGCATTGTAATGCGGGTGGTAGATTCCGTGAACACCGATTATAAAGTACAGCTCTCTGCGCATCATTTCGCCTATATTGACAAGGCCGCTACCCAATGGCTGCCCTGCAAAATGCCGAAGCCCTATTATCTTACATCGAGCTGGCGTGTGTACGGAGATGACCGCTTCGATTATGTTACCATTAGCTTGGATGAAAGACTGCCTTATCGCAGTGTACAGCAGATCAGTCCGGCACGTATTGTGGTGGATATTTTTGGCGCTACTTCCAATACCAACTGGATATCACAGTTTGGCTCGGTGAAGGAAATCAAAAACGCCTGGTATGAACAAATAGAAGATGATGTGATGCGGGTGTTCATTGAGTTAAAGCATGCGCAGCACTGGGGATATCACATTGGCTACGACAGTACCGGACAAAAGCTGGTGATAAGCGTAAAACGGCAGCCCGGGGATTTAAAGATCCGCAAGCTGAAAATAGCGATTGATGCGGGGCATGGCGGAACAAACACAGGCGCTACAGGCATAACCAGTAATATAAAAGAGAAAGAATATACCCTTAAAATTGCGCAGGCAGTAAACAAATTATTGAAGCGGAAAAGAGTGGCAACATATATGACCCGCGAAAAGGATACTACGCTTGGTATGCCGGAACGTGTGGAAATGCTGAGGTCCGAAAACCCACACCTGCTGATCAGTATTCATCTTAATTCTTCGGGCAATATGACGGTTAAAGGAACGAGTACCTATTACCGTTATATTGGTTTCAGAAGCCTGTCTCAGGCTATATTACGGCGTATGCTTGAGCTTTCTTTGGCTGAAGCGGGGAATGTGGGCGGTTTTAATTTTTCCCTTAACGGCCCAACAGATTATCCCAATTGCCTGGTTGAAGTGGCTTTTTTAAGTAACGTGGAGGATGAAAAACGTATATTAGATCCCCGCTTTCATAATGCGGTAGCCAAAAAAATCTATAAGGGTATAAAAGACTGGCTGAAGGAAATGAAGTAAGCTTTTCATAAATTTACCCATGCATAAAATTTCGCGTCGTAAGTTTGTTCATCAAACTACTAAAACAGCCATTGCTACGGTAATAACAGCAGGCGCTATTGTAAATACACAAGCTATGAGTGATAACAATACTTTTATCCATCACGTTTATTTTTGGTTGAATAACCCTGACAGTAAAACAGACTTTGAGCAACTGGTTGCCGGATTGCGTAAGCTCTCCGCCGTAAAAACCATTAAAACCTTTTATATTGGCAAACCCGCCAATACCAGCCGCGATGTAATAGACAGTTCCTATTCTGTATCGTGGCTGCTGTTGTTTAATAATAAGGCAGACCAGGATAGCTATCAAACCGATCCCATTCATCTGAAGTTCGTCGAGGAATGCAAACACCTCTGGAAAAAAGTGGTGGTATATGATACGGTGAATGTGTGAGTATTGAAATGTGAAAATGAAAGCGGTCGGCACCCGACAAAGGAGGGTCAGACCGCGGACAGATGAAGCTCCAAATCACAAATGACAAGAACCAGGCCTGTTCGCTGCGGCAGATAAAATTCAAATCCGAAGCTTTAAGTTTGAAATCCGAAGGAATACAACGTTAAACAAAAAACTAAAAACCATAAACTCCAACCCGGCTATGAGACATCATTTGCCGATAGCCGACAGCTGAAAGCTGACCGCTAAATTACATATTATACCATGAGCTATTGCAGTTATGTAAACGGGTTAAGCGCTGAGGAAGAAAATGTGCACCGGGATTATCACAATAACCACTACGGGTTTCCTATTGCCGAGGATAATGAATTGTTTTGCCGTTTAATTCTGGAAATCAACCAGGCGGGTTTAAGCTGGACTACCATTTTAAAAAAAGAGAAAGGATTCCGGAAAGCCTATCACAATTTCAACATAGCCCGTATTGCAAAATATACGGAGAAGGACAGGGAACGATTGCTCAGTGATGCCGGCATTATAAGAAACCGCCTGAAAGTGAATGCGGCCATTGAAAATGCCAAAGCGGTTATTCAGCTTCAAAAGGAATTCGGCTCTTTCAAAAACTGGATAGAACATCATCATCCTAAAACCAAAGAAGAATGGATGAAGATATTTAAAGCCACCTTCAAATTCACAGGAGGTGAAATTGTAAATGAGTTTCTTCTAAGCACAGGATATTTACCCGGCGCGCACACCGCTGATTGTCCTGTATATAAAAAAATAATAAAGCGCAAACCTGCCTGGAACCGGTAAGTTACCGGCCCTTCATGGCCTCCGCTATGGCATCTTCCAAACTGAAATATAGTCCCACCGTGTACCTGGCCGGACTGTAATCCCAGGGCACACTCGTAATTTCCTGGGCAAATACCGTTTGCAATTGTACCTTAAGGAATTTGTATCCTGTTCTTACCGTAAAAGAGGGTTCAACAAAAGCATAATTGGTATTATCAATCCTTCGCCCGCTGCTGTTGATAAGGTTTTGCTGCAAAAGATAATCGTTGCTCATTCCTTTTGCATTAAAATGATCGTATTTCGCGCTCACCAGCCGGAGGTTAAATGCGGCATCGAAGGCAGGAGAGCGAACACCTATACCGGGCTGTATAAAAAAACGTTTCAGCCGCATATCAACATCACTCCTGATCTGGCCGGTTCCATAGCCCACATAGCAGTCTGCAACCATTTTAAATTTGTTGCCTTTGGCGTAATATCCTCCCACACCAAACTCAAGTAAGTGCGCTTTACCATCTACATTACCATTGATGGCATCGGGATTATCGGGGGTATAATCGTAGGTGCTGTAATTGGCAATAATACCCAGGTGCTTTACAGGGGAAACCGAACCTTGCAAATCAAAAACATACCGTGTTCCCTCATAGTCATAATCTCCGCCGTTACCGCCTATACTGCCCGCTACATTCAGGTGCGCCTGCCCCCCATCTGTAAACAAAGGAGCATTTACCCCATTGGGCTTGTAATAGTACCGGTTGCAACTGCTGCATACTGCAAGAGCAATCAGGCTAAAAAATAAAATGTATTTATGTTTCATAATGAAAGTTTTGTAAGGATGTTTCACCTCTTCATTTTTATAAAACGCATGATTTTGATGAACATAATTAGCTTATCTTCATAATCTGGATGCCTGCTTATTTTCCAGTTGTATTGACTAAAGTTGAGCTTTAATTTTTGAAAACTGTTGCATCCGGTTGTACTTTGTCTAAATATTTTTAATACCTGAAAATGCAGGAACAACAAGGTATTTTGTTTCCCAGACGGGTGCGTTCATACAAGTTGTATCTAACATTATTAGCAGCCTGTTGTATTGCGTGCAGCGGCTATGCCGATACTACTCAGCCGCGTACACTAACACTTACCTATACCTGCCATATTACGAATATTCCCTCCGCTGCAAAGCAATTAAACTGCTGGATACCTGTTCCCTCCTCTGATGAACGGCAAACAGTAGCATTGCTGTCAGGACCGGCCTCAGGGAAAATAACTACTGAGCGCAAATATGGCAACCAGATATATTATAGCCAGATTATGATGGATAAGGTAAACGCTAAGGACAGCTTAACTATTACCCTGAAGTATAAAATAAAATTATGGGAAAAGTTGGTACCGGAAGCCAGGGCCCTGACCAATTTGCCCAAAGCAGATGTTGGCGGGAAGATGAAGGTGTACCTGGCAGGTAACAGGTTGATCCCTCTTGACGGACCGGTTGAAACCATCCGGCAGCAATTGCAATTAGAAAAAGAGCCCATTAAAGCAGCACGGCAGATATATGATTACTTGATTGATAATATGATTTACAATTACAAAGCGCCGGGTGCAGGAATTGGCGATGTGCTATGGGCCTGCAACAGCAAAACAGGTGATTGTTCAGACTATCACTCTGTTTTTATTGCATTGTGCCGGTCTGAGGGGATCCCGGCAGACCACGTTTTTGGCTTGCCATTGAGAGCCACCCTGGGTAAAGGGAAAGTAAAAGACTGGCATTGCTGGGCCAGGTTTTATGTGCAGGGTCCGGGCTGGATCACCATTGATGCGTCTGAAGCCGACAAACATCCGGAACTCCGGGATTATTTATTTGGAACTTTAAGCAACCTTTATCTTACTGTTTCGCACGGAAGAGATGTGGTGCTTGAGCCCGCCCAACAAGGTCCGGCATTGAATATTTTTGCCGATCCATACGTTGAGATAGACGGCAAACCTTTTACAAATGTTAAATGGGAAGGCACTTTTGAAACACTGAACCAGGATTAGTGTTTCAAAATCTGCTCAAATTTTATCTATTGCTGCTTCAGCAAAAACAGCTGTACATATTTTTCTTCTTCTTTTTTTACCCGGCGGTTGAAAGCTAATATCCGGCCATTGTTCGACCATATTGCTGCTCCGAAGGGCGCCTCTTCAGTTATATCGCGGGGGGTTAACCTTTCAGAAGCATGGGTTTTTATACCGGTGATGAATACACTATTATCGGCTATATAGGAAACATAATTACCATCGGGACTTATGTTGATAGGTCCCTGGATAGAAAAATCATTAAAAGTGACCTGGCTGATGGCTCCCCCATTGGGCGATACGCCAAAAACCTGAATAACACCCTTCGGATCTTTTGCCATAAATAAAATCAGGGTTCCATCGGGGGTGGTACGCAACCAATGCCTGGGTCCCTGAACGCCTTGTTGGGTATAGGTAATCCTTCTTTGTACTACTCCCGCAGGCAGATCGGGACGGGTGTAAGCAGTTCCTTCCAAATGGCCGCCAGGAGAGGCTTTGGTAATATCATCCGGAATATCGGTTACAAAAATTTCCGCTATCGTTTCGTTTTTTTCATTTCGTACATTGCCCTGGAAAGCAACAGCACGGTGTTGCCGGCTTCCATCGGTCTTCTGATATCCTTTACTACCGATCCAGCCTTCATCGAATGCTTTGTCTATTTCATCACTTCCCGGTTCGGGGTTTTCCGTAACCTTTGCCACTACTGCCGAAAAATATTCACCATTATTATTTTCCATTGCGCCATCGTCCGGCACGGTTACTTTTCCCGGCATCATTACGGCAATAGTTCTCAGGTCCTTAACGGCCGTATCTGTTTTGGATAACTGCTCCATGATATAATCATTATAAGTGAAGCTTATCCATTTCCCGTCGCCGCTCCATGTATGCGCATGCGTTCCGCCGCGCAAAGCCCCGGGCGTAAAAGGAGGCGTTATATTGCGGGCATCCATAAACACAGGCTCAAAAGGGTTAGCGGTATGGATAGCCACACCTGTACGACGGGTAAAACCATAAGGATGTTCTTCATTGGCATTACGTATGCCATGAATGAACAAAACCGCAGGATCAGCCGGTGAAAAGGTTGCCGCACCTACGCCCGGTCCATATTTTGTTTGATGCTGCGTATGATACAGGGGTTGTATTTTACCTGTTTGTACATTTACCATTTCAATGCTGCCGGTAACGCCAATGCCGCCATCATCATTGCGGGTGTCGTATACGATCCATTCATCATCCGGAGAAAAAACCTGGGTTGAATTCAGGAAATGACCATGAGGGTCATGGGTAAGCTGTGTTTCGGTAAAGCGCATTGGCATGTTTAATTTTTTATTTGAACAGGAAGCCATTGAAAAAAAACCAAAAGCAGCCAATGGCAGGATTATTCTATATGGCTTATACATCACTGTGTACAGAGTAAAATATGGATGGGAGATACTATAGCGGCAGTGCAAAAATTATTGATCACCTGCTCATACCGGTATCCGTCATAGGGGCATCAGCATCCTGTTGTTATCCGGGTTCCAATGCTTTGGCTGGATCCCAGAATATCTGTTCAAAATTCACAATGGTGTCGTTTTTAACTTTTATGCCTTCACTTTTTAAAAGATCCGCCATTAAAGTGGGTGTGGCAAAATGATGCTTCCCGCTTAGCATACCATTGCGGTTTACTACGCGGTGCGCCGGTACCGGCGGAAGCGCGGTGCCTGCTGCGTTCATTGCCCAGCCTACCATACGGGCTGATAGCTTTGTGCCTAAGTAGGCCGCAATGGCACCGTATGAAGTGGCGCGTCCTTTGGGTATGAGCCGTACCACGTCATATACCGATTCAAAAAAAGAGTCCTTTCGTTTTACTTTTGCCGGTATAGCGGTTTTGTTATCCGTAACCGCCGGTTTTGATCTGCGTTTCATGCAATAATTGCTTTAGTTGCTCATCTTTTTCCGGCGGAAGGTTCTGGGGGAGGCTGAATTTCAAATAGTGCACCCGGTTACTTCCTGCAATGTCTAAGCTTTCGTAATAGGTTTTTATTTTCAGCTCTTCGCTGACCTCCTGCCGGGCATATACATCCTCATCATCTTCCGTTAGGGGAAGCTCATATATTGCGCATACTAATTTAGTAAAATGATACAGGTTGGGTGAATCTGTTTTTAAGTGAACAAAGCCGCCAGGCGCAAGTATCTGCCGGTACAGCCGTAAAAACCTGGGGTGTGTGAGCCGCTTCTTTGCTCTTGAAAGCCGCAACTGCGGGTCGGGGAAAGTGATCCATATTTCCTGCACCTCGCCGGCTGCAAAATAATCGGTGATCTTTTCAATTTGTGTGCGTAAAAACGCAGCATTCTTTATTCCTTCTTCCAAACATTTTTTTGCGCCTGCCCATATGCGGTTGCCTTTCAGGTCAATACCTATGAAGTTCCGGTTGGGATATTTTTGAGCCAGCGCTACCGTATACTCCCCTTTGCCACAGGCCAGCTCCAGCGTAATGCCATTACCGTTGCCAAAAAAGGCATTCCATTTTCCCTGCATGCCCTGCGGGTATTGCAATACGTTAGGGAACGCTTTAATTGCTTCAAACCGTATTAATTTTTTGTGGCCCATAAGCAAACAAAGATAAGGAGGAGCCGGTTTACAGGATCCTTACCGAATTGCTTAAATCTTTTTTTACCAGTACGATGCCCGGCTGTTTGCCTTTTTCAAAGCTGCCCAGGCTGTTTTCCCAATGCAGGGCCTCCGCTCCGTTTAAGGTAGCCCATTGCAGCAGGGTAGCTACCGGAATATGCGGGAAATGAGAATGAATAGCCACCATTTCGCTGGTAATGCTTAATTGCCGGTTGCTGCCATAACTATCCGTTCCCAGAACGATATGACAATTGTGTTTGATGAAAAGATCAACCGCGGGCAGTGTTTCTTCTATATATAAATTGGCATTGGGACAAAAACAATATACTAACCGCAACCCGTTTTGTAAAGCGTATGTATTGGCGAACACGATATCTTCTTCAGCCATATAGGTATTGTGTACCAGGATAATGGTTTGCCCGTTGTTGAAATAAGGCAGCCAGGTGCGTACACTGCTTTTCCCGGATACAGGTAACGGTACAGACTTGCGGCCGATACTTTCATAAAAGGGAATGAAACGGCCGCTTCCTTTAGTAAGCAGTTCATCCTCATCGGCACATTCCTGGTTATGTATGGTTATTGTTTTGTTTTTTGTATGGGTATTGATAAGAGAAAAAGTGAGTGGGGAAACACTGTATATGGCGTGCGGGGAAAGCGCTGTTGCTGAATCAGCCGGAAGCGCCTGCATAAATTCGTCTTCCATCCGGCTGTATAGTGCCACCCGTTCTGCGGCTTTTGTGTCATCAAGATTGGTGATTTCAAGAAAATTATACCATTGTACAGGACTTTTAACTTTTTGCCGTAAAGAACAGGTTTGATTGGAGATATCGCCTGTTGCTACAATTCCTTTAAGATACATTTCCTGGTCGGCCAGGGCCATGTGCCGGTTTTTTTCTTCCTGTTCAACCTGCGGCGAACGCATTACGGCCGATATAAAGGCGGTAAGTCCCTGCCCTGCGGGGATATGGTTGCGCATATGGCTGAGCTCCAGGTGGCAGTGGCAGTTTATATGGCCGGGCATGAGCATGCCGGTGAGTTGCTGAATGTCCTCCCCTGCGTCTTCAGTTATTATATCCAGTACAGTGCCCCCTTCATCGGTAATGAGAATATGTGAATGACCGAGCAGTTGGCGCCCGGTAAATAATTGATCTGCCTGAAATTTGCAATACGCCATAGCTGAATTAACTTTGCTGCCCTGAAAAGCTGAAGGGCTTACCGCAACCTGAAGTGTGCAACGCCTGTCTGCCGCCAGGCAGGCAAGATAAGTTGCGCAGCGGTTCGAAAGCCGGGAGCACAAAAATAACACAAAACCATCCACGGGCAATTGTGGAACCATAGCGATGTTAGACAAATTAGAAGCGATAAAGGCAAGATTTGACCAGTTGGGTGTTGCGTTAACCAATCCGGAAATTGTAAACGACAATAAAAGGTTTACCGCTACCAGCAGGGAATACCGCAGCCTTGAAAAGATTGTGCAGTCGTATGACGCGTATAAAAAGGTATTGGAGAATCTTGCATTTTATACTGAAGTATTACATGGAGATGATGCGGAAATGCGGGAGCTGGCCAAAGAGGAGCTGCCTTTGTTGGAAGAGCAGAAGGAAAAGATGGAAGCGGGGATCCGCCAGATGCTGATACCCAAAGACCCGCAGGATGAAAAGAACGCTATTCTGGAAATACGTGCCGGAACGGGAGGCGATGAGGCTTCGTTGTTCGCGGGCGATTTGCTGCGCATGTACATCCGCTATTGTGAAGGCAGGGGATGGAAAACGACAATCCTTAGCGAAAATGAAGGTACCGTTGGCGGGTACAAAGAAGTTGAGCTGGAAGTGGTAGGCGAAGATGTGTATGGTACGCTGAAGTTCGAGAGCGGCGTACACCGGGTGCAGCGGGTACCGCATACCGAGGCCAGCGGACGGGTGCACACCAGCGCTGCTACCGTGGCGGTGATGCCAGAGGCGGATGAAGTAGATTTTGAATTGAGAGAAAGCGATGTTAAAATGGAAACTTCACGAAGCGGCGGCGCGGGCGGACAAAATGTAAATAAAGTAGAAACCAAGGTAATGCTAACGCATATTCCTACCGGCACGGTTATTATATGCCAGACTGAACGTTCGCAATTGGGAAATCGTGAAAAAGCCATGCAAATGATGCGTACCCGGCTATATGAAGAACAGGTGCGCAAGCAGGAAGATGAAATTGCTCGGCACAGGAAAAGCCTGGTGAGCACAGGCGACCGGTCGGCAAAGATCAGGACCTATAATTTTCCGCAGGGACGGGTTACCGATCATCGTATAGGCCTTACCGTATATAATCTTGATAATGTAATGAACGGCGACCTCCAGGAGTTTATTGATGCGCTCCAGTTTGCTGAAAATGCGGAAAAGCTTACGCACGAGGGGGTTTGAGGATGGGTGCAGGATGCAGGTTACAAGTTGCAGGATGCAGGGACTATCCGTTGCGGTAATTAGCGATCAGGTATCAGGGAAGTAGCTACTAAAAATTGGATAAGTCCTCCTTCTTTTTTCCCTCACTTTGCGCTTAGTTGCATTCCCTTTCGAATTTCGAAATTCCGGCTTCGGATTTTCTAATTTGTGGTTCATGGTTGCATTGGACTTCGTTTTTCGGATTTAAGACTTCGAATTAAATATTTGAATCTTATCCGCCCCGGCGGACAAGCTTGCCTGCCGCAGGCAGGTTTGGTTCTTGCTATTTGGTTCCTGATGCTTTGTATTCCCCCGGATTTCGAATTTTAATATTCGGATTTGAGACTTGTTTGGTTCTTGTTATTTGTCTTTTGGTGCTTTGTATTCCCTCAGATTTCGTTCCGCACATGTCGGGATCCGGCTTCGGACTTTACACCCCCATTCTCTCCTTAATACTTTGCCAAACCGGTTGCACATCAGGCGAAAGCTTAAAATAAATAACGCTGCCACCATATAGTATAATGAATGCCGCACTGCGCAAAAACATACCGGCAAAGCCATGTATATTTTTAAAGCCAAAGTAGCAAATGGCGTAACAGCAAACCGCCACTATTACGGCATACAGGCTGGCAGGCGTAAAAGGTTGCAGTTTGAATTTTTTCCAGAGAAAAATAATACGAATCAAATTGTAAATTATTCCCTGGGAGATAAGATTGGCTATGGCAGGCCCCAGTATATCATATTGCTTTGTAAGAAAATAGGTTAACGGTAACATAAATGCCAGCAGGATGATTCCGCTCACCAGCTCAAAACGCCAGTAGTTTGAAGTGCCGATGATCTGCGCATTAAGGCCTGTGCCCAGGTCAACTACCCTGGTGAGCCCCAGCAGTATAAAAGCACTGAACCCCGCCAGGTAGGCATCTTTCAGTCCCAATGTATAAATGGCTTCCGTATAATTAAGCGCTATTAATACAAAAATACCGGCGGCAAAAAGCAGCAGGTTAATAGAGGAACGCTGGTAGATCTTTTGCAGCATTTGCATGTTCTTATCCTTCCAGGCCTTAGATAAATGTGCAATAGAAGCCGCAATAATACCCCTTTGCGGCGCCTGTATTACGCTCGTCATAACCTGCGCCAGCCCAAATATGCCCGCCTTGCTTAATCCATCGTCTAATACGGCAGCAATAACAAGCGAGTCAAACACACCCGAAAGGGTAAAAACGATCATACCTGAATATGCGAAAAGACAAAGCGAAATAATTTTTTTAAAGTAGCGCCGCGTAACCTTGCTCCGTTTAAAAGTAAAATGGATTTGCTTAGTAGCAATTAAATAGGTAAACAGAACGATGGCAATACCGGGGAAGGTAAAAGCGTACAGCTTTATAAATACACCAAAGCCGGTAATGACATGAAAAATAAATAAAACAATAAGCATTGTGGTAAACAGGCGCCACAATATTTCTTTTAAAAAATTGGTGAGTACCGGCTTATGTATGCTCCAGGCATACGATTCAAGTATGGTATACAGGGTGAGGCCCAGTCCCATCGGAAACATCCAGTAATAGTAGGTAACAAGGTCGGGGGAGTTCTCCCCGAATTTACGGATCACCAGGTCTTTAAATATCCAGCCGGCCAGCATTACCAGCAAAAAGCCAATGCAGCCAATGAGCAATGCCCAGCTAATCATATCATTTTTACGGGCGGGAAGATGATAATTATAATAAGGGTGAAATTTAAAAATATAGGACGGCATGGCGAGTCCGGCCAAAGCCGCCATCATGATAGATATATCCATGAACATTTTGGTTAATCCATATTGAGCCGGCGTAAAAAGTCCCTCCTTGGTAAAGAAATAAACATTGAGCATCCCCACGGCAAAACCCATATATATTACTATGGAGGAAATAATGCTTTGCCTTCTGATCATGCTCATGCGGTAAAGATAATCCTGTAAAATAATAAAACGATTCCCGTTACATAAAACATCCATGTTAATGATCCGCACAGGGGGTAACAAAAAATATTCCGCAGGTATTTAAGAATACCCGCTACCGCATTCGTTACCCCCCTTACTATTATTCAATATCCTTTCAGGAGCCGGTGCAAAGCCTGTAAAAAACAGTTACTGTTATCTTTTAATTATTAAATCATTTTTTATGTCAATCAAAATGCAGGGCATGTGGCTCGTGAGCGTAAAATCAAAATCGGCCGCATTTCCCCAACAGTTTAAGATAGAAGGCGCCGATACCGGCAACGGCACTTATGCCGGCACACCCGGATCGCCCGAAGTTTTTGTAAACGGCAGCAACTGGTCTGTTACCATACAAAACAATCCCGGAACAGGATTTATTCCCTCCGGCATGCAGATCACCTTTCCTGTTTCATCGGGCGGTTTTTACCGGTTCGATATTCAATCCAATGATGCGGGAGGAGATGAAGATTTTGATGATCTGATACTCACCTGCCGTACACCGGTTGATGCCAATGATTATATCATTTATGGCAATGTGAGTTATTATGAGGGCTTTTGCCTGTTCAATCCATGCAACAGAAGGTATATAGTAATAGATACCCTGGTGGCATTAAAAGATGCCCTGCTTAACCCGGCATTAAAAAAACTCATCGGAAGCTATTATCCGGGCAGGGTAAAAGCGCTGGAAGCAGTGGCGCTGAATCCGCAACCACTACCGCCCTCTCCCGGAGATCCCTTTACACCAATGGTAGTTCCGCTAACTGAAGCCGCGCCTATCCCGGCAAAAGAAAGGCTTACCGTTCGCAGCATACCGGATACGGTTTCAGCGGCAGGTGAGCCACGCGGTAAAAATGAAGAAGGATTTGCATTTAACAGACTGATCTCCGCACAAAAATCTACCAGCGCAGCGGGTATCATTTCAGGTAATATAGCCAACAGCCTTCGCTCCGATGCCATAACAATTGTGGATCGCTACCGTTTGTATTGCGAAAGCGGATCGCTGCCCAATGCTATACTAAGCTTCCAGGAATATGACCGCAGTACAGGTGAATTATCGGGCGACCCCTATACCGGCAACGGAGAAAGAACAGAACTCGGCAGTTCATTTGCCGACCGCAACGGCAATTACATTTTCCGCTTTAAGGTTAATGCGGCAGACATTGCTGATGAAATAGAAACAGATACGGCTTCCGGTGAAACCACTACCGAACAATTGGCGCCCGATGTGCTGGTTCAGTTGCTCTGCCCCGGCTCTGCTGTGCCCGTTTTTGAATCTGCCCCTAACTGGAATATCGGACATTTAAGAAGGATCAATATTTGTGTTCCCAAAACAAAATCGTGCCTCATTCCGCTGGCATGCAACGGGCAGCATATTTTACAGGGTGTTGGAAATATTGTGCTGGGGCCGCCTGCAGCTTCCGGTACGCGCATTGGTTCTAATAATTTTCTTAACGAGTTGGGCATTATTACCGCTTATGGAAGCGGTGCGCCCGCCGTGCGTTGCGCCGCATGGAACGGCACTTTGCAGTTAAGAGGTTGCCTCAGCCATAACGCCGTGAAATATTACCGGCTGTGGTACCGCCGCAATGCGCCGTTCACCTTTTTCACGGCCTTTACCAAACAATTTTCATTACCCCGGTTCCAGGGTATTAATGTAGTGGATACGCCTGTGTTTGATACGGCAAAAGATGCTTACCTGAACGTGGAAACGGATACTACCTATAGCTGGCTTATTGCCTACCGCAATATAAAAGCAAGGATAGCTACCGGCGACTTTGTTCCGGGCAGCTATATTTTCAGGATCCAGGGATTCGATGCCAGCCTCAACCCTGTGGCCGGAACGGAAGAAACCGTTCCCCTGTATTTTGAAAGCCAGGAAGTAGCTGCGCACATTGATCCTGAAATTACAATGGATGGCGTTGGGCCTTTGGGTGAATGCGCCCTGTTTACATTACCTTTGGTAAACGGAACTGTTGTGGAAGGCGCGGGGCTTACCGTAAAGTTTAAAGCAATACATAAACCTGCATCTTCAATCGGCTTTATGAACAATTATGGATTATCCATGGCCAAAGGCGCAGGTGGCTTTGCATTTACTCCGGCCGCCGCTCCCGCTAATTTTATGGCGCCGGGCATACTCGATGCCACTATAAACAGCGGAAGAAATTATGTACACGGCAATGACCTGAACTGCATTACCTATTTCCGCGGAACGATCAATGAAGCCGCAGCAGATGCAACAGGTTATTACACCGTTACGCTGCTTCCGGCAAGTGGTCACTGGCTGGAACCCGGTCAACCTTTCTGCGCATTCGGTATTTCACTGAGCGGCTACCTGCGGTTAACCAACGGAGAAAGCGGTTACCCTTATTTCTCAGGCGGACAGGTATTAATTGGCATACAAAAACCTTAACCATGCTACAGAATGAATGGCTTCAACTTGTGGTTTGCATACTGGCAACCTGGCGGCTTACGCACCTTCTTTCCAAAGAAGACGGACCATTCGATATCATTTACCGGTTAAGGAAAAAAGCAGGAGCGGGTTTCTTAGGAAACCTGCTCGACTGCTTTTATTGCCTGAGCATTTGGGTAGCCCTGCCCTTCGCATGTTGGATGGCATTTAGCTGGCAAGTACTTTTGCTGCTGTGGCCGGCTATTTCAGGTGCAGCATGTTTGTTTGAACAGTTCAGCTCAAACAATACAACAAGGGTTGATAAAACATTGTATTCAGAAGATTAAAAAATAAAAATCATGTCGTGTTGCGGACAAAAAAGAAATGAAAACCGGCAGCAGGAACAGCACCAGGCTGCAGGCGCTGTGTATAATTACACGCCCAAAATGGGGGAAGATGTGCAATTTGAGTACACGGGCAAAACAGCGCTCACCGTAAACGGTTCCATTACCGGGAAGCGCTATCGTTTTGAACATACCGGAAGTAAGCTGGTAATTGATTACCGCGATGCGGCGGGTATGACGGGCATCCCGGTATTAAGAAAAGTAAAGTAGCTAAAGGATGTGGAAATATTATGCCCGGCCTTATGGCTCTACCCAGGCATCGCTTTCTTTAAGCAGCTTAATAAGTTCTTCAACAGCAATATTGCTGTCAACAGAACGCTTCACTACTTCCTTGCCCTTATATAATGTTATTTTACCGGGACCGCTGCCCACATAACCAAAGTCGGCATCGGCCATCTCACCCGGACCGTTTACAATGCAGCCCATAATGGCTATCTTAACGCCTTTGAGATGATTGGTAACCGCACGTATTCTGGCGGTGGTTTCCTGCAAATCAAACAGCGTTCTGCCACAGGAAGGGCAGGAAATGTATTCTGTTTTTGAAATACGGGTACGGGTTGCCTGCAAAATGGAAAAAGCCGTGCTATTGATGAACTGCTCAGGGCTTTGGTTATCTACGTAATTTCTGCCACTGGCATTGAGCTGCCCGTAGCTGTTGGAAAGCAGCCCATAGCTGCCTGTTGTTATTCCCAAACAAATGCCATCGCCAAAGCCATCCAAAAACAAAGCGCCGGTTTCTGTTGCAAAATGAATAAGATGCTCATCAGGTGTTTGCCAGTTGCTGTCCGTCATTAATATAACAGGATTACGGATATCTTTTTGCAGCAGTTCCATGAACATGCGCCGTACCGATTGCATCGCGTTTTTATTGGTGCTGCTTAATGCCAGCACAACAGTGGGGTCATCTTTAATGCTGTTCAGACTATTTAAATTAAACGAATCGCCTTCATTGAAACAGTCCAGCATTACTACATTTAATATCGTGCTTTTGTTTTGCACGGTCGCATCGGGGTATTCATCAAAAGAAAATAAAGGATAATACTTTTCTTTGTCTGAGCATTCCGTCCATTTTTTTGCAGGCAGTATTACTTTTAATGTGCCGGGTAATGCAAATGGCAATTCATTACCGTTAAAAAATATATAGTCGGCCGCCAGGTCGCTGATGTTCCACTTATCAAGTGCTTCATTGTAGCTATACCCTATGCGTTGTAAAGTTCCTGCTGTAATTTCACCTGCTTTGCTTACATCTGCCACTACTACCGGAACGTGGCGTCCGCCGATATGATTAACCACAAAGGTATCCCGCCGTTTGTACTGGAAAGGGGAGTAGGGAGCGGTGGGGGGTGAGTGGTGAATGGTGAGTGGTGAATGGTGAGTGGTGAGTGAGGCGGCACTGTAGCGTTTCACAATATCGCGGCACACGGGTATTTCAAACTCGGGGTCTTCGGTTAAGGATACCCGTATGGTATCGCCAATTCCGTCTTCCAGCAATGTGCCGATACCGATGGCCGATTTTATTCTCCCGTCTTCCCCGTCGCCGGCTTCCGTAACACCAAGGTGAAGCGGGTAACATTCCTTAAATTCATCAGCCATTTGCCGCACCAGAAGGCGATAGGCCTGCACCATTACCTGGGGGTTGCTGGACTTCATGCTCAGCACAATATTGTGAAAACTTTCATCGCGGGCGATCCGCAAAAATTCCATAGCGCTTTCCACCATGCCCATAGGCGTATCTCCGTACCGGCTCATAATACGGTCGCTCAGCGATCCGTGGTTAGTGCCAATGCGCATAGCCGTTCCATATTCTTTGCAAATTTTCACCAATGGGGTAAACCGCTGCCTTATTCTTTCTATTTCGGAATGGTATGCGCTATCAGTATATTCAATAAATTCAAACTTCTTTTTATCAATATAGTTGCCGGGGTTCACCCGTACTTTTTCAACAATACGGGCGGCAATTTCGGCGGCATTGGGCGTAAAATGTATATCGGCAACGAGGGGCGTATGGTATCCTCTTTTATGAAGTTCATTTTTAATGTTCAGCAGGTTTTCCGCTTCTCTTTTGCTGGGCGCCGTGATGCGTACCATTTCCGCGCCGGCTTCAATACAGCGAACAGACTGCGCTACAGTGCCCAGGGTATCCATAGTATCTGTAGTGGTCATGGTTTGCAGCCGAATGGGATGAAAGTTGCCGGTTAACAATCCACCAATATTTACTTCCCTGGTTTTTAGCCTTTTATATTCAGTTAAGGATTCACAATACCATTGCATAATATAAGTATAAAAGAAAACTACATGCAAAGGTAAACAAAACTAAGATGGCTGTTAACCGGCAGGCAATCAGACATAAGATATCGCGTATCAGCGGCTCAGCCGTCAGGTATCAGGAGAGTAACTGCCAACAATAGAAGGGATACTTCTTCTTTCTCTTCTCCCCGGATTTCGGATTCCCGGCTTCGGATTTAACCATATCTGTCATTGGCCGCCTGGCCGCGAAGCATCTGCAAAGATCCGGTACACAACTAATATTCCACACTATACTCGGCGGCTTCGGGCCGGTTGAGCATATCGCTTAGCGTGGTTAGGAAAGTAACGGTCTTTTTATCGTCCGACAAAATGGTTTGATTGCCTTTGTATTTTTTTATCTTGGCGGGTGCTACAATAATCGTCTTATAATTCATATCGCCCATCATCATCGTCATTTGCTGCAGCATTTGCATAGACGAATCATTTTGTATCTTATTATTGAACAATTCTTTATTGATCAGGGTATTGGATATCTTACCAGCAGCAGCGGCAAAAGCGTATGCCTCCTGCGAAGGGTTTAAAATATTCTTGTCTTTTGATAAATCGGAAGGAATATTTTCGTCAGATCCGCTATCACCTTCATTTTTCAGCTTGTCGGATACGCCCAGTTTATCTATCACTGCTAAATAAGATGATTTCAGTTCCGGTAAATCATTAATATGTTTGAAAGGAAAATTAAGGGTGACTATCAATTCTTTTGCAGCTTCATCTACCTGCATCCGCAGGCTCCCCTCTTTAAACAATTCCTTTTCCTTAGCGGTAAGCGTGGTGGAGGTATCTGTAAAAGACTTAAAATAAACAGTGGAGTCTTTCTTCTCAGGTATTTTGGTTTCATCTTTATTTTCCTGTCCTATCTGATCCATGAGCGCGAGCATTTTGCTCATATCTAAGGTAACAGTATACACGCCGCTGTTGTTTTTATTGATTACAATCTTTTCCTCGGTATCCAAACAGGAGCTGAAGAACAATACAAAAAGCAGGGAAGCGATAGCCGGTATTTTGTTGGTCATGTTTATAAATTGATAGTATAAAGGTAGAGAGATGGGGTGCAATTGCGGATACCTTCCGGTTAAATTTTTTTCTGCTTTAAAATGCTCCAGTTCTCCTCATCCCTTACAATAAGGTTGTTCAGGATGCCAAGGCGGTCTATTTCTAATTGTACCGTGTCGCCGGGTTGCAGCCATTGTTCAGTATATCCGGGGTTACTCAATTTAGCTGTGCCATTAAGTTCCAGGAAACATCCCGTGCCTACGGTTCCGCTGCCAATAATATCACCGGGATACAAATTGGCGCCGTAAGAAGCCCTTTCGATAATTTCGGCAAATGTCCAGTCCATATCGCCCAGGTTGCCTTCGCTTACCAGCTCGCCGTTTACCCTGCATTTCATCACCAGGTTCCAGCACTTGCCGGTATGATTAGTTTTTGCGGGTATTTCTAAAAATTCCAGCTCATCAAGGGTTATCAACGCCGGGCCTAAAGCGGTTGAAAAATCTCTTCCTTTGACATCGCCGGGATTTAGCGGCATTTCTACTGATTGTAATTTTCTTGCGCATATACCATTCATGATCATAAGCCCTCCTATATATTCATCCGCAAGAGCCGCCGGAATATTCCGGCCCTGCTTACATACTACCACGGCGGCCTCCAGTGCAAAGTCTAACTTTTCCAAATGATCCGGCATGCATTGTACTTCTCCGGGACCCTGTACGCTGTAATGGTTGCCGAAATAAAATACAGGATACTGATCAAATTCCGGCGCTACCGGTGCATTACGGCTACGCCCAAGCGCAGCTACGTGCTGCCGGAATGCGTGTGCGCCCCTGTAAGAAGTGGGAAATGGAACAGGTGATAATATTGTAACCGTATCATAAGGAATACCCCTGTTTTGCAGGAACCGCCCTGCTTTTACCCCTTCTTCGGCCCTTTTGGCTAAAGGAAAAGCATCTTCCCAGTAATTCAGGAACATGCCCATGCTGCCGGGCAGGTCGGGATGCAGCTCATCTGTATTATACAAGTGTCCGTTTATCAGCAGGGCTAACTGGTCATGCGACTCGCGGTGGTATGAAACTAATTGCACGCTTAAGATTTATATTGCAATATAAAGGAATGTTTTACAATAGCGCTTTATTGGTTCAAACAGGTTTTTTTTAGCAATAAGGTGCTCAAAGGAAAGTGACGGATAGAATTAAAGGCAGATTTTTGTATCTTTTCGTATGAAAATGTTTTTCCTGCTTTTCATTTTGCTTTTCACCTCACAATATATGAACGCCCAGATAAAAACAGATGCATGGCTGTCTGAATTATTATATAGCAACGCTTCTGCGCCCCTGCTTCACATCCTGAACAATCCCGACAGCTTTCAATACCAGTTGATTTATACACAAATTGACCGCAACAGCAACAATACCCCTTCTTTTAAACACTACTATTGCCATGTTGATAAAAACCGGTATTTCAACCCGGCTTCCACCGTAAAAATGCCGCTGGCTTTCCTCGCACTGGAAAAGCTGAATACACTGAGCAAGGCAGGTGTAAATAAATATACACCCATGTTAACCGACAGTGCTTACTCCGGCCAAACAGCAGTGCTCACAGACAGTACCGCTGAACACGGGTTACCCTCCATAGCACATTACATCAAAAAAATATTTTTAGTAAGCGATAACGACGCCTATAACCGCCTGTACGAGTTTATAGGGCAAAAAACCATCAATGAAAGGCTCTGGCAAATGGGGTATACAGATTTTCGCATTACCCGCCGTTTTGTTCGGGCCACCGAAGAAGAGAACCGCCATACCAACCCTGTGCGCTTTGTTGACGGAGCGGGAGAACCCCTGTACACGCAACCCGCCGCTTACAGCAACATAGCATTTGATTTTAGTAAAAAGATCCTGGTGGGACGGGCACACTATAACCGCGATGACCTTTTGGTACATGAGCCTATGGATTTTACCACCCATAACAACGCGCCGCTTGAAGACCTGCAGCAAATACTACAGTCCGTTTTGTTTCCTGCATCAGTAAACGCCAGGCAACGGTTTAATTTAACACCCGGCGATTACCGGCTTCTTTACCGGTATATGTCTATGCTTCCTGCCGAAAGTAAATATCCTGAATATGATACCGCCACATACTTCGACAGCTACACGAAGTTTTTCCTGTTCAGATCTGGCAGAACCAAAATACCGTCGTATATTAAAGTGTTCAATAAAACAGGCTGGAGCTATGGTTTTTTAACGGATATCGCTTACATCGCTGATTTCAAAAATAAGGTGGAGTTTATGCTGAGCGGCACCATTTATGTAAACCGCGATGGGATACTGAATGATGATACCTACGAATACGAAGAGCTAGGCTACCCTTTTTTTAAAGAGGTGGGGGATATTATTTACCGGTACGAGTTAGAGCGAAAACGAAACTTTGCTCCGGATCTAAAAAATTTTAATATAGAGAGTGGTGAATAGTGAGCCGTGCATGCAAAACCAGAAGGAAAGCAAGACGTCTTCCTGTTTACATAGCATCACACAAAACATAAAATAAAATGAATGTTATTACCCGGATCATTATCCTTATTTGCATAATAGCAGGTGCTCAATCTGCTTTTTCACAATCCACGTGGATTCGCATTAACCAGTTGGGCTATACACCTGAGGGCATTAAAGTGGCGGTATGGGGCGGCAAAGAAACGCTATCGTTTAAGCAATGGCAATTAATAGACGCGGCTTCAAAAAAAGTGGTATTCAGCGCAAAAGCAGGAAGGTCTTTAGGTGCTTACGGTCCATTCAGGGAAACACTGCGTTTAAATTTTTCCGCGTTTAAACAACCAGGGCGTTATTATTTGCAGGCTGGCACTATTGTATCACCCGAATTTGAAATTGGTAAGGATGTGTATAAAGGCGCGGCAGATTTTTGTTTATACTATATGCGCCAGCAACGCAACAATTTTAACCCAATAACCAAAGACAGTTGCCATACACAGGATGGCTATACCTTATACGGCCCCATGCCCGACAGTACATTTATTGATGTTAGCGGCGGCTGGCACGATGCTACCGATTACCTGCAATACGTAACCACTTCGGCAAATGCCACCTTTCACCTGCTGGCCGCTTACCGCGATTTCCCCGGGGCTTTTGGCGATGCTCACCAGGCTAACGGGCTGGAAGGCAGCAATAATATACCCGATGTGCTGGATGAAGCACGCTGGGGATTAGACTGGCTGCTGAAAATGCACCCGCGTGCAGACTGGATGTTCAACCAGGTAGCAGATGACCGTGATCATATTGGGATGCGTATGCCCGCAATGGACAGTCAATATGGCCGCGGATACCAGCGCCCCGTGTATTTTGTGAGCGGTGAGCCGCAAATAAGAGGAAAATTTATGAACGATACCAAAGGCACTTCTTCAACGGCAGGGAAATTCAGCAGCGCGTTTTCACTGGGGTGGCAGCTATTTCATACCCTCGACAATAATTACGCGCAAACATTAAAGGAGCGATCTTATTCTGCCTTTGCATTTGGATTAAAGAAACCGGGTAACACCCAAACCGCTTCGGTGGTATCACCCTATATTTATGCCGAAGACAACTGGATGGACGATATGGAATTGGCGGGCGCAATGCTGGGCAATGCCGCCGCACCGCAGTTAGCAGGAACTACCGGTATAGATTATGCGTACAGCCTGGCGCAAAAGGAGCCACTAACCCCCTGGCTGGGCGCCGATACCGCCAGCCATTACCAATGGTATCCCTTCATCAATGTAGGCCATTACGAATTGATCAAAAAACTCAACGATAAACGGAGAGACACAGTAGCGGCCTATTATAAGCAGGGCATTGAACTGGTATGGAACAAAGCAAAGCAGAATGCTTTTCTGCGCGGCGTGCCCTTCATATGGTGCAGCAATAACCTTACTACCTCATTTGCCATACAATGTTACTGGTACCGGCAGGCCACAGGCGATAAAAGCTTCGAAGAACTGGAGCAGGCAAATTTCGACTGGTTGTTTGGCTGTAATCCGTGGGGAACCGGCATGGTATATGGCCTGCCGGCCTGGGGCGACACGCCCGATGACCCGCATGCCTCTTTTTTAAAAGTGGGAAATTTCCCGGTTAATGGCGGCATTGTGGATGGGCCGGTGTACGGAAGCATTTTTGGAAACCTTATCGGGCTTCAGCTTACTAAACCCGACGAATATGCGCAGTTTCAAAGTCCGTTGGCCGTATACCACGATGATTCGGGCGATTACAGCACCAACGAGCCCACCATGGACGGAACAGCTTCGCTGATCTACCTGCTGGCGGCAAAGGAAAGCGGCGATTCCTTACCGGCAAAAAATTCATCTAAAAAAAAACGATAGCCGGCAATAACCAGCACAAAAAATTTAGCTACAACCATGGCGGTATTGTGAGGGGCGACACAAGCGCTAAAACCATTGCCATTGTTTTTACAGGAGATGAATTTGGAGATGGCGGTAACGTTATTGCTCATACCTTAAAGCAACAAAAGGTAAAGGCTTCTTTTTTCCTTACCGGGAATTTTTACCGCAATCCTGCATTTACAACGCTCATCAGCACTTTAAAGAAAGACGGACATTACTTAGGAAGCCATTCTGATAAGCATTTGCTGTATTGCGACTGGTATAAAAGAGACAGCTTACTGGTAACAAAAGAAACATTCACTTCTGATCTGCAGGATAGCTATACCACTATGAACCGGTTTGGCATCACAAAAAGCAATGCGCCTTTTTTTCTGCCTCCCTACGAATGGTACAACGACAGCATTACCGCCTGGACAAAGCAGCAGGGGCTGAAGCTGATCAACTTTACACCAGGCACATTAAGCAATGCCGATTACACTACACCCGACATGAAAAATTACCGCTCAACGGATACCATATATCAATCTATAATAGCTTATGAACAAAAGCAGGGGCTGAATGGCTTTATTTTATTACTGCATATTGGTACCGACGCCAAACGAACGGATAAAATGTATAACCGTTTGGGCAACCTGCTGCAATACCTGAAAGCTAAACAATACCGCCTGGTGCGGGTGGATGAATTATTGAAATAAGTATATAGCCGGGGGGTTGTTTAAAAAGTAATATTTGCACTAAGTCGCTAATCTGCCTGCCAGACAGCAGGCGGCAGGCACGAAGAAAATAAAACGGGAAGATCAGAACTTTGTGTTCCTCCCTGCCGTCAGCAGGTTTGTGTGTTAGTGGCACTTCTTCCATACCGGCCCCTTTTGAGACAGCCTCAGACCGCTATATACAAAGTGGATAGCTCATATTCTTTACCTTTACGTTCATGCCGGGCATTCATATTTACGATAGCATTAATTTATTATCAAAGCTCAGCTTACGGCGTACCTGGAATGCAGCCAAGGTGTTAAGCAGCTATTATATCAGCCGCTGGAAAAAAAAGCCCGTACAATGGGGTTATCCTATTTCCATTTCTTTTGAGCCAACCACCTCCTGTAACCTGCGTTGCCCCGAATGCCCGAGCGGGTTAAGGAGCTTTACACGGCCTACCGGCATGCTTAAAAAAGATTTCTTCAGCCAAACGATTGATGAAATATATAAAGACCTGCTGTACCTGGTATTTTATTTCCAGGGCGAGCCTTACCTTAACCCCGGCTTCCTGGAAATGGTGCGGTACGCTTCAAACAAAAAAATTTATACCGCCACATCTACCAACGCACACTATCTTAATGACGATAATGCCCGAAAAACCATTGAAAGCGGTTTAGACCGGCTCATCATATCTATTGACGGCACTACGCAGGAAGTTTACCAGCAATACCGCCGCGGCGGCAAATTAGATAAGGTAATAGAGGGCGCTAAAAATATTGTGAAGTGGAAGCGGGAACTAAAAAGTAAGACCCCTTTTGTAATATTCCAGTTTTTGGTGGTGAAACCCAACGAACACCAGATACAGGATGTAAAACAGTTAGCAAAAGAAGTAGGAGTTGACGATGTGTGGTATAAGACCGCCCAGGTATACGACTATGAAAACGACCCCAACAACCTGATCCCTGCTATTGATAAATTCAGCCGTTACAAAAAAACCAGGGAAGGCACCTATAAAATTAAGAGTAGGCTGGATAATCATTGCTGGAAGCTATGGCACGCCAATGTAATTACGTGGGACGGGCTGGTAGTTCCCTGTTGTTTTGATAAAGATGCCATGCATCGCCTGGGTAATTTAAAAACACAGTCGTTTAAGGAAATATGGCATAACGACAACTACAAACAGTTTCGCAGCGAGCTGATGACCAGCCGCAGGAATATTGATATTTGCGCCAACTGCAGCGAGGGAACCAAAGTGTGGGGCTGATTACCGGAAAGGAGAAACGCTCTGCCCTTCTATTCTTTCACCTTTCAGGCGCTGGGGCGTACCATTATATAATTTTACAAAAAAACCCGCTATTCATATATGCTTCTACACGTTCACCCGGTTAACCCGCAACCGCGCCAGATAAAAACCATTGTTGAATGTTTGCAGGATGGTGGTATCATTATATACCCAACGGATACCATTTATGGATTGGGGTGCGATATCTTTCAGCATAAAGCCATAGAACGCATTGCCCGTATCAAACATATAGATCCGGAAAAAGCTAATTTTTCCTTTGTATGCTACGATCTCAGCGACCTGAGCATTTATACCAAAAGTATTGATACGCCTTTATACCGTATACTAAAAACCTATTTACCCGGGCCTTATACTTTTATTTTACCATCGAGTAAAGAAGTGCCCAAAATTTTAAAAAGCAAAAAAAATACAGTAGGGATCAGGGTACCTGAAAATAAAATTGCAAGAATGATCGTGCAGGAGCTGGGGCACCCCATATTAAGCACAACACTGCCCGGTGATATAGTGGAAGCGTATACCGATCCAGAAATCATTGAAGATAACTTTAATAAGCTCGTAGATATTGTAGTAGATGGCGGCATTGGCGGCGTAACGCCATCTACCGTTATTGATTGCACGGGCAGCTCGCCGGTGCTGGTAAGGATAGGGCTGGGAGAATGGTATGAAGCCGTTTGATATGCCGGCTTTTTATTGAGACGTTAAAGCTGTGTTACTATTGGCTTTAAAAACCCTGATAAAGTTTCCACCTAAAACCTTCAATATATCTTTTTCATTGTATCCCCTGTCAACCAGCGCTTTTGTTACTTTCGGATAATCCTGCACACCGCTTAATTCCTGCGGCAGTGATTCAATACCATCCATATCTGCTCCCAACCCCACATAATCCACTCCCACCAGCTTTACAATATAGTCAATGTGATCTATGAGCAGGGATAAGGGCGGACGGATTGTTTCCATTTCGGCGGCGTATTTTTTCCCCAGCCATTCTGCAATGGCATAGGGCTGCCAGTTCAGTTGCTTCAACGAATCTCTTTCGGCACGGTGGCGTTCAAATATCTCCTTCCGCCTTTCCTGGTAATTGCTGTCTAAAAAACCGGAGTAAAAATTTACCTGTATCACACCGCCGTTCTTTGCCACCGCTTTTATCTGTTCATCTTTAAGGTTGCGAAACACCGGGCAAATGGCATATACGCTGCTATGCGACAGCAATACCGGTTTCGTGGTAAGCTTTATTACATCATAAAATGTTTGCTCCCCCACATGCGACAGGTCAATCATCATGCCCATTGCATTCATCCGTTTTACTACCTGCCGGCCAAAATCAGTGAGCCCTTTCCTTTTGATTTCCCCACGGGGCATTTCAGTATCGGCACCCTTGTTAGATGTTTCATCTTTTGCCGAACTGGCCCATGAAGTAGAATTATTCCAGGTAAGCGTAAGGTAACGGGCGCCGCGCTTATACAGGCTGTCTAAATAATCGAGCCGGTCTTCTATCATATGCCCGCCTTCCACACCGATCATGCAGCCCAGCTTCTTTTGGCGCACCGCTTTTTGTAAATCCGCAGGCGAAGTAACCATCATCATTTTAGCAGGGTTACGTTTAACAATAGCATACAGGGAGTCTATCTCCAGATTGGCAAATTGGAATGCTGTATCTTTTCCAAAAGTGTCATCGCAAAAAACGGAGAACACCTGCACATCCACCCCGCCTTTTTTAAACCGGGCAATATCCGAATGGGCTTTACCGGTAAGATCATTTTCTATGTTCAGGCCATGCATGGTAGCCGAAGAAAGCACATCATTATGTGTATCCACCACAACGGCCTTCTGGTGTATGGCTCTATAGTTTTGTGCATGAACAGCTATATTATACAACAAAAAAATAAATAACAGAAGAACGTGTTGCTTCATGCTTCAAAAATTATGTTTAACGCGTTTCTTTTAACAGATAGGATCATTGGCACATAGGTACACATAGTTCTTTTTATTCTTTCCATTGTATTCCTTTGTTCCTACTGTGCCTATGTGTTTTAAATGTATTTTTTTTAACAAATGGATCATAGGAGACACATAAACACACATAGCTTTTAATTCTCTCAACGAAGGAGACTGCCCCGTAACAGGAGTTGTTCCGCAGCTCACTCCTCTTTACCTCCTTTTTCGCCGATAAACCATTGTTCTTTATTTTTAAAAAGCACATTAAATGTAGTTAAGGATCCATAAATGCGGGTAATGTATTGCTGAAGGTTTACTTTATCCTCATCACTGAGTTTTTTGTGCGCATTGATCTGCTGCTCCAGTACCCGCAGCCTGTCGCGCAGCATTACAACTTTGTGAAAGAAAACTTCCACGGGTATCTCTTTCGGCTTCAATGAGCGGTCTGCCGGTTGCAGGAGCATTGTTCCCCCGGTCCACCTGTCGCCCAAAGGCACTTTCTCCGTTACATCTCCCCATAGGCGTAATATTTTAAGCAGCGACTTTTCCGTTTCTGAAACGGTTTCCACCTCTGCTGTTACATTTTCCGGAATGATCTCATCGAGTTGCGGATCGGTTTTATCAATTTCTTTTATGCCGTGGTTAATAAAAGAAATGATATAGACCGCGTATTTAACGCCTACAATAACACCGGGGCCAAACTGCGTATGCTGCAACCGGGTACCAATGCCTGAAGTGAGTTGTTCCTGTTCCATTATGCATCAAATATTAGTAAGGTTCAAGATAAAAATTTTTTACCGAACAGGTTTCAAATAACAGCTTCTATACCTCTTATGGCTTTACCTGTTGCGGGAATTTCGACATTTCAATGCCCAGGCTTTCCATTAACCGGATCATTTTAAGGTTTATTTCCTGCTTTATGGCATTAAACTCATCCATGGGGATGGGAGCTGTATAATAATCGGTTTGTACAAGATATCCCTGTTGTACGATATCGTTTAAAAAAATGTTCCTGTTCTCTATTTTGGGATGCTGTAAAATTTCCTGCATCCCATCTAACAGTTGTTGAATTTGCATTGCCGTTGTAGCGGTGTCAAGCTCCAGCTTTAAATCGGCACGGCGCTGTGTACGCAGGCTCAGGTTATCTACAATACTATCTACCATTTGCTTGTTGGGCACACTAACGTATGTTTTTTCGGTTGTACGTAACCGTGTGCTTCTGAAACCGATCCTTTCTACCGTACCTGTTACTTGCTGTACTTTAAGCACATCACCTACAACAAAAGGCTTATCAAAGAAAATGATAAAGGAAGCGATAAGATTCTCCAGGCTCTCCCTGGCAGACAATGCCAGCGCCACACCTACGATACCCAATCCGGTAAGGAGGTCCATGATCTGGTAGCGGAAAGCAAATTTGATAACGGTTAATATGCCTGCTATGCTTACAATGGCTTTCAGGAAGTCTTTAAAAAAAACAATGAGCTGGTGTTCTCCCTGTAGTTCTCCGCCGGCATTATTTTTAGCAATAACGAGTGCCAGGTAGTCAATCATCCGGAGCAGCAACCAAAAAAAGGAAACAATAAGCAGCGCGGTTGCTATGCGGTCTACAATTGTTTTTGTGTTGGTTTTGTAAAAATCATATTGCAATACTTCCGGGAAATGCAGCGAGGAAAGGGCGATAACGGCGGTAAGTACAATGATGAAATATTCCAGGGGAGCCAGTATCAGCTTTATGAAGGCCTGCCGGTCTACCCTGCGGCCAATTTTGCGGAGCAAATAAATAATAGCAGCGGCTATCGGCCTGCTGAAATATTTTTTGAGCAGGTACATGCCCAAAATAATAAGGCTTACCGTAAGATAATCTCCGATACTGTTATCTAAAACAATCCTGTTCAGAAATTCATTCATGTTACCGTTCTTTAGTTGATAGGATACAGCTCTATTCCCGTATCGTTAAGCACATATATACCCCGTTGCGTGATGTATATTTTTTCAGCCTGTTGTATTGCCACGGGAAGCGGCGCCTCCTTTAATTCCAGCGTTCCCGGCGTATACCGAACAAACTCATGCCGCCGCCGGCCTGCAATGGTTTTACCTGTTATCTGCAAATCGCTGATACCCGTTAGCGCTATGGTGTTTTTGAGCGTACCATAATAATCAAATATATACAGTCCGTTCGCCGCATCATACATATATACAAACCCGTCCCTGTCTGTTATCTTTACCGGGGAAGGCATTACATCTAATACCTGGCGCAGATCGGCGGTTTCAATAAGCAGCCTGCCGTTTTCATCAATCTTTTTAAGCTTTGCCGATTGTTCATCAAATATCCAAACGTTATTATCATAGGAAAGACCTACAGCCTTTGCCTGGAAAATACCGGTCTTTCTCAGGTCTATTACATTTATCCTGTTCAGGTAGCGGTCCAGCATCACTATCGTTGAAAAGTCTTTATAATACAGCAGCACTTTCATAGGGTTGGTTACATCCATCGCATACACCGTTCCATAGCGGCGTACTTCGTTAAAAACATTCAGTGTGTCGCCTTTATCATTAAATTTTATTAAAAGACCAGCCGGGGTAAGCACATACACATTTCCCAGGTTATCGGCAGCAAACTGCCTGGCCTTACCGGTATAGATGGTAACGGAAGGCGAAAGCGCAACAACGCTGCTGCTTTGCAATACCGTATCCGTTTGCGCATATAGTTGTAACGCGGCACTGCATAATAATATAGTAAGGAGGAAGCGCATCAGGATTCAAAATATTTCAGTTCAAGACGCTGTCCGTCGAATACCGCATAGCTGTTATAACGTATCCAGTCGCCCAAATTAATATACCGGCTGCCGCCACTCAGAGAAAAATCAATGGGAAGGTGCCGGTGGCCAAAAATAAAAAAGTCGTAATGCTTTTGCTGCAGCACTTCTTTGCAATAGCTGATCAGCCATTCCTTGTCTTCTCCCAAAAACTGCGCATCATCTTCGCCCGTTGCCGCCCTGCTGCTTTTGCTCGACCAGTGCGCAATGCCCATACCTATATACGGAGGGAGGAGCCCAAACAGCCACTGGCAGGCTTTGTTCCGGAATATTTTTTTTAAGAACTTGTAACCCGTGTCGCCGGGGCCAAGCCCGTCGCCATGACCGATTAAAAATTTTTTTCCGTTAAACTCAAAATCCTTTGGCTCATAATATACCGGGATGCTTAGCTCATTTTCAAAATACCCGCTCATCCACATATCATGGTTACCTACAAAAAAATACAGGGGTATACCACTGTCTGTTAGCTCCGCCATTTTACCCAGGATGCGAACGAATCCCTTGGGCACTACTTTCTTATACTCATACCAGAAATCGAAAAGGTCGCCCACGATAAAAATGGCCGCGGCATCTTCTTTTATTCCGGAAAGAAAGCGAACAATATGCTTTTCCCGTTTCAGGCTTGAAGCATGATCGGGAACACCCAGGTGAAAATCGGAAAGAAAGTATATATTTTTTCCTGTAGGAACCTGCATTTGTGCAAGATAAAATGAAATGCTTCAATTTTCTGTCAAAAACACAAATACTTCTTTTGGTCCGTGCACGCCAACCACCAGCGTTTTTTCAATATCAGCCGTCCGGCTCGGACCCGTTGCAAAAGTAATGAGGGAGGGTATTTTGCCTGCATATTTTTCTTTTAGTAGTTGCAGCCCGTCTTTAACATCATACACCAGTTGGTTAACATAAGCTACGCAAATATGCACCGGTGCATACACGCTGGTTGTTCTGCCGCTTTGCTGTGCCGTGCTCATCACAATGCTTCCTGTTCTGGCTATTAGCATTTCACATCCCGTAACAGCCACATCGGCCCCGGCGAGGGGCTTTTGAGAAAAAGCAATATGAGCCAGCTTTTCCCGCAGCAGGGTTTCTTTACAAAAAACCTCTTTCCATTGCCTCTGTTGTATAAGCAGCGATAATTGCTGCTGCATTTCTGTTTCCCCGGCGCAATATAAAAAACGGCCCTGCAGCGCGCTGAACGCTTCGGCAAAAAGTATTTCAGGATCATCCGCAGGGGGTAAAAACACAGACTGGTTTCCCTCGCTTTGGGGAAAAGGCAAAGGCACTGGTGTGCTCAGTGCCTTTCGTATCTTTTTAAGCATATTTTCCTTTGCAGGAGAAACCTTCATTACGTTAGGAGTTTGGTATGATTTCAGCAGGAGGAACACCAGCGCTGATGCCGCCGCCTTCAGAACCATTGGATCCGGTATGGTCACCATGATGATGATGGTCGTGCACCACATCGGCGGGCTTCTTCTCTTCAAAAGGCCGTTTGCCGATCAATTGCTCCAGGTCGCTTTGAAAAAGCACCTCGCGTGTGAGCAGTTCTTTTGCAATGACTTCCACCTGCTGCTTCTTTTCCTGCAACAGGTTCTTGGTTCTGCTGTATTCTTCGTCTATCAGCTTTCTTACCTCTTCATCAATTATTTTCCCGGTTTCTTCGCTGAAAGGCTTGGTGAAATAGTTTTCCTGCTGCGGATCATAATAGCTGATATTCCCCAGCTTTTCGTTCATGCCGTATATGGTAATCATCGAATAAGCGATCTTGGTTACCTGCTGCAAATCGTTGCTGGCGCCGGTGGAAATTTTTCCAAAGAAGATCTCTTCACTTGCTCTTCCGCCCAGGGTCATGGCAATCTGGTCTTTTAACTGGTCTGTATTATAAAGGTATTGCTCTTTTGGTGTATACTGTGCATACCCGAGGGCGGCCGTGCCACGGGGAACGATGGTAACTTTTAGCAAAGGATACGCGTGTTCAAGGAACCAACCACAAATAGCGTGTCCGGCTTCGTGATAAGCAATGATCTCTTTTTCGTCGGGCGATATGATCTTGTTCTTCTTTTCCAGCCCGCCAATCACACGGTCTATCGCGTCCTGGAAATCGTTCATCTCCACTTCGGTCTTTCCTTTACGGGCAGCTATCAAAGCGGCTTCATTACACACGTTGGCGATATCTGCGCCGGCAAAGCCGGGCGTTTGTTCAGCCAGTTTAAATACATCTAGCTTGGCCGATTTTTTAATGGGTTTTAAATGCACATGAAAAATCTCTTCTCTTCCTTTTACATCCGGCTTGTCAATAGTAATCTGCCTGTCGAACCGACCCGGGCGCAATAAAGCGCTGTCCAGCACATCCGGCCTGTTGGTAGCCGCAAGTATAATAATCCCGCTGTCGGTGCCAAAGCCATCCATTTCTACAAGCAACTGGTTAAGCGTATTCTCTCTTTCATCGTTGCTCATCATCATGTTCTTACCTCTTGCCCTGCCAATCGCATCTATTTCATCAATGAATATGATACAGGGTGCCTTTTCCCTGGCCTGCTTAAACAAATCCCTTACCCTGCTTGCCCCTACGCCAACAAACATCTCCACAAAATCGGAGCCGCTCAAACTAAAGAAAGGCACCTGCGCTTCCCCCGCCATGGCTTTTGCCAGCAGGGTTTTACCGGTACCCGGAGAGCCAACCAGCAATGCGCCTTTTGGAATTTTGCCACCGAGCGCCGTATATTTTTTGGGGTTCTTTAAAAAATCCACGATCTCCATTACTTCCTGCTTGGCTTCTTCCAGTCCGGCCACATCGGCAAAAGTGATATTCACCTTCGTGCCTTTTTCAAACAAAGTAGCTTTTGATTTGCCAATGCTGAAAATACCGCCAGGGCCACCACCACCACCGGGGCCGCCTACCTTACGCATCATTAAAATGAACAGCAGGGCAAACATGAGCAGCGGAAAGATGTAGCTGAGCAAAGAGCCAAACCATTCGGGATCACTTACTATCTTAACAGGCACTTCTTTTACCTGCGCATGCTCTTTGTAAAACTCAGCAAGCGTTGTGCCCGTGTAGGTTTTGGCATCCGGAACTTCAAACTGGAAATGTGGTCCTTCGGTTCTTGAAACAATTGACCACCTGTCTCCCAGTAATTCTCTGTAAATGGGTTTATTTAAACTGTCTTTGTTTATAAAAACCCTTACCATATCTTTATTGCGAACCAGCTCCAGCTTCTGAATATCATTTTTAACAAGCATTTCGTTACGGAACTGGAGATCCGAAATAATGGTTGCTGTTGGCGTAGCGCCTTTATAGAGCTGATAGCCTACCAGCAAAAGCGCAACGATACCATATACCCAGTAAATACTGAACTTTGGACCGCGTCGCTGAGATTTGTCGTCTCCATCCGGTCGCTTTTTGAATCCGGGAATTTTATCCTGATTATTATCCTGTGCCATAAACTTCTTCGCTTAAATAATTTAAATTATAATTAAAAAACCGGATACGCCCGGTTATTAAAAAAATGACCGTTTAGGTTTTGTTCTGCAGATCATGCTTCGTGTTCTGTATAACCGCCATCATTCCACATTTCTTCCAGCTTATAAAACTTCCGTGTTTCCGGCTGAAAAACATGCACTACAATATTTACATAGTCAATTAGCACCCATTGCAGGGCCTGGTAACCTTCGTGGCGATACGGCAATTCACCGGTGTGTAGTTTAACTTCCTGCTCTATTGCATCGGCAATAGCCCTTACCTGCACATTGCTGGAAGCTTCGCAAACGATAAAAAAATCTGCAACGGCTTCCTGTATTTTACGCAGATCCAGCGAAACAATATTTTCTCCTTTTTTTTGACGGATGGCGCTGATGATGGTTTTAAATAGCTTACTGTTCCTCGTCAACCTGGCTGCACGTTTGGGCCGTGCAGCTAACACCTGTAATGCTGCCAATAGAATCAATTTTAGATTTACCCTTTTTTTTCGGGGCTGATTTGGTTATCATTTAAAAAAGCAATGCGATGCAACTGCTTATTTGTTTTACGATTATATAACTTGCTCAAAAATAGTAATTAATTCGGTATTCTCTTATGCAATCCTTCGGACAGTCTTTTACCGTATTACCCAGTATTGACAGCACCAACAACTATGCCATGCAAATGGTTCATGCCCGTTTGGCAAAGCATGGCGATGCCTGGTTTGCGCTTAACCAAACTAAGGGCAAAGGGCAAAGAGGGAAAACCTGGCGAAGCAGGGCAGGGGAAAATATAATTATAAGCGTTGTTACAGCGCCTTCCTTTTTACTTCCTGTACAATCTTTTTTGCTGAATGCAGCTATTGCACTGGGTACGTATGACTTTTTTAAAAAATACGCCGGCGATGAAACCCGCATCAAATGGCCGAATGATATTTACTGGCGTGACAGAAAGGCAGGCGGCATATTAATAGAAAATAGCATACGGTCTAAGAAATGGTTATATGCGGTTGCCGGCATAGGCCTCAATATTAACCAGTGCCATTTTGAGGAAACCGTAGCCCGGCCAACATCACTCCGGCAAATAACCGGTAAAAGCTTTGAAGTAATTGATCTTGCCAAAGAGTTGTGTGCATGCCTGGAAGCAAGGTATGAAACTTTAAAAGCAGGAAATGAAACACTAATTTTACATAACTACGGGCAGGCAATGTATAAGCTAAATGAGCAGGTGAAGTTTAAACACAACGGCATTTTGCTGGAGGCCCTCGTAAAAGGCGTAACGCCGGACGGGCTGCTGATCGTTGAAACAGCTAATAAAAAAGAAGAAAAATGGCTGTGGGGAACCGCAGAATGGATATTATGATGCGTTGAAGGCACCAAGATAAATAAAACGGGAAGATCAGCGCTTTGTGGCTTAGTGGCATATCTTCTATATCGGCCTTTTTGAAACAGCCTCAAGAAACGGCTCAATGGTTATTCAAAAACCTGATTTTAAACAGCTTCTTAGCGATTTACAATTCATGACTAATTTTATTCCCATTTTTCCATTAAGCATTGTAGTATTTCCGGGGGAAGAAGTAAACCTGCATATTTTTGAACCCCGCTATAAGCAGCTTATTAAAGAATGTTTCAGCGATGTAAAGCCTTTTGGCATACCGCCCATTATCAATAGCCGAATGGGTGATCTGGGCACTCTTGTAAAGGTGCAGGAATTGGTGAAAATATATGATAACGGCGAAATGGATATCCGCATAAAAGGTACTGCTGTTTTCCGGATACTGGAGCTTATCAAACGCATTCCGGATAAGCTGTATAGCGGCGCCATCGTTAATTACCCCGAAACCAATGAAACCGGGAGCGAAACGCTCATGAAAAAAGTGTTAAAGAGCATGAGAGAAATGCACCGGCTTTTAAAAATCACCAAACAATTTAGGCTCCCGGATGAACGCCTGAAAGCTTTTGATATAGCACACCACGCGGGCTTGTCTGTTGAGGAAGAGCAGGAGCTGCTTGGGCTCACACAGGAAATACACCGGCAGGAATATTTAAAACGGCACCTTCATACCATCATTTCCGTATTAAAAGAAACAGAAACCTTAAAAGAAAGAATAAAGCTGAATGGTCATTTTAAAAATCCCGGTTCAATGGATTTATAAGTTTATTGTTTGTGATTTGTGGTTTATTGTTGCCTCGCTTCGGATTGTTTCACATGTACTACTTATAGCTGAATGCTGGTTGCTGACAGCTTTATGCCTTATCAGCTATTCATGCTGGCCAGGAACTCCTGGTTGTCTTTTGTTCCTCTCATCCGTTTCAGCAATTCATTCATGGCCTCCTCGGCATTCATGTCGGCCAGGTAGTTACGCAGCAAATGCATTCTTTTCAGCACATCCTTATCCAACAGCAGGTCTTCGCGGCGGGTAGAAGAAGCTACAAGGTCTATAGCCGGGAATATGCGCCTGTTGGCCAGGCGCCTGTCTAACTGCAGCTCCATATTACCGGTTCCTTTAAATTCTTCAAAGATCACTTCATCCATTTTTGAACCGGTATCTATTAAAGCCGTAGCCAGTATGGTTAATGATCCGCCATTCTCAATTTTTCTTGCGGCGCCAAAAAACTGTTTGGGTTTTTGCATGGCGTTGGCTTCCACGCCGCCCGACAATACTTTACCCGATGCAGGAGCAACGGTATTATGTGCGCGGGCCAAGCGGGTAATGGAATCAAGCAGGATAACCACATCGTGCCCGCATTCTACCAAACGCTTGGCTTTTTGCAGGGCAATGGTAGATACTTTTACGTGCTTTTCCGCGGGCTCGTCAAAGGTAGAAGCAATAACTTCCGCCCTTACGCTTCTTTCCATATCGGTTACTTCTTCGGGGCGTTCATCAACCAGCACGATCATCATATAGCACTCGGGATGGTTTTCAGCAATAGCGTTGGCTATATCTTTCAGTAAAACCGTTTTACCCGTTTTAGGCTGCGCCACAATTAATCCGCGCTGCCCTTTACCGATAGGTGTAAATAAATCAATCATTCTTGTGCTCAATGCCGATGGCTGCGTGAAAAGGTTCATCTTTTCAAAAGGGAACAAAGGTGTAAGGTAATCGAAAGGCACCCTGTCTCTTACTTCTTCGGGCGATTTGGCATTGATCGTTTCCACTTTAAGTAAGGCGAAGTATTTTTCGCCTTCCTTCGGCGGACGAACTGCACCCGACACCGTATCGCCGGTTTTTAAACCGAATAATTTTATCTGCGACGGAGAAACATATACATCATCGGGAGAGGAAAGATAATTGTAATCACTGCTTCTTAAAAAGCCATACCCATCAGGCATCATTTCCAAAACGCCCTCACTCATGATCACACCATCGAACTCAATGTTAAAGTTCTGCTCACGGCGGTTAGGGTATTGCCTCCGTTCGGCTTGCGATTCTTCGGCCGGTGTTGTTTCCTGCTGTACCGTCTCTTCTCCGGCTAATTCTTCCTGCTCTTCTGCTTCATCGGCATCATCTGTTTCATCGGCAGGAGGAATAGCAACAGCGGCGGCTTCCTGTTCCCGTTTTTTTGCAGCCTGCTCAGGGGTTTCGTCCTGGAAAAGCCTGGGTTTCTTTACTATTTTCTTTTCCGTCTTTTTTTCGGGATCAGCGGCAACAATTTTTCTTTTCCTGGCGGGAGCGGGAGCGGTTGGTTTTTCTGGTTCAGATTCCACAAGGGCTTCTTCCGTACTGTTGGATGTAGTTGTTTTTACAACGCGTTTGCGTTTGCCCTTCTCTTCCGTTCCTTTGGTTGCCGCACTATTTTCAATGGCCTGTTTATCTAAAATCTTATAGATGAGTTCCTGTTTATCGAGTTTTTTAGCGTTAGCAATGCTCAATTGCTCGGCAATATCAAGCAGCTCAGGAACGAGCATATCATTCAGTTGCAGAATGTCGTACATAAATATACTTAACGGTTTAACCTCTCATCAAAAACACCTGATAATTGAAAGAGAAATGTTGAAATGAATTTTTGGTTGAATGAAATTGGTGCGGAATGGCTAAAACTGATAGAATCCCGGAGCTTGGTAAGAATTGATCAGTTTGATTCCGTGGCAATAATACATCAAATTTCCGGAATCTAAAAAAATTTTTACTCCCTTATCTTTGTGCGCTTTCCTTTTTGCAACGCATTTTTGTGAAGCCTGTTTAAAAAGAATCATATGTTCAATAAAAGAATTAAAATAAAGCAATTGCTGTTACAGGAACCAGAGAGCCAGGAGGTTACAGTTATGGGATGGGTGCGCAGTTTCAGAAATAACCAGTTTATTGCACTCAACGATGGCTCTACCAATAATAACCTGCAGGTAGTAGCCGAACTGGGCAAATTTGATGAGGCTTTGCTGAAACGGGTTACCATTTCGGCATCTTTAAAAATTACCGGCACGGTTATTCCCTCTTTAGGCAAGGGCCAAAAGCTGGAACTGAAAGCCGCCACCATAGAGATCCTTGGCGACAGCGATGCTGAAAAATATCCGCTGCAACCCAAAAAACACAGCATGGAATTTTTAAGGGAGATTGCCCACCTGCGCTTTCGCACCAACACGTTTGGCGCGGTGTTCAGGGTGCGGCACAGCTTAGCCTTTGCTGTACATCAGTTTTTTAATGATAAGGGATTCGTGTACCTGCACACACCGGTAATTACCGCAAGCGATGCAGAAGGAGCCGGGGAAATGTTCAGGGTAACTACTTTACCGGCCCATAATCCGCCGCTTACCGAAGATGGCACTATTGATTATAAAGAAGACTTTTTTGGACGCGCAACCAACCTTACGGTAAGCGGACAATTGGAAGGCGAGCTGGGCGCCACCGCCCTGGGTGAAATATATACTTTCGGACCTACTTTCAGGGCCGAGAACTCCAATACTCCCAGACACCTGGCGGAGTTTTGGATGATTGAGCCCGAAATGGCTTTTTGCGACCTGGAAGACAATATGAACCTGGCGGAAGAATTCATTAAATACATCATCCGCTACGCTATAGAACATAACCCCGAAGATCTGGCGTTTTTAGCACAACGCCTTGCCGATGAAGAGAAACAACTGCCGCAGGATAAACGCAGTGAGCTGGGGCTACTGGAGAAATTGGATTTTGTGCTCAATAATAATTTTGAAAGGATTACTTACACACAGGCCATTGATATTTTATTGCAGTCGCCCGCGTACAGGAAAAAGAAATTTCAGTACGAAGTAAAATGGGGCATTGATATGCAGAGCGAGCACGAAAGATACCTGGTTGAAAAACATTTTAAAAAGCCGGTTATCGTTACGGATTACCCGATGAACATAAAAGCATTTTATATGCGCCGGAACGATGATGGCAAAACCGTTGCCGCCATGGATATTTTAGCGCCGGGCATTGGCGAAATCGTGGGCGGTTCCCAGCGTGAAGAAAGGTTAGACCTGTTGTTGCAACGCATGGAAGCCATGCATGTATCCGCGGAAGAGCTATGGTGGTATTTAGATACCCGCCGCTTCGGCACGGTGCCTCACGCCGGCTTTGGACTGGGCTTTGAGCGCATGGTACAATTCGTTACCGGCATGAGCAATATCCGCGATGCCATTGCTTTTCCGAGAACGCCGGGAAGCGCGGAGTTTTAAGAAAGCCCTTTACAATGGGGTTTTAGCAGCTTTTCACAGACCGTTCTTCCTGCACCTTTGCCGCAACGGGGTCACCCAAACAACTCCACAGGATTTAGTTTCAAAAAATCCTGCCAGGGCATGCCGGAATTTCCAACCAACAATATTTTATATAGATTAAACTGTTTTTGGAAGGCCGTCATCCCCGAACGGCTTTGTGCTGCCCCGCTCTTTATTTCCAAAGCCACAGCCTTACCCCCTTTTTCAATAATAAAATCTACTTCTTCATTTCGCTCTCTCCAGTAATACAGCATAAACCTTTCTGTTAGCGCATGATTGATCAAATGAGCTCCTACGGCCGACTCTACCATGCGTCCCCATTGAGCAGGTTGTACAATGATGTCCCGAAAGGTTTCATTACGCTGAGCACTTATCAATGCAGTATTGTGTACCTGGAACTTCGGGCTGGATCCCCGCTTACGGATGATATCTTTAGCATACTTTTCAAGTCCGCCAAGCAACCCGGCGGTATCTAGTAAATTTAAATAATGCGACAGGGTAGTGGTGTTACCTGCATCCTGCAATTGCCCCAGCATTTTGGTATAGGAAAGGATCTGGCCGGAATACAGGCACCCCATTTCAAAAAGCCGTTTCATCAGCGCCGGTTTGTCTACCCTGGTAAGCATGAGTATATCTTTGGAGATACTCGTTTCAATTAAAGATTGCTGAACATACGCTTTCCACCTGTTTTCATCTTTTATAAGTTCCGCTGATCCGGGATACCCGCCAAACCACACATACTGATTAACATTCCACCCAAACGCTTTTTGCATTTCGGTAAAAGACCAGTGGCCCAGATACATGCTTTCAAACCTGCCCGCCAGCGATTCCGTAAGCCCCCGTTGTAGCAGCAGCCGGGATGAACCGAGCAGTATCACTTTCATATTTCTTTTCTTCCGGCTATCTGTATCCCATAATAATTTCACCGCTTCACTCCACTGCTCTATTTTCTGAATCTCGTCAATGATCAATAGAAATTCCGGCATTTTTTGCTGATCCATCATTGTGCGGGCTGCTTCCCACTGCTGCTCCAGCCATGTAGTATTCGTTGCAGCTATAGCATCGGCAGACACAAAATGATGAGGTATCTTTATTTTCTCCGCTAACTGTACAACCAATGTGGTTTTTCCCACCTGCCGGGGTCCCATTACCACCTGTACGAAGTTGCGTGGCTCCTGTATCCTTTGAATAAGCTCTTGTAAATGAGGGCGTACAAACATTTTTTACAAATTACTCAATATAATGAGTAAAATTATTCAATATAATGAGTAATTAAAGGATATTTTTTTTTTCAAGGAATACCGCTTGACGAATCCGGCCATTATACAACGAAAGAAGTTGGCTTGTATACTACCATTTTGCCTTAGCGCATCTCTATTTTCTTACGGCCCTTATCATTTCCCGCTTATGCGCCGGACCGGGTATTTTTTCAACACTGAACCCAGCTTCAATCAGCGCTCGACGCACTGTTCCTTTAGAGCAATAGGTTACCAGCACGCCGTTTATTACCATAGCGTCAAAGATCTTTTTAAACAGCTCCCATGCCCATAATTCCGGCTGCACATCCGGAGCGAAAGCATCGTAATATACGAGGTTGAATAACTGCGGTGTCCGAAACTCCTGCACCGTTGTTAAATGCCGGTATACAATAAACCAGGGGGAAACAGCGAGCGGTTCGTTCCCTGCCGCAACATGCATTTGCCTGAAAGGCAATGCCAGGTTTGGCCGCTGCAATACGGCACAATAGTTCAGTCCGCTGAACTCCCGATCATTCAATGGAAAGGGCTCTATAGCATGGTAATGAACCGTCAATTGCCTTTCCTGTACTGCTTCCAGCGTTAATAAAGCATTGAGCCCCGTACCAAAACCTACTTCAAGTATATTAAGTGCCACAGGCTGTATATCCATCCACCAGCGCAAGCCCGCTTCCACATATATATGCCGGCTTTCCTGCACCGCGCCGTGAACAGAATGATAGGTTACGTTGAGAACAGGCTCATATAAAGTGTGTGAGCCATCGGCTGTTATTTGCTTTTGCCGTTCCATGTATTGAGCAAAGAATCAAGATACAAATAACAAGAACCAAACAAGTTTCAAATCCGAATATTAAATTTCGAAATCCGAAGCGGAATACAAATCACCAATAATCAAATAAACCCAGTCTGCCGTGGCAAATTCAAATCCGAAGCGAAATGCAACTGTAAACCATAAACTGTAAACCAGAAACTATTCCCTAGTCCTTCTCATGCACCGATAAAATGGGAATACGCGAATGAAAGACCAGTTCTTTGGTGTGACTTTTTTGAAACAGTAAGTCTAATAAACGGTGCTTGCGGGGTATTACAATCAGCAGGTCAACATCATTGCTTTCTGCAAATGCGCTGATCCCCGTTTCTACATCGGGGTTATCAATATAAAAATATTTTGGCCGGAGCTCCTGCAATAACGAGTACAGCAATACCGACTGCTCAGCCGAATCTTTTATATTACTATTTTTATCATCCACGTTTAAAACGCTTAGCGTTGCATTAAAGGTGGTTACCCATTCCTTTATAGCAGCCGCGGGTGCGGCATCCACTATTTTTTTAAAATCACAGGCAAAGCCGATCCGTTGTATACCGTTAAAAACGGCGCCTGGCGGAATAACAAGCACCGGAGCGGTAAGATGCCGTATGGCCGATAAAGTAGAGCTTCCCACCAATAACCTTTCTACAAAACCGGCGCCCTTTGTTCCCATCACCACGGCAAAGGGATGACTGGCAGCGCATATTGCTTTCAGCTCGTCTAACAGGTCGCCTAATCTTACTTCGGCAGTTATGGCAAGCTTATCCGGGGCAACCCGCTGCACCTGTTCTTTTAGCTCATCAATTCTTTCCTTGTTGATCTTTTCCAGCTCACCAATATCCATCAGTGGCAACGGAATATCACTGTTGTCATACGATACAGGCGCCTGGTATACATGCAGCAGCATTACGGAAGCATCAACAGCCAGCGCAAGATCCACGGCATACTCCATGGCATTAATAGCCACCGGTGAAAAGTCTGTAGGAACAATAATGGTTTTCATCATCCTGTTTTTTACTTAACAAAATATAGCTGGCTTTAGTTGTTCATAAGCACAATGGGCAGGGCTTTCTTCTCTGAAATACAATTTTAAAAGAATTGATGCTAATTTCATGCAAAATTCCGCTTCGGTACTCAAAATACGCTAAAAATCCCGCTATGCATATTCCTGTAGTTACCTTTTAATGCTTATAGGATGAGTTTGAAACTTTTACGGCATATCTCTTTTTTGAAGGCTGTTACTTTATATAGCTTAACAGCTTTTGGGGGAGCGCAGGGCCATTTTGGAATGATGATGAAAACTTTCGTTGCCAAAAGAAAAGACATAACGGAGCAGGAACTGCTGGAATACAATGCCTTTTGCCAGTTGCTTCCCGGCGCATCCTCTACACAAATCATTACCCTCATAGGTTATAAAAAAGGAAAGCTGCCCCTGGCCATTTTAACGTTGCTGCTTTGGATATTGCCCGCCTGCCTGCTCATGAGCGGGCTTTCTTTTGCCCTCGATTTTGCCGGTAAAACAACGCTGCAAAACGATCTGTTTAAATTTATAAAGCCAATGGCTGTTGGCTTCCTGGCCTTTGCTGCCTTCAGGGCATATACGTTGGTTTCTGGCAACCGCATTGCCCGGCTCATTATGGCCGGCGCCATGATCGCCACTTATTTTCTTTTTAATTCACCCGTCATTTTTCCGGCAGTTATTTTACTGGGCGGACTAATCACCAATTTTACGGAAAAGACTTCCAAAACAATAAGTATTGAGCCAAGACCCGTTAAATGGGGTAATATAGTAATATTTTTTTTAATATTTATTATTGCGGGATTTTTCAGTGAGCTATCGCGCAAAAATGAATGGCAGCACCGTAAGGCTTTTAATCTTTTTGAAAATACCTATCGTTTTGGCGGAATGGTTTTTGGCGGGGGAGATGTGCTGATGCCCATGATGTATGAGCAATACGTGGTTCGTCCGGCAACCCAGCGCGTACAGCTCAAAAATCAAAACGTGATCAGCATTGACCAGAATGAATTTCTTACCGGGGCGGGAATGGTAAAAGCCATACCCGGCCCTACTTTTTCTTTTTCGGCTTTTGTGGGAGGGGAGGCGCTAAAAAATGAAGGCCCCGGCATGCAGGCTATTGGCTGTGCCATTGGTACTTTTGGCATTTTTTTACCCAGCGCCCTGCTGGTATTGTTTTTCTTCCCGGTGTGGCACAATCTAAAAAAATACCCGGCCATTTACCGCTCCTTAAAAGGAATAAACGCGGCCGTAGTAGGCATTATGGCGGCATCTGCTTTTTTCCTGATGAAAGACATTTCTTTTTTTGAAGTAAACGAAGAAGCCACCACCAGCTTTTTAAATATTGGCGTAATTGCCGGAACATTTTTGCTGCTCACTTTTACCAAACTGCCTGCCCCTGTAATTGCATTGATATGCCTGGTACTTGGATTGATTTTTCATTGATAAAATAAGCAGCGTTAAGTTAAACGTACTTTATCTGTAGTACCCATTTTTTTCTATTTCTTCTTTAACACTGTCCGGAACCAAGTACCGTACAGATTTTCCCTGTTGCACCATCTCCCGTATTTGGGTAGCCGAAATTTGCAGCAGGGGAGCGTCTAATACAGTAATATTAGTCGATTGTCCGGCGGAGACCTCAAAGCCTGCTCTTTTATATACAAAAACAGGATAGCGCTGCATCAGCACATCTGCATTCTTCCACTTATGCAGGTTTTGAAAGCTGTCGCTGCCCATAATAACGGCAAAACGATGCTGCGGATATTTCTCTTCCAGATAAGCTAAGGTATCTATAGTATAAGAGGGTTTGGGCAAATGAAATTCAATATCGGAAGCGCGGAGCTTCGGTTCTCCTTCTATGGCCGTTCTAACCAGATGCAGGCGCTGGTATTCATTTAACAGGGAATGTGATACTTTAAAAGGATTTTGAGGAGAAACCACAAACCAAACCTGGTTGAGCGGCGTATGGCCTGCAATGAAGCTTGCAATGATCAAATGCCCATGGTGAACAGGGTTAAACGATCCAAAATACAAACCTATATACATGCTAATATACTATCAGGCTGTTTTAATCATCAACTCTTCTACCAGTACACTTTTAGCCTCATTTAAGCGCAAACTTAAACTATATCCCGCAACCGACACTGAAATGGGATCTCCCAACGGCGCTATCTGGTCTACAGTGATCATTTCACCCGGAATAAAGCCCATCTCCATAAGCTTCAAAAACAGCTCATCATTTTCTACTTCCCTGATGATTACGGTAATACCGGGCGTTATTTCAGAAAGTCTCTTCATATATCAACAAATCTATTGGTAGTTTTGCAGCATTATTTACGATTTTCGGAAAAGGATTATTGATGCCTGTTATTAACTTTTATTTCCCATACCGGCAATTTGCGCTAAAAAGCAGAAAAGACCTAAAAATATTTATCCGTAACATCTTCAAGGCCGAAAAGAAAAAAATGGTTTCTCTTCAATGCATATTTTGTTCTGATGCATATTTATTAGCCATCAACCGGCAATATTTACAACATGATTATTACACCGATATTATAACATTTAACCTGGGAACGGAAAACAATATTGAAGGAGAAATATATATCAGCATAGAAAGGGTTAAGGAGAATGCCCGGTTAATGCACACCAGCTTTAAAGAAGAAATACACCGGGTGATTTTTCACGGCATTTTACACCTGTGCGGACATAAGGATAAGTTAAAAAGCGAAAAAGAAGACATGAGAAGAAAAGAAGATCGTTTATTGCAGTTGTATTTCAACAAAAATAAATACCGTTCCACGTGAAACGTTTTTTGCTTATTATTATTGTTTCCTTTTTTTGTGTCTCTGGTTTTGGACAGGGTTCTATTGTTTTAACTGACAAACCATTCATTATTAGTCATTTAAAAGATACGATGGTTGAAAACTGGTTAGCTGCCAGTAGCGGATATGCTTCGCTTTCAAAAGAAGAAAAAGAAGCAGTATACTGGGTTAATATGGTAAGAAGCCGTCCCAGGGATTTTTTAAACAACATTCTATACCCCTTTTTAGAACAATTTCCGGAAGTAAAAAACAGCTATACCCGCTCCCTTATCGCCGAATTATCTGCATTAGCTCCTTTGTCTCTAATAAAACCATCTGAAAAATTATATCAGGTAGCCGCTAATCATGCCAAAGACCTTGGCTCTAACAAAATGACCATTTCGCACAATTCCTCCAAAGGGAAATTATTCCAGGAACGCATGAACAGCTTTGGCTATTTTGAATGCGTTTCTGAAAATGTGTATGAAGGAAAAGAAAACGGTTTGCAATCTGTTATTTTCCTCCTTATTGATACAGGAGTAAAAAGCCTGGGGCACCGCAAAAATATATTAGATCCAGGCATGAAAAGTATAGCCGTGTCCTTTTACCCAATAAAAGGAAAAATAAACCAGTTCTTTATGGTTCAGAATTTTTCCTGCAATTAATACCATCGTTCCACGTGAAACACTGTTATCATATATCAATTGATCCCTCTAAATAAAAAAGCATTTTATTTTCCGCTACCGTAATTTTGCCGCATGTTTTCAGTATATGATGTTATTGTTGTAGGTGCAGGTCATGCAGGTTGTGAAGCAGCAGCAGCAGCAGCCAATATGGGCAGCAAGGTTTTACTGGTTACCATGAATTTGCAAACAATCGCGCAAATGAGCTGTAACCCCGCTATGGGTGGAATAGCCAAGGGCCAGATTGTGAGAGAAATTGATGCCTTAGGAGGGTATTCGGGAATCGTTACCGATACCACCATGATACAGTTCAGAATGCTGAACAAATCCAAGGGGCCCGCAATGTGGAGTCCGCGGGCTCAAAGCGACCGCATGCTCTTCTCTCAGAAATGGAGAACAATGCTGGAACAAACACCAAACATAGATTTTTACCAGGATATGGTTAAAGGTCTGCTCGTTAAAGATAACCGTTGCTTAGGTGTAGTTACCGGCATGGGACATGAAATAAAAGCTACCACGGTTGTGCTCACCAATGGCACTTTTTTAAATGGTATCATTCATGTTGGTGAAAAAAGATTTGGTGGGGGAAGGGTAGCGGAAAAAGCAGCAACAGGCATAACCGAACAATTAGTAGCCTTGGGCTTTGAAAGTGACAGGCTGAAAACAGGAACGCCACCCCGTGTAGATGGAAGAAGCCTTGATTACTCTAAAATGGAAGAACAGAAAGGCGATGAAACAATAAGCGGCTTTAGTTTTTTGCCACTTCCTAAAATTACTCCCGAACAGCAAAAAAGCTGCTGGATCACTTATACCAACCAAACAGTACACGATATACTCAAAACAGGGTTCGACAGAAGCCCCATGTACGCAGGCAGAATTGAAGGCGTTGGTCCCAGGTACTGCCCCAGCATAGAAGATAAAGTAAACCGCTTTGCAGACAAGGACAGGCACCAGATTTTTGTAGAACCCGAAGGCTGGAATACCATAGAAATATATGTAAACGGCTTTTCTACTTCCTTACCGGAAGAAGTGCAGCTTCAGGCTATTCGCATGATCCCCGGGTTTGAAAAAGCTAAGATGTTTCGTCCGGGTTACGCCATAGAGTACGACTATTTTCCACCTACACAGCTTCATTATTCTTTAGAAACCAAACGCATAAAAAACCTCTTTTTTGCCGGGCAAATTAACGGTACCACCGGTTATGAAGAAGCTGCCTGCCAGGGGCTCATGGCCGGAATGAACGCACATCTTGCCGCACAGCAAAAAGCACCTTTTATTCTTAAAAGAAGCGATGCTTATATTGGCGTGCTCATTGATGACCTCATCAGCAAAGGAACAGAGGAACCTTATCGTATGTTTACTAGCCGGGCAGAATTCAGGACTTTGCTTCGCCAGGATAATGCTGATCTGCGACTCACTGAAAAATCATACGCATTAGGGTTAGCTTCCGGAGAAAGAATGAAAATGTTGGAAGAAAAAAGAGACGCTGTTATTAATATTACAAATATAATTAATTCATTATCTGTTGAACCAAATGAGGTAAATGATTATCTTACCACTATTTCTACTTCCCCTATCACCCAAAAACAAAAAGCAGCACAGTTGCTATTGCGTCCGGGTATCAGTTTAAATGAACTGCAGGGCACCCTTCCAAAATTATCGGAAGCCCTTGGCAACAGCACCCGGGAAGCATTAGAAGAAGCTGAAATTCAAATTAAGTATAATATTTATATAGAAAAAGAAAAGGAACTGGTTTTAAAAATGAGCAAATTAGAGGACCTGATGATCCCTGAAAACTTCAATTACAGCCATATTTCCGCCCTTTCTGCGGAAGCTAAGCAAAAGTTCCTTTCTGTTAAGCCCAGAACCATCGGTCAGGCCTCACGCATTTCAGGGGTCAATCCCAGCGATGTGCAAATTTTGATGGTGTATATGGGCAGATAGTTTTAAAGCGCTTAAAGAGGCATCTACAAGCCTAAGGAAGCACTTATCTCCAGCATTCGCCTTATTGGTTTTAATGCGGCAATCCTTAAATCTTCTTCCATTGTTAGCTCCGGCAACTCATACTCCATGCACAAATACAATTTTTCCAGCGTATTAAGCTTCATATGCGGACAATCATTGCAGGCACAACTGTTATCGGGCGGTGCAGGAATAAATAATTTTCCGGGTGAATTTTTTTGCATCTGGTGCAGGATGCCCGTTTCCGTGGCTACAATAAATTCTTTTGCTTCATCTTTTTCCGAAAACTTAAGCAGTTGTGTAGTGGATCCAATAAAATCCGCTAACTGTAACACTACTTCTTCACATTCCGGATGAGCGATCACTTTAGCATCAGGATATCTCACTTTTAATTTAGTGATCTTTTCCCTGCTGAAAATTTCATGCACCATACAAGCCCCATCCCATAGCACCATGTTCCTGCCCGATTTTTTATTAATATAAGCACCCAGGTTTCTGTCCGGGGCAAAAATTATTTTTTGCTCCTGCGGCAGGCTCTCCACTATTTGCCGCGCATTGGAAGAAGTGCAGATAATATCACTCAGTGCTTTTATACCCGCCGAACAGTTAATATAGGAAATTACGATATGACCAGGGTGTTCATCCTTGAACTTTTTAAACAAAGGTGGTGGCGCCGAATCAGATAAAGAGCAGCCTGCTTTTAGATCGGGTAGTAGAACTTTTTTATGCGGATTCAAAATCTTTGCCGTTTCAGCCATGAAATGAACGCCGGCAAAAACAATAATGTCGGCAGTAGTTTTCTCCGCCTGCTGTGCCAGTCCCAAGCTGTCTCCTATATAATCCGCTACATCCTGTATATCCGGTTCCTGGTAGTAATGCGCCAGTATTACAGCATTCTTTTCCCGCTTTAATCTTTCTATCTCCTTAAACAAATCTAAACGGGGATCAATATCAACATCTAAAAAACCTACCCGCTGTACATTTTGCTTTGCTTCGTCAATGTTAATTACTGCCATAGTATTTAATAATAATTAATTATTTATTTAAAAGCCCTATTACTATTACGGCTGTGAATATGGGGAAACATAAGTAAACCCTTTTCTTGTCAAAGTTAAAACTAATACTTTATACACTTTCATTCACAGGCTATCAACAACAGGAAAGTAAGAGGGAGCAAGTATTTTTAATACCTTATGCACAATGTTGAATGATTAAGGCTGCGGAAAACTTTTTGATTATTTTTCTATAAAATGCTGTGCATAAGCTGTGGTGAAGTTCCTTTTATTAACCCTTGTTCCGGTACGGTAAAAAAGAAGGAGAATTCCAAAATAATCTGTTGCCCGGAACAGCACATAAAAAAAGAAGGAAAGCCGGGCTTTTCCACAGAAAAGGAACACTATTAACAAATGGCTGTGCATTGCTATAAACGTAGTTCCGCTCTTTTTTATTGTTTTTGTTTTGCAAAGAGATATCCACTTTTAGAAAAGCAGCGGGATACCGCTTTACGATGGTTTTCCACAATTTGTTGATAAACGTATATTACCCTATTTTTGCCGTCCATAAAAAATACACTCAATATTATATGTCTATTATTCAGACGATTCGCGACAAAGCTGCTGTTTTTGTGTTTGGGGTCATAGGGGTCAGTTTAATTGCTTTTGTAGTTCAGGACGCTTTTGTAGGAGGAGCCGGCCGGATGTTTTCAGGACCTTCTTCTACAATTGGAAAAGTAAACGGCGTTAAAATCGGAAAGGAAGATTTTGATGAAAGAACGAGAACAATGGAAACGCAATACCAGTCGCAGGGCTACCGGGTAGATGAATCTATGCGTCAGGAAATTCAAAACCAGATATGGAACGGTTTGATCAGTAAAGAACTGGTAACCGCAGAAGCGGCGAAACTGGGTATAGATTTTACATCGAAAGAGTTTACCGATTTGTTGTTTAGTGAAGATGCCCCCCAGGAATTTAAGCAACAGTTTACCGACCCGCAAACCGGCGTATATAATATTGAAGCGGCGCGTAATGCGTTTAAAACATTACAAAGAAGCAAGGATGCCGTTCAATTGCGCCAGGTGCATGATCAGCTTATTGATCCTATTGTGCTGAGCCAGATACAAAGAAAGCTGATGAGCATTTATACTAACGGTACGTATATACCAAAATGGTTAATTGAAAAACAAAATGCAGTAGCAGGCCAGGTAGCCGATATTTCTTTTGTGGGTTTGTCTTATTCAACCGTTGCCGATTCGGCCGTAAAAGTTACTGATGCCGAGATCAACGATTATATCCAAAAGCATAAAAACAATTTCAAGCAGGAGAGAAGCCGCAGCATTGCCTATGTGTTATTTAATGCGGCGCCTAATAAAGAAGACAGCCTGAATTTGTGGAACAAAATGGAGGAGCTCAAAAAACCTTTTAGCGAAGCGGAAGACCCGGGTGTTTTTGTTACCAGGCAGGGAACCAAGTCGCCATTCTTTGACGGATACATGAGCAAAAGCCGGATACAGATACCCGTTAAGGATGCTTTGTTTAGTTTAGCTCCGGGAGAATTATATGGTCCCTATTATGATGGTAATTCCATTGTTGTTGCCCGAATGATCGGATCAAAAGTGCTGCCCGATTCCGTAAAAGCCCGTCATATATTAATAGCCACCATTGATCCGCAAACGGGGCAGCCAACGCTGCCCGACTCTGTTGCCAAAAAAAGAATAGACAGTATACAGCAGGCTATAGCCGGTGGCGCCTCTTTTGAGATACTGGTTACCCAATATTCTGATGACCAGGGTTCGAAACCGGTGTTTGGCAATTTGGGTTATTTCCCTAACGGGCAAATGGTAAAAGCCTTTAATGATTTTTGCTTTGAAGGAAAAACAGGCGATAAAGGCGTTGTTAAAACAGAATACGGGTATCATTATATAGAGATCCAGGATCAGAAGAATTTTGAACAGGCATATAAAATTGCCTATTTATCGAAGCCGATAGAAGCCAGTGTGGAAACAGATCGTGCGGCGTCGGCAGCAGCAACGCAGTTTGCTTCTCAAAGCCGTACCGCCAAAGCCTTTGACGAAACGGTGCAAAAGGAAAAGCTTAATAAGCGCCTGGCAGAAAGTGTAAAAGAAATGGATTACCAGGTTATAGGAGTTGGACCATCCAGGGCTTTTATTAAATGGATATACAGCAATAAACCCGGAACGGTTTCCGATCCGGTATCGGTGGGCGACCAATACGTAGTGGCGCTTATTACCGGCGAAAAGGAAGAAGGCCTGCAATCCGCCGCGGAAGCAAGAATTACGGTAGAGCCCAGGTTACGGGATCAAAAGAAAGCGGCTCAGCTGGTTACAAAATTTGGCACATATGCTACTATTGACGAAGCCGCAAAAAATACCGGTCAGGAAGTACAGCAGGCAGATAGTATACGTTTTGCCGATAATTTTAAACCCGGCTTTGGCAATGAGCTGATTGTAATAGGCGCTGCGCTGAATAAAAATTACCAGTCAAAAGTATCACCGCCGCTGACCGGTAATACAGGTGTATATGTGGTGCAGGTAAAAAATATTGCTGCATTGCCCAATGATGCAGCAAATGTGGAAGAACAACGAAAAGCTATGGCAATGCAAATGAGGCAAACGATGAGCTATTCGGTAATGCAGGCATTAAGAGACGCCGCAACCATAAAAGACACCCGGTTGAAGGCCGGGTATTAATAACGGTATTATCTTTTTATAAAACGGGTTGCCGGCTTAAAGTTGGCGACCTTTTTTATTTCGGTAACTTTGTACTTATGACCGATACGATAATTAACAAAGTAGCCGAAAGCGGTATTGTTACCATAGATTTGGAAACGTATTATCCAAAAGTGGAGACAGCGGTTTTTGATATTAAAGACTACCTGTTTAAAGGATTGATTTTAAAAGAAAAAGATTTCAGGGAGGCATTAAAGCAAACAAACTGGCAACAGTACAGCGGGAAGTATATTGCCTTAACCAATACCGCAGATGCCATTATACCTATGTGGGCCTATATGCTCATCGTTTCTTATTTACAGCCTATAGCGAAAGACGTGGTGTTTGGCAGCGAAAAAGATTTATTACAAACACTGATGCTAAATAATATTACAAATATTAATGCCGCGGATTACGATGGTAAAAGGATTGTTATAAAGGGATGCGGCGATGCGGTGCTGCCTGAAGCAGCCTATGCCGCCATTACGCAAAAGCTGCGCCCCGTGGTTAAAAGTCTTATGTACGGCGAACCCTGCAGCACAGTGCCGGTATATAAAGCGCCCGTAGTTAGGGCACAATAAACAGGACTCGCTCAATATTTTCCTATCTGTTCTTTTGCTGCCATAAATACACGCGTTGTGTGTCACCCTATTGGAACGCTGCGTTCCAGTTTGACACAACCTAAAACATTGCCGCCCTGCCCCACGCTATTTTTAGCACATTGCAAGGCGCACATAACTGCCGCACAAAAGCCAATCCAGATAGCTATCGGGACAAAAACTAAAAATGCAACGCACCACCCACCCATAACTACAGCAAATCCTTTAATCATACGTTTATGCCGCTAATAATTTTCATTGCATATGTCAAACAAAGGACTACGTTTATATTTTGATACCTTTAGTGTATGAAGTCAATTCCTGTACGACATATAACTTCTGCTCAAAAGGAGCTAAATAATACTGGACGATTTAGTATCCGTAAGATTGAGGGTATACTCAATGGAAATGATTTGCAACATGATTTGCACCGCCACAACTTCTTTTTTGTTTTGTTAATCCAATCAGGCAAAGGCATTCACGAAATAGATTTTACACCTCATCGGGTTACAGATAAAAGTGTTTTCTTTTTGCGTCCCGGGCAGGTTCACCAACTTCAATTAAAGGCAGGTACACAAGGATACCTGATGGAATTTGATACTGAATTTTATCACCCATCTGATAAGTTATCAACACAACGTTTACGTAAAGCAAGCAATAAGAATTTTTGTGAATTTGAATCTAACCGATTTCAAAGACTCGGCTTTTTTTTGGACAACATTTTTGAAGAATGCATTAATAAACAGGAGGGGTATAAGGATGCTATCAGGGCTGCCCTTGAACTCTTTTTTATAGAGTACGTACGACAGAGCGAAAACCCTGAAAGCAATACAGTATCCAGTAGCGGGTATACTATGGAACGCTTAGAAGAGTTTACTGAATTATTGGAAAAAAATATTGCAACACAAAAACAAGTTGCATATTATACTGGTGAAATGAATCTTTCTTCCTACCAATTGAATGAAATAACAAAAAAAACAATGGGGAAAACTGCTTCAACTCTCATTGATGAATATATACTACTTGAAGCAAAAAGATATTTATTGGCTACGCCCAGGCAGGTTAAAGACATTGCGTGGGATTTGGGCTACGAAGACCCCTCCTATTTTATACGATTTTTCAAAAAGCAAACAGGACTTACTCCCGAGCTATTTAGACAGAAATTTAAATAAGTGCTGTTCAACTTGAAGCCTGTCCTATAAGGCAGGCTTTCCATGTAGATACTTTTGCGGAGTTAATTTTTTAATTACCTCAAAAAAAGTATTTGTATGAAAAAGATTCATCTCTTAGCAATTTTAATCGCTGCTACATTCAGCACGCAAAATTTAAACGCCCAGGATTCAACTGCTAATTTCAAACCTAAAACAGTTTCTGTGGAAGAAATGGTTGGTGGCAAACGACAATTTTTACAACTTCTGGTAAACAAGGTTTTTGCAGAAAAGAAAAAAATTGGCTTGCTCTCCATTTCGTCTTATGCTGCCGATTACAAAGACAATCTCAGCAACAATGAATTTCAAAACACGACACTTATTTATCATCACTTGTTCAAAGGAGTCAGCATCAACTCCGGTGTAAGTTTTACTTCTATAGAGGGCTTAAAAAATTTTATAGGCTTGCAATATATGTATCAGAGCAAAACGCTTTCGTTGATATATATGCCGAGCTATTATTTTATCAATTCACACAAGATTTCCAATTTTGCCCTCATAGAGTATAAGCCTGCCATAAATGAGAAATGGGCTGTTTATTCACGCCTACAGTTACATTACAACCATGATTTAGAAAATGGAAATCATTTCCGGAGCTATGCGTATAGTCGTTTGGGCTTAACGTACAAATATTTCAGCTTTGGACTTGCAAACAATTATGATCGCTATGGTGCAAATAAAAGTACCAAAAACAATTATGGCGTATTTATAAAATTGACTTTATAATCAGCATAGACAAAACTTTGTAGCAATCCTATTGAACTAATCAAATGTCCTATTGGGTAGCGGTTAAGTCAATATAATTTTACATCACAATCATTAAAAAATGGAAAATAAAAAAAGAATAATAATAGTAGGAGCATCAGGTATTATGGGAAAGTTTTTAGCTGATTTACTTGAAAAAGAAAACCACGAAGTAATTAGAGTAAGTCGCACTTCTCACGATATACAAGTAGATACGACATCTACCAAATCAATAAAAGAGATGTTTGAAAAGGTTGGCACTTTTGATGCACTGGTTTCAACTGCCGGCTCCACATTTGTAGGTCCTTGGAAAAACCTTAATGACCAAACTTTTAGAACCGGAGTTGAAGGGAAAATGATGGGTCAAATCAATTTGGTATTAATTGGTCAGCATTATATAAAACCAAAAGGCTCTTTTACTTTAATTACAGGTGCTCTGACCCACGATCCGCAACTTCATTTTGCCAATGCATCAGCTGCAAATGGAGCTATAGAAGGATTTGTAAGAGCAGCAGCTATTGAGTTGGAAAATGGTATTCGTATCAATGCTGTAAGCCCTACTGTTATTGAAGATTCGCCACACTATTTTCCGTATTTCCCAGGTGAAAAACCTACAACCATGAAAGAACTGGAGTTTGGTTTCAAGAAAAGTTTATTTGGAACAGTAACTGGACAAATTATTAAACCATAAAGTATTGAAATGACTACAAAAGCTAAAATAATGCAAGCAATTAAGATATGGATAGTGATTTATCCTTCTATTACTCTCTTTAATATTTTGTTCGGAAGCTATTTATCTAACCTTCCATTGTATATGAAAACACTTGCCTTAACGCTAGTTTTGGTCCCGTGGATGGTGTTTGTAGGATTACCCATGCTAAATAGGATACAGCAAAAAATATCGAGTAGTGAAAAGCCTTAGCAGAATAACTTTTATAAAACGAAGTGGGATAATGGCAACAGCATTTGCTCTGCCGTTAAGTTTCAATCCTCTTTTAAATAAAAATAAAATGATAGATAAAAAGCACTTTGATGTAATTATTATAGGAGGCAGTTATTCAGGACTTGCAGCAGCAATGGCATTGGGTAGAGCATTGAGAAAAGTACTGGTAATTGACAGCGGCAAGCCATGTAACAGACAAACCCCGCATTCACATAACTTTTTAACTCAAGACGGGAAAACGCCAAAAGAAATTGCAACACTTGCAAAGAAACAAGTGTCAATGTACGACACCGTTGAATTTTTAGACGACTTGGCTACAAACGCAAGTAAAACCGTAAATGGTTTTGAAATTCAAACATCATCGGAATATATATTCACTGCAGCCAAATTAATTTTTGCAACAGGTATTAAGGACGAAATGCCGAATATCAAAGGTTTATCTGAATGTTGGGGTATTTCCGTTCTACACTGTCCTTATTGCCACGGATACGAAGTAAGAAATCAAACGACAGGAATTTTGGGCAATGGTGAATATGGATTTGAATTTTCCAGGCTCATTTCAAATTGGACAAAAGAGTTAACACTGTTTACAAATGGAAAATCTGCATTGACTACCGAACAAGCAGCAACCCTTAAAAGGCATGGCATCAAAACAGAAGAAAAAGAAATTAAGGAATTTGAACACATCAACGGGCAACTTCAAAATATCGTTTTTAAAGACGGCTCAAAGAAAACCGTTAAAGCAATTTATACAAGGCTTCCTTTTGAACAACATTGCCCAATACCTGAACAATTAGGTTGTGAACTTACCGAAGACGGATATATAAGAATTGACCATTCCCCAAAAACGACAATCAAAGGTATTTATGCCTGTGGTGATAATGTAAGCCGTATACGGACAGTTGCCAATGCAGTTTCAATGGGGGCAACAACTGGAATGATGGTAAACAAAGAGTTAATAGAAGAAAAATTCATTAATAAAAAATAAATGAAATGAACTCAGCACTTTCAACCACTAATGATTTCATATCAATAGAAAATGGTACGATACATTTGTCCCGTAAAACTGCTTTCTGGGCGGGTTTCTTTTACATACTCACCTTTGTTTCTATCCCTACACTATTTCTGTATCAACCCATACACGAGCCTGACTATTTGCTAAGCAATGCCAATGACAACAAGATTGTAATGGGTGCAATATTAGAAATCATTGTTGCCTTGTGTTGCATCATATCATCCATTATTATGTATTCCGTTTTAAAAAAGCAAAATGAAATACTTGCTTTTGGACTTGTTGCAGCCCGCATATTAGAGGCATGTACCATATTCGTTGGTGTGGCGTTCATATTAGGGGCAGTAACACTGCATCAACAAGGAGTAGGAGAAAATGCCATAGCCACGAGTCGTGCATTAGTGGCACTTTATGACCGCATTTTTGTACTTGGTCAAAGCTTTATGCCTGCAATTGATGATTTATTGTTGGGTATATTGTTATACAAATCACGTTTAGTGCCCCGTTGGCTTTCAGTCATTGGCATAATAGGTGCATTCCCATTATTTGCTGGTTACTTTTCCCTCATGTTTGGTGTTATAGATCGTTCATCTCCTTTGACAGGAGCATCCGCTATAATGGTTGCCTTTTTTGAGTTTACATTAGGGATTTATCTGTTGAGTAAAGGGATAAGGAAATCTTCTCCACATGAAACTAATAACCAAAGTTTATAACTAAAAAGGTATCATCCTTAATTAAATCGCAAATTGATATGAAAGCATTATTATCACTTTTTATTACCATTATCTCCATAACTATATATGCACAGACTAAGGAGGAAAAACTGCATCAGTTAATGGAAGCATACTTCAATATAAATAAGCTTAATGGTTCCGTACTGGTTACGCAAAACGGCAAAATTTTATTAAACCGGGGATATGGGTTAAGAAGCATTTCAGATAGCCTTCCTAATGATACAAATACGGTCTTTCAGGTTGGCTCTTTGACTAAACAGTTTACTGCTACAGTAATACTAAAGTTAGAGGAAATGAAAAAGCTGAATGTAACTGATAAATTAAGCAGGTATTTTCCTGATTACCCAAACGGTGACAGCATTACTATTGAAAACCTGCTCAACCATACTTCAGGTATTTTCAATTATACGGATGACAAGGTTTTTATGCAAACAGCAGCAATGAAACCTGTCACCCAGGAAATAATGCTAGCTTCCTTCAAAAACAAACTATTAAAATTTACACCGGGAAGCAATTGGGAATACAGTAATTCTAACTATATTCTATTGGGTTACATCATAGAAAAGATAACCAAAAAACCGTATGAAAAAGTGGTTCAGGAAATGATATTCAACCCACTTAAAATGACCTCCAGCGGCTTCAACTTTAGTGAATTAAAAAGTGATAATAAGGCAAAAGGCTATATGATATATTCAAAAGAAGGTGGGAAAGAATCATTGGAATTTGATCCTACTGTGTCTTATGCTGCCGGTGCTATGTATACTACAACCAGCGATTTGAGTAAATGGCAGAAAGGCATTTCATTATATAAAATAATATCGAGAGCATCTTTTGATAGAGCAACAACACCGAATAAAAACAATTATGGCTATGGAAATTATACCCTCAATATAGATGGTAAAAAATTAATTGCTCATGGCGGCCTGACATTTGGCTATTCTTCTTACCTGGGAAGGATTGATCAGGATGACATTAGCATTGTTATTCTGAATAATATTGTAAATACATCTATCAACGATATTGCAAAAGATGTTTTGGATATTGTTTATGATAAACCCTACAGGCTGCCAGAAACAATTAAAGAAGTAACCTTAAGCCCTGAAATATTAAACAGGTATATTGGCTCCTATCAGGTTGCCCCACAGGTTTCGATTGCAATTACTGTTGAGAACGGGCAGCTTTTTGGGCAAGCAACAGGGCAAGATAAAATCCTTTTAACTCCACAAAAGGAAGATTTTTTCTTTATCAGGGGTGCTGATGTTCAGATAGAATTTAAAAAAGATTCTTCCGGGATTGTTGCAGGGTTATTTTTAATAGATGGTGGGAAAAAAATAGATGCCAAAAAGATGCAATAATTTATTTAACTCACCTTCAGTGAAGTCTCTGTTGTGATGGTCGCCACCTTTAGAAATTGCATTGGCATTTACCTGTTTCAATCGGCAGCGGTTGTCGGCAGAATGCATTCTATGCCGAGGGCAGAAAGTTCACGTTGAATCCCGAAGCCGCAAAAGCCAGCTTCGTACCCCACTTTGTACTTTGCACCTGGGTAATTTCTGGTGGGATGCTTGTGTAATAAATCAGCACTTGCCGGTTGGATAAAGTCTTTTAACTCAAGTTCTGTATCCCGGATATTTACACGCCAACTTACTTTGTGTACATCAAGACCACAAAAAATGGTAGTTCCTTTAAAATCTAATTCTTTAACTTTAGTCATGGCAATAAGCTTTATGATGATAAAATTATATTTCACTGTAAAATTAATATCGGTGAAATATTCAACTCATACATAAGACCTAATTCCCAACCTGCATAAAGCCCTGTCCGTTGGCGGCAAGCTCAGAATGACATTGATCAAAAATTTGGATTTTGAAGTGAAAAAGGTGTATAACTCAAAAATTGGACTTGAATTGGTAATACCGCTTGTTCTTGTATTTGGAACAGTTTTATTTTTGACTATAAGCGAAAAACCTGATTGGATAAGAATTACAATTCTTTTATTAGCAATTCTATTTATTACTCATATATTTTTGACAACAAACTATACAATAGAGGGTGATAACCTAACCATCAGATCTGGTTTCTTGATTAATAAATCTATTGACATTAAAACGATTAAAAAAATTTCTGAAACAAACAATCCTATTAGTTCACCGGCAATTTCAATTGACAAACTAAAATAATAAAACACCTGCCCTCAGCACGCCTACTTTTTTCTGAGCTGCTCAAGGTATGTTACAACGTTGGCCAACCGTTGCGCTCCCATGCCTTCTGCCAACCCTTCGGGCATCAGCGACTGATCATATTGCGTTTTAGAAACAATATCTGCTTTCCTGTATTTTTCAATGATGCCGCCGATCATTTTAATACTGATCTCGTCTTCGGTTTGGCTGGCGATATAACCCGATACGGTAGCCCCGGTTTTAAGCTTAAACGCATAACCTTCAAATCCAAAGCTTATTCCGGCCGATGGTTCAAGAATGGCAGTATATAAAGCCTCCTTTGATAATTTTGAGCCAATTTCCGAAAGATCGGGGCCGAAAGCGATACCCTGTTCTTTTACCTGGTGGCAGGTGCCGCAATACGTGGTAAAAGCCACGGCGCCGGAATCTGCATTACCCTGCATTGCCATGAGCTCTTCGGGAGGCGGCAGCTTATTGGTTTGTAATGATATGGCAAGGTATTGGGCTGCTTCCTGTTTCAGGTCTTTCCGGTGTGTTTTTGTAAAGATGTCTGTAGCAACAGGTTCAAGATCCTTGGGTAATTTTTTGTTTTTTACCAGTTCAAGCAGGCTGGTTTCCCCCCGTCGTCCGGTAGAGAAGGCCCGTACCGCCGCTGTTCTTAATTCAACCGGGTTGCTTTTATTGATAAGGAATTGCTGAAGAATATTTCTTGAAGCATCACTGCCCGCTTTGCCCAGAAGGCTTATCATATACCCCGGCGTATCATTTTTTTGTAACAATGCTTTTGTTATAAGCTTGCTTCCTCCCGACTCGAGCAGGAGCCGGAGGGCGTCTGCCTTAATGGCATCACTACTGCCCTGGTTGGCCAGTTTCAAAAGTTCAGTGTTCTTACCCTTTAATCTGAATTTTCTAACCAGGTCAATGTATAACTGTGTTTGAGCCACACTGTTCAATCCATTTTCTATAGCATGTTTAACGGTGGTGGTATGGGGTATTGAAGGGTCAAGCTGCAGGAGCGTAATTGCGTTAATATAGCCCTGCTGCGGGTGGTGTCCTTCCAGCAGGGATAACAGTACTTTTTGTTTATTACCGTTTTTATAAAAATCAAAGGCGCGGAAAAATTTCAGTTCCTGCCGGGGATCGCCTGCCGGATTGCTGACAATCTTAGCCAGTAAGGGCAATGAAGCTGCTGCTCTTGCCCGCCATACAATATCTTTTCCGGCAGGAGTATTCCAGTTATTGTTCACCAATTGCAGCCAGGCGTTAAAAAAGCGATCCCATTGCTCTTCGGCGGCAATGCCTAAGGCTTCAAGGTACCAGCGGTCTTTACCATCATATTGCTGCGCCAGTTGGGCCCAGGCTGCCGGGGCTTCATCTGAACTGTTGCGGTGAAGGGCCAAGGCCGCCTCTCTTTTTACCTGTATATTTTCGTCATGGAGCAATGTTTTTACCAGGGCAATGGTGTCTGCGTTTACCTGCAGCGCGGCTCTTAACGCGGTAATGCGGATGTTGGGATCCTTATCTTTTAATGCCTCCTGTACATAAGTAATACCCTTATTGGGGATTTTACTCAGCAGCCATAAAGCCCGGGCCCTGAAACGTGGATTTTCTGAAGTGTATAATTTTTCCAAAGCGGGCGCTGCCGCTTCACCCATGCTGTTTATTTTTTGCCATGCCAGGTAACGGGTAGAGCGGTTAGGACTTTGTAAAGCCGTTACAGCGCCTTCGGTTGTGGAAAGATCCAGCGCAGGAACTTTATAGCCTTTATGTTTTTTAGGCGTAACCCTGAAAATCCTTCCCCTCGCAAAGTCTTTTACCTGGTGACCACCTACACCGGGGTCGTACCAGTCGGAAATGAATAAAGATCCGTCGGGCGCTATACAAACATCTGAAGGACGGAACCAGTTATCGCCGGTGCCTTCAGCAATATTATTGATAGTAGCTGAATACCCGGCTCCGTCAGGAACAACGGCATAAGAACGCACTATATTGGGTCCTGCATCACTATGGATCAGTTGTCCGCGGAATCGTTCGGGCAGCAGATCGCCTTCGTACACCAGTATTCCTGTTGGGGAACCGGCTCCGGTTTGCAGCATATTGGGAACAACCCCGGGATCATTTAAATGCCAGTGCCGGTAAGGAATGGAATCTTCTATGTTAATACGTCTTTCGGGCCAGGAGGCGCCGGTTATTTCATCTGTAAAGCCATAATTGCCATAGGGCATTACGTAATTGATGCGTACGCCACGGTTGCCATCATCATCGTTGTCGGATTGCCACAGGGTGCCGTAGGAATCTTCTGTAATCTCATAGGGATTACGAAAATTATTACCCAGCACTTCTACGTTTTTACCATCTGTATCGCAGCGAAAAGCCATACCCTGCCGCCAGGGGTGGCCGTTGGCTGTAATTTCTTTCCCTGAAATATCTTTTACCGGGTTACCGTATTTGTCTTTTAATCCCCTGCCTTCATTGCCAAAATTAAAATACAGCTTGCCATCGGGCCCAAAATTAAAAGCATGTATGGCGTGATCATGTTCCTGCCCGCTGATGCCCGTAAAAAGCGTATCTTTTTTATCGGCTTTGCCATCATTATCTTCATCGGTAAAAACAAATACATCGGGGCTCCGGGAAACAATTACAGTATTGCCCAGCACCGCGATGCCTAAAGCAGAATTAATATCTTCACCCTGGTAAAAAACGGTTTGCTTATCCGCCATCCCATCGCCGTTGCTGTCTTCAAGTATTACAATCCGGTCTCCTTCTTTTTTGTAAGGATTATCGGGGTTGAGCGAATAGCGGTAATTATATCCTTCGCATACCCACACGCGGCCTTTTTCATCAATATCCATATTGGTAGGATTGAGCAGCATAGGCTCATGAGCAAATAAGCTGATCTGCAGGTCTTCGGCTCCTTTCAAACCGCTTAATGCATTTTCCGGAATATGCTTTTGCGCTTCGGAAAGCGGCTTGTTCTCTTCGTTCTTTTGCCCCGGCGATTGGCAACTTGCCAGCAACAGGGCAAGCGAAAAAGCAGCATACAAAAAAAATATAATACCAGTTAATTGACGGGGCAACCCGGGAAAGGCAAAGCTCATATAAAAGAGGGTTTTAAACGCTGAAAGAGGTACTTAAATCAATAAATATAAACATCTTTTACGAGTTTCATTAAAAGGAGGAGCCCAACTACAAAGCTGTAACTGGGCTCCCTTTTAAACCTGCTTTCTTTAACCCCCTTCACATATAAGCTTATTGTATAATTATTTTTCCTGTAGCTATTCCGAAGTCGCTGCCGGATAGCGTAACCGCATATATCCCCTTACCTGAAACGGCAGCGCCTGCAGAAACGCGGATGGCCTGTCCTGCGGTGATATTTCCCGCTTTTTGTTTGGAGATGATCTTTCCGTTTAAACCAGTAAGGGTAATCACCGCATTGCGAATATTACTGCTGCTGGTTACAAAAAACGAATTACCCGTTACAACAGTAGGATAAACGCTTACTGTATTTGCCGAAGTTGCGGCCAAACGAATGCTTACTGTTGCTGAATAAGTAGAGATGCCGCTCCTGTCTGTCATTTTTAAGCGATAATAACCAATGCCCCGGAAAGGAGACGGATCGGTAAAGCTGTATTGTGTAACAGCACTGTTATGAGAAGGCACTGCCCCGATACCTGAAAAAGATTGGCCGTCTATGCTCTTTTCTACTTCAAACAAGCGGGGATCGCTGCCGGAAGAGACGTTCCAGTTCAATTGCACTGTATTTTCCTTTTCGCGGGCGGTGAAAGATTCCAGGGTAACAGGTAATATGCTGAGGGTTTGCATGGCAAACGAAATCCTGTTATCCACTTCGTTTTCATAATATTCCAACACCAGGTTATGCGTTCCGCTCAATGAAGCGCTGTAGCTGGTGGTGGTATACGAGTGAAGCGCCCAGTTATTAATGATCCAGGTAGCGCCGCCATCAACGCTGAGCCTGTAGCCGTCATCGGCGCCTACGGTAAACATATAGGTTCCGGCAGCGAATGTTTTAGTAAGCCGGTAACGAACGCTAAAGGTTTCGGTTTGAACCGGGCAGCCGCTGGTAGCGTAAGACACATTGCCCCCTCCAAAATTTTGGTCGAAAGCCGGGTCACTGGCGGAGCCTTCATGTACCATACCTGCAAATACTCCAAAATTAGTTCCATCGTAAACATAACCGTTCCATATATTACCTGTTCCATAAATACCCGTGTCTTCAGTTCCGTTACATGTAGCGGCTACGGCAAACGAAATCCTGTTTTCTCCTCCATTCTCATAATATTCCAACACCATGTTATAGGTACCGCTCAGCGCAATGGAATAGGTGGTAGTGGTATAAGACTGATCATTCCAGCGGTTAATTGCCCAGGTGGCGCCGCCATCAAGGCTCAGCCTGTAGCCGTCGTCTCCGCCTACCGTAAAAATATAATTGCCACTGGCAAAGGTTTTGGTAAGCTTATAGCGCATGCTGAAGGTTTCCGTTTGTACGAAACAGCCGGTAGTAGGGTAGTTTACATTGCTTCCTCCAAAGTTCCTGTCAAAATTAGGACTCCCTGCCGTTCCTTCATTTACATAGCTGCGGTAATCCGTAAAGTTCGTATTATTATAAGCGTAGCCTATCCATATATTACCGGTTCCATAAGAAGTTTGATTACCGGAAGTTGTACAGGGCTGGCTATAGGCGCATAATACGTATAAAACAAGACTTATAAAGAGGAGTAAAAATCTTTTCATGGCGGTTTAATTGGGGGTTAAATATTACGCAAACATAACGCGACCCAATAAGTGTTATTGCTTATTTTCGACGGGCGATACACTTATTATTATGAACAAATCCATCTAATCATATTAAGAGTAAATTTTACATAGCGTTGATTTTTATTGGAATATAAATTTTTGAAGGATATACTGCATTGATAAAAGATAAGCTATCAAGAGAGCCGGGACCCACAATCCGGGTTAATACAGCTAATTAGCAATTCGGTGGTTGAATCAAAAGCTTCGATCAGTAGAATGGGAAAATTTAGTGGTTGGTTAACCCGGAGGCTAATATCTGCTCCTTTTAGAAGAAACAGCAGCACAACAGGTATGCAATCTGCAGTCCCAAACCCTTCTTCTCTTGCGCTTTAAATCGTACCTTTGCGCCTTGTTTTCGCAAAAGACGGAATCTAAAATAAGAAGCAGCTATGATTACAGTGAACAATGTATCGCTATCCTTTGGCAAAAGGGTATTATTTGATGAAGTAAACCTGAGTTTCAACAAGGGCAATTGCTACGGTGTTATTGGAGCCAACGGCGCCGGGAAATCTACTTTTTTAAAGATCCTTTCCGGTGAAATTGATCCGAGCAAGGGAACAATAGACATTACACCCGGGGAACGGATGGCGGTTTTACAGCAGAATCACTTTGCTTTTGACGAGCATACTGCCCTTCAAACCGTAATGATGGGGCACCAGAAATTGTGGCAGGTAATGCAGGAAAGAGACGCTATTTATGCCAAAGAGGATTTTACCGAAGCAGATGGCATGCGTGCCGGCGAGCTGGAGGGCGAGTTTGGTGAGATGGGTGGATACACCGCTGAAAGTGACGCCGGAACATTATTGGGAGAGCTGGGGGTTAATGAAGAATACCATCTGGCGTTAATGAAAGATCTGCCGGGAGCTGTAAAAGTGCGCATATTGCTGGCTCAGGCTTTATTTGGCAACCCGGATATACTGATATTAGATGAGCCAACCAATGATCTTGACGTGGAAACCATTAGCTGGCTGGAAAACTTTTTGGCTGATTATGAGAATATTGTAATTGTAGTGAGCCACGACAGGCACTTTCTGGATTCCGTGTGTACACATGTAGCCGATGTGGACCGGCAGAAAATAAAGATCTATACCGGGAACTATACGTTTTGGTACGAGAGCAGCCAGTTGGCGGCACGCCAGTTGTCTGACAAGAATAAGAAAATGGAGGATAAGCGTAAAGACCTGCTCGATTTTATTGCCCGGTTCAGTGCTAACGCTTCCAAAAGCAAACAGGCTACTTCACGTAAAAAAGCGCTTGAAAAATTAGTAATAGAAGATATTGAACCTTCTAACAGGCGTTATCCGGGCATTATTTTCAAACAGGACCGCGAAGTGGGTAATCAGGTTTTGAATATAGAGAAACTATTCAAAAAAGCAGATGACGGGAGAGTGTTGTTCAGCGATGTTAGCTTTTCGGTAAACAAAGGCGACAAGATCGCTTTCTTTTCCAAAGATCACCTGGCCCTCACTTCCTTTTTTGAGATCATTAATGGTAAAATGCAGGCGGGTGGCGGTAAATATGAATGGGGCACTACAATTACCAAAGCCTATCTGCCGAATGATAATGCGCCCTATTTTGAGCAGAAGGATGTTAACCTGATGGATTGGCTAAGGCAGTTTGTACCGCCAAATGTTGCGGATGTGGATGAACCATTTTTGCGTGGCTTCCTGGGAAAAATGCTTTTCAGCGGCGATGAGATCCTGAAAAAAACAAGTGTGCTGAGTGGTGGCGAAAAGGTAAGGTGTATGATCAGCCGCATGATGATTCAAAACCCCAACCTGGTAATATTAGATGAGCCAACCAATCATCTTGACCTGGAAAGCATTCAGTCGTTCAATGAAAGCATGGTGAACTTTAAGGGTGTGGTATTGCTTACTTCGCACGACCATACTTTTATGGAAACCGTTGCCAACCGGGTAATAGAGCTAACGCCTAAAGGAATAATAGACAGGCTGACCACGTTTGATGAATACTTAGAAGACAGCAGGGTGAAACAGTTGAGAGAAACGATGTACGAAAGCAAAGGCGTGCTGGTGTAGAGTATGTGTAGTTTGAGATTTGTGGTTTATTGTTGTTCGATTCGGACGGAAAAGATTTAAAATTTGAAATCTAATACCTGCGTCCGGCAGGCGGGTTTGAGATTGCATTCCGCTTCGGAGTTGAATTTGCCACGGCAAACAGGTTTTATCTTTGATTATTGGTGATTTGTATTCCCTTCGGATTTCGAAATTTAATATTCGGAGTTGAAACTTTTTTGGTTCTTGTTATTTGTTTCCTGGTGCTTTTCTATTTCTTCGTATTTAAAACCGCATGGCGCGTAAAAAAAAGACAATCCCCGGCTGGAAGGCTTTGCTGCTAATGACAGGCTTAATGCTATTAACCGCCGGTCTTATATATGGTTATATACGCTGGAGAGAATACCATGTTCATTTTGTGCGTTACACTGCTTTCGGTATTGAGATCCCGGTTAATTATAATATTCATGGCATAGATGTTTCGCATCACCAGGATGTGATAGACTGGCAAGAAGTAAGGCAGATGAATGTAGAAGATATGCAGTTGAGCTTTGCTTTTATTAAAGCCACGGAAGGATTGGTAAACGTAGATAAATTGTTTAAGCGCAACTGGTACAGGGCAAGAGAGGAAGGAATGACAAGAGGTGCATACCATTTTTTTCTGGCTACAAAAAGCGGGAAAAAGCAGGCAGATAATTTTATTGCGCAGGTAACGCTGGAGCCCGGGGATCTGCCCCCGGTGCTGGATGTAGAGCAATTATACGGCGTAAAGCCCGCAACCCTTCGCATAAGGGTTCAGGAATGGCTCACTACTATTGAAACGTACTATAAGGTAAAACCCATTATTTATACCAATGTTGATTTTTATGATCAGTATTTGGGAAAAGCGTTTGACGATTACCCGTTATGGGTTGCGCACTACCTGCAGCCTAATAAGCCGCGTATTGAAAGACCGTGGATATTCTGGCAGCACAGCGAAACCGGGAAGGTTAATGGCATTAGCACCAGGGTAGACTTTAATGTGTTTAACGGTGATTCGGCAGCTTTCCGCCGGTTGTTGTTAAATTAAAAACAAAAGCATTCATATATGAGCAACGGCATTGAACCCGAATTAAAACGGATCATCACAAAAATTTTGCGGGTGATAACAGCTATAATCGTGTGGTCTGTTATTACCATCTTCTTCGGCTTGTATTTAGAGTGGGCTCTGATCAGGGGATCTTTTAATACCTTTAATACGATGTTCTATGCCTGGTTTGTAATAAGCTTTACGGCACTGATCTATTATTTCTACAGGATCTGGAGCGAATAGGGCGTGTTGTACGGGTATTTATAGTTGGCGGAATCGCATTAAGATAGCCACATTCCGCCAAATATGACAATATCGGGGGTTTTGAAATAAGATGCCGTTATGCAGTAAAATTCCTTTAACGGTAATATTTATCAGCCAAACAGGTCGCCTGCTATTACCTGGCTTTGCACCAATTCGGTAGCATAGCTGTTTTCCTGTATGCCAAAGCAGGTTACCATAGCAATAAACACCGTTTTTTTTGCGGGCGCCGCCATTCTTACCAAGGCTCTTTTATTTCTTAGCTCCGCTGCATATTTTTTTGTTATGATAAAAGGAGCATCATAAAACTTTATTTCGCATACATTAATAATATTATCTGCCCTGTCTATGAGCATATCTATCTGTACTCCTCCGGCATCGCCGCCGGCTTCAGTATAAACGGCTGCTATGCCCATTGCTTTTTTTAAATGTAAAGCTTCTTTTAATAGGTTTATTTCTTCTTCACGGCCGGTAAATCCTGCTGCCTGTTGTTAACTGCTGTGATCAGCAACGATTTTCCACTCACCCTTGATTTTACGGATCAGTAAAGTATAATGTCCGCTCAAATCGCCGATACTTCGTTTGAGGAACCATTTACCCACCACGTAATAATATTCCGGGGAAAGGTTTTTTATATGCAGGATCTCAAACCGGAGCCGGCCCATCTTTGAAGTGTCGCTGTAGCTTTTTTTATAGCGGGTTAAGGTGTTCTGGTAGCCATACACCACGCCGCTGCTGCCAATAAACATAAGGGAATCGTTGTTCCAGTAACCTTTTACAAAATTGTTGAGGTCTCCCTTGTTCCAGTACAGGGTTTGATCATCTAATATTTTCAGAATGGCTTTTTCAGCGGCAGACTGGCCGCCGGCCTTTAATTGTCCTAAGCATGCGATGAGCAGCAGGAGTAATAATTTTTGCATAAGTGAGGCGGTATGAAAACCAATATAACGCGAACTTTGGATGTTCGGAAATCAAAATCAATTTTTTATTTCACGGCAACATTTCTACTACGATGCGGGCGTTGCTTAAATGAGCAATCCTTACAGGAATTAAATCGCCCGTTTTTATAGTGGCAAGGGCTTCACCGGGCAACTGCATTTTAGCCTGTATTTTGTCATTAATGAAACTTACATGAGCACCATAGGGCGAAACTTTAGTTACAGTGGCGTCTATTGGCGTTTTATTTTTCAAATACTGTACCGCTTTACGGAATTCGGGAATATAGTTATGCGTAAAAAGTTCGGCGAACAGGCGGTTGGGTTTATCGGGGTGCAGCAATTTAAATTCAACGGGTTCATTAAAACTTTTTTCCGCAGGCGGAATTTCCCATGGAGATAATACCAGCGGGAAAAAAATATAACTACCGATTTCTTTCACAAAAAGGGCATCCTCCACGCGTTTCAAATAGCCTGTAAAGCGGTTATCCGTTGCCGCTTTGTGAATAAGCTGCTCTATTGCCGTATTGTATAAGAACTTTAAATTAAAGGCTATTATCCTTTTACCCCTGTCGGCGCCTTTTATCTGGAAATGCACAACATCGCCTATACGATACTGATGCGGCTTCTTCGTTTTCTGCCCTTCCTTATCGTCTGTTCTGCAGGTGATTGTTTTCTTTTTATCTTTATGCATGTATTCAATGGAAACGTACTGCTTTTCGTGATTAACGGAAGTAACCGTTCCATTCATTATCGCATTATCCATGTAGCGCGCATTTATGCGAAGGTGCGGAAATTATGCGAGGGTGTTGTATACTTAATTTCCCGGGCTGGCATGCAGCAATTGCAAGCCCACGGAAGTGCGTGGCTTAAATCCCGGCCAGGTTTGGGCAGCGGGCGATTCATTTACCATCAGGTATTTCCCTAAGTCCTTTTTCTTCAGGTGAACATCCAGAAAAGCGGTTATGAAATGCTGGTTAATATTATTAATACGCCGCTCGTTCCATGCGGGCTCCGCATAATGATAGTATTCCTGCATAGCTAGCCCCGCCTGTAATGATTCGGGAGGAGGAGGGTTGGGCGCCACGTTATGTCTCGCATTTTCGTAAGTCAGCAGGTAACGGCTGGCATTTATCGCGCCATCATAAATAGCTTTAATTCCATCTTCATAGCCCGACACATCGTCCTTGTTACCGGCAACGAAAAAAACTGGTATTTTTAAACCTTTCAACCCTTCTTCATCCCATACGCCACGCTGCATGCCCCAGGGAGCAAAAGCCACTACAGCCTTAACCCCTGGATCGAAAGAGGTTTTAAAGTCTGCGTTATTTGCCAGAAGGGTATTGATGGCTTTGCTTCCATTGGTGATGGCAGTAAAAAATCCTGCTAACTTTTCACTGTAACCTGCGCCGGCAACATTTAATACACCATAGCCTCCCATTGAATATCCAATGAGCGCAGTATTGCCGGCATCTGCCAATCCCGCTAAAAAACTTCCGCTGTCACTTTTCGCTAAGGCCGCTATCTGGTTCAATACAAACCGTATGTCTTTAGCCCGGTTGAGTAAAGTGCTTTGAAAGCCTTTTGTCTCGGCGTGTGTAGATTCGGTGTGGTCAATGGCCACTACTACATAACCTTTAGACGCCAGGTTTTCGGTGAGATAGGATAACAATACCCTTGAACCCGGGTAGCCGTGTGATACGATGACTAGGGGAAATGCAGCAGCTTCCTTATCAGGAACGGCATCGCGCAGTGCCCTGCCCTTAAAAGTAAAAGGAACAATGGGCCTTAACGAATCATTTGAGCTGCCTAATATATCTTCGTAAACTGCCAGCATGGTTTTGCCTTCAGGCACTATAGCAGGATACCATATTTCTAATTTCAGCGGGCGGTTATACAATGGATCAACGCCTCCTTTCGAATGTAGTATATCTGCCTGGTCTTTATTTATAAGGGTTAAAGTGCGTACACCTGCTTTATATGGGCCTCTTGCCGCCAGTTCCGGGGCATCGGGTAATGCATCGCCGTTAATAAATGACTCCGCAATGGTTTGTGCTTTTGCCGGTGCGGTAATCAAAAAGCAAAGTGAAATGATGAGTAAACGAGTGGGTTTCATTGTTAAGGACTTGAAATATTGAAAAGGATCGAACTTTCGGTAGCCATTGACGGAATTAAAAGCTTTGCTATAAATATAAGCTAAATGAAGCACCCGGTTTATACAAGCGTATTCCGGATTACCCGGCCGGTATGACCTGTTATTCCGTTTTCCTGTTCCCCTCTTTGTCAAACAACTTTTTTAAGTGCCGCTCCGTAAGCGGAATGGGCAGGATACTGAATAAAAAAGTGAGTACAATTCCTGTAATAATACCTGTTTGGCTTAAGAATGAGAGAAAGAAGGAAAGCAGCCCTGTTGCGGTAAGTATACCACCGCAAAGCAGCATCAGCTTTGAAGAATAGCGGTTGGCTTCCTCCCATGTTTGCTGGTTGCGCATGGATGCTTTTGTTCTGTAACCGTAAACCGTATTGATCTTTTCAGGTGAATGTAACAGGGTTATTACACTGACAATAATAAGTGTACAGCCGGTAACGAATGTAATAATGGTAAAGGGAGACATATTGTTTTTTAATTGCTGTTACCTGTTATACCAGAAACTTATTTCTGTTTGGCCACTTTATACAATAGCCCACCCAGCACGGCAAAAAAGATCACCCCCAATATTTCATAGCCTAAGGCCCCGCCCAGCACATTAGTGATCCCGTTTTCAAAGCTCAGCTTTTCCAATCCTTTTGAAATGGTATCGTTGGCAGCCAGGAAGGCTACGATCACTCCTGCTATGGCGCCGCCCGCAACCAACCCGGTGGCGAACAGGTTGCCTTTGCCAAGGTCTTCTTCACCTGCTTTAATGGCTTCCCCTTTTCTTTTGGCCTGCCAGTCAACAATACCCCGTATAGCGCCGCCTATAAAAATAGGTAAAGTGGTTGCCAAAGGCAGGTACAAACCAATGGCAAATGATAAAGCTTTAATACCGCAAAGCTCTACCACCACAGCCACAAAAACACCCACCAGCACATACTGCCAGTCCAGGTTAAACGACAGCACGCCTTTTATTAGTGTAGCCATTAACGTGGCCTGCGGCGCCGCATAGGTGCTTTGGCCAATGGCATGATGGATGCCCTGCGCTACCATTTCAGGTGTGGGGGTATCCAGCACTTTTATGGTTATGCCTATTGCCAGGGAAGAAACGATTACTCCAATGAACAGCGCCAATTGCTGGTACCGTGGTGTAGCACCAATGATATAACCGGTTTTAAGATCCTGCGAAGTAGCGCCTGCATTAGCGGCGGCAATGCATATCATTCCTCCAACCACCAGCACCATGGGTTCATAAGATTTACCCGTCCAGCCTACCACTATAAAAATTAAGCAGGTGCCCAGGATAGTGGCAATGGTCATCCCGGAAATAGGGTTATTGGAAGAACCGATCAGCCCCACAATACGGGAAGAAACGGTTACGAACAATGCGCCAAACACTACAATAAGCACCCCCACCAGCAAGCGGCTGATAAAATTTTCGCCGGGGATGAATGGTAAAACCGATACGATCAATATCAGTCCCAAACTTCCGAAGCCCACCACTTTTAAACTCAGATCCTTTTCTGTGCGCAATTCTTCAGTGGTTATGTTGCCGGCATTCTTATTTTTTAATGATCCCAGGCTGCTTTTAAATGAAGAGACGATAGTGGGTAAGGTTTTCAGCAGCGTTATAAAACCGCCTGCCGCAACGGCGCCCGCCCCTATTTGCCGGATATAGGCCCAATAAATGGCGTTTGAAAAATCGGCAAAAGTATGGGTATCGGGGTTCCAGCCGCCTCTTCCTCCTGCAGTACTCATATCGGCGAGTACCCCGAGCTTTACCAGTTGCGCGGCAATGGCATCGGCAGGTACCAGTGTGGCCAGCAAAGGGATCAATACAAAAGAGGCCAGTACGCTGCCCGCTACCAGCACGCCACCTATTTTGGGCCCGATGATATAACCTACGCCCAGGTATTCAGGCGTTATTTCACCACTCACTTTGGCTGAGGGCAGGAATTTATTAACCTGCTTAGTCATGAACTCCGGCGTTTCGGCAATTACATGAACGATCTTTTGTAAGAAAGCGTACACCAGCGCAAAGCCTACTCCTGTAAAAGCGGTTTTAGCAAAATCACCCCCTTTCTCTCCTGCTTTTAATACAGCAGCGCAGGCCGTTCCTTCCGGATAGGGAAGCGTATCGTGTTCCTTTACGATCAGCGGCCGCCGCAGGGGGATCATCATTAAAGTGCCCAGTATGCCGCCCAGTATTGCCAGGGTGAGTATGGTTACATAATTAAAATAATCTTCATTGGCCTTATCGCTCAAAAATAAAAACCCCGGCAGTGTAAATACAACCCCTGCCGCAATGCTTTCACCGGCAGACCCGGTAGTTTGGATGATATTGTTCTCGAGAATGGTAGTCTTTAAAAAAAGCCTGCTGAGTGTAATAGCCATTACCGCAATGGGTATGGAGGCGGAAACGGTTAACCCGGCTTTGAGCGCGAGATATACGGTAGACGCGCCGAAGATGATACCAAACACCGAACCGGTTAATACGGCTTTAATGGTAAATTCGGCCATTCTGGTTTCGGGTGCTATAAAGGGCTGAAATTTTTTTTCAGGCATAATTTGGAGGTTTTCGGAAGAAAGATAAAGAAAATAGGGATTAGGTAAATAATAATCAACGCCCGGATCAGATCACCAGCTTTTTAAATAAAGAGAAATGCTGCATCGCTTCCAGTATGCCGCCTGCGCCCTCTTCTTTTGCATGGTATATAGCAGGAAAGCCTGCCGTTGCTTCCATTAAGCCGGGTTCTGCATTGCCCACTACAACCCCTTTGTATCCTGTTTTAAATAAAGACAGGTCGTTGAAGGTATCGCCTGCCACCAGAATGTTTTCTATGGTAAAATGATATTGTTTGGCCAGCAACTGCAGGCTGTATCCTTTATTAATGCCTTTGGGTAATACATCCGCGAACTTTCCGGCAGACAACACCAGGTCGCAATTCAATTGCTCCACTTTATCCTTTAAATCGTCAACATCCGTATGCACGTCATAAAAATAAGAGCAGCGCCGTTGCTGCGGAACGTTCTGCGCTACGAGGCCTTTTACGCCGGATAGTAATTCGGCTACCTGTTTTTTTCCCGGCCATCTTTCTTCAATCAATGATTGAATGGGCTCAACGGGTTCAAGCGAATTGCCACTTACAATAGTGGCACCCACATCACAAATAATAAAATCCGGCTTCGGCATTAAGGGTTCTTCAAAAAGAGGTAAAATGGTTGCCAGTCCCCTGCCGCTAACAAAAACAAGCTGAAGCGCTTTATGACTGTTTATTATACGATACAGCGCTGCCCGCTGCGCAGGGGCTCCGCCTAAAAATGTGCCGTCTAAATCAGTAGCCAGTAACATTATGTTTTCCTTTTTTTTATATGTGGCAAGGCAAATATCCCTTATAAAATGATGATATGCCGTTTATCTGAAAAAAAGTGCCAGCTAAATACAACTTGAATCAGCCACTAATGCATGAATACTTAATGTGTTTTGGTACATCCATTCGTGTATTAGTGACGTATTAAACCCTTGCAGGCTCTTGTTGTACAGAATGTTACAAATGGCACGAATTATTCGTGATAATTAGTGTATCGTGGATAAAGGCAACACATTATACTAGACCCCCGGAATTATTTTTAAGCAGCTTTTAACCGGCAGCATAACTCTGTTTAGGCGGCTTTTATTATACCTGCATACCAAAAATCATCCTTAATCGTTCCTATTAATAAAAAATATAAGGGAAAGCAATAGCTACATTTAACCATAATGCTATGAAAAAATTGATCATTTGTGCAGCATGCGGCTTTTTGCTGGTGTCGTATATAAGTGGGTGCTCACCAAAATATGGGTGCCCGGCTAATGGTAAGAGCGTTGGAGCAGAAAGAGTACTGAGCGGGGAAAAGGCGCCTAAGGCAAAGTCTTTTAAAAATTAGTCTCACCACTAAAAATAAAGCTATGAACCTGACCCTGCGTAACGATTATGGCTGTACTGAGGCTGTAATTGATGAAAACTGCGGCTTCGACAAATTTTATGGCGTAGCCGGTTTACTTGCCGATAAGCTACAGGTACAGTTTACCAACAAAATTGATGACCTCGATACGTCTTACTGGGATTTTAATTACAACGGACATAAGCTTACCCTGCATTATAACATATATGATGGCGTATCTATTTTACCTGTGCGGCTAAGGCGGGCCGTTGCAAAAGACAATGAAGCGATAAAAGAGCTGGCCATGGTTTTGCAGCAGCTCAGTTAGTATCCTTTCTCCGAAATAGAATCGAGTATATTATAATAGCTCAGGTAACGCTCTATATTGATTTTCCCTTCTTCTACCGCTGCCTTAACAGCACAGCCCGGTTCATTAATATGCAAACAATTATTAAACTGGCAATCCGTTATAACTTCCCTCATCTCGGGGAAATAATGCGAAAGCTCCTGCTTTGAAATATCAACAAGCCCAAATTCACGGATCCCCGGCGTATCAATAATTCTTCCGCCAAAAGGAAGATCAAACATTTCCGCGAACGTGGTAGTGTGCAGGCCTTTACCGCTCCAGCCGCTTACTTCCTGTGTTTTGAGCGCAAAATCCGGCATTACCGCGTTAATAAATGAAGACTTTCCCACGCCCGAATGCCCGCTGATCAAAGAAGTTTTATGTTGTAAAATTTGTTGTATATCTTTTATCCCTTCACCCTTTTCTACACTCATTAAAATAACGGTATACCCGATTGCCTCATACATGGCTTTTCTCTCTTCAAACTGGCGCATTTCTTTTTCCCGGTGCAGATCGGATTTATTGAATACCAATACCGCGGGTATATGGTAGGCTTCAGCGGCAACCAAAAAACGGTCAATAAATCCCTGTGATGTGCGCGGATCCCTGAGTGTACAGATCAGTAAGGTTTGGTCAATATTGGCCGCGATAATATGATGATGGTATTTATGAGCGGGCGACTGCCGGTTAATATAATTACGCCGGTCATAAATATGCGTGATAACAGCGCTTTGCTCCTCGCCTTCTTCTATTACTATATCTATTTCATCGCCAACGGTAACGGGGTTGGTAGATGTAATGCCATCCATTTTAAACCTGCCTTTTATCCTCGCATTGTACAACGATCCGTCCTGGCTTTTCACTACGTACCAGCTTCCTGTAGATTTGTATACCAGGGCTTTCATGCAATACAATAAATTAATTCTTTCTGCTGTTGTTATTAAATCCGGAAGCGGTATCTATAAATGCCATTTTGTTTTAAGCCGCTTCCTGTACTGTAGGGCTATTGTTCTGCGTTACTGCAGGATCATGCTGCGTTCACCCTTCGCGTACGCTTTCATCCATGAAGTTATTGTATTTACCCATGCGGCATCCGTATTAATACAGGGAATAAAAGTGAAAGATTCCCCGCCTGCATGTAAGAAGGTTTCCTTTCCTTCCACTGCTATTTCTTCGAGCGTTTCCAAACAATCACTCACAAAGGCAGGGCAAAGCACTGCTATTTTCTTTTTACCCTCTTTGGGGAGCTCCGCCAGGCGTATATCGGTAAAAGGTTCCAGCCATCCTTTACCCAGCCGCGACTGAAAGGAAATGCTGTACCTGCTTTCCGGGATATTAAGCTTTTGGGTAAGCAGGCGTGTGGTTTCAAAGCATTGGTGCCTGTAGCAAAAAGCATGCGCGGGAGAATCGGTCTGGCAACAGTTCTCTGTTTTTAAACAATGGTTGCCCGTAATATCCGATTTATGTATATGCCTTTGCGGTACACCGTGATAGCTGAATAAAATGTGATCATAATCCTGCTGCAGGTAAGGAATGATACTTTCTTCCATTGCCTGTAAATAATTGGGCTCGTTGTAAAATGGTTTGATAAAGGAAAGGGAAAAAGGATATTTTCCTTTTTTGTGTATGGTTTTCGCATGTTCTACCGCTGTTTCGTACGATGACATGGCGAAGTGGGGGTAGAGCGGAACAGCGATCACTTCTTCAAGCGACGGCAACCGCTTCATCAAATTATTATAAGCTGTGGCAACGGATGGGTTGCCGTACCGCATGGCTATTTCAACAGGCGCTTCCATTTGTTGCTGCACCGCTTCCTGTAATTGTTGGGTAATTACAATCAGGGGAGAACCGCCTTCCGTCCATATAGAACGGTAAGCAGCCGCTGATTTTGGAGCGCGAAAGGGTACAATTATACCGCCTACCAGCAGCAGCCGCCACGGGTAAGGGTAATCAATCACCCGTCCATCCATTAAAAACTCCATCAAATAACGGCGAACATCTTTCACTTCGGTTGAATCGGGCGAGCCGAGATTCATTAATATTATCCCCTGTTTGGCAGATGTGTTTATCATGATAATTGATATACTTGCTTCAGTAAAATGATAAAGGTCACGCAGGGTGACCTTTATTGATATGATGGATCAAAAACGGGACGCCGCATCAATGGTACGGTCCAGGTCTTGATAGGTAATGGCATTACTTATAAACCAGGTTTCAAAAGCAGAAGGAGGCAAATATACGCCGGAATTCAACATATGATGAAAAAACTTATTGAAAACTTCAATATCTGCTTCCGATGCCGAGGTGAAATCTGTAATATCGTGGTCGCTGAAATGCACACTGATCATGCTTCCCAAACGGTTGATCCGGAAAGGATGCGGCCCGGCCCTGAATACCTCACTCAATCCTTTTTCAAGATAGGCGCCCTTGGTTTCCAGCTCATCATATATTACCGGGTTGGCATTTAACCCCCGAAGCAGCGTGTATCCAGCAATCATTGCCAAAGGGTTGCCACTTAAGGTACCGGCCTGGTATACGCTCCCTACCGGCGCTATATGATTCATGATCTCCTTTCTGCCCGCAAAAGCACCTACCGGCATGCCGGCGCCGATAATTTTTCCATAAGTAATAATATCGGCATTCACCTTCAGCTTTTCCTGTGCGCCTCCCTTGGCCAGTCTGAACCCGGTCATTACTTCATCAAAGATCAGTAATATATTTTCCCTGTCGCAAATTTTCCGGAGCGTTTCCAGGAATCCTTCTCCAGGCAAAATACAGCCCATGTTACCGGCTACGGGTTCAATAATAATAGCGGCAATTTCATTCCTGTTTTCCGCTACTAAGTTCTCAACGGCAGCTATATCATTATAAGCGCAGGTTAAGGTATCGGCGGCAACGCCTGGTGTTACCCCCGGCACTTTTTGTATATTAAAGGTGGCCACACCGCTTCCTGCTTTCACCAAAAAGCAATCTGCGTGGCCGTGATAACAACCTTCAAATTTGATGAGCTTATTTTTGCCGGTATAGCCTCTTGCCAGCCGTATAGCGCTCATGCAGGCTTCGGTGCCGCTGCTTACCATTCTGATCAGGTCAACATTAGGCGCCATGCTTTTGATGAGCTCGGCTATTTCAATTTCCAGTTCGGTAGGCGCGCCAAAGGAGGTAGATGAGCCAGCCTTATCGCGAATAGCTTTGATAACCGGTTCATAGGCATGACCTAAGATCATTGGACCCCAGGAGTTGATGAAATCAATATACTGATTCCCGTCAACATCGTATAAATAAGCTCCTTTGGCTCTTTCAATAAATACCGGGGTGCCTCCAACGCTTTTGAATGCCCGTACGGGAGAGTTTACGCCGCCGGGGATGGAATGCTGGGCACGTTCAAATAAGGCTTTGCTGGATTGGTAATTCATGGTGAATAAGTGAATGGTGAATAGTGATTGGGCGATGCCTATATTAATGCTTTGAACAAGATAGTATTAACCCCGTCAATAATTTAAAGGTGCTGACCATCTTTTCTTCTATATTTTTCATGTCAATATTATTCAAATAGTTTAAATCACTGGCTGCAAAATAATTGTTTTACACTTACATCTCATATGCTGTCTATTCATTCACCATTGCCTCATTCACCATTCACCTTCCTCAGGTCAACATCCCCGCCGCATCTTTTGCAAAATAAGTAGCTATAAGATCAGCACCAGCGCGTTTGATAGCAGTAAGGCTTTCTATAATGGCTTTTGACTCATCGAGCCAGCCCATTTTTGCCGCGGCTTTTATCATGGCGTATTCCCCGCTTACATGATACGCGCTTACTGGAACGGTAACGGTATTTTTTATTTCTCTTATAATATCAAGATAAGCCATAGCCGGTTTTACCATTACAATATCGGCGCCCTCATCAATATCCCTCAGTGTTTCATTCACGGCTTCTATGCGGTTGGCATAATTCATCTGGTAGGTTTTTTTATCACCAAAGCCGGGTGCACTATCCAATGCATCGCGAAACGGCCCGTAAAAGCAGGAAGCGTATTTAGCGCTATACGACATAATGCCGGTATGGGTAAAACGATTTTCTTCCAGCGCTTTCCGGATGGCGCCAATGCGGCCATCCATCATATCGCTGGGCGCAACAAAATCGGCGCCTGCCAGGGCATGGCTCAGGCTCATTTTTACAAGGGCTTCAACCGTTTCATCATTTAATATCTTTCTGTTTTTTACGATGCCGTCATGGCCGTATTCAGAATAAGGATCCAGTGCCACATCCGTCATTACGATCATTTCCGGCACCGCATCTTTAATGGCTTTAATGCTGCGTTGCATCAGCCCGTTTTCGTTCCATGCTTCTTTGCCCGTATTGTCTTTCCATTCGTCTTTGCATTTTATGAAAAGCAAAACGCTTTTAATGCCCATGCTCCACAGTGTTTTTACTTCTTTAACCGTATTGTCAACCGAATAACGGTAATATCCGGGCATGGAAGGAATTTCGTAAGCGATATCCCTACCTTCATCAATAAAAAGGGGCGCAATAAAATCATTGGGCGTTAATACCGTTTCGGCTACCATGCTGCGAATGGCTGCATTGCTGCGAAGTATACGGTTTCTGCGTTGTAAGTACATGGTATCAGTTTGATATTTGTTGTTTGTAGTTTATCGTTGCATTTGGCTTCGTTTTTCGGATTTAAGGCTTCGGATTTAATATTTGAATTTTATTTGTTTCTTGTGATTTGTTTCTTGATGCTTTGTATTCCCTCGGATTTCGAAATTCCAGCCTCGGAGTTAAATTGTCTTTTACTGTTTGTCACTTTTTTTGCGGAAAAAAAGTAACCAAAAAAGCCGCCCGAAAACGATTACTGCCCGTTTTCGGGAAGGAGCCTTGATAGTGCTTTTCTGCTACTGTGATTTCTACTTCATTTCGCTGCTGCTTTCTCATTTTTCAGTAGTCCGTATTATAGCTATTTTTTTTGAGCATTGAAATTGTATTCTGCTTTGAATTTAATATTTGAATTTTATTTGTTTCTTGTTATTTGTTTCTTGATGCTTTGTATTCCCTCGGATTTCGAAATTCCGGCTTCGGGCTTAATTTTACCCTCACACCCACTCCTGCGGATGCAAACAAACCTGCAGCAGTTTATCTTCTTCACTCCCTGCTTCGGGCTGATAATTATATTCAAATCGTACAGTGGGTGGCAGGCTCATGAGTATGCTCTCGGTTCTTCCATTGGTTTTTAAACCGAACAGGGTGCCCCTGTCGTGTATGAGGTTAAACTCAACATAACGTCCCCTGCGGATCTCCTGCCAGTGCTTATGCTTTTCGTTCCATTCCGTGTTTTTTCTTTTAGCAACAACCGGCAGGTAGGCATTAATAAAGCAATTGCCGTTAGCCTGCTGAAAGGCGAATAACCGGTTAGCGTCTTCATCATTCAGCGGGCGGAGATAATCATAAAACACGCCGCCGATCCCCCGCATTTCATTACCGCGGTGGGTATTAGAGAAATAGGTATCGCATTGCCGCTTAAACTTTGGATATAGCGCTTCCCCAAAGGGCTGCATGGCATCGCGAAGGGTTTGATGAAAGTGTCGCGCGTCTTCCTCAAACAAATAATAAGGGGTAAGGTCGGCGCCTCCGCCAAGCCACCGGTCTGTTATCTTTCCTGCCGTATCGTATAGCTCAAAGTAGCGCCAGTTAGCGTGTACCGTAGGCACAAAAGGGTTAAGCGGGTGTATAACAATACTAAGCCCGCAGGCAAACCAGCTATCGCCATTGATCTTCAACTGGTTTCGCATGGCGTCATTTACTTTGCCGTGCACAACCGATGTATTTACACCTGCCTTTTCAAATACCTTTCCATTCGATATCACTCTGGTTCTTCCTCCTCCTCCTTCGTCCCGGTCCCAGTTATCTTCCACAAACCCGGCTTCCCCATCTTCCTGCTCTACTGCATGGCAAATATGGTTTTGAAGATCATGTATATAACTGATCCAACTGTTAGTAGTGAGTTGTGAATGGTGAATGGTGAATGATTCGTCAATGCCCGACAGATTATGGGTTTTCATTTCTTTTCGTTTATTTAATACAGCCCATTCAGGTTTTCATTAAAATGCGTTTTATTGCGCCCTCCCGTTGCTCCATCCCTTAACCGTATCTACAAATGCGCGGGCATGATCAACGGGTATATTGGGTAAAATACCATGCCCGAGATTTGCGATATATCTTTCCCCGCCAAAAGCGGCAAGCATTGCTTCCACTTCTTTTTTAATAACAGGGATGGGTGACAATAGTTTTGCGGGATCGAAATTACCCTGTAAAGTTACTTTATCTCCCGCTAAGCTCCGGGCCATTTGCGGGGTAATGCACCAGTCAATGCCCAGTGCCTGTGCGCCCGTTTCTGCCATAGCATCCAAAGAATGCCATGCTCCCTTGGCAAAAACAATAACCGGTACTTTGTCTTTTAACGCGGTTACGATCTGCCGGATGTATTGTAAGGAAATGGTTTCGAAATCAGCAGGACTTAGCAGCCCGCCCCAACTGTCGAATACCTGGATCACATCCGCCCCGGCTTCCACCTGCGCTTCGAGGTAAGCAATGGTAGTGTCGGTGATCATTTGCAGCAGTTGATGTGCCACCCGGGGCTGGGTATAACAAAAAGCTTTGGCCTCGTCAAAGGTTTTACTGCCTTTACCCTGTACCATATAGCATAATAGGGTCCAGGGCGCTCCTGCAAAGCCGATAAGCGGCACACGGCTGTTCAATTCTTTTTTAATCAGTTGTATGGCATCAAACACATATTGCAGCTTTTCGTGCACATCGGGTATACATACCCGGTGTAAATCGGAAGCGGTCTTTACGGGGTTTGGCAGAAAGGGCCCCTTACTTTCTATCAACTGCACTTCAAGCCCCATAGCCTGCGGCACTACCAGTATATCAGAAAAAAGGATAGCCGCATCCACGCCAATGATATCTACGGGCTGCAAAGTAATTTCGCATGCCAGCTCAGGGGTTTGGCAACGCTCAAAAAAACCATATTTTTCCCGCAGCTTCATGTACTGGGGTAAATAACGGCCTGCCTGCCGCATCATCCAAACCGGCGGGCGTTCTACAGGTTTACCGCTGAGTGCTTTTAATAATAAATCGTTCTTCATAATCATTTAAAATAAGCTGTAACCATGTCCAGCATGTCTGTTTCCGCTGGCCATGAGCTGGTGACCACTTTATTGCTGCAGTAGGCGGCTATTGCTGCAGTAGTAGATTCACCAATGGAAAACAATACCGTGTGCACAGGGAGGGTATTGATGGAAAAAAAACTATGCACGGCGCTGGGACTAAAAAACAATATACCTCCATAATCCTTTACAGTGGCTATTGGCGTGCTTACCGTTTGGTACACCACCAGCTCGTTTACCTTTATGCCCGCAGCGCCGAGCCTGTCGGGTAAATGATCCATCCGGCTGTTTCCGCAAATGAATACCACTTCTTTTACATTTCCATATGCCATTATTTTTTCGGAAAGCAGGATGGCATTTTTTGCAGAGGCTATAATGGAGGAGGCGTTGAAAAAACGGAGTAAAGCGTTTTTAGTAGCGCCGCCTATACAAAAAATTTTCCATGCAGGAACAACGGTTAGTTGTGTGGTGATGACATTAACCGCATTAACACTTGTAAAGATAACGGTGAGCTGCTGCTGGGCCAGTGATTGAATTAACGCCCTTGTTTCCTGCGAAACTTCCGGTATAATTTTTATAAAAGCGTTGGCCTCCACATTTATATTTTGCAAGGCTGCCTTTTGCAGCAATGCAGTGTTTAGCTCCCGCGTTGATAATATTTCAATTTTATTTTCCGCCATTCCGGATAGATTCAATTATTTTATCTCCGCCATTAGCTAAAATTTCCAGGGCGGCTTCTTTACCGGTGTCTTCCATTTTATTCAGCTCCGTTTTTCTTTCCGTTTCTATTGTTTCTTTCCCGTTAACCGAAGTAATGCTTCCTTTAAAGTGAAGAAAGCCATCATCAATTTGTGCCAATGCGCTTATGGGTGTAGAACAGCCGCCGGATAAGGCACGTAAAAAATCGCGCTCGGCCCCGGTGCATATATCCGTATGCATATCATTTAAGGATATAAAAATATCTCTAAGCCATTGGTCTTCGGCACGGCAAACAGCCACCACGGCCCCCTGCGCCGGGGCAGGCAGCATCCAGTCTAATTCGATGCTTGCTGGTGGACGCAGGTTAATGCGATCCAGCCCGGCAGCGGCAAAAATGGCTCCCTGCCAGTTGCTTTCCTCCAGCTTTCTGAGCCTGCTGTTAATGTTTCCGCGTAAATTGTCTATAGTATGATGCGGGTAGCGGTGCAGCCATTGTGCCCTGCGCCGTATGCTGCTGGTAGCAATGGTGAAGCTGGTTATTTCTCCTGCTACATCACTGTTTTTCTGAAGCCATTTTCCACCGGCAAACCCAAGTGATTCTTCTAATAGTGGTGTTCCGGCTTTATATATTAAAACATCTTTGTACGAATCGCGTTTGAGTACGGCCGCCTTCACTATTCCTTTTGCCAGTTGCGTAGGTACATCTTTATAGGAATGTACGGCAACGTCAATATTTTTTTGAAGCAATGCCACATCAAGGGCTTTGGTGAAAATGCCCTGCACGCCTATTTCGTACAGCGGTACGGTAAGATTGATGTCGCCCTCGCTTTTTATATATACTAAGGTTGAGGCCACATCCTGCTCTGCCAAAAGCGTTTGAACCTTTTTTGCCTGCCAAACGGCTAACGCACTATCACGTGTGCCAATTTTTACTATATGCTTCATGAACGGGTTATACTTAAACGGAAATTTTCAGAAACATGAGGGGTTGCTATCTCCTCTCTTTATGAAGGATCCATTTGCAGATACTTATTGATCGTGCTGATGTATTGGCAGCCTTTTGCGGTATGTGTACGAAGGTCCACGGCAAGCGTCTTCACGGCTTTCTGTATTCTTGCATCTGTAACCTCTTTTTCGTTGCTATCCGGCATTATACAGGCACGTGTTTCGCTTAATTCATACAATTTGGATTTTACCTCACCCAAAAAATGACGGTGTAAAAATATTTTATGCCATTCCACAAACTCGCCCAGGGTTTCCTGAATGATGGCCAATGCTTTAGGCACTTCCGCCTTCCGCATAGCGAAAGTGTTATGGAGGATAGCGGATATTTCATCTACATCCATTAGCGTGGTACCCGGCAATGATTCTACATCGGGATCAATGCTTTTGGGTACAGAAAGGTCTAACAGCAGCCTGGGCTTTTGTACAGGAAAGAACCCGGGAAGAATAGTAAAATCTTCGGCAGTAGTGCTGGCAATCAGCACATCACTTTCATTTGCAATAATGCCAAGCTGCTCATAGGGAACGCATTCCAGTTGGTATTGCTGTGCAAATGCTACCGCTTTCTGATGTGTACGGTTTGTAATGCGTACCGTAGCGCCCGGAAAGTATTCATTGATATTTTTAGCCACGTTACAGCCAAACTTGCCTGCCCCAACCAGTAAAATATTTTTATGTTCAATATCCTTTACTTTTTCGCGTATTACTTCAATGGCGGCGTAGGCCACGGAAACGGTTCCGGTACTGAGGCGGGTTTCCGATTTGATCCTTTTGGAAGCCTGAAGCGAGAAGTTTACAAGCCTGTCTAATAAAGTACCGAGTAAACCCTTTTCTTTTGCGTATTTTGTTGCTTTTTTTAATTGCATCAAAATTTCATAATCCCCGAGGATCTGGGAATCTAACCCTGCGGCTACTTTAAAGAGGTGCATTACGGCATTGATTCCATGATGCACATATCCGTGTTGCTTAAACCCCTGAACCGTATTGCCTGTGGCTTCACACAGCAGGTCTGTTAACGCGCCGGCGCCGGCAATGCCGTATACCTCGGTTCTGTTGCAGGTAGAGAGCACAAAAATATCTGTAATTCCCTTTTGTATAGCCTGTTCAGTGATCCTGCCGTAAGCGGCATCAGATACTGCAAAGCTGCTGCGGGTGGAGGTATCGGCGTTATGATAATTAACACCAATAATAACAAAATGGTCTAATCCGCTACAAACATCGTATGTGTCAGGGTGTAACATAAACAGGTGCAAATGTAGCAGACAACTGCCATCTTACCGTCAGCACATTGTCATAAAATCGTCATCTCTGCGTAAACTGCTCAAAATCATTTATTGAACTGATTAAAATCAGGGATAGGTTGTGGGTGGGAAATTAAATCCGAAGCCGGGAAATACGAAATACAAAGCACAAAAAGACAAATCACAAGAACCAAACAAGTCTCAAATCCAAATATTAAATTTCGAAATCCGAGGGAATACAAAGCACAAGAAACAAACTTGCCTATCGGCAGGCAGGCCTGTCCGCCGGGGCGGATAAACTTCAAACCCTGAAATACGAAGAAAACATCAGAAATCAGTACCGGTTCCATCTCAAATTTCAGATATTAAATTTCAAATACGGACCTTTTCCTCATTTTCAATTTGTCCATCTTACCTTGCATTAAATATTCATCAATAACCATGCACACCGATTTTCTTGTTATAGGTTCCGGCATTGCAGGACTTACCTATGCGTTAAAAGTTGCCAACGACTGCCCCGATAAAAAAGTAATCATTTTCACCAAAACCACTTCCGATGAAACCAATACCAAATATGCCCAGGGCGGCATAGCCGGTGTATGGGATAATGAAAACGACAGTTTTGAAAAGCATATTGAAGATACACTCATTGCCGGCGATGGCTTATGTAATGAGAAAACGGTGGAGATCGTAGTGCGGGAAGGTGTAGACAGGATAAGGGAGATCATTAGCTGGGGCGCTAAGTTCGACAAAGACCAGGATGGCGATTATGCGCTCGGTAAGGAAGGCGGCCATAGCGAATTTCGTATACTGCATCATAAAGATGTAACCGGCAGGGAAATGGAAAGGGCGCTCTTAAACGCAATAAAGTCGCAACCCAATATTGAGGTGGTCACCCACTGCTTTGTAGTAGATATTATTACACAGCATCACTTAGGTTATCTGGTTACCAAGTCTACCCCCGATATCGAGTGCTTCGGCGTGTATGCATTGAACCTCCGTACAAAAAAAATTGAAAAAGTAAGAGCAGGTATTACCCTGCTGGCTACAGGAGGTAACGGGCAGGTGTACCGTACTACTACCAACCCCGTTATTGCCACCGGCGACGGAGTAGCGATGGCCTACAGGGCCAAAGGCCGGATTGAAAATATGGAGTTTATTCAGTTTCATCCTACTGCCTTATACGAACCGGGTGTAAAGGGACAGGCTTTTCTGATAACAGAAGCCGTACGGGGCGATGGAGGTATACTGCGCAATAGTGATGGCGAAGCTTTTATGGAAAGATATGATGCCCGCAAAGACCTGGCCCCGCGCGATATTGTGGCAAGAGCCATAGACAATGAAATGAAAAGAACCGGAACGGAGCATGTGTGGTTGGATTGCCGCCATATGGATCAGGAAAAATTCCTGCATCACTTTCCCAATATCCACGAAAAGTGCTTATCCATTGGTATTGATGTGGCTAAAAATATGATTCCCGTAGCGCCGGCCGCACATTACAGTTGCGGGGGTATTAAAACGGATGAATGGGCAAGAACTTCCATCCGCCATTTATATGCGGCGGGCGAATGTGCCTCAACGGGCCTGCATGGCGCCAACAGGCTGGCCAGCAACTCTCTTCTTGAAGCAATGGTATTTGCGCACAGGGCTTACGTGGATGCCGTAAAAAAAATAAAGAACACTTCGGCGGAGGAATGGGGAAGCTGGCGCCGGGATGCCATACCCGACTGGCGGGCCGAAGGAACCACTGCTCCTAAAGAGATGATCCTGATTACCCAGAGTTTGAAAGAGCTGCAGTTGCTGATGAGCGATTACGTGGGCATTGTAAGAACCAATACCCGCCTGGAGCGCGCTATGCGCCGGTTAGATATGATGCATGAAGAAACGGAAGAGCTGTATAAAACCACGGAAGTATCGCCACAGCTTTGCCAGTTGCGCAATATGATCACCGTAGGATACCTCATCGTTAAATCGGCCCAGTTCAGGCACGAAAGCCGGGGGCTTCATTTTAATACCGATTATCCGCATAAGAGTGAACAGGTGCAGAATATTGTATTGTAGATCAGAAGTCCGAAGTTTACATACAAAGCCCGGAATTTGAAGTGAATATAAAGAACCAAGAACCAAATCACAAGCACCAAATAAGTCTCAAATCCGAAGCCTTAAATCCGAAAAACGAAGGGAATACAAAGCACCAAAAGACAAAAATAACAAGAAACAAAAAAAATTCAAATCCGAAGCTTTAAGCTTGAAATCCGAAGGAATAAACGATAAACCAGCAAATCCGAAATCAGCAATAACTCACGGATAGCTCACGGCTGAAAGCTGATCGCTGGTAATTTCAAATCCTGTCTATCTTTGCGCTCATGTATTATCTTATACTTGGTTTACTGTATCTGTTTTCTTTTCTGCCGTTGTGGGTTATATACCGCATATCCGACTTTATCAGCTTTTTGCTGCACTATGTGATAGGCTACCGCAGGAAGGTGCTGATGAAAAATCTTTCTATTGCCTTCCCCGAAAAAACGGATAAGGAAAAAATGGCGCTCATCAGAAAGTTTTACAGGAACTTTACCGATACTTTTCTGGAAGCCATCAAGCTGCTTTCCATATCTGAAAAAAATCTCCGCAAAAGGATACAATTCGATCCATCCGTTTTAAATGAGCTGTACCGCACGGGTAAAAGCTGCCAGGTGCATGCGGGACATAATTTTAACTGGGAATGGGTGAATGTAAGGGTGGCGAAGGAGCTGCTATACCCTTACCTTGCCGTATATATACCTATTGGCAGCAAATTGCTTGACCGGGTGTTTAAATATTTCAGGGAAAGAACAGGCACGATCATGCTGCCTGCAACGGATATGAAAAACGCCATGTTGCCTTACCGCAGTAAACAATACCTGCTGGCACTGGTAGCCGATCAGAATCCGGGTGATCCTTCACGGGCGCATTGGGTGAAATTTTTTGACCGCTGGACCCCCTTTGTTATGGGCCCTGAAAAAAATGCGCGGTTTAATGATATACCTGTTGTATTTGCCCGCTTCTCCAAGCCTAAAAGAGGATACTATCTTGTTGAAACGAAATTAGCCAGCCTGCACCCTGCAGAGATGAAGGAAGGAGAACTTACCCTGCAATATGTACGCTATCTCGAAGAAGTGATCCGGAAACAACCGGAGGTATACTTATGGAGTCATAACCGCTGGAAATGGGAAATGAAAGAGGAGTATGAGAGCAGGAAGATTGAAGATGGAAAAGTGAAGCATACCGGCGGATAAACAGGGTATTTAAACAAAAGCAACATATGCGCATTACCGCCTTCGCATTATTTCCACTTGTAATTCTTTTTATTCTGTTAACACGTTAATAAGCCTCCTAAAAAAATATTACCGGTATAAAAGCCAAACGCTCTATCTTGGTAAAAAATACCGGTTTATGTATAGAAAAGCTTTCCTGCTTGCCTTAAGCTGCTGCTTCATCAGCTTTACGGTGCTGGCTCAAAAAAAACAAAAGAAAAAAGATACTTCCGCTCCTGCCGCTGTAGTGGATACAACAAAAAAAGCACCTCCCAAACCCCCGAAGCCTGCTATTACAGAAAAAATAAAATCGAGTAAAAAAACAGACGGTCTTTTTACCATATACCAGGATACCGCTACGGGTAGCATACAGTTGTATATAAAGAAGGATCAATTGGGAAAAGAATATATCTACCAGAGTTTTTCTATGGGCGGGCCAACAAGGCTTTACCTGAACCAGAATATGATAAGGACAACCTTTGTTTTCAGTATCGCCAAACCATTCGACAAGCTGGAATTCGCACAGCAGAATACCAATTTTTATTACGATCCGCTCAATGCGGTAAGTAAAGCTGCGAATGTAGATGCCCCGCCGGCAATCTTTTTTTCAGAGAAGGTAGTGGCCGAAGATTCTACAGGCTACCTGATTGCCGCCGACGGTTTATTTATCAGCGATAAATTAGACCCGGTAAAGCCCACGGTACCGCCAGGGGTACCACCTGCCGCGGTCTTTAACCTGGGCATGCTCAATGCTGCCAAATCGAAATACCACCAGATAAGATCTTATCCGGACAATACCGATGTGTTGGTAGACCTCGCTTACGATAATCCTGCACCTTTTAACCGGGGAGGAGATGATGTAACGGATGCGCGCTATAACCGGGTAAGGATGCAGCATTCTTTTCTTGCCATGCCGGAAAATGATTACCGCCCGCGCCGCGATGACCCCAGAGTAGGTTATTTTGGAGCGGAGGTGCAGGACCTTACTTCTACATCGGCTACGCCATATAAAGATTTTATAAGCCGCTGGTACCTCGTAAAAAAAGACCCTGCTGCCGCGCTAAGCGAGCCGGTGGAACCGGTGGTATACTGGATAGAAAATACCACGCCGGTTGAATATCGCGCAATCATTAAAGAAGCCGGTGAAAAATGGAATGAAGCTTTTGAAAAGGCGGGTTTTAAAAATGCTATTATAATGAAGATTATGCCCGATACCGCTACCTGGGATCCGGCAGACATCCGTTATAATGTTATCCGCTGGGTGAGCAGCCCTTACCCCAGCTATGGCGCCATTGGCCCCAGCTTTTTTAACCCGCGTACCGGCCAGATCCTGGGGGCAGACATTACGGTAGAATGGAGAAGCGGCGCGGGTACCGTTAATTATGACGACCTGTTCAATGGTAGTAATGGCACAGGACTACCTGCCGTTCAACTACCCTGGACTGACGCCGGTGATGAGCCACATGTAAGCTTTGATAAACAGCATCTGCAGTATTGTAATATAGCCCGGGAGTTACAGGCGCAGTATATAACCGGCCTAACTGTATTAGAAGCGCTGGATAACAGGCCGGAAGAAGTAAAGGAAATGCATAAGGAATTTCTTATTTATCTTATTATGCATGAAATGGGGCATACCCTCGGACTGAATCATAACATGAAGGCCAGCCAGATGCTTAGCCCCGCGCAGGTAAACGATAAAAGCATTACGGATAAAATAGGGATGATCGGTTCCGTAATGGATTATCCTTCCATTAATGTAAGCCTCAACCGCAGTAAGCAGGGCAATTACTATACAACAAAAGCCGGTCCGTATGATTTATGGGCTATCGAATATGGCTACACGCCTTTTGCTGCCGGCGAAGAGGAAGCGGCGCTGAATAAAATACTCAGCCGCAGCACCGATCCGCAGCTTGCTTTCGGTAATGATGCCGATGATATGCGTTCGCCGGGAAGAGGGATAGACCCAAGAGTAATGATAAGCGATATGAGCAATGATATGATGGCTTATGCCGAAGACCGTTTTAAGCTGGTGAATATAATGATGCCCAAATTAAAAGAACGGTACAGCAAGCCCGGCCAAAGCTACCAGCAACTGCGCCAGCGCTACCTGATGCTGCAGAGCCAGCGGGCCCAGATGGCCAGCGCAGTAAGCCGCTATATTGGCGGGGTATATGTAGACAGGAGCTTTGCAGGCCAAAATACCACCGCTAAACCGTTTACCCCTGTTCCTCCCGCAACACAAAAGAAAGCGCTTGCGCTGCTGAACAAATATATTTTCTCTCCCAACGTTTTTAATGCCGATGCGGCATTGTTTCCTTACCTGCAGCTGCAACGCAGAGGCTTCAACTTCTTTAGTTCTACGGAGGATTATAAACCCCAGTCAACCGTTCAGGGCATTCAGCTATCGGTGTTAGCGCAATTGCTGCACCCGGTTACTTTACAGCGTATCAATAACAGCGGGTTGTATGGTAATACGTACAGCACCGCTAATCTTACATCCGATTTGAACAGGTATTTCTTTGCAGACGATCTTAAGACCAATGTAAATCTTTACAGGATAAACCTGCAAACGGAGTATGTAAAGGCTCTGGCGGCCATTGCGGCAAGTCCGTTGCCCAACACGTATGATAACGCTTCCAAAGCAGCGGCATTGGCTTCACTCAAAAAAGTAAAAGCCATGCTGGCTACGGCAGTATCCGCCAACGAACAAACCCGGGCACACCGCACCAACCTTAATTTTATTATTGATCAGGCCTTATCGGTAAAATAGACTGTAGCAGGCACAATTCAGGGGGGAAAATGAAATGCATTTTCCTCCTTTTTTAAACAGGGTAAAAACGGGGGGATCATAAAGACCGCGGTATTACTTATCAGATTCGGTTAACCGCTGGTGTTTTGCAATACTGGCGATGTACATTGCAAACCCTGCCATGGCAGTATCTTTCAGTGCGTTCACAAGCGCTAACTGCCGCATCGTAGGATCACCTGAATTTAAATGATTGGGAATATGAATTAGCAGCACAAATGCAATTAACAACGCGGCAAGGAGGTACCCCGCAAGCGATACAAAGCGGTTGGTTATAAAAGCCATGGCAGCAAGAATAAAAGCAATGCCAACCACATAAACCCATACTATTCCTCTTGGAAGATACAGCGGCACATAGTTGAGCATCTCATTCGGATGGGTAAAATGCATAATACCGAAGATAATCATAACAACGGCCAGGAGCCATATGGCTATGCGGGAAATCGTTAGGTGTATCATAAAAAGAACTTTTAGTGGTATTAAGTTAGTTCATTTCTTTTAGAATGGCAGATTATATTTTGCACAGGAATAGCAAACTGCGTATAGCCGTTTTTGTTTGGTATGCATATTTTATATTGTTACAGATAGTTTGGAGTATTCACGGAAAAAAATATGCGATAGATATGGCATCTCATAGCGTGGTGATGAGCCGGGAAATAGGTGTATACCACCGTGCAGCTTATTTTTGCGAGGCCCATAAAATGGCATTTCGGAAAAGAAGGGTAAACGCTTCGTTTTGGAAGAGACCGGGGGAATGGCCCATGAAGATATAAATATTCCTGGCCGGGTAGTGGTCGTTCGTCCATATTACCGGGTGATCGCCCATTTTTACAGGTGAACCGGGCGCATAACTTTTTTCATCAACCGATGCAATAACATGCACGTTGGACCGTGGGCTTTTATCGTAAGTATACCATTCTTCTTTTTCTATACTAAAGTTTTCCGGAAGTCCTTTTACACAGGGGTGTGAAGTGTCCTCAATATGCACCTGCGCACTGGCAAATGCGGGTATATAGTCTTTAAATTGTATGCTACCCATGAAATCATAAAACCATGACCACATATTATACCCGTCAAAATTGCCAAGGAGGCTTGCATGATGCAGCCCGATCCATCCACCCCTGCCCTGCTCTATATATTGAATAAATGCCTGTTGGGCCTGTTCCGTCCAACCATAGGGTGGATAATCAAGTTGAAGAAAAAGCTGGTAACTGCTGAGTACGGCATTGCTGATCGTATCGGTTGAATGGATATAATCTATAGAAAAGTTATACCTAACGGCGAGTGAATCTAACCAGGGCCGCGCGGCATCTGTAAATGCAAGGTGATGCCCGCCGTTTTCGAAAAGAGCCAGTATCCTGAACGATTGCAGCGTATGAACTGCCGTAGCTTTTTGCTGTGCAGATGCTGTACTTATTATTAATAAACCTGAAACCGCTACAAGAAATATTTTTTTCATGCCGGTACATTAAACCGGAACCCCACACCGTGTATGGTTTCGAGGTTAACCGAGGGGTCGTTTTTAAAATGCTTACGCAGCTTGGTGATAAAAACATCCATGCTCCTGCCAAGGAAATAATCATCCTTTCCCCATACATTCAGCAATACTTCATCTCTTTTTAAAATATGGTTGGGGTGTTCACATAAAAACTTCAGCAGGTCTGCCTCTTTCTGCGTTAAATTGGAAGTCTCTTCACCATTGTAAATTTTAAGATCGGTATAGGAGAAATGCATTTTACCGAGCTCAAATTCAAGGGTCTGGTCTGAAAATAATTTTTTTGTCCTGCGTAAAAAAACCTCCATCCGCATCAGCAGTTCTTTCATGCTGAACGGCTTGGTAATATAATCATCCGCACCGCTGGTAAAGCCTTTCAGTTTATCTTCCTCCATAGATTTGGCTGTAATAAATAAAATAGGGATCAGGTCGCTTTTCTGCCGGATCTTTTTGGCTACGCTAAAGCCGTCTTTAACCGGCATCATCACATCTAAGAGGCAAATGTCGAATTCGTCTTTCTGAAAGTATTGCAGCGCCTGTTCCCCATCGGCGCAGAGCAGCACCTGGTATCCTTCCTGTTCAAGGTTATCTTTAATAACGTAGCCTAACGACAGATCATCTTCAGCAAGTAATACATTGGCTTTAACAGATTGCATGGTGTAAAAAATTATCCGGGTAAAATGATTTTAAATTCCGTACCAATACCGGGCACACTGTTTACAACAATTTTCCCATTATGGGCATCCACGATCTTTTTAACAAAATTCAGGCCTAAGCCAAACCCTTTTACATTATGCACATCTCCCGTAGGCACACGGTAGAACTTCTTAAATATATGCTTAAAGAATCTTTTATCAATGCCCACGCCATTGTCTTTTACCGATATAAAATTGTCTGTGCCACACTTGCCGGCTTCAATAATAATTAAAGGTGTGCCGGAATATTTGATGCCATTTTCAATGAGATTAACAATAGCCAGCTCAAGGTGCGTTTTATCGGCTGTTACAGCCACCTCATCCGCTTCAATTTTAATTTCAATTTTTGCGCCTCTTGCTTCCACAAGAGGCTGCAATTTGGATATTGCCTGCTCAATAAGCGCTTTTACCGGGATGGGTTCCATCTCTACGCGAAGCACATGTTGCTCAGATACCGCCATTTTTAATAACCGCTCCACCTGGTTTTGCAGGTGCTCCGTTTCGTGCGTGATGATGGTTGTGTACTTCTCCATGCGTTCGGGCTGTTTGGCTATGCCGGGCTGCGACAGTACTTCCGAAGCAATTTTCATTACCGACAGTGGCGTTTTAAATTCATGGGTAAAGTTATTAACAAAATCTTTTTGTATTTCGATCAGGAACTTTTGCTTGTAAAAATAAAACAGGCTAATGGCAAGACCAATCAATACCAGCACCAAAACAATACTGCCGATAATCCATAAATTCATTTGCGATAAGATATACCCGCTTCTGTCGGGAAAATGGAGAAGAATATAATGGTAGTTTGTAGAATATACCGCCGGCGATACAGGTGCAACCCCCGATGCTGATGCCGGGGAAGCAATATTTTGCTGGAAAATATAGTACCCTTTTGTTTTGTCGTACAGGGCTACATTGCATTCGGTTAAAATGTCAAAGTCCATGAGCTCATGGGTAAGATAAAATGCAAGCGTATCTTCATGCGGTAAGTTGCTGATGCTTATAACGAAGGTGTTGGATGAAGGCCGCAGGGTTATCATTTGCTGCAAATGACTGCCGGGGCTATCGGATAAGTTCATGTCTTCAAAAAGGCCGCGAACACATTTTACTACGTTGGTATCAAACTGCTTTTGCTCTAATTTGTAGATATGGTTTAGCCAGTATAGCTGCATGGCTATAATTAAGCCGATAACAACGGCGCCTGTTAGCACTATCCATTTTAAGGTGGCGGAACGCATACCAAAACGGTTGGAGGAATTAGTAGGCACAAATATGTTTTTAATTATTTAAATAATGCTTCAGGCTGCTTTTTTTATTGTTAAGCCACCGTTAACCCGCTTCCCTTCTGTTTTACAAGGTATGCCTGCTCCTGTATGACAGGGTATAATTCCCGGAAAAAAAATTCAATTTCAGCATTATTAATAATCACAGTTTCGCTCATCATTGGTGTAGTAATAGGTACGTTTAATCCGGCAGCTTTTTTTACAGCCAGGGTAACAGGCTTATTCCATGGATGATTGACCAGGGAAAATTTTCCCCAATGTACGGGAAGTAAACATTTTGCCCGCAGGTTTATAGGCGGTACATCATTCTGAACACAGGTGTTTGCGAAAAATTCTGAAATGAACCTTTTCTGTAATTGGCTGATTGTTGTATTCTTCCTGTAATATGCATTACCACCGGTTCTTTAATTTTCAAAGTTAAAAATAAAATGACCGGCTGCTACACTGCGTTTATTTACTTATTCCCAGCCGCCTCCCAGGGAGCGGTACAGGTCCAGCACAACGGTCAGCAATTCCTTTTGTGAAGCAGTGTGTTTTAATTCAGCTTCCAGTACGCCTTTTTGTGCGGTTATCACTTCCAGGTAACTGGCATACCCGTTCAGGTACAATTCGGTTGATGTACTAACAGCATCGGTTAACATGCCCACTTCAGACTGGTTCAGCTCAACAATTTTCATGTAATGTTCAATTCCTTTTAAATTACTCAATACTTCCTCGTAACCGTGTAAAATGCTTTGCCGGTAGTTATAAAATGCAATGCGTTGTTCGGCATTGGCAACGGCAAAACCGGCTTTCAGCTGGTGCTGGTTAAACAGGGGTTGTGTAATTCCTCCCAGTAATCCATAGGCAATGGAGCTGCCGTTGAATAATAAAGGCAGCTTAAAAGCATTCAGCGCCAGGTAAGGAGTAAGGGTAACCGAGGGCAAAAAAGCTTTCCGTGCGGCTGTTACATCGGCTTTGCTTGCTGCCAGCTCCAGCGCCGCCTGCTGTATATCGGGCCGTCTTGTTAATAAATCTGCGGGTATCCCGGAAGCTATCACTTCCGGCGTTTGTTGCTGCCGTATGGGCAGGCCCCTGGGGATAGGCGTTTGTGCAAAACGGCCCAGGAGCACATTCATTTCATTTTCGAGTTGAATAATGGCTAACCGGGTTTCCTGCTCAAGACTGAGCGTGTGTATTAAATGAGCGCTGAATTGCTGAACGGCCAGCGCGTTGGCACGTCCGCCTTCCATTTGTGCCTCTACTATTTCAACCGCTCTTTCCTGTAATGTTATGTTCCTGCGGATGATCTCCAGCCTGTTGTCTAAAGCCAGCAGTTCATAATAGTAAGAGGCCACCTGCGTTACCAGTTGGGTGGTAACCCAGTGCCTTCCTTTTTCGGAAGCCAGCAGCGTATTGTAGGCAGATCTTTTCTTCGCTTTCAGCTTTCCCCAGAGGTCAATTTCCCATGAGCTTTTTAACCCCAGGAAAAAATCACGGGGCGGGTCTGTTACTTTTTGATCCTCGGTAATATTCTGGGAAAGGTTGGTATCAAAATTGCCTACGCCCGTCATAGTGTATTTGCCGTATTTATCTACTGCGCCCGAAGCAAAACCGTTCAGGGAAGGAAGCCTTAACCCTTTCTGCACAAGCAGGTGGGCTCTCGCTATCATAATTTTTTCCACCGTGGTTTTGAGCGTAAGGTTGTTTTTAATAGCTGTATCAATAAGCCCGAGAAGTACGGCATCGCGGAAAAACTGTTCACGGGTAAGACTGCTTAAGCTGGAGCTATCGGCATGGTTGCTGTAGCTGCCGGGTACATCAGGCATTGGGTATTGCACCGCGGGCTGCTGGGTTACACAGGCCGGTATAGATACTAACAAAAAAGCATATGCGCAAAGCCGGGGATACAGAACAGCGCTGATTTTTTTCATAAAATGATATGTAATTAAATTTTTTAGATAAAAGCAGTACGGTCTGCCTACAGAAGCAGCCGTACTGCAAACCTGTAGGTTATTCTTTTTCCGGTGTTACCTTAAACTTCATAGCCTGCACTTTTAGTTTTATTTTCTTTTTCAACCCAAATTTTTCCTCAATACCTGCGAAAGCAACGTACAGCCCCGGTATCAGTATAATGCCTAACAGGGTTCCCGTAAGCATGCCACCAGCGGCCGCGGTGCCGATAGACCGGTTGCCCAGCGCTCCTGCACCGGTTGCAATACAAAGCGGGATAAGCCCGGCAATAAAAGCAAAGGAGGTCATTAAAATAGGCCGTAGCCTGGAGGTAGCTCCGGCTATAGCTGCTTCTAATATGGAAGAGCCCAGTTTTTTTCGCTGGATGGCAAACTCCACAATAAGAATAGCATTCTTACCCAGTAACCCGATGAGCATTACCAGCGCTACCTGTGCATAAATATTGTTTTCCAGTCCTGCCAGCTTCAATGACAGAAAAGACCCGAAAATTCCCGCGGGCAGCGAAAGAATAACAGGCAGCGGCAGCAGGAAGCTTTCGTATTGTGCAGCCAGGATGAGGTATACAAACACTAAGCAAATAATAAAAATGTAGAGGGCCTGGTTACCCGACAGGATTTGTTCCCTGGTCATACCCGACCATTCATAATCAAATCCTCTCGGCAGTACTTCTTTGGCAGCGGCCTCTACCGCTTTAATGGCATCGCCACTGCTTTTACCCTGTGCCGCGTCTCCATTAATGAGTGCAGAAGTATACATATTATACCGGGTTAACTGTTCCGGTCCAAATACCCTTTCCATTTTTATGAAAGTGGAAAAGGGAACCATTTCATTATCTTTATTTTTAAGGTACAGGTTAAGTATGTCTTCTGGGCCGGAGCGATACTGAGGATAGGCCTGTACCATTACCTTGTACATTTGGCCAAACCGTATAAAATTGGTGGCGTAATAACTCCCCAGCAGCGTTTGCAGGGTGTTCATGGCATTTTCAATGGTGACGCCTTTTTTTGCGGCCATATCCTGATCTACATGAATCATGTACTGGGGAAAGTTGGGATTGAAGCCCGTGAACGCGTTGCTTACCGCGCCCGACTTCATTGCGGCGGCAATTACATCATTGGCCACTTTTTGTGTTTGCTGCAAATCTTCGCTGCCGGTTTTATCTAAAAGCCGGAACTCAAACCCGCTTGAGTTACCAAAACCCGGAACAGTTGGCGGTGGCAAGAACTCAATACTCGCATCGGCAATGTGTTTCGTTTTTTGCTGCAGTATTTCAATCAGCTCGTTTACGGATTCCGCTCTTTTGTCCCAGCTTTTCATATTAATCATAGCCATACCGTAAGAGGCGCCGGATACTTCGGTAACGAGGCTGTAACCCGCCAGGGTTGAAATATTATCAACGGCATCTAAGTTTTGTGCTGCCTCCTGTACTTCATCCAGCACTTTACCGGTACGTTCAACCGTAGAGCCTGCAGGTGTAGTAACATTTACATAAATCACACCCTGGTCTTCCGTAGGAATGAAGCCCGATGGCAGCACGGCACTGGTGCCCCATGTAGCCACAAAGAAAATGACCAGCAGGCCCATAGTAACTGCTTTTTTACCGGCCAGGCGTTTTATTAAGTGCTGGTATTTACCTTGTGTGCTGTTATACGTTTTGTTGAAACCCGTAAAAAACCGCTGCGCCAGGCTTTTCTTTTTTCCCGGCGCGGGATGCCGCAGCATAAGAGCGCAGAGCGCGGGGGTAAGCGTTAAAGCATTAATGCCCGATATTACAATGGAAATGGCCAGGGTTAAGGAAAACTGCCTGTAAAAAACGCCTGCGGGTCCGGACAGAAACGCTACCGGTATAAACACGGCCGACATGACCAGTGTAATGGCCAAAATAGCGCCGGTGATCTCTTTCATGGCGGCAATAGTGGCATCCATTGCTCCCATGTGATCTTCCGTCATCTTCACATGCACGGCCTCCACCACCACAATGGCATTGTCTACCACAATACCAATGGCAAGCACCAGTGCGAAAAGCGTGAGCAGGTTAATGGAAAAGCCCAGCGCCAGCATAAAAGCCAGGGTACCTATAAGCGCTACCGGCACGGCCAGCGCGGGAATAAGGGTAGATCGAAAATCCTGCAGGAACAGGAAAACCACGATAAATACCAGTACAAAAGCTTCCAGTAATGTTTTTAATACTTCACTGATGGAAGCATCAAGAAAGCGCGATACATCGTACGCGAAATTGTAATCCATGCCGGGCACAAAAGAAGATTCCTTCAGTTCCGCCATACGTGTTTTAATATTACTGATTACCTCTCTTGCGTTAGACCCCGGCCGCTGTTTAATCATAATAGATGCCGAAGGCTTACCGTCTGTTTTGGAAACCATGCTGTAGCTGAGCGCGCCAAATTCTACCCCGGCTACATCCTTTAGCCGGAGTACCGAGCCATCTTCATTTGCGCGTAACACGATATTTTTATATTCTTCGGGTTCCGAAAACTTGCCCGTATAGCGTAACACATATTCCACTGCATTAGATTGCTTGCCTGAGCCCTCGCCCGTTTTGCCGGGAGCGGCTTCTACATTCTGGCTGCGCAGGGCCGCAATCACTTCATCTGCCGACACGTTATACGCCAGCATCCGGTCGGGCTTCAGCCAAACCCTCATGGCATAGTCCTTTGCGCCCATTATTTCGGCGAAGCCCACACCATCAATACGCTTCAGTTCTTTCAGCACATTAATGTCGGTGAAGTTAAAAATGAACTGCTCGTCCATGGCGGTATCTTCACTCACGATATTGAGGTAAAGTAGCATACTGTTCACCTCTTTTTCCGTTACCACACCGGCTTTTATCACTTCTTCGGGCAGCTCATCCAGCACGGTAGTTACCCTGTTCTGCACATTTACGGCAGCCAGGTCGGGATCTGTGCCTACTTTAAAAGAAATAGTGATGAGGGTTACTCCGTTGTTGCTGGTTACCGTATTCATATAGGTCATCCCAGGCACCCCGTTAATTGCCCTTTCGAGCGGTGTAGCAACCGCATCGGCACTTACCTGGGCGTTGGCGCCCGTATATCTTGCCGTTACGGTTACTGAGGGCGGCACAATATCCGGGAATTGTGTAATGGGCAGGGTAAACAGTGCCAGCACACCCAGTAAAGTAATGATCAATGAAATAACCAGCGACAATACGGGTCGCCTGATAAAAGTTTCTATCATAAAAACGGTTGTTGTAACAGGTAGGTTTTTAAATGTTTTGTTTCATGTATCAACAGGTAATATAAAAGCAAGCGCTTTACCTGCATAGCCGGGCATCTGCAGCCAGGGTGCGCATGAAGCATCATTGCCACTATACAAGCTGGGGTTGTTATAATTGCCTTTGTATAAGAATAGGTTGTATGTGGGTGCCTTCGCGGATATTCTGTACACCCTCGTATACAATTTTATCTCCCTTGCTCAGCCCCTCTTTGATAATATACGATTGCGCTATTCTTGCCTGCGGCACCACGGTTTTCATTTTTACCGTATTGTCGGCGTTAACAACGAACACGTAATATTTATCCTGTATTTCAAATACAGCTTTTTGGGGGATGATCAAAGCGTCACCGGCGTTTGTTGTAAGCCTTACCTTACCCGACGCGCCATGCTTGAGCAGCCTGGAAGGATTGGGAAACCTTGCCCTGAACGCGATAGATCCTGTGCTTTCATCAAATTCACCTTCCACTGTTTCAATTTTTCCGGAGTAGGGATATACCGTTCCATCGGCAAGCAGCAGGTTGATATTATTATTCCTGTCTTCCGTTGCGGTTTTCCGGTAATTGAGGTATTCATTTTCCGAAACATTAAAGTAAGTGTATACTTCATGGTTGTCTGAAATAGTGGTGAGCAGGGCGCCGGCATCAAGTACGCTACCGGCTTTAAACGGAATACGGTTAATGATGCCATCAAACGGGGAGCGTATAAATGTATAGGAAAGACTGGTTTCTGCTTTCTTTTGAGCAGCCAAAGCTTCCTCCACCTTAGCGTTTGCCGCTTTGTGTTTGGCCTCTGCCATATCCTTTTCGGTAGGAGATACGATCTTTTTCGCCAGCAAACCTTTTACCCTCAGCAGTTCTACTTCGGCTGTTCTTGCTTCGGCCATGGCATTGCTTACATTCGCCTTTGCCTTTGAGAGGGCAATTACAAATTCATTTTCATCCAACTGGAAAAGAGGTTGTCCTTTTTTCACCACCTGTCCTTCATCTACAAATATCTTATTCAGAAATCCCTGTACCCTGGTACGGATTTCTACATTTTTTACAGCTTCAATGCTGGTTACATAATCCTGATGTAAGGAGGTATCTTTAAGCGATACTTCTAAAACGGGTAATTGGGGCAGGTCTTTATTATCCTGAACATTTCCTTTCACCGAGCATCCTGCCATAATAATGCCGGCAACGATATACCTTATATTTTTCATCCTTTGGGGTTGTAATTAAAATGAATGACATGAACCCGACCAGCTGATCGGATTTCAAATGAGAATTGTGAAATAGCAAATAGCATTCATTGAATGCATGAAAGAATTTACAACCTCAAAAAGGAGTAAGCCGGAAGATGAAATTATGATGTTGCAGATGGGGTAGCTTACTCGCGTGAGAAGCCTCCGGGAAGTCATGTTTTGCAATGAGCATGGGCTGAACTTCCGGGATAGCCGGTGGTATAATGAAGCTCTGGAAAAAGCAAACGCTTACCCTGTTCTTGGAATTAAAGAAATGCGCATTGAAGCCGGGCTTTTCATGATCAGGAAGCCTGTCTTTCAGCCCAGCAATATCTTCCAGCAGCAGCTCAAGTATAGTAGCAGGCGCGTTATCCTCCTGTTCATACATCGCAGTCCATTCCCCGCTTTTGAAAACCGGGTAATCCATGTTGGCGGAACTGTCTTCCATAAGGCTTACAGGCAGGAAGGTCATGATATTCAAAAAGCCGAGCAGCAGGAAGTATGCTATGGTTCTCTTATGCTTTCTTAAATGTTGAATCATGACAGGGAAAATAGTTTGCCGGGATGGGTATATTTAATGCACACCCGTTGAGATATAATTAAGTTATTTTAAGGTTGAAAGCTAATGAGGCCAAAGATAAAACCCAATAGAAAAAACGGATGGGGTAAAGCGTTAAAATTATTGAAAAAATTTAAAAATTGATTTAAGTCAATCTATATAGAGGATACTGTAAGAGGAGTTATTATATATAGGATATTACATCAATAATAAGGTCTTATTAATATATATACCAGCACCCCGGTTATGGAAACATACAGCCAAATAGGCCAGGTAATGCGGGCTAATTTCTTATGCCGTGGAAATTCCGCTGTTAGCCCCCGGTAGGCGGTAAATAAAATGAACGGAAGAATAATTCCTGCAAGCGGGATATGCGTGGCTAAAATAATGTAGTAAAATATTCTTAATGTTCCTCCTGCCGCTTTTTCGGCATCGGTTACCAGCCCATCATGATTGATATCGCCAAACCTTGTTTCGCCTGCAAAAAGGTGATGGCAGATATAAGAAACCAGGAACAGCACGGATAGCATAATGGCGCTGATCATTATTTTTTTGTGCAGCACATAATTCCGGCGCTTTACGGCAACCAGGCCGGCAACTAATAAAAGCGATACAAAGGAATTGATTATCGCATTAATCATTGCAAATACATGCACATCAAATCCCAGGCTGGCTTCAATTTTTATACGACCCAGCAATACTATAGCTATAAATATCAGGATGGAAACAATGCTTATCAGCAAACGGGCCAGCTTATCATTCTTTTTTATAAGGGGCGGAAGCAGGTTTTCTGTTGCCATCTCTTTTGTTTTATGATTTTTAAGAAGCACTTAGCTTCCGAAAAACCTTCGCTTTTTCTTTTTATCTTTTTCCAGCATCAGCAGCACCACGTCGCTGGCTAATTTGTTGAGGTGAATGCTGTCCATACCGTTATACCATCCACGCACTACCCTGTCTTTATCGAGGATGAAAAAATATTCGGTGTGTATGAAATTAGTATCTACTTTGGTATCGGCAACATTGGCTTTGAATTCCTTTTTGGCAATATCGTAAATTTCATCCTTGTCGCCGGTGAGCATCCACCAGGTATCATGATTGATGCCATATTTGTCTGCGTATTTTTTTAACCGCTCGGCCGAGTCTCTTTGGGGGTCTACACTGAAAGAGAGAAACCTGACGATAGTATCTGTTTTGCTGAAAGCATCCTGCAAACGTTTCATATTGCGGGTAAGGGTAGGGCAAACGATGGGACATGAAGTAAAAAAGAAATCCGCTACTATAATTTTTCCTTCCAGGTCGCTGAGGGAAACCTGCCTCCCGAACTGGTTGGTAAGGGTAAAATCTCTTACTTTATGCCAAACGGTATCAGATGTTGTTTTGCCGTAAGAGGTATTGTTTTGCACGGTATCGTAAAAATAGCGTTTGGGCATTACAACGGCTTCCGCTGTAAAATATTTCAGCAAAAAATAACAGGTTAAGGGAAGCAGGCCTGCGAGTATAACGGCCAATAAAGACTTCTTGCTCATCATATCGGGCAAAGATAAGCCTTCTATTGCTTTAGAATTCTTTTGGACTCGCTGATAGAAGCGCCGCGGATGCTTAAAATATATTCTCCCCTGGGTACACTATACATATCCAATATCTGCTGCAGGTAGGCGGTGGTTTTCCTGATCTGGTAGGTGCGTATATTTTTCCCGGTCATGTCATATAAAATGCAGGAAATATCACCCAGGCTTTCATCATTTATAATTAAAGCGGCATTGTTAAAAACAGGGTTAGGCATAATGATCACTTCGGTTTTGGATTTGCCGGGGAATTGAATTTTACGAACCTCCGAAACAGGTCCCACCCCTTTTTCACTGAATCCCGCTACCCGGTAAAAAGCGCTGTCTGTTAAAGCAAAGTGGTCTGTATACTGGTAATGGGCAGTGCCGGGCTCCGGCAAAACCATGGTTTTATACAGCGGCTGAAAAAGGATGCCGTCGGCAGAGCGTTCCACGATAAAATGAATGCTGTCTGATGTTTCACCTGCTATTACCCATTTTAACTGAATAGCGTTTTTATTAAAGATACCCGCCTCAAATGACCTGAAATGCAGCGTAGCCGGGCTTGTCTGGCTTAATCCGGAAGTGCCGGCCAACAGGCAAAACGCACCAGGCAAAAGCAAAAGGCATATATTCCGGACCAGGCGGCTCATACAAACATCATTCGGGTTTAATACTTAAAAATCATTCAATTGCTTAACAACTGAACGGGGAGTGAGGAAAACGCGAAAATTGTGCCGGTGGTATAAAAGAATATATAAAGTTTTATTAAAACGGTTATGGGTGAACGTTAGGCTCCTTCCCCTTCGTTCTTTTACGGCTTATCCGGTGCACTGATCACGCCCAGGTAGCGGCCCATCCAGTAAGGCAATAAGTAAGTATCGCCGGCGCCCTGTTCGCTATGCCCTTTATTTTGCGCGTCTAATGTAAAAAGATTCCGGTTGTGTTTCTGTTCCGGCCGTTCATCGGGAGGCAGCACTTCGGTAGTGGTTTGACCCCTGAAGTTTTCTTCTATATAAGTAATGTCTGCGCGATAGCTGTTGTGCATCGTCCATTCAATCATATCTAACGGCATTTCTTTTAAATGCCAGACGCTTTCCTTCAAATTAAAATCGCCGGCGCCTGTAAGGGCGTAGCAAAAATTCCAGAGGGCATTCCTGTCGGTTTTTTTTATTTCGTAGTGATCCCGTATGGCGTTTCGGTATTGTTCTTTCAGCGAGTCGTTCAGTGCATAAGGATACAAACCCCAGTAAGCCAGGAAGTACATTTCATCATCCGAATGGTTCCATTCTCCCGACAGGGCTTGGCTCCATGCGTCCGCTTCAGGCGGGGCCTTTCCAATAGCAGCAAAGGGGCGCGTTAAATTTTGGAGATAACCGTGCTGGTACAGCAAATCCTCCGCAACCTGTTTATATTTTTCTTTCCCCGTAAAATGCCATGCGGTTTGCAGAAAAGCTACAATATTGGAAGAATATAACTTTCTGTCGCCCACCATTTCCGGGAAACGGTTTACATATTCCGGGTGCCAGATCCCCCATAGTGTAGCCCTGCCATCATAATCAACCAGCCGGAGCTTATGGTCAATAATATGCGACATCAGCCCATCCATTAATTGTATGGCTCTTTTTCTTATTCCTTCATCATCCATGTATTGGGCAAGCAGGGTGAGTGCAAACATTTGTCCAACGGTTTGATCACTGCTGGCCGCACCTTTCCAGTCCCACTCCGCATCAGCGGCATGTCGCCAGCTAATGGTGTTCTGGTAACCGGGGTACCAGTAGTGCTGCAGGTATGGGCGGTGCTCATTTTTAAAAGACATGATACCCCGCCGTTCAAAGGATCGGGCAAAAAAACCGGGGATGGAATGTATCGTGTACAGTCTTTCCATCGCCTCAAAAGATTCGATGCAATTTTGCTTAGCCTCCGCTTCATGCGTAACGAGGTACCTGAACAACTGGCTGCCGAGGTACATGGCAGTCCAGAGATTGTCGCTGTCGCGTGGCCTTAATGTTACGGAGGAAAGATCGCCGTTCTCTAAGTTGGCCACATCACAATACAAACCATATCGTATATGCCTGAGTCTTACCTGCCTGTCGTAAAAAGCCGCTTTTTCCTCCAATGTCATTTGGGTAAAGCTGA
>CALMQS010000037.1 GCA_937871285.1 uncultured Sphingobacteriales bacterium | reverse complement strand
TCTTCCTGCACGGAATGGCGGCGCAAATGTAAACTATCGCAGTCATTTTTCCATTCACGGATTTTCCACGCTGGGCTTGAAGCGTCAAAAACATACTGCCGGCAGCGGAATAAACGCTGCAGCCGGCCTATACCCACATTGGCGTTTTTAGAAAGAATAATGATATCCACATCTACCGGTTCAACGGGCGGCGATAAGATCGGGAGGGAGTCAAGCAAAAGAATACGCCGCTTTTTAAAATAGAAGAAAGGCGATGCCGGCCGGAAACTGCTCAGGCTAACGGCAGGTTTTGCGCGGTACATGAGCCGTGAAGGGCGTAAATGAAAATTATACAGGAAGGGGTCGGTTGCCAAAGCCTCATCTCCTGTAAAATGATAGCTGCTACCGCTTATAAAATCAACAGCAGTGAACCGGGGTATATTGTATACAATAATTTTGCTTTGCTTTTGCTTAATGCCAATGTCTATCACACGGCAAAGCGCAAAGGCCAGCAGCGCCACCAGGGCATAGGGCAGCATTTGCTTTTTTTGCTTCATTAGCCATACTGCAAAGGCAATAATAAAAGCGTACAGCAGGCCGGCCTGAAGAATGGAGATGGAAATATTATCACTAACGGCAAAAGGAACATCATTGATAAAAGCTATAAAATTGTTCATCAGCCGCAGCATGGCGGAAAGTATTTTCCCTGCAAGCAATGCAGCGGCAGGAAACAACGACAGTAGGCAAAGCAATATCTCACCATATAATATAAAGCCGGAGAGCGGAACAATAACCAGGTTGCTGACAAGGAACAGGTTAGGTACCTGGTGAAAATGATAAATGCTTAATGGCGTAGTAAGTATTTGTGCCGCAAGCGTAACGGCAATGAGCTTCCATACATGATTGATGAGGTTATGCTTACAATACAACCAGTTGGTAACAGGACGTAAAAAAATAACGATACTTAATACGGCTGCATACGACAACTGGAAACCCACATCCCAAAGAAAAAAAGGATTCCGGCATAAGAGGAAAAATGCTGATGCGCTCAACGTGTGATATACTGATATTTTTCTGCGCATGCTTTCTCCGGCTATAATAAAGGAAAACATAACAGCGCTTCTTAAGATGGAAGGCCCCGCTCCTGAAAGTAAAGTGAACAGCCATAATACCGATAGTATGATCAGTCCGCTTACCCATTTTGTTTTTGCATTACGTTGCAGCGGTTTCAGTAACACGATCAGCAGTCCATAGATCATGGCCAGGTGCATGCCCGATATGGCGATAACATGTATTACACCGGTATTGGCATAAGCCTGTACCAGGTCGCGCTCCAGGTCATCGCGGTAGCCGATGAGCAATGCTTCTGCCACACCGGCTTCCCGTTTGCCCGGAATATACTTTTTCAATATTGCTAACAATCCCTTACGTGATTGCTGCAGCCAGCGGGTATATGCAGAACGGGTTTGCGCAGGGTTTACCGAAAATTCATTTTCAGCAAGATATACCTGGTGTGTGATGCCCTGGAAAAGACAATACCGCTTATAATCGAATGCCCCGGGATTACCGGAGTTTTGAATAGCCTGCAATCTTTTTTTAAAAACAATGGTTGAACCATGATCTAATTGCGACAAAAGACTGCTGTCTTTTTTAAAATAAATAATGATGCTGCCTTTGGTTTGAATGACGCTATCATTGCGTATAAGCGCATGCACCATAGCATTGGCTTTGTAGGATTTATTCTTTTCAATTAAAGGTTCCGATAAAACAGCAACCACAACCGTGCTGTCGTTATACAAATGTCCGAACCAGCTTTGCAGGTGGGTAATATTTTTAAAATGTGTGATGGTTATTCCAAACAGCAGGATCATCATCATAAGAGCAAAGCCATATATCCATTTGTGCAGGAATAAAAGATAACCGTGTAAACATTGGGCAAGCAGGAAAAGCACCAGGGCGATGCAGGCAATAATACAGGTGCCTTTTACAGAAAGCGGAAGGTACCATTGCAGCATTATCCCCAATACCAGCGGGATGAGCAGTCGTATGAACGGTGCTTGTTTCCATATAGGAACCACAGGTAGCAACATGACTAAAAGTTAAGAAAGAAGCGTAGAATAACAAAACTTCCGGAGCAATAATTTTAAAAATGTCTGCCCTTCAGCCATTTTTCCTGTGTCATTTTTTATACCACTGTCATGCTTATCAGCAAATGAGGTATTTTTTACCACAAATTCCAACGGACTGCAAGCGGGCGGATTTACTAATACCACTTAAAGTAGCCACTAATACACGAATATTCAATGTATTTTGATACATTTATTCGTGCATTCGTGGCGTATTAAAGAAGCGCAGGCTTTGTGATATACCATCGTAATATCGCCTCCGGCGATAACCGTAATTATCATTTACAACATACCGCCTGCAAAAGACAATCAATATAATCTGTAGCCATATGCCACACCAGGCCAATAGCCACTAACCTGGCGGGCTTAAAAAATAACAGTAGAACATAAACACCAATGGCCGGGTAGCTATGCAGCAAATGAAAACCAATACTGCACCTGCATGCTTCATATACAGGCGTAGCCAGCAAATGATCAATATCTACCATCATCGTCAGTAACAAAATACCATAAGCCCTCAGCCAGTGTTGCCGGTACAGTAACAGGGCAATGAATAGCGGGACTATAAAATGAAAGCCATAGTGAACAATCTGCTGTACCAAATGTTTTTGTTTTGAGCGAAGAAAATCTTTACCTCTTGCAATATATGTTTAGGTTTTGACAGTCCATAAAAAACCAGTGAAATACAAACACCCTGTTAAATTGTGGAAAAAAATACGCAATACACGCCTCTTCAAACGCCAGCTTTGCCACACGCTACAACAAAGTGCATTACGGCACGATATTTTATTACTGTTAATAAACCGATTTACTAATAAAATAAAATTACAGATTATGCAAAAGAAAGGATTAGGACTGCTTATTGCAGCAGCGGCAGCTTATGGTTATTACCGGTTTTCTAAAATGACCCCGGAACAAAAAAAAGCATGGAAAGAAAAAGGC
>CALMQS010000036.1 GCA_937871285.1 uncultured Sphingobacteriales bacterium | reverse complement strand
TTGCTGTACACACTCTCCATCCTTTTGTCATTGTTGTCGTACGCCACAGTAATAAATTTTTAAAGGTTTTAACTTTTTCCTTGTTTTAAGAGGGACAAAGATAAAATTGTTTTTGAATTGACAAAATTTTAACCCAACTCTTATATTGGCAATTTACCGCCGTTCTTTATACTTCCTTTTGCTCCTGTTCCTGCTGCTGGCGGTACATTTCGGTATAGTGTCCGTTGAGCGTCAGTAATTCATCGTGTGTTCCTTTTTCCATTATCCTGCCGTTGTCCATCACTATTATACTGTTGAATGAAAAAAGGCTGAAAATACGATGTGTAATGATGATGGCGGTCTTGTCTTTTAAAAAGGCATACAGGTTGCCAATAATTTCCTTTTCCGTTCTGGCGTCCACGGCGCTCAGGCAATCGTCGAACACCACAATCTCAGGGTCTTTTATCATGGCACGGGCAATAGATATCCGTTGCTTTTGCCCCCCGCTTAGGGTAACGCCCCGTTCGCCCACCATGGTTTGAAAGCCCTGCGGGAACCGGCCGATCTCTTTTTCCACGCTTGCCCCCCGCGCCGCCTTGCGGATCATTTCTTCTGTAGCCTTATCCAGTCCGAAGCCTATATTGCCGGCTATACTATCGCTGAACAAAAAAACGTCCTGCGGCACATAGCTGATCTGTGCTCTCATTTCACGTACATCCATTTGGCGGATATCGGTTCCATCTATCAGGATTCTACCGTGAGTAGGGTCATACATTCGCAGCAGCAACTGTGCTATGGTTGATTTACCGCTGCCTGTTTTGCCAATAACGGCTATCTTACTGCCTTTGGGTATATCTAATGAAAAATCTTTCAATGCCCGGATGCCGGTGTGCGGGTAAGTAAAGTCTACACATTCAAAGCGGATGTGTCCCTGCAGGTGAACGGGTAAAGGAGCCGCAACGTTCTGAATATCAGGAACGGTATCTAAAAACTCATTGAGTCTTTTTTGCGAGGCGGATGCTCTTTGTATCATACTGGCCACCCAGCCAATAGAGCTTACCGGGAAAGTGAGCATATTAATATACACTACAAATTCGGCGATGGTTCCAATGGTAATATCATCTGGGTTTCGGATGTGGTATAAGCCGCCTATCATAATGGTAAGCAGGGTACTTAAGCCGATCAGCAGGCTTATGGAAGGAAAATAAATGGCTTCGATCTTCGCTAAGTTAACGGCGCTTTTTTTGTAGGCTTCACTGTTCCGCTCAAAAAAATGTTCCATGGTACTTTCCTGCACAAATGATTTGATAACCCTTATGCCTGAATAAGATTCCTGGGCATTAGTGGTAAGGGTGCTGAGCTGCGCCTGTATGTTTTCACTTCTTTTATGAATGATGGTGTTAACGATGTAAATGGTTATAGCCAGGATTGGCAGCGGCGCCAGCACATAAAGCGTGAGCTCCCAGTTTTTTTGAAACATATAAAAAAGGCTGAGGCCGATGAGCGCTACAAGGTTGATAAAATACATCATGGCCGGGCCGGTATACATTCTTACACGGCTTACATCTTCGGCCATGCGGCTCATTAAATCGCCGGTGCTGCGTGTTTTGTAAAAAGCAGTATCCAGTTCCTGGTAATGCTGGTATACTTCGTTCTTCTGATCGTATTCTATGAGGCGGCTCATTACAATAATAGTTTGCCGCATAAAGAACATAAAAATGCCTCTTAATAAGGCCAGCACCAGCAAAGTAATACCGCATACCATCACCAGCCAGGTAAAATCGTGGGCCTGTATTTTTTGTTCTACCTGGTTGATGAAAGCCTTAACAAGGGGATCGTACTCTTTTGAAAAAGCTTTTGTATATACCTGTTGTTCCTCATTGAGCTGGCTTATTTTAATTTGCACCTTATCCATTACATAACCCGTTACCTGGGGCGCCAGGATACCAAAATAGTTGGAAACAATTACGAAAAGGATACCCAGTAAAAAACGCCACCTGTACTTCCTGAAATATTTATTAACGGCTCTTAAATGCTTCAATGCGGTTTTTAATTTATGCAAATGTAGTAAAAGGAGGTTAGTGCGGCCGGGAGAAGCACACAAAGCCCCACAAATCAAATGCAGGGGTATTATGCTTAAATAGACTATATGTTGGTATATTTGAGAAGAACATGCTGCTGTTAACCATATACCACGGCAATGAAGGGATTTCTTTTTAATATATTATCCCGGCAACGAAAGTGGAATATTTTTTGTCTGTGTGAAAAGCAGTTTTTAAAACCATGAGACTCCTCTGTATAGCAATCATACTTTTTTTGTTTTTTGATCAGGTGCAGGCCCAGCAACCGCCAAGCCGGCCTACAATAGGATTGACCTTAAGTGGTGGCGGGGCCAAGGGGCTGGCTCATATCGGCATATTGAAAGCGATAGATTCTGCAGGGCTCAATATTGATTATATTACCGGTACAAGCATGGGCAGTGTAATTGGCAGCTTATATGCCATTGGTTATTCGGCCGATACCATAGAAAAAATTGCAAGAACCATTGACTGGGAGCTTTTATTGAGTAACCAGTCTTCCCTTCGCAGTGTATTCATGGACGAAAAGGAAGAGTATGCCAAATACGTGGTAGAGCTGCCCTGGGTAAATCACCGGTTTACCCTGCCTACCGGCATATTGGAAGGACAGGAATTATGGCTGAAGTTCTCGGAGTTGTTTTTCCCGGTAAGTCATATCAAAGACTTTTCCCAGTTTAGCATTCCTTTTAAATGCATTGCCACCGATGTGGGAAGTGGTGAAGCGGTAGTAATGGAAAATGGTGAGATTGTTTCATCGGTGCGCTCCAGCATGGCTATACCCTCTTTTTTTACCGCCGTAAAGGCAGGCGACAAGCACCTGGTAGACGGGGGCATCGTGCGCAACTTCCCTGTTCAGGATGTAAAAAAAATGGGCGCCGATATTGTAATAGGAAGTAATGTTTCCACCGGGCTGCTTGCATCCGATAAGGTGCGCAATGTGATACAGGTGCTTTTGCAGGTAGCTTTTTTCAGGGAAGCGGAAGACCAGCGCAATGAAGTTCCGCTTTGTGATATTTATGTAAACCATCCCCTGGAGAAGTATAATATGGGCAGCTTCGGGCAGTCGGAGGATATCCTGGAAGCAGGAATCAAAAAAGGTAAGGAGCTGTACCCCCGGCTGAAGTGGCTTGCCGATTCTTTAAATGCAATATATGGCACCACCCTGCTTAGGCGAAACAGGTTGCCCGAAATGCAGAAAGTTAAAATAACCTCCTTTGAATTAAGCGGATTGAAGAATACCACAATTGAGTTTTTTATCAATACACTTGATCTGTTTACAGACAGGTGGTATTCGGCGAAAGATATCTCGGAGATGATCCGCCATGCATTTGGCACCAGGTATTATAACCGTATATTGTATTCCCTGCACGAACAACCCGATGGCAGCTATAAAATCGTTTTTGATGTGGTGGAGAACCCCCTCACCTTTGCCAAGCTGGGTTTGCACTATGATAAATTCAGCGGTATCAGCGCTATCGTTAATTTCACCAGTCGCAACTTCATTACCACCAATTCCCGGAGCCTGGTAACAGTAAATATCGGCGATAATTTTCGCGCCAGGGCCGAGCACCTGCAGTATATAGGACGACATAAGAATTTCTCTTTTTCCATGGGGGCCCAATATGACAGGTTTAACGTTAACGCCTATGATATGTATAAAATGGAAAATGCTTACCGCGAAACGGGCTTGTATAAACGGCAATACTCAAAGCTCTACGCTACAACAACTTTTTCCTCCAACAGGAAACTGGCAACCGGACTGGGCTTTAGGATGGAGTTTTTCGATTATAAACCTGTTATTTCCGGCACGCTGGAGCTCGACGGAAGCAATAGCTTTCCTACTGTATTTACCTTTTTGAAATATAATGTATTGAATAAACCGGTTTTTCCTACGCGTGGAATGAAACTCGACCTGGAAATTGGGCGGGTATTAAAGCAGCATGAAAATATTTCTATTCTTAGAAACGGTCAGCCCACTGCTGCCGATGAATATCCGATTGCTACGCACCCTTACCACAGGGCTTTGTTGTATATGGAAAGCTACAGCCCGGTGTCCAGTAAAATGACATTATTAACTTCCATACAATCGGGTATTAACCTGAATTACAGCAATAATGTGATGAACGAATTTTCTATTGGGGGCATGATACCGCTATACCATAACCAGATTGTTTTTGCGGGATTGCCTGAAGCCACAACCTATGCCTCCTCCGCTGCGGCTTTTATGGGGGGATTACGATACGAGTTTTTATCCAATACCTATCTTACCGGGCGCGCCAATGTGCTGTTTACCAATTTGGTGAGCAGGAGCGTGTTTTTTAACAACCCCGACTTTTTTTCGGGATATGCGCTTACTTTCGGTTATAATTTCGCGTTAGGTCCTCTTGAGGTGAGCGCCATGTACAGCGACCAGTTAAGGAAAGTAACTTCGTATGTTAGCCTGGGCATCAGCTTTTGATGAGGGATGAGGTGTAGGGTATAAGGTGTGAGGCATGGTGATCATAAGTATTAATGATTCTATTCCCTAATACCCCGTGAAAGTTATACTGTATGTTGGATATTGAACTTTTTGATAGTGATAAAAACAATGAATGGCTTGTCCGGCAATTTGAAGCATACCGGTTTAGCGGCTCGTCTCTGGCAGATAAATTCATTCCCCGTGCTGATATTTCCATAATTTTTCATTTTAAAGACTGTCCTTTTATTTCCGGAGAAGCTTCCTTGCAATTAGAGCCTTTTTTTGTAGCACCTATTATTCCCAGGGCTATCATGTTGCAATTCGGGGGCAATATGGACACATTGGCGATAACCTGCAAAGCGACTGTTTTCTCACGGTTATTTGAATTGGATATGTCGCCTGTTCCAAAACGAAGCATCAATCTCCCCCAACATATCTTTTTCCCGGTTTGGAAAGCAATGGCACATCTCAATACCACGAATGAGCGAATCGCTTACTTTTCCGGGTTTATAAATTCAGTGCAACAAACGCCTTATTGCCCCGATGCTGTAGATATGCTTTACGGGAAGATACTTGAAAAGAGCATTACGCATCCCCTGAAAGAAATTATGCAGGAATGTTTTGCGAGCAAAAGCACTTTACTACGAAAATTCATAAAACGTACAGGAGTAAGCCCCAAAACACTGGCCCGCGTAGTGCGGTTGAATTACCTGTGGACGAAAATAAGGGACGAAAATGCCATGGACTATCAGGAATTGATTTTTGACGGCAACTATTTTGACCAATCTCATTTTATAAATGACTTCAAAGCCATCGTTGGCGAAACCCCGGGCTACTTTTTTAACCGCAACCTGAACATTGTGAAAATGTTTTCGGGAAAGCCTGCCGGCGAAATATAAAATTGAGACTTTTTTCCAATCAAAGGAGTTTATTCCTGTTTATCTTGGCGGGGAACTATGTAATGAAATACATCATAAACCCCGTGAAATACAATGAAAAAACATTCCTGCTTACTATCCTTAATTACTTTTGTGCTGTTCATCAGCCAGGATGCCGAAGCGCAGCTTTTGAATAAAATCAAAAAAAAAGCAGCAGAAACCGCAGAAAATAAAGTACTGGACAAGACTGCCGAAGCTACAGAAAAGACAATGGATGACACTGCGGAAGCTGTGAAGAGCAGGGAAAAAGACGAAAAGAATGATAAAAAGAAATCGGGCGCCGGCAACGAAAACGATCGAGCGAACGCGGCTGTTGCTGTACATACAAAATCCGATACAGGATCTTTAACATCATACTCCAACTACGATTTTGTGCCGGGCGACAAGCTCATTTATTTTTACGATATGGCAGGCGAAACCGACTCAGAAATACCCGGACGTATGCTGCTCAACTCCGGTAATGCGGAAATACAAACCTATAAAGGCGAAAAAGTATTGGTAGCTCCAGCCGGGGCTACGCCGTATATGATGCCCTATATGAAAGAAGATGCCTACCTGCCCGAACAGTTTACCTTAGAATTTGATGTGCTGTCGAACGGTGGCATAGGCACCAGTACAGATGTGTCGGAGATCCGGATCTATTTCCGCGCAAGCGAAAGGGCCGGCAGTGGGGATGCCACGGCTCCGGTCTTTATCAGACTGGAAGCTATTTCGGGAGAAAATCCTAATTACGGTTTTGAAGCGTATAAGGAAAGCGGCTCTGCGGCGGGAACTCATCACGGGCCTTTCCCATCAACAGCCGTTAATCCTGATCAGAACAACTGGCGGCATATTGCCATTTATTTCAATAAAAACATTGGTAAGCTGTATATAGACCAGCACCGGCTTGCCGTAATCAACCAGGTGCGTCCGGGCAGTGTCAATATGGTGGAGATTGAGGTTAACAATGGTGAAAACCAGGTTTTGTTTAAAAATTTCCGTTTGGCGGCAGGTGGCGCCGATTCCTACAATAAAGTGATGACGGAAGGTAAATTCATCGCTTACGGTATCCGGTTTGATGTGAGTAAAGCAATCCTGAAACCCGAATCCATGGGTACTATCAACGAATTTGTGAAAATGATGAAAGAAAATGCCGGTCTCAAATTTGAAATAGGCGGTCATACCGACAGCGATGGAACAGCGGAACGGAACAATGTGCTCTCACAGGAACGCGCAGACGCCGTAAAAAAGCAAATGGTTGGCATGGGCATAGATGCCGGCCGGTTAAGCACCAAAGGTTATGGCCCGTCCAAACCCATAGTTGACAACAGTTCTGCCGAGAACAAGGGCAAAAACCGTCGCGTAGAATTTGTGAAGCAATGATGACTTCATTTATCAGGCTTTTCAACAGAATACCCGGTAAGCCTGCAGGGAAAAAGGCGGCAGCTTTCTGTTTTATGTTACTGCTCTTTTTTACACTGGCAGGAAAGGTAGCTTTCGCACAGGTATCGCCCGGGATGTTAGACAACCGCGGGGAAATAGTAGAAGGAGAAATAACTGTTGAGGTAACATCCAGGTCGGTACGGGTAGATGACCAGGGGGATGTGGTTGAAAGGCACGAAGACCAGATAACGTATTCAACATCAACCCTGCACCGGCTACTGTCTGCTAACTACCATCATTTGTCCAAAGACCCCGCCAAACTGGCGCAGGCTACGGAATGGCATAAAAATACTATACTTGTCCGGGAGTTCCGCCATGATGCCAACGGCGGCCAACTGCCGCCCCCGCCGGTTCGGGCCAGCATATCCTCTCAAACATGGAGGGTTTGCAACAACGAACTGATCCTGACCAGAAAATCGGGCGCCAAAGGAAACCTGACCAATTTTGATGTTTCTGCCTATATCGTGTTGTCTCTTCCACGTACCCCCGCGGAGATCGCAGCGGAAAATGCCGCGCGAATTGCTGCCAACACCGGCTGGCGGAAGGCAGACAACGAGGAGGCTTTTCTCAATGATACGCCGGCTGCAGGAGGAGGGCTATACCTTTATACGTTCAGCCATATCAATTTCAAGGGCGGCGGCTTCACCCATAAGAATAATATATCCGGTAAAACCAGCAATTACGAGTGTTCGTTTGAGCAATGGACCGATGAGCAGGATCCTCCTCACATCAGCCTTCCCTGGCAGTCGAGCAACATTCCGCAGGAGTTGAAATATAAGAAGACCGAAGTGGATGGCAGGAATGTCTTTCGCTACCAAAACCCCCATACGTCCAAGGCCGGCATGGAAGCCCTCATTAAGGATCCCTCAACGCCACAGACCTTTACCAGCACGGCAATCCGTTATTCCAGGATATACGACAGCAGTGTTGATGATGACAGCAGGGGCTATACGGAAGAGTCTGCCACTACTAAAATTTCCATCAGGCTCCAGGGGAAAAGGTCGTTAACGGAGGCGGTAATGGCTTTGCCGGAATCGTTCAATACCTGGTTGCCTGAAGCCGGAACCGATGAAAAGACGCCGGGTAACGGATTGCTCGTGCCTGTGAGGATCCGAAAAAAAGACAATCCAGATGAAAAAGCTGCCCACACAGCCACTTTCAGATTCGAATTGCTGGATGTGTCTAAAGAAAAAGGGATATGCACCAATTACCCGCTCAACGGAACAGCAGACTTCGACCTGAAGATCAACCCCGAAATGAACCCCTTGCTCACTGTGTCTGCCGATGGACAGTCGGCCGAAAGCAAAGAGGGGCTGGAGGAAAGCATGGTGCATATAAGCGCGCACGACTGGGGCGCCTACGGAAAACTTAAAATTACCGCCAAACTCAGCAACGGCCAGCAGGTGGTTGCTTACCCGGAAGGCGATGAAAGCATACAATATCTTAGCATTCCAATGGACGGAAACGGCAACCTGGTGGCAGACGCCTGGGAGAAGGAAACGGGAATTTTTGAGAAGAACTTAGGCCCGTTATGGGATGAGGATAGCCAGCCGGCTAATCAGCGACGTAACGGCGACGGATACACGTTGTATGAAGAATACAGGGGGTTCAGAACGCTTGCCGGTAATCATATACGTACGTCTCCTGTAAAAAAAGACCTGTTTGTTTATGACCCCGACGGGCTGGTAAAAACCTATTATGCACCTTATAACCCCGCCCGGCTGGAACTGCATTATATTGATCCATCCATGATGAAGTATACGGGAGAGGCAAAAAATGCTGACAACCGGTGGGTGAACTTCAATAGTGAAGCACACCGGTATGCAAGGCAATATGCGCTGAACGTAAGAAAGTGGACCTCGGGCGGAGACGGAACCCTTGGGGTTGCCAACGACGGATATGCCGTACCGGACGGTGAAAGCAAAGAGGGACAGGTAGCAAGATTCGTGAAGCGGAGCGATGAATTGGCGGGCTATGATTATTACAACTCATTGGAGCAGCCCTTAAAGCATATTTACATCGTTAAAATAGCAACTGCCGAAATAGACCGGATTGTGCGTAGCATTGCGGGAAACAAAAGCCAGGACTTGCTGCAACAGGTTTTTACAAAAGTGATCACTTCAACTGTAATACATGAAGTAGGTCATGCTATCGGTATCCGGCATCATGCCAGCGACGATGCGGTGGGGGTTTACCTGGGTGTTATTGATTGCGCCATGCGCTATAACACGGATGATGAAATCCTGCATCCCGGGCAACTAAGGGCAAACTACCTCTTGTGTAAAAAAGGAGAAACCTGGAAACGTCATTCCCAAAGCACCGGTAAAGACGGTGAAACAACATATCATTTTGAGGACGTGCCTTCCGATGATTGTTTCGGGCGTATTGATATTAAATCGGATCCATAACAAACCTGCTTAATAACTACCTGCATGAAGGGAGGGTACAGGATGCTGACCGGTAACGGGGATATGATCGGGCAGCACCCCGGCATCAAAGCCGGCAGCCTTTAAAAGATCAATGATCAATGCAGCTTGTATGGTACCTGAGGTGCATTTTACCCGAAGGATACGATCGCAATCCTGCAGGTCGAAATTAGCCTGGTAATTGGAAAAAGACCGTTCTATCTGTTCAATCAGCATATGGGCATCGCGCCGGTTGTGAACATTGGTTTTAAACACTTCTATCATTTATCTTATAAAATTATTTCTTAAAAGATGAACACTACAAACCTACTCTCCCCGGGGAAACAAATGCGGGGGTAAATACGGCAATTTGAAGGGTTGATTACGACAAAAGAATGTTTTATTTTTAGGGTATGAAACATATATCCATACTGGTTCCGTTAGGCCACAGCAGCCTGCCTAATATTGATGGCACGCACCAGGTACTTTCCGAAGCGAACGGCTTTCTTACTGCTATGGGCCGGGACCCCCTGTTTACCATCAGGCTGGTAGGTCTTTCTAAGGAAACAGTTCAGCGTAACGGCTTATACACCATATGTCCGGATTGTTTGATTGGAGATGTAACCCAAACAGACCTCATTATTATTCCGGCTATGCATGGCGACCTGGAAAAAGCGATGGAGCTCAATAAAGCCTTTATTCCCTGGATCATACAGCAGCACAGGCAGGGCGCTGAGCTTGCCAGCTTTTGTATAGGCGCATTTTTCCTTGCAGCTACCGGTTTGTTAAACGGCAAACAATGCGCCACGCACTGGCAATTGGCCAATCAGTTCCGGAACATGTTTCCCGATGTGCACCTGGTAGATGATAAAATTATGACGGTAGCCGATGGCATTTATACCAGTGGCGGCGCTTATTCTTTTTTAAACCTGCTGGTATATCTCATAGAAAGATATGCAGGGCGCGATGTGGCCATACTCGTTGCCAAAGCATTTATGATTGATATAGATCGTTACAGCCAGTCGCCTTTTATCATTTTTCAGGGACAAAAAGCACACCAGGATGAACCGGTAAGGAAAGCGCAGGAATTTATTGAACAAAATTTTGAAGAAAAAATAACCGTAGACCAGTTAGCCTCCATGTTCGCCCTTGGCCGCAGAAGCCTGGAGCGCAGGTTTAAAAAAGCCACCAGCAATACGGTTACGGAGTATATACAAAGAGTAAAGATAGAAGCGGCTAAAAAAGACCTGGAAACCGGGCGTAAGAATATTAATGAAGTGATGTACGAAGTGGGGTACAACGATGTGAAAGCATTCAGAACTACATTCCGGAAGGTTACCGGCCTATCGCCTGTTGAATATAAAAATAAATACAGTAAAGAGATATTAACGGCATAGGCTCATCAACACATTGATTGTTTATTATGATCAGCCCGGTACTTTAACATGCTGACCGGTATTTAGCCCTTCCATTTTCTTCCGGAAAAAAACAGGAGATCAACATAGTGGCGATAGCGATGATAGGAACAGGGATTTCCCCATTGGGTTACCTGTAAAAGCCCCTAACATTATTGCTCCGATAAAATTAAATGTTAGCCGTGCCCTATAGCATTAGGATCCATATAAATGGTTTCCCAGAGGTGCCCGTCTAAATCCTGGAAGCCGTGCCCGTACATCCATCCCTGGTCCTGCTTTTCGTTGGGTATGGTTGCACCTGCTTTCAGCGCCCTGCTCACCAGTTCATCTACTTCTTCCCTGCTGTTGGCCGATAATGCCAGGATGGTTTCTGTGCTTTTGGTGGCATCGGCAACCTGTTTTTTGGTAAATGTTTTAAAGAATTTCTCTGCCAGCAACATTACAAATATGTCCTCACTCACGATCATGCATGCCCCCCGGTCGTTGGTAAAATGCGTATTAAAGCTGAACCCCAGTTGCGTAAAAAAGCGTTTAGACCGGTTGAGGTCTTTAACAGGTAAATTCACGAATATTTTGGTTGACATAGGGGTTTGCTTTGGTTATCTATACGGTAAATCATATATTCCATACTTAATTATACTTCATTGCCGGGTAACCCAAAAGTCTCCGCCACAGCGCAATCTGCCCTATACAATTGGCTTCGCGATAGGTGCAGAAGGCAATGAGATCATAGTGCGTCATTTTCATACCCGGCATCATCTCAAATAATGTGTCCAGTTTTTCATCATCCACTTTCATCAATATATCCCTTAAAACAGGCGTAATGTTTTCCCAGTCTTTTTTAAATACGGCGAGCGATGGGTAAGTAATATCATCCTGTATGCCCTTATTGTCTTTAAAAAGCTCATGCGCCGATTGTTCAAGACCGGCGCCAAACAGGTTCGCTATTTCATAACGCTGTTCAACCAGGCTCCCGGTAAGCCATGCTATATGATTGGCTTTTGTGTTCAGCCGCTTATGCCTGTCTTCATCGGCAATACCTTCTGTAGCATTCTCAAAAAAAGTTGTTTGCATATCATACAACACAACAATAGAAAACATCCGGCTGCTAACTGTTTTTGTTTCCATTTCGCTTTTTATTTATTTTTAAATAGTTCGGATTTTTTTTATTCCGGACTTGCCTTTTCGCGGCATCTCCTGTGCCTGAAGCTTGTACAAATCTAAAATCATTAGCTGACCTGTGGCAGGTATGTTTACGGCAATTTAAGGGGTGGCATGCGACAAATTATTCAGGAAGCCGGTCAGGCAATGGTTGTAGGATTGAATACGGGTAATGATCTTCCCGCAATATGCGTATGAAATGTTATACTTTATTATAATTAAATTTACGTATAAATACACATGTATGAAACGGAAAGACCATCCCGGGGTATATATACCCCCGCCGTTGATTTATGTAGCATTTTTCTTTTTGTCTGTTGTATTGCAAAAATGGTTGCCGCTTAACAGCGAATTTTTGTATAGGCGTGCAGCAAAAACCGCAGGCTGGATACTGATCGCTGCTGGGGTTTTGCTGGTATTGCCCGCGGTATGGAAGTTTTTTGTGTCGAAGAATACGGTAATAACCGTAAAGCCTGCCCGTTCCCTGCAAACTACCGGTATTTATCGTTTTACCCGTAACCCAATGTACCTGGGTTTGTTGCTGCTGTACTGCGGTACAGGCGTTTTTAAGGGCAACTGGTGGACCTTCATGGTTATACCCCTGCTCATAATGACCATTCAGCTATATGTGATCAGGAAAGAAGAGCGTTACCTGCGCAGCGCTTTCGGTAACGAATACCTGCAGTATAAGCAGAAAGTGAGAAGATGGGTTTAAAGCGCGTGCACAAAGCTCCTGTTCTAACATTATATGCACGCTAAGCATACAACTCGTAGTCTGTTTCTAAAAAATCTTCCACGCCAGGTACCCAGTACTGTTGAATAAATCCGGTATGTACAGGGTGATTATTATACGCTTCATAGGCTTTTTGATCTGAAAATTCCATAGATAAGCCGAAAGCAAACCTGTTCTTTTTGCTGGTTTGCAGCAGCCGTTCAAAATGTTGTACGCCGGGTATATTTTTTAGTGTTAAAGTGGCATCTAAAAATGCTTTTTCCTCCGGGGAATCTTTTGGGTACTTCAATGTAAATGCTACAGTATGCCGGATCATGTGCTTTATATATAATTTCTTATTGAAAAATATTAATTAAACTTTAATGTGCCTGGTAGCTCATCCATAAATTAATCAGCAATGCGCCGGTAATAATAAGTAATCCAAAAAATTCTCTTGTTTTTTCAATATAGGGTTTGGTGGCCTGCATGGTGGCGGCTATATGCTGCGCCTTATATTTGGTTATCCAGTCTAATACGCCATCCTTCACGAAAAAAAGGATAATGGCGTACAGCAAATAAAAGCTCATAACCGGTATATAAATAAGCGGGTAATAATATTTAAAAGCTGCCAAACCGCACAAAACGGCCGCAATCATATAAATACTAATCCAAAGCCATGCATCTTTGTCGTTCATATTTACCCAGGCAAACCATACGAATGCAATAAAAAAAATGATATTTAATACAGATAAAAGCATAACAGAAGCTGAATAGGGTGTAAAGTATCTTATTTGTAAATTTACATGCAATTTAAGTTTATTAATACTTACTTAGCTTTACAAATTAATGAATAGCAAGCAACAGGTTAAAGCGTATACTATGTTGAAGTATCAGGCTGAAGTTTTAAACACATTGTTTTCGGCAGTAGTAAGACAAAATGTAGCGCCCGGGGTTTGGAACTGGCTCAATGAAAAGGTTGCGCCCGCACATAACAGCCAGTCATTTAATATCGCTTTTGTTTCGGTTCCCCGCAAAACGGGTAAGGCGGCTATTCCGCTAACAGATGAGCAGGCTGCGGACATTCGTGAAGCAGGCGCCGGCTTAACCATTGGCGGATGGACTATTGATCGTTTGTGCAGGGTATGGCTGCTGGCAAACGCGGATCATGCAGATGAAGAGAAATATGTTCAAACAGTTGAAAATTTATTTTTAACGGCCGAGGTAAATGAGTTGGTTGCCCTCTATTCGGCGTTGCCCGTTCTGGCATATCCCGAACGGTGGGTTAAACGCTGTGCCGAAGGTATTCGCAGCAATATTGGCGCTGCGCTGGAAGCTATTATGTGCAACAATCCTTACCCGGCTGTATACTTAAATGAACCGGCATGGAATCAATTGATATTAAAAGCGTTTTTTACCGAAAAGCCGGTAGAGCAGATCATTGGAATAGATGCGCGTGCCAATGCTGATCTGGCTAAAACGTTATCCGATTACGCGCATGAAAGATGGGCCGCCCACCGCCCGGTAAATCCGCAGATATGGCGCTGCACCGGTAAATTCATCAACGCCGATATTTTACAGGATATGGAACGGCTGTTTGCCTCGGAGCACGATTTCGACAGGGAAGCTGCTGCCCTGGCCTGCAGTGATAGTCAATATCCCCCCGCACAGCAATTATTAAATAAAAACCAGAATATTAAATCTGCCATTATATCCGGGCAACTGAGCTGGAATGCGCTGGCAGAAAAAATGAAAAATTATGTGTTGCAGTCATAACATTACAGAGAAAGACCTTGAGCCGGGAGCGCAGGACAAATCTTACCTTGAACATATAAAAGGAATGCAATTTTTTGACCCCCATATTCATATGACCTCCCGTACAACGGATGATTATGAAGCAATGGCGGATGCAGGCATCACGGCTATTATTGAGCCCGCCTTCTGGCTGGGGCAGCCCCGTACAGGCATAGATACGTTTCGTGATTATTACAGCAGCCTTATTGGCTGGGAGCGCTTCCGTTCTTCACAGTTTGGCATTAAACACTATTGTACCATCGGTTTAAATTCACGCGAAGCCAATAATGAGGCACTGGCTGAACAGGTGATGGACATATTGCCCTTGTTTATTTATAAGGAAGGCGTAGTGGGTGTGGGAGAAATTGGCTTTGACGATCAAACACCTGCAGAAGAAAAGTATTACCGCCTGCAACTTGACCTGGCAAAAGAAGCCGGGCTTCCGGTGCAGATACACACACCGCACCGCGATAAAAAAAGAGGCACTTCACGCAGTATGGATATTGCCCTGGAACACGGGCTTGATCCGGCCATGGTTATAGTAGACCATAACAATGAAGAAACCATGAAAGAAGTGTTAGACAGGGGCTTCTGGGCGGCCTTCACCATTTACCCGTTTACTAAAATGGGCAATGAACGGATGGTGGATATTGTAAAACAATATGGCACAGCGCGCATCATGATCAATTCCGCAGCCGACTGGGGCATCAGCGATCCGCTGGCAGTGCCTAAAACCGCTGCGCTTATGAAAAATATGGGGATCAGTGATGAAGACATACACATGGTTACCTATCGGAACGCACTCACCGCTTTTGCGCAAAGCGGGCAAATTGATGAAGCGGATTTTACCAGTGTAAAAAATATTGATCAAAGCCTGAAGTTTAGCGGAAATACCATCCTTAGGGGAGGACAGCAACCCCGCGCCGATAAAAATTCCATCATTATACGATAGTACAAACCTTATGGATAAGCTGATCGGGCTTTTACGTTTGATGCGGCCGGCAAATATCGTTACTGCAGTTTCAGATATACTTGCAGGCATCGCTATTGCAGCTTATGCGGGTGATAATGTCATTTCGTATCCCTGGCAATCTATTGCTTTACTGATCATATCCACTATAGGATTGTATGGCGGCGGTGTGGTTTTAAATGATGTGTTTGATGCGGAATTAGATAAAGCGGAACGTCCGGAACGTCCCATTCCCACCGGATTGATTTCAAAAAATGCCGCTGCTTTATGGGGTACTGTGTTGCTGTTGGGGGGCATTGCCGCCGCGGCTGCCGTACATACAACCGGCTTGTTTTCTTCCTCAGCGCTTATAGCTATAGCCATTGCTGTTTGTGCAGTGGTATACGACAAATGGATGAAGCATAACAGCTTCCTGGGACCGCTCAACATGGGCTTTTGCCGCGGGCTGAATTTATTATTAGGGATAAGCATGTTTCCGGCAGTTTTACCACAGTATGGTTATATAGCCATCGTGCCGGTAATATATATAGCCGCCATTACCATGATCAGCAGGGGAGAAGTGCATGGCGGAAAAAAAAATACGCTGTATGGCGCTGTACTACTGTACGCCGTTGTTATCGCCGGTATTTTAACCATCGGCTTTGTCAATAATTATATATGGCATGCTATGGCTTTTGTTGTATTATTCAGCGCTATGATCTTTCCTCCTTTACAAAGAGCGATCCGCAATCCTGCCGGTGCGTTAATGGGTAAAGCCGTAAAGGCGGGTGTAATTGCGTTAATTGTAATGAATGCCGCGTGGGCTGCCGCGTTTGGCATGATTTATTTTGCGCTGGTGATCTTATTACTTTTGCCGGTTTCACTGTTGCTGGCGAAACTATTTGCCGTTACCTGATGGCAATGATTTGTTAATAACGTATTTTTACCCCTTTGAAATGGCCTGATATCCTGTTTCCGTACTATTTTAGCAAACATTGAGATGGATTACATAGAGCAAACATTCAGCGTACGATTTGCGTACAGGGTTTTTTTTACTAATCATTTATTTTCACCAGATAATGCTCTTTTCCGCGATTTTTTAACGGAAACGGTAACGGGTATCCCGAAGAAAATATTGTTTGTGATTGACGCCGGCGTTGTAGCGCATCACCCCAGCCTGCAGGAACAAATCAAAGCCTATTTTGCGCATATACCCGGTTATACACTGGTAGAAAACATTATGGTTATTCCGGGTGGGGAACAGGTAAAAAATACCGAAGCGGCGTTTTATGAAATAATACGGGCAGTGGACAGGCATGGCATAGACAGGCATTCCTATCTTGTAGCCATTGGCGGCGGTGCGGTGCTCGACCTGGCAGGTTATGCGGCAGCCGTGTCGCACCGGGGCATCAGGCATATCCGGGTACCCACTACCGTGCTTTCACAAAACGATTCGGGTGTGGGCGTAAAAAACGGTATCAACTTCCAGGGAAAGAAAAATTTCCTGGGAACCTTTGTTCCCCCGGTTGCTGTTTTCAACGATTATTTTTTTCTAACCACATTAAGTAACGAAGAGTGGCGTTCAGGGATGTCGGAGGCCGTGAAAGTATCGCTCATTAAAGACCAGGCCTTCTTTGAATGGTTAAAAGCAAATGCCGTGCTTTTGGCAGGGCGAAATATGGAAGCCATGCAGTACCTCGTTAAAAGATGTGCCGCATTGCACCTGCAGCATATAGCAGGCGGCGATCCTTTTGAAATGGGTTCTTCACGTCCGCTGGATTTCGGGCACTGGAGTGCCCATAAGGTAGAACAGCTTTCCGGTTTTACCATTCGTCATGGCGAAGCAGTGGCAATGGGCATTGCGCTCGACAGCGCCTATTCTTTTTTGTTGGGCAGGCTGGAAGAAGCAGATGCCAAAACCATTGTTGCGGTATTAAAAGCGCTTGGTTTTTCGGTTACTCACCCCCTGATGGATATACAAAATGAAGAAAGCCCGGTATTAAAAGGGTTGCAGGAATTCAGGGAACATTTGGGCGGACAATTAACGATCATGTTGCTCGAATCCATTGGTAGGGGAGTTGAGGTACATGAACTGGATACTGCGCTGTTGCAGGAAGCCAGCCAATGGCTGAAAGCATGTTAAAAAAATAAGTATGCGAACACAAAACGGATATCTTACCTATTGCAGTAATATACATGCCGGCGAAAGCTGGGAAGATCATTTTAAGCAATTACAGGAACATATTCCTGCTGTTAAAAAGCAGGTATCGCCCGGTAAGGCTTTCGGCATAGGGCTTCGCCTGTCGAACAAAGCAAGCATTGAACTGATAAAAGAAAAGAACTTAGAAATATTCCGGCAGTGGCTGCGCGATAATAACTGCTATGTATTTACCATGAACGGCTTTCCTTACGGGGGCTTCCACCGGGCGGTTGTAAAAGACAAAGTGCATGCGCCTGACTGGACCACTCCGGAGCGGGAGGTATATACGATCAGGCTGGCCCGGATATTAGCGGTGCTGTTACCCGATGGTATGGACGGTGGAATTTCCACTTCTCCTTTAACCTACAGGTTTTGGCATACCAATGAACAGTTGCCCGGTATTTTTGAAAAATCTACCATGCATCTGCTGCAGGTAGTTGACCAGTTAATTCAGATAAAACAAGCTACCGGAAAATTAATACATATTGACATTGAACCCGAACCGGATGGACTATTGGGAGAAGGGAAAGAATTTACAAACTGGTATACACAATACCTGCTGCCAATTGGGATACCTTATATAGCAAACCTTTTTGGATGCGATGACGATGCCGCCGCGCTTCATATCAAACAGCATATTCAGCTTTGCTATGATGTATGCCATTTTGCTATTTGCTATGAAGACCATGCCGCTATGATCGGGCAATTAGAGGAACTTGGAATTAAAACCGGGAAAATACAGATCAGTGCCGCGCTGAAAGCGGCAATGCCTGCTAACAGGGAAGAAAGGAGCCGGGTAGTAGATGCTTTTGCACGCTTTAATGAGCCTGTTTACCTGCACCAGGTAGTAGCCTTGCAGCAAAACGGGCAGTTAAAAAGATATGCCGACATGCCCGATGCGTTGCAGGATGCCAATAATGCTTCCGTAACCGAATGGCGTGCGCATTTTCATGTGCCGCTTTTTGTGGAAGGATATGGATTGTTGCAGTCTACCAGACAGGATATCGAAAAAGTGCTGTCTGTTCATCGTCAGCAACCTTTTACTTCACATCTTGAAATAGAAACCTATACCTGGGAGGTATTGCCCGAAGAACAGAAACTTCCGCTTACCGAATCCATTATAAGGGAAGTACAATGGGTGAAGGGATTGCTGGGGGGAATAGTGAATGGTGAGAAGTGAATAGTGGATGGTTTGTCGTTTCACGTCTATCGTTTATCGGGGCGAGAAGAGAAACGTGAGAGGTGAGTGGTGAATGATTTGTCGTTTCACGTTTATCGTGGTGAAGTGTGAGAGAGGAAATACCAGGCCCATCATTAGTAGTATTTAACTGATAGCTCACTGCTGATAGCCCATAGCTTACACCTGATACCTCATACCAGAAACCTCTTTCATCATGCATAAAACCATTGTAATAGATATTGTTGGATTATCGGCTAACCTGATAGGTGTGCACACACCATTCTTAAAAAAATATACGGGCAGCCGGCAGTTGCGAACTATTGCGCCCATGCTGCCGGCAGTAACTACAGCGGTACAATCTACTTATATCACGGGCAGGTGGCCAGTTGAACATGGCATTGTGGGCAATGGCTGGTACGACCGTACGGATTGTGAAATAAAATTCTGGAAGCAGTCTAACAAATTAGTACAGGCAGAAAAGATATGGGAAAGGGCAAAACAAATTGATCCGTCGTTTACCACATCTAAAATGTTCTGGTGGTATAATATGTATTCCGGCGCGGATTATGCAGTAACGCCGCGCCCTAATTATTTGGCAGACGGAAGGAAAATGCCGGATTGTTATTCGCATCCCGCAACACTGAGAGATGAGCTGCAAAAAGAGCTGGGCCAGTTTCCCCTGTTCAGTTTCTGGGGACCCGGCGCTAATATTAAATCTACGCAATGGATTGCCGATGCCACCATTTTTACGGATAAGAAATACGATCCTACCCTTACGCTCGTTTACCTGCCGCATTTAGATTATTGCTTACAAAAATATGGACCTGATTTTTCTAAAATAAGCACGCATTTAAATGAAACAGATAAGGTGGTTGAACAATTAGTAGAATATTATACGGCTAAAAACGCGAATATTATTTTATTATCCGAATATGGCATAACACCGGTCAATCATCCCATTCATATTAACCGGGTACTGCGTGAAAAGGGATTGCTGGGCATAAGAGTGGAGCGTGGACTGGAGCTGTTAGATGCCGGCGCTTCTAAGGCCTTTGCCGTAGCCGATCATCAGGTAGCGCATATTTATATTAACGATCCGTTGGTAACTGAACAGGTAAAAAAGATGGTATCAGGTTTGCCGGGAGTGGCGCTGGTGTTGGATCGCGAAGCGCAAAAAGCCTATCATACAGATCATGAAAGGGCGGGCGATATCGTGCTGGTAGCGGATGACAAAAGTTGGTTCACTTATTATTTCTGGCTTGATGATGCTGTGGCGCCCGATTATGCAAGAGTGGTAGACATACATAAAAAACCGGGCTACGATCCCGTGGAATTATTTATGACATCCAAAGCCCGGGCAGGATATAAGCTGTTGCGTAAAAAAGCCGGATTCCGGTATGTGATGGATGTTATCCCCCTAGATGCTACTTTGGTTAAAGGATCGCATGGCAGTGTGCTTACAGATCAGTCTTTTCATCCCGTGCTGATCACTGATCAACCGATGGAGAAAAAAGAACTGGTTGCAACCGATGTATACGATGTTATCTGGAAGCAGCTTACGGAGGAGAGGTAGGTGTGGGGTGTAAGGTATAAGGTATAAGGTGGAAGGTGGAAGGTAGCTACTCACCTCATAGCTGACGGCTGATAGCTGAGACCTGAAACCTCTTTACCCCTGCTCCGCACCTATCTCCAGCCCCCTTATTTCTTTTAATTTAAACAACACCTCTTCTAACCGGTTCTGGGGTATACCGATCGTCATGGTACAAAATAGTTGTAGCTGCTGCTCCGCTACGCTGCAGTTATACTGTTTTATAATGGTCATTATCGTATTCATAATCGTATAGTCGAATTGCAGCCGGTATTGGCGCTCAACAGGTTTTTGTATAACCGGAACAGTTTGCAGCACAAGTGCGGCAGCCGAACGGTAGGCATTAATTAAGCCGGGAACGCCCAGCAAAGTGCCTCCGAAATACCTTACCACCACAATCAGTATATTGGTGAGTTGTCTGCTTTCTATAAGTCCGAATATGGGCTTGCCCGCCGTACCCGAAGGCTCGCCGGCATCGCTAACGCGATAATGGTTACCATCGAGCCCTATGCGGTAGGCAAAACAATAATGCGTGGCTTTGGGAAATGCCTTTTTTACCAGTTCCATTTCCTTTTTAAAATCATCTGCCGAAGCAAGCGGGATCAAACAGGCAATGAACCGGCTTCCCCTGTCTTTAAACTCTGCCGTTCCCCGTTGCTCTACTGTATAATAATAATCCATAAACCTGTTCTTCCTTCCCGGAATTCCGGTGAAATAATTGCACCCCTACGTTGTTATTCATTGCTTTGATGCGGAATGAATATAGTATGTTATACTGTCAGAAAAAAAATGCTCCTCTCCTGTTTGCATTTCATTGATGAGCTTTGGCGCTTTTATGCCTCCGGGTATCACTAATGATTCATTTGTAATAATCCGGGCCTCATCCCAGCTGTTTTCGTTGATGAACAACTGCAATATTTGCGCTCCGCCTTCTACAAGCACACTCTGTATACGCAAATGGTATAAAGCGCTTATAACCTGCTGCACTATACTTACCTCCCCGCTAACCTGGTAAAACCAGTTTCCACCTCTTAACATACGATCGCTGTCCGGTACCGTATGCCGGTGTTCATTAAAAATAACAGTGGGCGCCTTTGCATCATACAACTGTAAGGTGCCGGGCAGTTTCAATGTGCGGTCAATCACCAGCCTTACCGGGTGCTCTCCCGGCCATAAGCGCGTAGTTAAGGACGGGTTATCGAGCATTGCGGTACGGGTTCCCACCAAAATAGCCGGCTCCTCACTGCGCCAGCGATGTACCAGCCTGTTGGTATACGCGTTGCTGATTTGCACAGCCGAACCATCCCGCGCAGCTATGGCTCCATTGCGGCTTTGTGCCCATTTAAGCACTATAAACGGCCGGTGCTGCGTATGAAAAGTAAAAAAGCGTTTATTCAGCTCCCGGCATTCTTTTTCAAGCACGCCTGTTATTACCGTTATACCTGCTGCCAGCAGCTTTTCAATGCCTTTACCATTTACTTCGGGAAAGGGGTCCCTGCAGCCCACTACTACTTTGGGTATACGGTGCTGTATGATCAGTTCGGCGCAGGGCGGCGTTTTGCCATAATGCGCGCAAGGTTCCAGCGATACATACAGCACGCTTTCACTGATCAGATGCCTGTCTGCGTTTTTTACCGATGCTATACAATTCACTTCAGCGTGTGGCATTCCATACTCCCGGTGATAGCCCTCTCCTATGATCCGGTTATGATGTACCAGCACAGCGCCCACCATCGGGTTGGGCGCAACATACCCTGCGCCGGCCCTGGCCAGTTGCAGGCAACGGTGCATATATCGTTCTTCTATAGTCAATGTGTGCACAATAACATTATTCAAAACTAAGTTACGCTAATAAAAAACCCCGGACGTTACCCGGGGTTGGCGTATAGCAATGATTTTATATTAATGGGCGGCGGCAGCAGCGGCCTGCTTTGCTTTAGCCCGTTGTTTTGTTTCCTCAGGCGTTAGCTTACCCAAAGGTTTATCTTTTGCAAAGTCAACCAGTATAGGTGCGGCAACAAATATCGAAGAATAGATACCTGTTATTACACCGATCAGCATAGCAAAAGAAAATCCTCTTGTTACTTCGCCGCCAAAGATAAACAACACCAGCAATACAATAAACACAGTTACGGATGTCATAACGGTACGGCTCAGGGTATCGTTAATGGCAGCGTCAATGATACGGGTTTTGCTTTCTCCTTTCATTGTTCTGCTGTATTCGCGTATACGGTCAAATACCACCACGGTATCATTCATGGAAAACCCTACCACTGTTAATATTGCCGCAATAAAATGCTGGTCAATTTCCAGCGGAAAGGGCATGATATGCCTGAAGAAAGAAAATACCGCCAGTGTAACCAACACATCATGCACCAGCGAAAAGATGGTACCAAGTGAAAACCTCCAGTCGCGGAAGCGGAGGAAAATATAAAAGAAAATAAGAATAATAGATACTACGGTAGCGGTTACCGCGCCCCGCTTCAGGTCTTCCGAAATGGAAGGCTGAACGCTTTGTGAGCTTTGAAGGTATACTTTTTTGAAATCCGCGGCGGTAGTGCCTTCTGCCAGGAAGGGTTGAAGCCCTCCGAACAAAGTAGCTTCCACTAAAGAATCTGTGGTACGTGAAGGATTTTCTTTCTGGAAAGAAGTGGTGATATTCAATGTGCGCGCATCACCTACCGTTTTAATTACGGGGTACTCGCCAAATACTTTTTGCAAAGCATTTTTTACATCGTCGTTATCCTGGGCATGATCAAAGTGGATGGTATAGCTTCTTCCGCCCTTGTATTCTACCCCTTCATCAAAACCATAAAAGAAAGAGCCTATTCCAAATATAAATACCACCACGGAAATGGCATAAGCGTACTTACGCGCTTCCACAAATTTGAAATGCGCCTTTTTAAATATAACACGGGATAACTTGGTAAAGTACTCAAAGTGACGGCCTTTTTTGTTGGTCCACCATTCGGAAACCAGCCGTGCAATAAGGATACCACAGAACAGGTTTAACACCACGGCAATAATTTGTGTAGTGGCAAACCCTTTAATAGGACCGGTACCAAAAATATAGAGGATGATAGCCGTTAGTAATGTGGTAACATGCGCATCTAAAACGGGAGGCAGCGAACGGTTATATCCATGATCTACAGCCATGGCATAACTTCGCCCCCATGTTATTTCTTCCTTGATACGTTCAAATATAATTACGTTGGTATCTACCGCCATACCAATAGCCAGTACTAATGCCGCAATACTTGCGGAGGTTAGTGTGGCGCCCAACCCGCTTAAAACACCAATGGTAAAGAACAGGTTCAGGATCAATGTGATGTTAGCGATCCAGCCGCTGGTATTAAAATACAATAACATCAGGGCGAATATCACTACAAAAGAAATAATAAATGACATAGCTCCTCCCCTAACGGCTTCCTTACCGAGCGTGGGGCCTACCATTTGTTCCTGCACAATTCTTGCAGGGGCAGCTAATTGACCCGACTGGAGGATATTTGCCAGGTCGGAAGCTTCCTCTACCGTAAAACTGCCTGAAATTTGGGAGTTACCATCTAATATGGGATTGATAACATTGGGTGCAGAGTATATAATATTATCTAATGCGATAGCTACAGGTTTGTTTACATTTTCCGTAGTAAGATCCGCCCATTTCTTGGTGCCCTGCTTGGTCATCCGGAGTGAAACTGCCGGTCGGCCGCGTTCGTCATAAGAAATAGTGGATTCTTCCACGTCATCACCTTCTAACGGCGCTTTATCGCCATCGCGTGTCTTAATAACATACAGGGGAAGCACTGTTGCGGTTGTTGCCGCTCCCCGGGGCGCTATGCCGTATAAGAAACGGGCATTGGCGGGGAAGATGTCCTGTGTGATCCTCAGGTTCTCATTTAATAAAGCAGTGTCTTTTATCTGCACGTATGCTATGGCGGCCTCGCCCTGAGAAGCCTGCATCAGCAAGCCCAGTATAGTATGCGTAGTAGCGGCGGGTACCGTACTGATTTCATTTGCCTGCTGGTTGGTATCTGTGGAAAGATCAGACAGAGACAGCGTTTTGGTAGTATCAACCGGAGCGGCAGCACTTCCTGTATCCGGCTGTTTTTTTACCGTATCGGAAGTTGCCGTTTGGCTTTGACCAATCTTTTTCAGCATGTCTTCGGCCTGGGTAAACGACTGCGATAGCTCATCACCTCTGTATACTTCCCAGAACTGCATGTTGGCAGTAGCCTGTAATATTTTACGTACTCTTTCCGGATCGTCTTTTACGCCTGCCAGCTCTACACTTATAGTGCCCTTACGCGGATCAGGATTAATATTGGGCTGGGCCACCCCAAACTGGTCAATACGCTTGCTTAATACCCTGAAAGTATTTTGAAAAGCCTCGCCTGCCATTGTTCTCAGTTTAGCAATCACCTGCCCGTCGGAGTCTTCCAGCTTAATGTTGCGCTGACCCGCGTTAGCAAACAGGCCGGATAATTTCCCGGAAGGATTCACCTCTTTATATGCCTCTGCAAACAGGCCAATATAATCGGCATCCGTAGTTCCCTTGCGCTCACTTGCCAGGTCTAACGCCTTGTTCAGCCCGGGATCTTTGGGACTGTTGGAAATAGACCGCAGCAAATTTTCCAGTTCAACCTCCAGCGTTACGCTCATACCACCCTGTAAATCCAATCCCAGGCTTAATTCCTGTTCTTTGGCTTTCTGGTAACTGGTAGCTCCATTAATGCCATAAGTAATAATTTTCCCTTTAGTGCTGTCTAATAAGCGGGTTAACCTGCGCTCGTAAGCAGAATCTTTGGCTTCCTGTGAAGCCCCGCTGTAATGAGAATTTACCCAGTTAAGGGCTTGTTTTTCCATCTTCCCCTCGTGGTTATGCACCACCCATGTAAAATGCAGTTGGTAAAGGGATATAGCAATCAATGCAATCGCAAAAACAGAGACCAAACCTTTCAGTTGCATA
>CALMQS010000035.1 GCA_937871285.1 uncultured Sphingobacteriales bacterium | reverse complement strand
ACGAAAACTAGCTCAAATCAAACATGCTTTGAGTTTTTAATAGCACAACACGTTAAGTATTAACTATTACACTTTACCATAGGCGAATACTATTTTGCAAGAAACACCCAAATGTTGGAAAATTATTCGGTGAATGCTACGTATAGCAACGGAGATACCGATTGGAAAGACAATGACGATGAAGAAAGAACCGTTGGAAAAATACAGATTACAGACATTTCTAAGCTGAGCGTTTGTGCATTTTATGCTGTCGGTATTGGCTTTTTAGGTAGTCTTTCAACTAATTTGCGATCAATAAAAAAGGTAGCAATTCGCTACCTTTTCAGCCTTATTATAGTCTTTATTATTTCTCAAAAGTAACGTTTACATTGCCACTTCACAATGCGGTTGCCAAACCTGTTGTATATAATGTCACTAACGGGTTAGGTTGATGTTGTATCTTTGGGTTGTATGACCACTTTTTCTTCCCGTCTGTTTTTTTTACGTTTTTTAGGCTTCTCTTTTTTTTCTTGTACTGTAAGTACTTTATCAATGGCTTTATCCGTTTTTTCCGAGGCTTCTTTTTCAGCACGCCGCTCTACGGTACGCTCAATACCACGTTCTGCTGCCTTTTACGCTTTTTCGCCTATTTTTTTTAATAACTGTGCCTGTGCCTGGGTTGATCCCAATGCTAATGCGGCGATTAGAATAAGTGTTTTCATATGATTTTAAAGTTGTTTACAGTCTTGTTATCTTAATGTTAGTGATATATACTCCCAGGTGCTTGCTGCTGTGATTTGTAATGTTTTCAAAATAGAAGGAAGTAAATTTTGCTCCTTCCGGCAGCTCATTAAATCCATTGATCGGTTTTCCGTATTTATCTAATGCTTCGATTTCTTTGCCGTTAATAAAAGCTTTTACTTTCTTTCCTTCTTTAGTAATGGAAATATGTGCTTTACTTTTTTTGTTGCTGAAATCATTGTTATACTTTAGCACGTCAGCATATCGCAAGGCGTTATTCATCCCGGTATATGTGGCTTTCAGCCGCGTATATCCGGTAGGGTTCTGTGTAAATTTTTCATTGCCAGCTTTAACATCTAAATCGATAAAAATCTGTTTGGACGCATCCTTATAATCACCATTGGGAGTGATTATTTTGTTGTGGATTCGTAGAAGAAAAGCACCACCTGTATTTTCCGTAAAATCCTTATCGGTAGCCACATCAAACTCCATTTTAAAATTGTCGGGCAAGGGTTTGTTGTCGTAATTAGGCATCAGCCGGTTCTGCTCCAGTTTTACCCATTTACCGGATTCTCCCGAAGGAGTTGTAACAACCGATGGTACGCCCACACTGGGCACATACCATCCCTGTGGTTTTTCGCCTGTGTTATTACCAGAAAAATCATCAAAAAAATAAACATTAGCTGCAAGGCTTTTAGTATCTGGCCGTTTTGTTTCTTTCTTGTTTTTATAAGAAGCCAAATGTGATTTTTGTGCTTCTTCATTCAGAATAGTGTAGGGCTTGTTCTTTATACTTTCCGGACGGAAGAAATAATCATACACATAGTTAAAGTTGAAATGGGTAACCATACTGCGGTGTATTTCCCTTTCATAAGGTTGGAATTGAATATCGGCAGGTTTCCAACTGATACAGATCCACAGCGGCTGGTCCTGTCTGCTCTTTTGCAACACTCCGTCTTCGTAAGTATAAATTCCGATTGTATTGAAGTTAAATCTTTTAGCATCTTCGTTATCAAAAATATCATCGCCGTTGAAAATGTCTGTCATATCAATATCAGCATTTCTCAATTCGGCAGGAATGGTAAGGCTGTTACGGTACTTATCCCGAAGTTTGTTCAGGTTGGATTTCACTCTCTCTACCGCCTTATGTTTTTCGTTGGGCATGAGACTTTCAATCCCTTTGGTTTCTTTAGGGATAGCCTGTTGTATCATATCCAGCACTTCACCACGGGTGAACTGGCGGATGGGCAATTTATTATTGGGTGCCAGGTAAACTGCTACCCTTGGTTGGCAACCGTCACCACTACAGCCATAGTATTTAATGATATATTTGCCTATTTGCGGGTGTTCTTCCAGTTTAAGTTGCCTTAAAAACTGATTCCAGCGTTTACTTCCTGCAAATGCTTTTTCAACACCAGGCGAAAGCCATGTAAACACTGCCCGGCCGGGAAGTGTAAGCATTGAGATAGGTTTAGCATCTATAATATTATTGGTGATGAAAAAAATTCCATTTTCAGAATGCGGCTGCCTTATAATTTTAGTACCTGCATTGTCCCACATGGCACGCCACATGGCTGCATTGATGCCCGTGCCAAAAGGTTGCACTTCCTCTTTTTTGTTAGGCTCGGCTATGGCATAGGAATAATCCAATGCGCCGACAGGGATATAGCTTTTTTGTAACCATTGAGCAAAAAACTCCGGATGCTTTATCTGTGCCGGTGTAAAGGTTCTTGGGTAGCTGGAAGCGTTTAATTTAGGAATGGCCTTCCATGTGAAAATGCTGTCCTCTAACTGAGCATCCCTGGTGCGCTGAGCGTAAGTGTATGTTGCTGCAAACAACAGGCAAAGTAAGATGGTTGCAATATTTTTCATTATAAATGTTTTTTAATACACGAATATTCCCCATGCATAAGTGCCGCTGTTGTTGGTGTGGCTCACAGCATTTTTCCAATATTTAGCCTGTATGCCGGAGTTGATATTTCCGCTGTACCCTGCCACATACACATCCTCCTGGTTCGTTACAAAAATGGATGAAGTATGTTCATCAATACTTCCATTTGAAAGAGTGGTCAATATGGCATTATTTTTCCATACCCTGGCCACATTAACGCCTGATACGTTCTCGTATGCCGCCACATATACATTGTTATTTTTTACCGTAACCCCTGTGGCATAACTGTTGTTAGAGGCATTACCGAGTAGTGTGACAGCCCCGTTTTTCCATAAAGTAGCAATGTATTTTCCTCCATTAGCAGTATTAAATTGCTGATAGCCTGCTACATACACATCACTGCCATTAACACAAATACTATTGGCAACAGAGCGAACAAAGCTTGATGATTGAGAGAGAATTGTTTGAGTGCCGTTCTTCCAATATCTTGCACTTTCCATAGGTGTGTTCATATTACCGGCCACATACACATCATTCCCAGCAACAAAAATAGCATTGGCTACAGCATGATTAGTACCATCCGTAAGGTTATGCTCCGTACCATTTACCCAGTATTTTGCCTGTCGTTGCCCGGTCGTTTCCTGCGATCCGGAAACATAAATGGTATTACCCGATACCACAATTCCGCTGGCAAAGGCATGCTTAGTGCCGTTTGACAGGTTAACAGTTTGGCCGTCTTTCCAGTATTTTGCCACATATACACCACTTGCATTATGTTCTTCTCCTGCTATATAGACACCGGTTTCATTTACGAATATGCTTTTGGCAAAGGCATGACGAGCCCCATCCGATAAGTTGACAATATTTGTGTTTTTCCAGTACAATGCTTTGTTCGGGTTTCCTTGTAACTGCACAGCCACATATACATTCGGCTCGGCGGGTGGTGCTGTGGTTGTCAATGTTTTTTCATCACCATAAGTTGTACCTATACTGTTGGTAGCGTAAGCCCGCACATAATAAAGCGTGCCGGGAACTAAGCCATCCAATGTGCTGCTAAACTGGCCAGCACCGGTTCCATCACTCGTTTTCGTGGTTAAAGTTATTGTAGGAGTTGTTGTAGTGCTCCATACAACTCCCCTGGTAGTAATGGAGGCTCCGCCATCAGTTGTTATGCTGCCACCTGATACAGCGCTGTTCCCGGTAATTTGAGAAATGGCAGTTGTGGAAACTCCCTGTGGTAGTTGGGGTACAGGTGTTGGCGCATCATCATCTTTGCTGCATGATGCTATCAACACGAGAATAGGTATGAGGTATAAAAACAGTTTTTTCATTTTATAAGATTTAAAGAAATATGTAGACTTAATGGTTATAAAATGGATTTCCGCCAATGAAAACCAATTCGCTGGTGGCAGTTACCTGATTATCAAATGCTCCATTAAATGCCTTAGTAATTTTTCTACCATCAGAATAGTTGAGTATCAGCGTATAGTTTTTTATTTCATAAGTGCCGTTCCCCGGTGCTCTTTGAGGGTCTTGGTAGGGCGTGGAAAAATTGGTAACAAATGCACCCATATCATTGAACGTACCTGCGGTGGTAAACTCGAACATCGGTTGCGGGTCATTGGCTCCATAGGGATAGTTGGGGATGGTGGACCAGTTGGGGATGGTGTTGTATTTTCCTGAAAGTTTTAAGCCTTCTACCGAAACCAGCTTATAGATATGGTTGACATAACCCACTATTCCCATTTCGGTATTACTGATTTTGTTTACCTGAAGCGTTTCATATGGATTGGTAAAGGTTCCTGAATTACCATTCATGGTAAATGTTCCCCAGGAGCCGCCGGTTTGATTTTGGGAAAAATTTAAAAACCCTTCGCTTGGAAGCTGGTTAAAGTAAGCGCCATCTGGCAAAACAACCATCCATCGCAAATTAGAGAAGTCGCCTGTTGACCCTGTTTTCTGGCCCATCCAGATTTCCAAAGCTTGCCGGTCGGGATTATCAGCATTGTCGTCTTTAGAGCAGGAAACAAATGCTGTAAATACTATTAATGCTATTAAAAGATACTTTTTCATAAAATATGAGTTTTAATGTTTAATCTGTAAAATTGAATTTGTGTTGAGTTGTATCGTATCATTAAAAAATGGATTTCCCGCATTTGGTTATGGACGGTCAACGGACATCTTTGTGTTGACAGATTTGCTTCATTTGCTAAAAAAGGGATTGGTGCCGATATAAATTACTTTACTATCAACAGCCGGGTCTTTATCCGCTACACCTGTGAATGCTTTATGTGTGTTGCGACCGTCATCATATTTCAGCAGGAGTGTAAAATTGCGAATACTGTATGTGCCTTTGCCCGGTGCCTTTGCCGGATACTGCCGGGACAGGTTCAGGTTGGTTACAAATATTCCATAGTCGATAAAGCTGCCATCCTTCTTAAATTCTATTACACCCCGCATGCCGGAACCATTAAATCCGTTTGGATTTCCATGTATCGGGTCTTTTCTCCATTCGGGAAAGCTTCCCCATTGTCCTTCTAAAGTCAATCCGTCTACCGATACGCATTTGTAAAAGCTAAAGGTGTAACCTGTCTTTTTCATTTGCGTTGCCGATATTTTTTCCACTTCTATGCTTTCATATTTCGATTGAAATTTCCCTTTGTTTCCTTCTATTGTGAAAGTGCCCCATGATCCATTTTTATTGACATTACTGAACGTGAGCAGGCCTTCGGGTGGAAAATGCGGATAATAATCGCCATTAGGATAGATTACATAAAACCGGGGTTTAATTTTTCCCATCGGGCTAAAATCATTTGATATGGATTTGTATTGCATATTCATCCATACCTCCGGTTGGGAATTATTCTCTGTTGAGTTTGTACCAGTTTGCTGTTGTTTATTGTTAGCAGTTTTTTTAGCAGATGTTGTCCCTGAGAGGGTAATACCATCGAGAAATGTCTCCATTTCTTTTTGAAACTTGTCGGTATTGGTCAGGATCAAAATATTGACCATCTTGTTGCTTTTCGAGCTGTTTATCAGAATAGCAGCCCCTTTTAATCCATCTTTTTCAAAGGGTGCAGAGCCCATAAGGGTTTTCCAGCCATTATCTGTAGTGCCAGGCTGCATGGTAACTTTCCCTGCTCCCAGGTTATTCATAGCAATGCCTTTCCAACTGTGGTTAAAATTGGTTTGGGCATCTGCTTCAGCTTCTACCGATTTGGAGAGTGTAATGGTACAGTAATTTCCACTTTTGTCTTCCTTACTCATCGTGAGCGTCTGCGTGGTGGAAGATTGTTGCCATCCCTTTGGTTTATCATAGGATATGATGTCAAAGGATTGTTTTTGCTGTGCCATCACCGTGCAGCTTACCAGCATTATAAAGCTCAAAAATTGTATCACTGTTGTTTTCATGCCTCCCGTTTTTAAAATTTTGTAATTGTTACACCACTTAATACTCCTGTTCCGGAAACGCTGACCTGTCTGCTTATAATACCGATACGGCCTTCCACACCAATGGACACACTCCTTTCTATATAGTCTTTCCCGGGAGCGCCGTCTTTCCCCGGAGCTCCATTATCAAGAACATCCGTAGTTGCTGTAACATTTACACCCCCCCACAATCGTTACTTCCTTGGTTCCTTTACGATCCCTTTCTATTTCTACGCCTACACCAGCTTCGGCTCCTATCTTCACAGGCCCCAGATCTTTGTCGGTTCCCAGTTTTTTCTTTGCGCTTATTTTTATGGTACTGCTCACATAGGTGTCGCCTTCGGCCCGTTCAAAATCGTCTTTACGGGTATATTCAAAAAAATCCACATCAATCTCGGTGGTCATGCGGCTGCAATCATGTGAAATTTTCATAAACTCCCAATCCAGCTTACTATGGTATTCGCAATGGACATCATCAAATTTTTGCAGTTTGGTAAGTCCCGGTTCGTCCTTGAAATCGTTATTGCATGAATATTCATTGAGTGTGATGGAAACAAAAGGGAAGCCTGACCCATAAGCCGGTGCGCCAAAACCTTTTTTCAGGAAATTGAGCCATTCTATCTGGTAGTCATATTTTGCCACCTGGAACTCATCGGGCCACATCATATACAGGGCATAGTGGGCCGATTCATTGATCATTTCTTTTTTGAGTGTCAATGCATCCAGGTATAAAGCCTGTAATTTGCCATTAATATCTTTGAGGTATTTATCCGTAGCGACCCGGTATTTAGGGCAATAGGCTTCATTCGTCCGGTGATCCCCGGTTTGGGCTTCATCCTCCTTTCTCAGTTTTTTCATTTCTTCATCGTAGGCTTTTTTGAGTTGCAAGGATTCCTGTGTGTAAAGCGCCAGCCGGCTGTTGTAAGCTTCCATTTTCCGTTGCATCAAATCCAGGGTCGCCTTTAATTTTTTTGTAGCTCTGATGGCGTACATGGGGACTACAAGCATTTGTCCTCCTACACCGGGATTTGCCTTCGCTGATTTAATGAACGCCAGATTTTCATTCATCCTTTCTTCTTTTCCTTTCATAGCGGCATCTTCTGCATTTTCTCTGAACTTAGACAGGCTGGTTATTTTTTCATCTATTTGTTCATAAAATGTTTTCCATTCTATTTCAGCATTGATACAGCCACGGGCAGTAGTAGGAAAATAAGGGGAACGAAATCCATCTAAATTCAACACATCAGTTTTACGGCGTGGTGGTAACAGGTACTGCGTATATAATACCTTTTCTCCCAATTTTGCCAGTTTTTCTTCTTTCTCCTGTGTATAGGCATGCTGCATGGATTTTTTAATGGCATCTTTTGCTTTTTCCTTATTTCCTTTACTTTCGGCAATAGCCGCTTTTGCCATATTGGCTTGTGGATGCAAAGGATACAACACCAGGGCTTTGTTTAAATATTCTTCGGCTTTTAAGAGTTCACCCAACCCCAGCCATGCCTGTCCCAGGTTGTTAAGTATGGTACTGTTGCCGGGAAATTTTGCGTTTAGATTATCAAGTACTGGTATAGCCAGATGTTCTCCACTCAGCATGGAAAGCATGGCGGCATAGTTACTTAGGTTATCGGTATTGGTTGGGTCATTGGCAACAACTTTTCCCAACACATACATAGCCATTTGGGGCTTGTCAATTATCCAAAGTGCAGCTGCCATATTACCCGCTTCTGCACTATTGTTACTTTTGGACTGGAAATAGCTAAAAACTTTATCACCCATTTTTATCAGTCCGGCATCCAGGGTGGTCATCATTTTCTTTTGGATAGTGGCAATATAGGTTTCCATCCGGGCGTCGGTAACACCTTTGGTTATCGTTGCAATTCTTGCGGCATCCCGCTTTGGTACTACCCGGTTTTCATCTTCCCATGCCTGCGCCAATTGCTTATCTGAAACTTTGGGCATATTTTTAAAATCGGGCATTTTAATACCCAGGCTGTCCATCATTCTTTTATCCTCCTCACTTAGTTCACCCATCATTTTCTTGGCTTCTTTCATCATCTGCTCCATTTCTTTTTGTGTGGGTGGTTTGGCTTTAGGTTTGGTTTGCGCCATTAAAGAAAATGGGATAAAGAAAACGACGACCATTATAGATAACAACTGTTTCATTTTCAGTATTTTTGAAATCAAATTTCTACCCTTGCCGTCAACATTCTTATTGTTAAAAATGATAGTTTTTGAGAATGCTAAATCATTAAAAAAGAGGGGGTATTGCGTAGCAGAAAATTTGTGCTTTTGTATAAGAAAAAGACTTTGGGATTTATGGGAATAAAGTTGACTATGATAATTTTGTTTTGTTTTTGCTGCATTGCTCACACGCAATCGCAAAAGTTGAGCGACTCCTTATTATGGAATAAACAGGCGTTAATACAAAAAATAGAACAGATCAGAAAGACCCCAGGTGACACTGCCCATGTAAACCAACTGAAAGACTTGGGTTATGATCTGTTGGAGGTTGACAGTTCCCTGTCTCGTCAACTGCTCGAAGAGGCTCTTGAAAAAAGTTTGAAACTGAAAGAAGCGTACACCATTGCCAATTGCTACCGATTATTGGGCATCTGGTATAATTATTTTAGCGACCCCGACAAATCTTTACACAATTACTACTTGTCCATACAATATGCGCAAGCGGCCAATAACCTGTACTTATACGGTGGGGTTTGCTATAATATCGGCAATGTAAAATATTATAGGGGCGAATATGATAGTTGTATCTACTATTATACAAAAGCTCAAAACGCTTTTAATGATCCACAAGTGCTTGCAGCACCGGCTGTGACCGAAAAATTGCTGGATAGAAAAAAGTCGGATCTCTACTCCAATTTTAGTGCTGTATTTAATTCGCTTGGAAACTTGCCTAAAGCGGAAGAATATATAGACAAGGCTATTGCCATCAACCAAAAGTACAATAGCCCGGCGGCGGCTGATGCATTGGCTTATTATATGCAGCAAAAAGCTGATAATTTTCATGAACAGGGCTTTATAGAAAAAGCGCTCCGGATACGGTTGGCGTTTCTGCCCCAGATGGAACAAGGCAAAGGCACCAGAGAAACGGTGCAAAGTTGTTACCAAAATATTTCGGAAGAATTTTTTTTGTTAAAAAAAATAGACTCTTCCGCAATTTTTGCAAACAAAAGTTTACAACTCGCTGCAAAAATTAATTCCGTTTCAGGCACAGCTCACGCCAATAAACAACTGGGTCATATTGCCATGCATCAACAGCAGTATAACGAAGCCAGGAAGTATATGGAAATAACCAAACCCTATTACGAAAAGAGTGAAGACCTGGCTGAGAAAAGAAGTTTTTATGAAACGATGTACCAGTTGAATAGCAAATTGGGGCTATATGAAGAGGCAATGCAGTACGCAGAAAAATTTATTACTGTAAACGATTCCATAATGATTGGAGAAAAAGCCAATCAATTCTCTGAACTGGAAGCAAAGTATGAGAATCAAAAAAAACAATCTCAAATACTATTGCAGGAAGAGCAAATCAAGAAAAAGAATATGCTCAACTACATCTTCCTGGGTAGTGCTGTGGCACTGATCATCATCTCTTTATTGGGATACCGGAATTACTGGCATAAGCAAAAACTACAGCAGGCAAAAATCGAAGAACTGGAAAATGAAAAACAACTTACAACTACTCAATCCATCCTCAAAGGCGAGGAGCAGGAGCGTACCAGGTTGGCCAAAGACCTGCACGATGGACTGGGGGGGATGTTAAGCGGTATCAAACACTCTTTTCAAAATATGAAAGAAAATCTAATACTCACGCCTGACAATGCGCAGGCTTTCGAGCGCAGCATTGACATGCTGGACAGTTCCATCAGGGAAATGCGCCGTGTAGCGCACAACATGATGCCCGAAATGTTGCTTAAATACGGGCTGAACGTGGCGTTGAAGACATTTTGCAGCGAAATAGACCGTAATGGAGCGGTGAAAACTACTTATCAATCTATTGGAATGCAAAATATGACCATAGATCAAACCACTGCCGTAACAATTTATCGCATTATTCAGGAACTCGTGCACAATGCGATCAGACATGCTAATGCTCAAAAAGTACTGGTGCAGGTAAATGCCTCGCAAGAAGACAATATGCTGTCTGTAACTGTAGAGGACAACGGAAAAGGATTTGATAGCACGCTATTACAAAACGCACAAGGTATTGGATGGAGTAATACTCAAAACCGGGTGGATTTTCTAAAGGGGAAAATCGACCTGAATTCAGAGCCCGGTAAAGGAACGTCAGTATTAATAGAAATTCCTCTGTCATGATAACGAAACTTTTTATTGTTGACGATCATTACCTGGTGATAGAAGGCATCCGTTCCATGTTACAAAATGAAAAAAATATGGAATGGATGGGACATGCCATGAACGCCGTCTCCTGCATGGCTTTCCTGAAACACCAACAACCCGATATCCTCTTCATGGATATCAATCTTCCTGATAAAAGTGGCGTTGATCTTTGTAAAGAGGTAAGTGAACAGTTTCCAGCCGTGCATATTATTGGACTAAGTACCTTTAATCAACAGCCCGTTATTCGGGATATGATAGATAATGGAGCAATGGGCTACGTACTGAAAAATGCATCCAAACAAGAAATCCTGCATGCCATTACTACAGTAAGGCTCGGAAAAACTTTTTTAAGCTTTGAAGCAGGTCAGTCTCTCCTGGAAACAGCGGATAGTACACCCGAAATCACCCGGCGGGAGAAAGAAGTGCTGCAACTTATTGCTGAAGGGCTTACCAATGCAGAAATAGCAGCCAAGCTTTTTATCAGCATTCCTACGGTGAATGCACATCGGAAGAGCCTGATTGAAAAATTTGATGCTGCTAATACAGCTGTGCTAATAGGTAAGGCAATTAAAACTGGTATTATATGATACAAAATTAAAAGTCAAGCTTCTTAATCGCGTTGCTAAGTCACCTGCGTTTTTGTTTCTGTGAGTGCAGTGCATAAATCAACTCTGTTAAAGCCGATTTTGAGCCTGTCCAATTCAGGATTGCTGGTCCTGTTTGGCTATCGCCAATCGCTGTCTTAATTAGTTGGTCACTGAGGTATTCCTCTATCAGATCATTGGCAATAATCTTTGCAACTTTGTAATCGTGGGAAGTGGAAAAGCTACGGTCGGTTTCAAAGTAAAACGTATCCAAACCTAATTTTGTATCATATTTGCCACGCACAAAATAGGTGTGGTCAAGATGTGTGCTATCGGTTCGGTAATAGCTGTAAAAAACCATATTCTTATCAAAGAAACCTTTGAGCTTTAACAATTCTTCATTGAGATAAGTCTCTATAACCTATTTTCCTCCGTGCGGTTTTTTGGCTTCTATCTTATAAACAGCATTGTAATAGATTAGCTTTGCAACAATAGCAGGTTTCTGATATTTGAAAAAACGGATTTCTTCTTCCTCGTTGCTGAACCCTGTTTTTAGCACACAGGTTTTTAGCTCGGAAAGGCTCTTCATTATAA
>CALMQS010000034.1 GCA_937871285.1 uncultured Sphingobacteriales bacterium | reverse complement strand
TAATTTGCCTCATCATAAGTGACTGTTTTTTGTCAACCTATTTTAGGCATGCACACCTTGCAACTTGTAACCTGTAACTTGTAACCTACAAACTTCCAAACTATTCGTATCTTGCAGCACAATTTATTGTTATCTTAAACCGGGCACACATATTATCCTTTCTTGATCGTAACCTTGATTTTCTCGATCACCAATAGCTTTCATGCTATCCTGCTTAGCTAACAACGCTGCCACTAACAGCATTCCTTGCTTTTATCCGAAATTATTTAATCATTCCAATTGTTTTAAACCCCTAAAACAATATTTATTATGTCAGCTACTGTATCACTCACTGAAAAAACAACGTATTATTTAACCCTTGAAGAAAAGTATGGCGCGCACAATTATCATCCCATTCCTGTAGTGCTTAACAGGGGAAAAGGCGTGTTTGTATGGGATGTGGATGATAAACGCTATTACGATTTTTTAAGCGGGTACTCGGCGGTTAACCAGGGGCATTGCCATCCGCGCATCATTAACGCGCTCCTGCTGCAGGCGCAACAGCTCACCCTTACTTCAAGAGCCTTTCATAACAATATCCTTGGAACATATGAGCAATTTATAACACAATATTTTGATTATGATAAAGTGCTGCCCATGAATACCGGCGTTGAAGCCGTGGAAACAGCGCTCAAGCTTTGCAGGCGCTGGGGATATAAGGTAAAAGGCATTCCCGAAAACAGGGCGAAGATCATTGTTTGCGCCGGTAATTTTCACGGACGCACTCTTTCGGTCATTTCCTTTAGTACAGACCCTTCGTCTGCCAAACAATTTGGGCCCTTTACGCCGGGCTTTGAAATTATTCCCTATAATAACCTTGCTGCCCTTGCCACCGCATTAGCGGATAAGAATGTTGCCGGCTTCTTGGTTGAACCCATCCAGGGTGAAGCCGGGGTAGTAATACCGGATGAGGGCTATCTTAAAAAAGCAAAACAGCTTTGTGAAGAAAACAATGTATTATTTATCGCAGATGAAATTCAAACCGGGTTATGCCGCACCGGTAAATTGCTATGCTGCGACCACGAAAATGTTAAGCCGGATATCCTTTTATTAGGAAAAGCATTGAGCGGGGGCACCTTACCTGTAAGCGCGGTATTGGCTAACAATGAAATTATGCTTACCATACAACCTGGTGAACACGGTTCTACCTATGGCGGAAACCCGCTCGCATGCAGCGTTGCCATTGCAGCGTTATCCGTTTTAAAAGAAGAAAGAATGGCTGAAAATGCAGACCAGATGGGAGCGCTCCTGCGATCAGAATTAAAAAAAATAAATTCTCCTCATATTCATACCATCCGTGGAAAGGGTTTGCTGAATGCCATTGTTATTCAGCACACACATTCCGATGCGGCATGGCAATTGTGTCTTGAGCTCAAAGAAAACGGCTTGCTGGCTAAACCCACGCATGGAGATAAAATAAGATTGGCGCCGCCTTTGGTGATTACGGCAGATCAAATAAAAGAATGCGCCGGCATCATAGCAAAAAGTCTTGCTGCCGCTTTTTAGTATTGCCGATGCGTAGCTTATAGTTTATGGAATATGCATGCGATTACCGATTTTTGCAAAAATTATATCCCTGATGGAAGCTTTCGCAGAAAAAACCAGGCTTACACAACAACATATCAATCGGTTTAAAACTATTGTTGGCGCTGCTTATGTGCTGGAGGATGAAGCAACCCGGCTGCATTACGGGCATGATGAAACCGAGGCCTTATCCTTTCCTCCGGAAGTAGTGCTGAAGCCGCGTACAGCGGTTGAAATAAGTGAGATACTTAAAATCTGCAATGCCGAACGGATCCCGGTAACACCGAGAGGCGCCGGCACGGGCTTAAGCGGAGGCGCCCTGCCGCATCTTGGCGGCGTATTGATCTCTACCGAAAGGATGAACAGTATACTGCACATTGATGAAAGCAACCTGCAGGTAACTACCGAGCCCGGAGTGATAACGGAAGTATTGCAGAATGCGGTTAAGGCTAAAGGCTTGTTTTATCCTCCCGACCCTGCCAGCCGGGGCTCCTGTTTTATAGGAGGTAATATAGCGGAAAACAGCGGCGGACCCAAAGCGGTGAAATACGGGGTGGTAAAAGACTATGTGCTCAACCTTGAAATTGTGCTGCCCAATGGCGATATAATATGGACGGGAGCCAACGTGCTTAAAAATGTTACCGGCTACAATCTTACCCAGTTAATCATTGGCAGCGAAGGAACCCTGGCCATTGTTACTAAAATAGTATTAAAGCTGATCCCGCTTCCCAAATATGATCTGCTGATGCTGGCGCCCTTTCAGTCGCTTGAAAAAGCATGCGAAGCCGTAAGCGCCATATTCAGGGCAGGGTTTACGCCCAGCGCCCTTGAACTGGTTGAAATAGATGCATTGCTGATCGTAAGCAGCATGACCGGGGATGCCACTATACCTATAACAGCCGGAACGGAAGCCCATCTTATTATTGAAGTGGATGGCAACCATATGGAAACTTTAATGGCGGAAATGGAAGCAATTAGTGAAGTTTTAACAAGTTATGATTGCGGAGAGATTTATTTTGCAGATGATGAGCAGCAAAAAAACGCTTTGTGGAAGCTCCGCCGGCAGGTAGCAGAAGCCGTAAAAATAAAAGGCTATATGATTGAGGAAGACACGGTGGTGCCACGTGCCGCTTTACCTGCCCTTATAAGAGGTGTAAAAGCATTAGGCAAAAAGCATCATTTTCATGCTGTGTGCTATGGACATGCGGGCGATGGCAACCTGCATATCCGCATTAAAAAAGAAGACACCGCTAACAGCTTAACCGAACCGGCGATGGTTGAAGGTTTACGCGCTTTATTTGAACTGGTAAAGGACCTGGGAGGAACCATCAGCGGGGAACATGGTATAGGGTTGGTGCAGAAAAGTTATATGGATATTGTTATGAACGCAACCCAATTACAACTGATGCAGGGTATTAAAAAAGTATTTGACCCCAATAACATTTTAAACGCGGGTAAAATTTTTGACTGATGAAAAAAATAATGATGCTGTTAGTAGTGATCACAACAGCGCTAACACAAACAACGTATGCACAGGATAAACCGGAAGAGCCATCATCCAAAGGATTCGATAAATCAAAATTATTTTTCGGAGGCAATTTTGGATTGGGATTTGGCAGCAACACTTCGTCCATAATCGTTTCACCCCAGGCAGGCTACAGGTTTAACACACACTTTGCGGCAGGCGCCGGCATTAATTTTAATTATTACAGCTACACAACCTATTGGAGTAGCGTTGAAGCAAAAACCAGGTCAGGCTATACAGGGTTAAATATATTTGGCAGGGTGTACCCTATTCCCTATATATTAATACAGGCACAACCCGAAGTTAATTATAGCTGGGGCTCTATAAAATACGCCGATAACAGTCCTACTGAAAAATTAAAAGGCCAATTTGTTCCTTCCTTATTAATTGGTGGTGGTGCAGCTATTCCAACCGGGGGAAACGGTGCATTGCTCCTTATGCTCCAATACGATGTACTGCAGGAGTCGCGCTCGCCTTACGGCAACAAACCGTTCTTTACCATGGGATATAATTTTTGAGTCTGAAGTAGATTCCGATCGGGTGTGAGCGATCAGCTATCGGGTATCTGTGATCTTTCTCTCATTTCACATCTCTTTTCCTCGAATTTCGAGTTTGAGGGTTCGGATTTGAATTTATATTTGGTTCTTGTCATTTGGATCTTGATGCCTGTGGCAATTAGCCATTAGCTATAGCCGGGTAAGTACTATATGATGGAATAAATACTAGCTAATCGCCTCATTTTCAAACCAGCACATTCCTCACATTTTCACATCTCCACATTCCCCACATTTCTCTTCTGAATCCTGCAACCTGTACCCTGCAACCTGCACCCTGCAACCTGCAACCTGTACCCTGCACCCTGTAACCTGCACCCCTATCTCACCTCCTGCATTTCCACCAGCCTGCGGTAAATGCCGTTAACGGCCAGCAACTGGTCGTGCGTTCCTCTTTCGGCTATTTCGCCTTTTTGCAGCACCAGAATTTCATCTGCATGCCGAACAGTAGACAGCCGGTGCGCAATAACGATAGAAGTGCGGTCAATCATAAGGTTATTGATCGCATCCTGCACTAACCTTTCGCTTTCTGTATCTAAAGAAGAGGTGGCTTCGTCTAATATAAGAATAGGCGGATTTTTTAATACCGCCCGTGCAATCGTAAGCCTTTGCCTTTCACCACCACTCAGCTTTGTACCCCTGTCGCCGATATTACTGTTATATCCACCTTCCTTTTTAGTAATAAAATCATGGGCATTGGCAATTTTTGCCGCATGAATGATGGCTTCATCAGTAGCATCCTGGTGCCCCAGCGCTATATTATTGGCGATGGTATCGTTAAAAAGTATGGGCTCCTGGGTAACGATGCTCATGAGGCTGCGCACAGAATGCAGTGAATAGTCTTTGATATTGATGCCATCAATTAACACTTCCCCGCTGGTTACATCGTGAAACCGGGGTACCAGGTCGGCCAGGGTAGATTTACCGGCGCCGGAAGATCCTACAAGGGCCACTGTTTTCCCTTTTTCAATGGTAAGGTTGATATTTTTGAGTATCACAGCATCATCATACGCAAAGCATGCATTACGGAACTCAATGTGGCTATTGAAAGAAAGCAGTTGCTTCCCGTTAGGATTATCATCTACCGTTACTTTCGTTTTTAATATTTCTTCTATCCGCACGATAGCCGAAGAGCCTTTTTGCATATTACTGAAAGAGGTAGATAATGTTTTTACAGGATTGATGATATTATAAAACATGGCGAGATAGGCCAGGAACATGGATGGAGAAAGCGAAAGCTGCTTACCCAGCACCAGCTGCCCGCCAAACCATAGTATACCTACAAAAACCAGTACGCCTAAAAATTCCGACATGGGAGATGCCAGGTCACGGCGGCGGCTGATCTTGTTCTTAGCATACAACAATTCATCATTTATTTTGCCAAACCTGCCCTTAAGCAAAGTTTCAATATTAAATGCCTTGATCACCCGCAGCCCGTTGAGGGTTTCATCTAATACTGAAAGCGATTCGCCCAGCTTTACAGCGGCCGCATTGGATTGCTTTTTCAGCGACCGGGAAATCCGTCCCAGAATAAACCCTACGATCGGAATGCAAACAAGAATGGCAAGCGTTAACTGCGGGCTGATATAGAACAGAACCGCAAAGTTGATAACAATGGTCAAAGGATCGCGTATCCAGCCTTCCAGGGCACCTACCAGCGAAACCTCCACTTCCGATACATCATTGGTGATGCGGCTGATGAGGTCGCCTTTTCTTTTTTCGGTAAAATAGCCGATAGGCAGCCCCAGGATTTTAGTATACAATTCCGAACGGAGGGTATTAACGATCCGGTTCTTTATGGGGTTAAGAATATTAAAAGATAAATAGAGGAACAGGTTCTTCAGCAAAATGGAGGTTACAATAATAATACAAATGAAGGCCAATGCCCCTTTGGGATTCAAATCGCCCACCCATAATATTAAAAATTCGCGAATATATGCTGTTAGCGGGCTGTCGGCTTTAGGTACCGCACCCACACCATCACCCATAAAAATAAGATCAAAAAAAGGAGCAAGCATACCCAGGGAAACAACAGAAAAAACAATGGAAAGTATGATGCAAATAAAGTAAAGAACAATCTGCGATTGGTATTGCTTCAGGTAATTGAAAATCCTCGAATATTTCTTCATTATGCTTGCTGATCAAATTGAACGGCAAAGTAAGTAAATTAGCCCAAAAGCGATTTACCTAATTTCTCAGTTCAAACGGCTGGCCGGCCGCACGTTTGGAAGGAAGCCATGATGCGGTGATGGCAATGATAAAAACGGTGGCGGCAACAATTATAAAATCGGAAAGTACCAGTTTAACGGGGTAGTAATCAATAATAAAAGAACTGCCTTCCAGCGGAATAAGCTTAAACTGCAACTGTAAAAAGCAGAGCAGCAATGCCAGTATGATTCCTATTCCGGCGCCCACAGCAGCCAGCACAATGCCTTCCGTTAAAAAAACCTTTTGTATCCAGCCCCTCGTGGCTCCCATAGATTGTAAAATCTGAATGTCTTTTTGCTTTTCCAGCACCAGCATGCTCAAAGCGCCTATCATGTTAAATGCCGCTACTATCAACACTAAAATAAAGATGCCGAAAATGGCGTACTTCTCCAGGCGCATTACATTGTATAAGCTGCTGTTTTGTTCATAACGGGTTTGAACAAGATAACCTTGGCCTAATAGCTGCTGAATTTCATTTTTTGTTATTTTTTCCTTATCTGTATTAGTAAGCGCTATTTCCACAGCCGTATATTCATCGGGCTTAAAATTCATATACTGCCTTACAAAATCAAGGTTGGTAAGCACGTATTTATTATCAAATCCCTGTTCAACAGCAAAAGCGCCGTTGGGAATGATCTTTCCTTCATTAAATGAGGATAAAGGATTGCTGATATCGTCTGCTCCTTTTTTGGGCAAATAAACAGTAAGCGCGCCAATGGCCCTGTCGCTTAAGATGGCTACCGCGTTTTCTATGCCTACACCCATTACCGCCCCCGGCTGTTCGGCATCTCCCAGTAAAAACTTACCTCTTACAAGGCTTTGCTCAACTGTGGTAACTTTGGTGTAGTTAGCATCAACTCCCTTTAGCTCAATAATAGCCTGGTAGTCCTGGTTCTGCAGGAGGGCTTTTTCTTCCGCCACCAGTGAAAGGTTGCTTACATTGTTTAATTTATTAAGCGCAGCTATTTGCGAAGATGTGAGCATAATGGTTTTGCCGGATGCAGCCGTTACCCTAAGATCGGTATAGAACGTTGAGTACAGCGATTTTACCAGGCCTTCAAACCCGTTAAAAGCACTCCATAGCACCAACAGGGCCGCTGTGGCAAAAGCGATGGCCGTTACGCTTACCCACGCAATGATGTTAATGGCATTGGTAGATTTTTTTGCTTTAAAATATCTCCAGGCAAAGATCAGGTACAATATAAATGGCTTATATTATGTAATATATAAAAAGATTTTATAGAAACAGGGGGTGCATTCCAAATTGTAGCATTGCGTTTTCTTCTGTGGGCGGTGCAGACACCGCCCACGGTGGGGGATGCACCCGGCCGGAAAGCAGCTCACAAATTATTGATTCTTCTCATCTCTTTCCGAATTGAGCTTTTTAAAGAGCGCTTCCATTTTGAATACATGGTCGAGTGTATCGTCTATATAAAATTTCAATTCGGGTATGCGGCGCAACTGGTGCTTCACTCTTGCTGTTAATTCCTTTTTAATTTCCCAGGCTTTATCCTCAATTTTCTTTAGGCCTTCATTAGGGTCTTTTAACTGAAAGAAGCTCAGGTATATTCTGGCCTCCAGCAAATCGGGCGTAACCTTTACCGATGCTATGGAAACCATTCCACCCTCAAGCATAGTCAGCCCCAGCCGTTGAAATATTTCATTAAATTCCTCATATAATAAGCCCGCTACCTGTTTCTGACGCTTTCCTTCCTGCATTTCACTCAATTTTAGTGGCCGCAAATTTAGACCAAAGGCAGAGATTCAATAAATTTTTCTTTTTTAATTTAAAGCATAAAAAAAGGGGCAGCATAGAAATGCACCCCGTTTTAAATCCAATATCCTATGAAAAACCTTTGCAAATATAGGTTTCCCTGTAAGTGTTTCCGCAACCACGGTGGCGGTATTCGGCGAATGATCTTTTTTCTTCGATGAACAGCAGCCACAGCCGCTTTTGCAATGGTTTAATATAACCACACTTCCGGATTTGCTATAAATAACCTAATATGCAGAGGAAAGGTGAGGCGTAAACCAGCACATACTTTACCAGATGCAATCTTTATTAAGACAGCATATAGAAAAAACATTAGGTCACCACCTTACCGACATTGCTTTCGACGCTTTTCTGGACTGCGTATTTCCCAAATCTTTTGATAAAAAAGTATTGCTTGCCGAAGAGGGCCGATCCTGCAAGTATATTTACTTCATAGAACAGGGCGCCTGCTATTCTTATATTGTTGACAAAAAGGGCGATAAACATGCCATGCAGTTTGCGCTTGAAGGACACTGGATATCTGATCTCTACAGCTTTTTTTCCGACAGGAAAGGAATCTATACCATCGAAACGCTTGAACCGGCCCGTGTGCTGTTGCTGAACAGGCAAAGCTTCCGTAAAGCATGCGATCTCTGCCCGGAAATAGACCGTTTTTTCCGTTTACTGATCCAGAACGCTTTTGTTGCGTTGCAATACCGGCTTGCCAAAACCAACAGCGAAGACGCCGAATCCCGGTATATGGAATTTTCGCAACAGTTCCCCAACTTTACCCAACGCATTCCCCAATACCTCATTGCCTCTTATTTGGGTATCAAACCCCAGTCGCTCAGCCGCATACGAAAGGAAATAGCGCTAAAAAAATAGTGCTGTACCGTTTTTTCATTTATTAACACAGGTGAATGCCTGCTAAAAATGGTTGTATGATCTTTGCATTCTTAAATCAAAACAATTAAAGATCATAACATGGCAAATCAAACCAAATGGGTATTAGACCCCGCACACAGTGAAATCCTTTTTAAGGTAAGGCATATGATGATAACCAATGTAAAAGGTGAGTTCAGAAAATTTAACGCTACCGTTTTAACAGAAGACGATGATTTCAGCAAAGGCACCGTTGAAGTAACTATTGAAGCAGATTCTGTATTTACCAACAGCACAGACCGCGATACACACTTAAAGAGCGCTGATTTTTTTGACGTTGAAAATCACAAAGAGCTGAAATTTACAGGTATTTCCTTTACCCGGCTCGATGAAGATAATTACCTGCTGAAAGGTTTACTGAATATAAAAGGTATTGAAAAGGAAGTAAGCTTTGATGTGGAGTTCGGGGGCATCAACAAAGATCCCTGGGGAAATATGAAAGCCGGTTTTTCACTGAACGGAAAGATCAACAGGAAAGACTGGGAATTAAACTGGAACGCTGCCCTTGAAACAGGCGGGGTTTTAGTGAGCGATGAGGTGAGGATCACCGCTGAAGTACAATTTGTAAAGGAAGCCGCTTAATAACTACAATTAAGGAAGTACAGATAGTTGTATACTGCCGTTGCAGCACCCCATGAATAATGAACAGCCGGCGTTTTAACTTAACAGCCGGCAACACCACAAAATAAATAAGAGCGCACATGAGAAGCCTGCACACAGTTCCTGATGCTTTGTTTTAAGAAAAGGGAACTGTAGAATGTAAAAGGTGAACCTGTAACGGGTTCACCTTTGTTGTATTGATCCATTTAGGAAAACAGCTCAGCACACCGGCCGAAATAGGGTATTGATGAATGCCGGTTTCCGCAAACAGTTCACCAGGGGCGAATGTTTTTTCAAAGGGTAACAAATAACTGTCTTATATGATCTTTTACATGATAGCAACTTTTGTAACCTTTTAAATAAACAGCACATGGAAATCAAATCGTATTATGTGGGTTCCAACAGGCAACGGAATGCCTCAAATTATCACAGAAGGTGGATTTCACTGGTACCTAAAACGCCCACCGCTACAGTACAAAATATCGTAATTTATTTTTTTGTCGGAGAAACGATCATCAACGATACGGATATTGGCTATGTAACGCCAGGCACCACCAAATTCGTGGTTGCTTATGCGCCCATTTCTGACTTTGCAGACATGTATCATATTTTGCAAAGTGAAAGACCGGTGCATTTTAACTGGTATGCCGACACTGCCAATAAAGTGCAATGGTTCCAGGTATCTACCAATGAAGAACCGGTTGGCGAAGGTCCAAGGGATTTAACCGGGGCTATAACCGCTGTTGTTATTGGAGCATAAGCCAGAAAAGATATCGCATTATGAACCGCTACTGCAGAACTTATCTGCCGTGGCGGTTCTTTCATTTTGGGTTACGTTATTCACCGGATGCTGAAAGTAATAATATCGCGTATTACTCCTGGTAATACAAGAACCGCCAACCAGGCTGAGCATCTCATCTTTCAAGGCTCAACAAACCGTCATTTTTCAATTTTCATATTTCCACATTTCCCACATCAGCTACTGCCACGCAGATTGCTTATCTTTAGCGTGCCGCCTGAATAAACATCTCTACATACATTTTCAAACCCGTTAATCATTACTTTCATGCCCAATCTTAACAGGAGAAAATTTATTAAAATGTCTGCCACGGCCGGCACGGCCGCGGTATGGTCAACATGGCTGCAAAAAGTGCTGGCAGTAGAAGCTCATAATGCCAGCCGTTCTATCCGCGATGTGCAGCATATTGTAATTCTTATGCAGGAGAACCGGTCCTTCGATCACTATTTCGGTACCATGAAAGGAGTACGGGGATTTGGCGACAGGTTTCCCATTCCCCTCGAAAGCGGTGAACGGGCATTCTTTCAGTCGAACGGTAAAAAGATCATTCCACCTTACCACGCCAGCAAAAAGAAGTCTAACGCTGCCCTCATCAACGGCACGCCCCACGACTTCCCCGACATGCAGGCCGCCTGGAACCAGGGGAAATACGGCCACTGGCCGCTTTTCAAAACGCCTTATTCCATGGCCTATTATACCCGTGAAGAGATACCCTTTCAATACGCATTAGCCGAATCTTTTACCATTTGCGATGCACACCATTGCTCCGTAGCAACCGGCACGGATCCCAACAGGATCGTATTCTGGTCGGGCAGCAATTTCAATCCTGATAAAAGAGCGGCCGGCATTAACTGCACCGATGAAGATTCGGAGCCAGTAAATCTCCGTTGCTGGGTGAACAACAAAATGCCCGATCCCGGCTATACCTACCGGGGTAATGCGTTTCAATGGTCCACTATACCCGATGTACTGGAAAAAGCGGGGATCAGTTGGCGCATTTACCAAAACCCTAATGATAACTGGAGCGGAGCCATGCACGGCTGCCTTGCGTTTGAAAGTTTCAGATCAGCCAAACCAGGTTCAGCCATTTATGAAAAAGGCATGCGCCACTGGACAATACAAAAACTGGCGGAAGATGTAAAAAACAATACCCTGCCCCAGGTAAGCTGGGTGCTGCCTGCGCAAATAGATTCGGAACATCCGGGAGCCCCTTCCAGCCCTTACCGTGGCGCCGATTTTACGCACGCAATTTTATCAGCGCTTACTGCTAATCCCGAAGTATGGAGCAAAACCGTTTTCTTCCTCACCTTTGATGAGAACGATGGTTTGTTTGATCACCTGCCGGCGCCGGCTGTGCCTTCTTATAATGCAGATAGTACAATGGCAGGCAAATCAACGCTTGACCTGGCAGGAATGTATTTCCACAACGATAAAGGCACATCCGAATTTCCAAATCCTTATTTTGCCAGCGAGATGAGCAAGGGCGGCCCGGTAAGAACCCGTACCTACCAGGATAAACGCGATACCATCAGCGGTAATATTCGTCCATGGGGATTAGGCCCGCGGGTGCCGTTGTATATCATTTCTCCATGGAGCAAAGGCGGTTGGGTAGATTCGCAGGTGGCGGATCATACCTCTGTGGGACAGTTCATTGAAAAACGCTTTGGCGTTACCATTCCTGCCATCAGCCCCTGGCACCGTGCGGTATGCAGCGACCTGCTATCCGCGTTTGATTTTGAAACCCCTAATGATCCTGTATTTCCTCCAATGCCGGAAACAGCCAATCACGCCGCGCTCGATGAAGCTTCCAAATTACTGCCCAAAGCCGTGGCGCCGGAAACGCCCTCCCCGCTGTACCAGGAAAAAGGAACCCGCTATTCAAGAGCCCTGCCCTACCGCCTGTATACACACCTTCAACTGCTGCAACAGGAGCAAAAGATCAGGCTGTTGTTTGAAAACGACGGCAAGGCAGGTGCGGTATATCATGTATATGATCTTAAGCACTTAGACCGTATCCCCCGCCGTTATACCGTAGAAGCCGGAAAATCGCTCACAGATGAATGGAACGTAGCGGAAGACAATGCCGCCTACGACCTGGAAGTATATGGAACCAATGGCTATTTTCATAAATTTTCGGGGAATATTACAGCAGCGGAACCCGAAATAAAACTAAAATACAACCACAGGAAAGGAGGGATAGCAGTTAGCCTGCATAACCCCCATAGCGTTGCAATTCCTGTTAGCATGGTTTCCAATGCCTATGGATATAATGTACCGGCTGCATTTGAACTTGCACCCGGAAAAACCAGGCGCATACAATGGCTGCTGGCCAATAGCGGCAACTGGTACGACTTTTCTATACAATCCGGCAACGGCTTCCTGCATCGTTTTGCCGGAAGGGTAGAAACGGAAAAACATAGTATCAGTGATCCGGCAATGGGAATTGGGAGATTTGAAATTTGAGATTGAATTGATTTCGTTCGGGATATACAATTTGGGGTTTATCGTTCTTAGTTTACCGTTGGGATTTCGCTTCGGATTGTTTCACGCAAAGAGCGCAAAGGAGCAAAGAACGCAAAGTAATATTTTGAACCTGTTTTGATCAGCCAGCTATAGCGTTGTTCACTTTTATTCAATAGTTGGAATGGAAGATCCTACGCTTAGCGTTGTCATTAAGCATCGTCCCCCGCCGCTGCGGGGCGGGGAGAGGGAGAGTTCCGGATTTTGCTTCGGATTTCGAAATTTAAACCTTCGGATTTGAATTTTGCCTGTCATGCTGGGGAACGAAGCAGCTGTATATTATTTGGCTCCTGGTGCTTTGCATTCTATACATTGCAACATCTTAAACAACTGGCATGGAAGCATTAGTCATACAAGACAAAACATTTGATAAAAAAGATTTTACACAACAAGCATTGGCTAAAGGCGAATATGAAAACTGTAGTTTTACTGGCTGCGATTTTTCCAACGCCGGGCTTAACGATATACGCTTTTTGGAATGCGCATTTAAAGGCTGTAACCTGAGTATGGCACACCTTGCAACAACCGCATTCAGGGATATACAATTCACCGACTGCAAAATGCTGGGCCTTCATTTTGAAAACTGCAGCCAGTTTGGCTTATCATTCAGCTTTGATAATTGTAATCTCAGTCATTCTTCTTTTTATAAGACCAAGATCAAAAAAACGCTTTTTAAAAATACACAGCTCAAAGAAGTGGATTTTACAGAATGCGATTTAACCCAATCTGTTTTTGATAAATGCGACCTTACCGATGCGAAGTTCGAGAACAGCATACTGGAGAAAGCCGACTTCCGCAGTTCTTTCCATTATTCCATTAACCCGGAAGTAAACCGTATTAAAAAAGCCAGGTTCTCACTTTCCGGCATTCCGGGACTTTTAGATAAATATGATATAGAGATAGACCCGGCGGGTTAAATGGTATTCCGGTAATCAGCAATCAGGTGAGTAACTACTAACGACAGGCTGAATACTCCTTTTCTGCTCATAGCTAACAGCCTCCTCGGGGCTTTTTAATTTACAGTTTATGGTTGCATTTCGCTTCGGATTGCGGATTTCTGTCTTCGGATTTGAATTTTGAATTTTCTATGGTTTTTGTCATTTGGTTTCTTGATGCTTTATATTCGGATTTCGGATTACCGGCTTCGGATTTTTTAATTTATTTGGTGCTTGTTATTTGCTATTTGGTGCTTTGTATTTCCCCTGGATTTCGAATTCCCGGCTTCGGATTTTTAGTCTGTAGTTTATGGTTTGTTGTTTATGATTGCATCCTGCTCCGGTACGCCCGCTTTATATAATACCGCCTTTGTGCCGGCGCCTATGGTATAGGTTTCGGAAGCGCCTACCAGCACAGCTTCTCCTTTTTTTACGTGAAGTGTTTGTACAGGGGTTGTGATCTCAGCCTCGCCTTCTGTAATCAATAATATTTCTACCGAAAAAGCGGTATGCCGGTATGCAGACAGCTTGTTAACCGTAATGTTACTTACTTCAAAATCCGGTACAGGGCAATGATACACGGTTTCCGCCCCGTTTTTTTCTCCATTCATGACCTGCGGGATAATACCTTCGAACAAAGTATGTTTTAAGAGTTCAGGCACATCTATATGCTTAAGCGTTAATCCGCCGCGCAGTACATTATCAGAATTAGACATCAGCTCAATATTCTGCCCTTCTAAGTAGGCATGAGGCACGCCTGCCCCCTGGAATATGGCCTGCCCGGGGTGCAACTGTACGATGTTAAAAAAATAAATGGAAAATATCCCGCGGTCTATATTGTTATAGTTACCGTTATTAGCGGCTAATGTTTTACATGCCCAGTATGCCGGGCCGGATTTTGATAACCGGCCGACTTTATATAAAGGTTCAGCTTCTTGAAGTAAAGGGCTGAGCAGGTTATCTACGGCGGCCTGCGGTAGCTCCATTACCTGTTTATACAATCCATAATGACCTTCCTTTTCAAATACAGGCAGCAGGGTTTGAAAAGCTTCCGTTTCCCGGAGGGTTTGGAGGAGCAATGCGCTTTCTTTAAAGCCATGCAATAACCAAAAATCGCTTAATGCCAGCATTACTTCGGGTTTGTGGTTATCGTCTTTATAATTGCGGTGTGGTGCGTTAAGCGCAACACCTGCTTCATTTTCCCTGGCAAAACCTTTTTCCGCTTCTGTTTTGGAAGGATGTACCTGTATAGAAAGCATATCCTTTACATCCAATACTTTAAACAGGTAGGGTAATCCGCCAAACCGGGCGGCAGTTTTTTCGCCCAACCATTGTGCAGGGTTATTCCCGATCAGTTCATTTAAGGCGATGTGGTGATTTGCATTTTGCTCAACAAGGGAAGGCGCGCTGGCGTGTGCACCCATCCAGTATTCGGCATAGGGTTGCTGCGTGCTATTATTTATACCTAACAGTTGTGGTATATATGTTGTTCCACCCCATGCATAGTGCTGTACTTTGCCCGTGAGCTTATACATAATTTATTAATTTGATTATAATCAGTCATTGATTCCATTTTCATACATATCATCTATTAACAGGTTTTTGCCGTCTGCCGCTGCTGTAGCCAGTTCATCACAACGATTATTGTAAGGATTATCTGCATGGCCTTTTACCCATACAAATTGTATACTATGTTTTTGTGAAAGCTGGTAATAACGCTTCCAGAGATCTTTATTTTTTTTGCCGCCTTTAAAATCGGTTGCGATCCATTTTTTAAGCCAGCCTTCTTTTACGGCTCTCACCACGTACTGGCTGTCGGAATAAATGGTAACGGGCATGTTGTTTTTGGTTAATGCTTCCAGCGCCGCAATCACTGCCATCAGTTCCATACGGTTATTGGTAGTGAGCCGGTAGCCCTGCGATAGCTCTTTTTCAGCGGCGCCCCATTTTAGAACAGCGCCATACCCTCCCCGTCCGGGGTTTCCTCTTGCCGCGCCATCGGTATAAATGATCAGTGTTGATTGAGTCATAGTTGTTGCCGGAAGTCCGAAGTATTAAATTTCGAAATTCGAATTTAAATACTTCGGATTTTATGCTATTATTTCTCCTTTCATATACGTAACGGCATAGCCGCTCATTAATACCCTGTCGCCCGATAGTTCACAATCCAAATATCCCTTTCTTGCAGACAGTTGTATGGCTTTGAGCGTATTTTTGCCCAATACGCCTGCCCAGTAAGGTGTAAGCAAAGTATGCGCCGATCCTGTAACCGGGTCTTCATCAATTCCGCTTTGCGGAAAGAAACAGCGCGAAACAAAATCTGCTTCATTGCCACGGGCCGTTGCCAGTACGCCACGGCTTTTAAGGGTAGCTAAAATTTTAAAATCGGGCTGTAATTGTTCAATTGTTTGCTGGTCGTTTACCACCACCATGTAATCAAACTTACCTTTGTATACTTCATTTACCGTTATCCCCAGGCCTTCGCCAATGGCTGCAGGTATATCGGTTACGCTTTCAAAACGGTCTGCCGGAAAATCCAAAGTAAGCTGCCCGTTTTTTTGCCGTGTAACTTTTAGCAGTCCACTTCTTGAATGAAAGCTGATCTCTTTTCCCGGGTAATTTAGATGGGTGAAAAAAACATGCGCAGCCGCCAGTGTGGCGTGTCCGCAAAGATCTACTTCAACTGCCGGCGTAAACCATCGAATGTAGTATCCGTCATTTTCAGGAACAATAAATGCCGTTTCGGCAAGATTGTTTTCCAGCGCTATATTTTGCATGAGAGCGTCCGGCAGCCATTCTTCCAAGGGGCATACGGCGGCGGGATTTCCTCCAAAGATATGTTGTGTAAAGGCATCTGCCTGGTATATAGAAATTGTCATTTGACTTGATTGATTGTTTAAAACTAACTGCTACCTCATACCTGCTACCTCACACCTCACCCCCTATACCCCACACCTTATACCTCATACCCCATACCTCACACCTGAAAAACACCGGTGCTAAAGCTGTCTGTTGTTTTTTTATGATTGGCCGCGGCTATCCCTTCTGCAATTAGTTTACGGGTATCTGCCGGATCAATGATATCGTCTACCCATAACCGTGCGGCGGCATAAAACGGGGTAGTTTGCTTTTCGTAGCGGTTTTTTATGTCATCTAATAATTTTTTCTCTGCTGCGGGATCAATGGTTTCTCCTTTTGCTTTCAGGGCATTCACCTGTATTTGCAATAAGGTTTGAGCGGCCTGCTCGCCGCCCATTACCGCTATTTTTGCAGAGGGCCATGCATAAATAAAGCGGGGATCATAAGCTTTGCCGCACATGGCGTAATTGCCGGCTCCGTATGAGTTGCCAATAATGATCGTTATTTTGGGTACAACAGAATTGGCTACGGCATTCACCATTTTAGCGCCGTCTTTAATAATGCCCGAATGTTCGCTGCGGCTGCCCACCATAAACCCCGTTACATCCTGCAAAAAAACCAGGGGAATATTTTTTTGATTGCAATTCATGATAAAACGGGCAGCCTTATCCGCGCTGTCGTTATAAATAACGCCACCCATCTGCATTTCACCCCGTTTGTTCTTAATTATTTTACGCTGGTTGGCCACTATGCCAACTGCCCATCCTTCAATGCGGGCATAACCACATAAGATCGTTTGACCGTAATCGCGTTTGTACTGGTCAAACTCCGAATTATCTGTTATGCTTTCTATAATGTCGAGCATATCATATGGCTTTGTTGCATCTGAAGGCAGAATGCCATATATGGCTGCGGGATCTTTTTTTGGGGCTTTGCTTTTTATCCTGTTGAATCCTGCCGTTTCTTTTGTGCCGAGCTTAGCGCATATCTTTTTTATTTCATCTAAGCATTGCTGTTCGGTATCGAATTTATAGTCGGCTATACCGCTAATTTCGGTATGTGTTACCGCGCCGCCCAAACTTTCCGCATCTACCTCCTCCCCAATGGCGGCTTTCACTAAGTAAGGTCCGGCAAGAAAAATAGAGCCCTGGTTTTTTACGATCAGCGTTTCATCGCTCATTACGGGAAGGTAGGCGCCACCTGCCACACAGGCGCCCATTACCGCGGCAATCTGGGTAATACCCATAGCGCTCATGCGTGCATTATTGCGAAATATCCGGCCAAAATGTTCTTTATCCGGAAAAATTTCATCCTGCATGGGCAAAAAAACGCCGGCACTGTCTACCAGGTAAATGACCGGGAGATTATTTTCCATGGCAATTTCCTGCATGCGCAGATTTTTTTTACCGGTAACCGGAAACCACGCACCGGCTTTTACGGTTTGATCATTGGCTACAATTACGCATTGCTTTCCGCTTACATAACCAATGCCGGCAACCGTTCCGCCTGCAGGGCAGCCACCGTATGCTTCATACATTTCATAGCCGGCAAAAACACCAATTTCTACAAAAGGTGTGCCGGTGTCCGTCAAATATTCAATACGTTCCCGTGCAAGCAGTTTGTTCTTTTCTTTTTGCTTTTGTATTGCTTTTTTGCCGCCGCCTGCATAAATTATCTCACGCTCCTGCTTTACCTGGCTTAATGCCAGTTTCAGGGCGTCTTCATTTTTATTATTTTCTATATTCATTTAAGCAGCGTATTAAATAATAACCCGTTTAGTTTTTTGCCCAGTAGTCTATTACCAAAACCTTGTCTAAGTGAGGTGTCAGCACGTCTACAAATGCCTTGTGCGCAGCATGCGGAAGGTATACTGCCCTGTCTTCCTCACTTTTAAAGCTAACAAAAAAGCAATGTGTAAATCCCTGCGCAAGGTTTTCCGGGCTGTTGTTGGTGCCCCATTCTAAAGCTTTAATTTCTTTGATTTTTGATGGCAGCGCCCTGAATGCATCCTCTACTTCTTTTACCTGCAGGGCAGTAGCGTCATCTTTAAATTTAAATAAAACAACGTGTCTGAGCATTTTCTGTTCTTTGTTTGTGGCTGAAATAACTGTGCCTGCAATAATGCCGATGGCGATAATAGCAATTAATTTTTTCATTTGCTTTGTTTTAGGTAGCGTTATTTTAAGATTTTTTAAATACCGGTCAAATATAATCTATAGATCACATTTTTTCTTTTTCATGGTTTATGAAATATTTATCCTGCTTTTCGTAAAGTAATGTGGTTATTAAGAAGAAAGTGGAACAAAGCGGCATGCCGGTACCGCTTTAAAGAACAGTAAAGAAGAAGATGTGTAACCCTCACCCGCAGTAATGATAATACAGGCAATAATAAATGCAAAAGCGGTATGCATACGCATACCGCTCCTGTAATTTAATTTTTGCAGCCTAAACTACTAATACATCCTGCAATAAATGGAATTAGTAATTTGTTACTACTGTTCTAAAGTAATTTCACCGATGTCTGTTGCTTCTCCTTCCTTCACTTCCACACCCTCTTTAGATGCGTTTTTGTAGGGAGCGTTAGCTTCGATGATTACCTTATAGGTTCCTGGCTTGGCATCAGTAATTTCAAACGCGCCGTTTGCAATATCTGCTTTGAGCGTATCTGTGCCTGAAATGGCCCATGCTCTAACAGCAGCATCCGCCGGGCTAACTGTACCCTTAACTGAACCGTTTGTAAACACGTTAAACGCGAATAATCCTGCGGCAACAATACTTAATGCCGTCAATGTGAGCCTTGCTTTTTTCATAACGCTGGAATTTATTGATTTTGTAATTGGTTACAACTTTATCTTATTCCAGGGGATATAAAAATCAGGAGGGATACGCTATCAAAACAACTACTATGCCAAAAAATATAACAGCACTATGTTAAGGTATATTAACAGAAGCGTAGAAGTTAGTTGTCAGTCTCCGGATATGAGGTATGAGGCGTCAGGTATAAGGTGTGAGGTATAGGGTATAGGGTGAGAAGATAGTATGTAGGATGAGAAGTATTGGCCTGTAAAACCTGATAGCTGATTGCTGAAGGCTAATATCCGACGGGTTATACACAGGCGTGCATATTCTGCCTGGGGGCTTCTGATTTCGTTTTATTATATTTGCGGCGTCCTGTAATTACTAAAATAATTAGTATACCTTTGCCCGTTTCTCATACGCTGAATATAGAAATAATATATGGCTGAAGCAAAACAAAACCTGTTTGACTACACAGAAGATTCGATAAGATCGTTAGACTGGCGCGAACATATCCGGTTACGTCCCGGAATGTATATTGGAAAGCTGGGCGATGGCAGCAGCCCCGATGATGGCATCTATGTGTTGCTGAAAGAGGTGCTGGATAATTGCATTGACGAGCATATGATGGGATATGGAAAGCAGGTAGACATTGTGGTGGAAGGGAAAACGGTTACGGTTCGCGACTTTGGAAGAGGCATCCCGTTAGGTAAGGTAGTAGACGTAGTGAGCAAGATCAATACCGGCGCCAAGTACGATAGCAAAGCTTTTCAGAAATCGGTGGGCTTAAACGGTGTGGGAACCAAAGCGGTGAATGCACTGAGTAATTATTTTAAGGTGATGGCGATAAGGGAAGGCAAACAAAAAACGGCGGAGTTTGAAAAGGGCATATTGGTAAAGGAATATAAAGAATCGAAAACGGATGAAACCAATGGTACGCTGGTAACCTTTATTCCTGATGAAACCGTATTCCGCAACTTCCATTTTCAGCCGGAATATATTGACAACCTGTTATGGAACTACTGTTACCTGAATGCCGGTTTGATAATAACATTCAATGGTAAAAAGTATGTCAGCAAAAATGGATTGCTGGATCTGCTGCAGCGCAAAACGAATACCGATGAGATCCGTTATCCCATTATACATCTCAAAGGTGAAGATATTGAGCTGGCTATAACGCACAATAACGATTACGGCGAAGAGATATTCAGTTTTGTAAACGGACAGTTCACCACACAGGGCGGAACCCATCACCAGGCCTTCCGCGAAGCCTTTGTAAAAGTGGTGCGTGATTTTTTTAAAAAGGATTACGATTTTACCGATATCCGTCAAAGCATCGTGGCTGCCGTGGCGGTAAGGGTGGTTGAACCCGTATTTGAAAGTCAAACCAAAACCAAGCTGGGCTCCCAGTACATGCAGGAAGGCGGCATGAGCATGAAGAATTTCGTGCATGAATTCCTTTCCAAGGAGCTGGATAATTTTTTGCATAAAAACCAGGCGGTGGCTGAAGCCTTAAAAAAGCGGATTGAGCAAAGTGAGCGGGAGCGCAAAGAATTAGCGGGCATAAAGAAATTAGCTAACGAAAGAGCAAAAAAAGCCAACCTGCACAATCGCAAGCTGCGCGATTGCCGTATCCATTTCAACGATGATCCGCCAAATAATAAGAGCAGGGAAGCCTTTCATGAGCGCCAGTTAGAAAGCACTATTTTTATTACGGAAGGCGATTCGGCAAGTGGCTCCATTACCAAGGCCCGCGATGTGGAAACGCAGGCCGTATTCAGCCTGAGGGGTAAACCCCTGAACTGTTACGGGCTCACTAAAAAAGTGGTATATGAAAATGAAGAGTTTAACCTGTTGCAGCACGCTTTAAATATTGAAGACGGTATTGAAGGGTTAAGATACAATAATATAGTAGTGGCAACAGATGCCGATGTGGATGGCATGCACATCAGGCTGCTGCTGCTTACCTTCTTTTTACAGTTCTTTCCCGACCTGGTAAAGAACGGGCATGTATACATTCTTGAAACGCCCCTGTTCAGGGTACGTAACAAACAGGAAACAATTTATTGTTATGATGAAACGGAGAAGCAGGCTGCTGTTAAAAAATTAGGGGCTAAACCCGAGATTACGAGGTTCAAGGGGCTGGGTGAAATTTCACCGGATGAATTTGGGCGGTTTATCAGCTCGGATATGCGCAAGCAGCCGGTAATGGTGATGCCCGAAACGCATTTGCAGCAGCTGCTGGAATATTATATGGGCAAAAACACACAGGACAGGCAGGAGTTTATTATTGATAATTTGCGGGTAGAAATAGATATTGCAGAGGATGTGAAAGCCGGGTAAGAAGTGTCGGATTTCCGCGTGAAGTTCTCCCGTTTCACTTCTTACGATGAGATACAGCATAATGATCATTAATATAACAATAGGTTTAATTCCAAAACAGTTACATGATACACATTGTTTTTAATGAAGCAGACACCGCCGTTTTAACAAAGGCCATTGAACTGGACGAAACCCTTCAGGGTGAAGTGGTACAGATAAAAGATGATTATGCGGTTGGTCCTTTAGCTAACATATATATTGGCGAAGGTATAGCAGCACGAAAGACCTGGTGGATGCAGGTATTGGCCGGCGGCGATTATGACGGGAAAACGGAAGATGGTTCTGTAGACGATTATAAAACCATAGCAGAGCTGGTGGGGGAATTGCGCCGTAATCCGGGAGAGATAGTATGGATTTGGGCCGCGCAGAATAAGCATGATGTGAGCGGTTACTACTGGCTGCTGCATTTTCTAAAAGAATTCCAGGGCAGGGTGTTCATCCTTTATCTGAATAACCTTCCCTTTTTCAACGAAAAAGGAAATATTTTTTATCCTTCCTGGCTGCACACCATTCCCCCGAAAGAATTTTTAAAAGCAAAAAAGCTGGCGCGCCCCATTACATTAAGCGAATTTGAAGTTGATCCCGATGAATGGATAAGGCTTTGCAATGAAAATAAAGGGGTACGTATACTGGAAGGCGGAAAAAAGTTAGTGCAGTATGATTATGATTTTTATGACGCGGATCTGAAAAGTTTCATTACAAAGGACTGGCAAAAGGCAGGTAAGCTCATCGCCCAGTTTTTATCAAAAAACAAGCATACTACCGGTGACGCGTACCTGTTGTGGAGGCTGAAGTTAATAATAGCAGGCGGAGAATATGAGATACAGGGTGCATTAAAGAATATGAAAGATTTTGAGATCAGGCGCAAAGCCGGTATTACAGAACAGGTAAATGAATAAGATGAAATTCATTTTAAAATGGGAAGAGCTGGCTTTATTTGCACTGAGCATATATGCCTTATACGATATGCAGGTACAATGGTGGATATACCTGTTGCTGTTTTTGGGGCCGGATATCAGCATGCTGGGATATGCCGCGGGTAACAGGGCCGGCGCCATTTCGTATAACCTTTTTCATCATAAAGGTATTGCCGCTATATTTTTTATTGCAGGCTGGTTACCCGGTAGCTGGACTTTACAGGTTACCGGTATCATATTATTCGGGCATTCCTGCATGGACAGGACATTTGGCTATGGATTAAAGTATTTCACGGGTTTTAAGTTTACGCACCTTGGCCTAATAGGAAAGCAGGAAGACAGTAAATAGTAATACGGATATTCCGGTGATAGCATTATTAAAAAACAGTTTATTATCCCATAACATAAGGTTGTGGAAATATTTATATGAGTAAAGACAATTTTTTAGGAAATGAATCCGGCATTCATGGCCAATATAAAACATGGTTCCTCGATTATGCCTCCTATGTTATCCTGGAAAGGGCTGTTCCGGCAATTGAAGACGGGCTGAAGCCGGTACAGCGCCGCATCCTTCATGCCATGAAGGAAATGGATGACGGGCGGTTTAATAAGGTAGCTAACATTATCGGGCAATCCATGCAATACCATCCGCATGGAGATGCTTCTATTGGTGATGCGCTTGTAAATATGGGACAAAAAGACCTGCTCATTGAAACGCAGGGCAACTGGGGTGATGTGCGCACAGGCGATGATGCAGCCGCGGCCCGCTATATTGAAGCCCGGTTAAGCAAATTTGCGCTGGAAGTGGCTTTTAACGCCAAAATCACTGAATGGCAGCTCAGCTATGACGGAAGAAAAAATGAACCGGTAACGCTTCCTATGAAGTTTCCTTTGCTGCTGGCCCAGGGAGCGGAAGGCATAGCGGTTGGTTTATCAACCAAAATATTACCACATAATTTTTGCGAGATCATTGAAGCGGCTATCAAACATTTACGCGGCAAAAAATTTGAATTATTCCCCGATTTTCAAACCGGCGGAATGATTGATGCAACGAATTATAATGAAGGTAAAAGGGGGGGGAAGGTAAAAGTGCGTGCACACATTGAGGAATTAGATAAAAAAACGCTGGTCATACGCGATGTGCCCTATGGTGTAACTACCGCGCAGCTGATGGATTCCATTGTGAAAGCGAATGACCAGGGAAAGATTAAAATAAAAAAGGTTACCGACAATACGGCCGCCAATGTGGAAGTGCATGTTGACCTCGCCCCCGGTATCTCCACTGATATAACCATTGATGCATTGTATGCGTTTACCGACTGTGAGGTAAGCATTTCACCGAATGCCTGCGTGATCGCTGAACAAAAGCCGCGTTTCATAACCGTACACGACCTGCTCCGTTCATCAGCCGACTTAACCAAAGAGTTGCTGAAAAAGGAACTGGAAATTAAGCTGGCGGAATTGCAGGAAAAATGGCATTATACTTCACTCGAAAAAATATTCTTTGAAGAAAAAATATATAAAGAATTAGAAAAAAAGCATGAAACCTGGGAAAAGGTATTAATGGCTATTGATAAAGCATTTGTTCCTTTTAAAAAACAATTGAAAAAGGAAATATCTAAAGAAGACATTGTTAAACTGACGGAGAAACCGGTACGCAGAATTTATAAACTGGATATTGATGAGCTGAATGCGCAGATCAGGAACATTGATAAAGAGATCAAACAGGTAAAATACGACCTGGAGAATCTGGTAGACTTTGCTGTAGCCTACTATGATAACCTTTTAAAAAAATACGGTAAAGGCAGGGAACGCAAAACGGAAATCAGGCTGTTTGAGTCTATACAGGCCAAGCAGGTAGCCATTGCCAATGCCAAATTATATGTAAACCGTTCAGAAGGATTTATAGGCACAGGGTTAAAGAAGGATGAATTTGTAGATGATTGCTCAGACTTAGATGATATTATAGCCTTTACCAAAGCCGGTAAAATGAAGGTGGTGAAGGTAGCGGATAAAGTGTTTATCGGGAAAGACATTCTGCATGTTGCCGTTTTTAAGAAAAATGATGAGCGTACTACTTATAATATGATCTACATGGATGGGAAAACGGGGATCAGCTACGCCAAACGGTTTAACGTTACCAGCATTACCCGTGATAAGGAGTATGACCTGACCAAAGGATCAGACAAAAGTAAAGTGCATTATTTTTCTGTTAATCCCAATGGTGAAGCGGAAGCTGTTAAGATTATGCTCAGCCCTTCGTCAACTGCCCGCAATAAGGAGCTCGAATTTTATTTTGAAGAATTAGAGATCAAAGGCAGGGGCAGCATGGGTAACCAGGTAACAAAATATCCTGTTAAATCTGTGAAGTTCAAGGAAGCCGGGCGCTCAACACTGAGTGGAAGAAAGCTATGGTTTGATGATACCTTTGGAAGGCTTAACGCGGAAGAAAAAGGGCAATACCTGGGGATGTTCGATAGTGAAGACCGGTTACTGATCATTTACAATAATGGTAACTATGAAATTTCTGATACGGAGCTGAGCCAGCGCTTTGACGGGGACAAGGTAGTGCTGATTGAAAAATTTGATCCTGAAAAAGTAGTAACAGCCGTGTACCTTGATAAAGAAAAGCTGCAATACAATATCAAAAGATTTAAGATTGAGACCACTACGCTGCGTAATAAATTTTTCTTTATAAAGGAAGGAGAAGGAAACCTGCTGGAAGCGGTTACTACAGAAGCCTCACCTGTGCTGGTAATGCAGAGTGGAAAGGGCGCCCAGATCAGAAAAGCCAAAATTAAGGTGAACAAAATGGTGGAAGTAATGGGCTGGAAAGCCGTTGGCGCCAGGCTTGCCGATTTTACGAAAAGCACGGAAATGGAATGGGAAAAAAGGAAGCCTGAGGATAATCAGCAGCCTGAGCTATTTTAATAAACAGCCATATGGCCAATGGGTATCAGCCATCATTTAATTGCTCTTAACACTACTATGATACGAATTACAGAACAGCCCTCTTTGTACCGGCACCTTGAAAAAATGACCGTAGAAGCGCTTACCGCTCACATCAATAACGAAGATAAAAAGGTAGCGCCGGCAATAGAAAAAGCATTGCCGCAGCTTAATAGGCTGATCACCGCCATTGCAGAAAAATTAGAGGCTGGCGGCAGGATGTTTTACTTAGGCGCCGGTAGCGGCGGACGCCTTTCGGTATTAGACGCTATTGAATTGCCTACCACTTATGGTATTCCAAAAGGCATGGTAAACGTGATATTGGCCGGTGGTGTGGAACATCTTATTGAAGCGCCTGAAGAAAAGGAAGATGATACGGAAGCGGGGTGGGATGCCCTGAAAGCATATGCTATTTCGGATAAAGATATAGTGGTGGGTATTTCCGCCAGCGGCACAACCCCTTTTGTGCTGGCAGCTTTAAAACAATGCCGCTCTGCAGGCGTAACTACCGGCTGTATAGTAAGTAATCCCGGGTCGCCCATTGCAGCGGCATCAGAACTGCCGGTGGAAGTGATCACCGGCCCCGAGTTCGTTACGGGCAGCACCCGGATGAAATGCGGTACGGCACAAAAAATGATCTTTGATATGATCAGCACCACTACTATGATACGCCTGGGCAGGGTGGAAGACAACAGCATGGTAAATGTATTGCTGATCAATGATAAGATCACCGACCGGGCGGTAAAAATATTGATGGAAAAAGCCGGGCTGAAAGACTATGATAATGCCAAAGCCATTTTGCTGCAGCATGGCAGCGTAAAAAAAGCGATGGACGCGCTCGGCGGGTAGGGGGAGGTTGCAGGTTGCAAGTTTCAGGGTGTGCAAGTTTCAGGTTACAGGTTTCAAGGGAACGGCACCCTTATAACTTCCATCCTGTAACCTGTAACTGTAACTTGAAACAGGCAAGCCACTCTCCACTAATCTCCGGTCGCAGGTTGTAGGGAGGATTGAACTTGTACCTTGTACCTTGCGACCTGCAACCTGCAACCTGCAACCACTTCCCACTTCCCACTTCCCACTCACCACTCACCACTTGCTACTGAGATGCATCATTTTCCTGCTGCAGTTTGTCTGTATGTAAGCTATAGAAGGCAGATAGCATGGTTATACCGGAAAAAATTTCAAACGTTTGCACTGGCCGGGGTATGTTTAAGTAAAATTATAGTACTATGTTTACCTGCAATATATTTTATACAACCCAAAATTAACTACGCGTATGAGACAACGATTGCTATGGTTAATGGTATTGTTATTACCATCGTATCTGCATCTTTCGGCGCAAGCCCAGGGAAGCGTTACCGGAACCGTTAAAACAGAAACCGGCGATATCGTTGCCGGCGCTTCTGTTACAGCAGAGCATTCCTCCAGTAAATCAAAAACAACCGTTACCTCCAATGAGGAAGGGGTATTTATTTTTTCAGGCCTTGCCAATGGCAGCTATACTTTTACGGTAAGCTATGTAGGCTATGGTATTGAAACGCTTACGGGTACCGTAGGGGCTTCCGGCTTACAACTGGCTGCTGTGCTAAAAGTAGCTGCTCAAAGCCTTGAAGACGTGGTAGTGGTAGGTTATGGCACCCAACGTAAAAGAGATGTAACCGGATCCGTAAAATCTGTAAAAGCCGAGGCTTTTAACAAAGGGATTGTAAACAACCCCCAGCAGTTATTGCAGGGAAAGGTTGCCGGCGTGAATATAACATCATCCAGTGGTGAGCCCGGTGCAGGCGTGAATATCGTTATTCGCGGGTCCGGTACCGTTAGAAGCGGCAGTTCCCCTCTTTTTGTAATAGATGGTGTGCCACTCGACAATGCCGGAACCGGTAGCGGTGACCCCCTCAACTTTTTAAATCCGCAGGATATTGAATCAATGGATGTGCTGAAAGATGCATCAGCTACTGCTATTTATGGTTCCCGTGGTGCAAACGGCGTAGTACTTGTTACTACAAAGCGTGGCAAGGCGGGTACTTCTGCACTCAATTATTCCACTGCTGTAGGCATTGCCAGCCCGGCCAACAAACTGCCTATATTTTCAACTGAAGAGTTTAAAAAGGAGGTAGTAGCCGCAGGGGGTACTTTGGAAGATTTCGGTGCTTCTACTGACTGGCAGGATGAAATTTTCCGAACCGCTAACACTTATGATAATAACCTTACCTTAAGCGGAGGCACCAGCAAGCTGGTATATTACGCTTCTTTAAATGCGTTAAACCAGGATGGTATTTTGAAAGGCAGCAATTTGAAAAGGTATACCGGTCGTTTTAACGCTACCCAAAAATTATGGGATGATCGCCTTTCCATTGATATCAACCTTACTGCAAGCAATACCGGCAACCGCAGGCCACCCATTGATGGTATGATCGGAAGTGCTATTTCCAATAACCCAACATTACCGGCACGCGATGCAGACGGCAACCCGGCAAAATTTGAGAACGTTAGCAATCCGCTGCTTGAACTCGAACTGTATAAAGATGTTGCCAGCATCAATCGTGTGCTGGGGAATATTACACCTACTTTAAGAATTATAAAAGGACTTACCTATAAGCTGAATTTTGGTATTGATAACGCAACCGGCACCCGCGATTATGTTAATTACGCCAATGAGGTACCGCAGCGTGATGGAAGATTCGAAACACAGTCAACACTGGTGCGTAACAAGATCATCGAAAATTATCTTAACTATACCACCGATATTGGTTATCACAGTATTGCTGCGCTGGCAGGTCATTCTTATCAGAATATCCTGTACCAGTTCAGGGGATCAAGCATTAACAAGCTGCCGCTTAACGACCTGGATCCCATATACAATCCTGGTATCGGGCAGGAATTAACCATGGCTAATAACCGCCCTTATGGTAACGCCAATATCAACGAAATTCAGTCTTATTTTGCCCGTATTAATTATGGGTTCGACAACAAATACCTGGTAACGGTAAACTTCAGAATGGATGGGTCAACCAAATTCGGGGAAAACAACAGGTATGGTTATTTCCCTTCCTTTTCTTTAGGATGGAATATTGCTGAAGAATCGTTTATGCAAAACTCCGCTTTTAATGTACTTAAATTAAGAGGAGGCTGGGGTATAACCGGTAACCAGGAAATTGGTCCTAAACTTACCCAACCTCTTTTCAGAACCGAAGTGAACGCTTCGGTAAGCTATCCCCTGTATCCTACAGGGAGCTACCCTCCGGGTACGTTTTATTCCCGCCTGGCAAATCCCGATCTGCGGTGGGAATCTTCCAAAACCACAAACGTGGGGCTTGATTTCGGCTTGCTGAATGGAGCGCTTACCGGTGCGATAGACGTATTTGAAAAAATTTCAGATAACATCCTACTTTCTATTCCTCCGCAGGATCCTGTTCAGCCAAGCGCCACATATTACGCCAATATCCCCGGCATGTCTATTAAAAACAGTGGTATTGAGCTCGATCTGGCCTACAGAAAAAAAATATCCCCTAATCTTGGTTTCGGCATCGGTGGAAATGCCGCATTTATTAAAAACAGGGTTAGCGGATCTCCTTACCAGGTAATATTCTCAGGCTCTGCCAGTGGTTCAGGGTTAACCAGCGCCACTATCAATGGCTATGTCAATGGTCAGCCTATCGGTACTTTCTATATGCTTGAATTTACCGGGATCGGCAGCGACGGAACAAGCCAGTACGCTGATACAGACAAAGATGGTATTATTACGCCCAAGGATCGTATCTCTGCCGGATCAGCAGTACCAAAATCGGTATATGGATTTTGGGGTAACGTTAATTACAAAGGCTTTGATCTTAGTGTAAACTTTAATGGCGTAAGCGGCAATAAAATTTATGATAACACGGCCACCGGTAATTTTTACAGGGCCAGAATTGCAAAAAATTTAAACACAACAACTGAGGCCACACAGTATCCCAACGAGTCTATCAATAATGCTGCAAGCATCAGTACAAGGTACCTGAAAGACGGAGGATATTTGAGACTGAACAATGCAGTATTGGCCTATAATTTTAATACCGACAAACTGGGCGTAAAAAACTGGGTTTCCAATTTGCGCATTTCTGTAACTGCCCAAAACCTTTTTGTAATTACCAAATATGATGGTTATGATCCGGAAATCAATGCAGACAGGTCTATTGACGGAGCACTTTCTTATGGTATTGACTACCTGAATTACCCGAAAGCGCGGTCAATAATTTTTGGATTAAATCTATCATTCTAAAATCTGATTGTTATGGTTAAGAAGATATTTTATATACTGTCATTATATACTGTAGCAAGTCTTGCTGGCAGTTGCACCAAGCTGCATGAACAGGTGCTGGATGAAACTTCCAGTACCGGTTCTACCGAAAAAGAAGTAACCGAAGGGTTGATCGCTCCAGTATATGCGATTTTACCGGGATTATTTCAGCACACACAGTATTTTGCTTTGCAGCAAATTTCTACTGATCAGGCAATATTGCCTTACAGGGGGGGTACTGATTGGGGAGATAATGGTATTTACATTTCATTGCTCAGGCATGAAACTACCAGTGCCGATCCCAACGTGAGAAATGTTTGGAATAACTTAACACAAGGCATTTCACGTGCCATACTGGCAATTACCGCGCTGCCGTCCAGTACCGATCCTAATGCACCATTGTTCCTGGCTGAAGCCAGGGGAATGCGTGCTTATTACAACCTGCTTTGCCTCGATTTATTTGGCATAGCATTTCAAAAAGACGATCCCCAGACCAACTCTGTGATCTTAAGAGGTAATGATGCCATAGAATATATTAAATCGGAATTATTGGCTATTGAACCTTTGCTGCGAGATGATACGGGCCCCGGCAGAATTTCCAAACAGGCGGTATGGGGATTACTCGCGAGGTTGCACCTGCAGTCTGCTGTATATCGCGATATTTATGCCTCTTCTTTCAGCTTTACCACTGATGATATGGACAAGGTGATTCAATACTGCGACCAGATCATTAATTCAGGGAAATTTGCATTGTCACCTGAATATTTTGAAATATTTGATGATGCCAATCACACCAATAAAGAGTTGATTTTTGCAGTTGACCAGAGAGCAGATCTTAATGGGCACAACCGTATGGCATATTTTTCTCTTTCTGGTGACCAGTTTCCCCTGGCTGCATACCCCGGAGCTAATGGAACAGACGGACCAGGCATTACATCTGATTTTTATCAAACCTGGAAACAGGCCTATGCGCCCAACGACCCGGCTGACATGGATGGCCGGTTTTTTAAAAGAAACCTGGATACCACTATTACCTGTATTCCGGGTAACAATTTTCATATAGACCGCGGTATATTAAGGGGGCAACAGTATGGATTGATAAGAACAGGAGGTGCGTTTGAAACATGTCCCAATGGAGATATGAAAGTGGGCAAGCTGTACAATAATACCCGCAACAGGCCCGACCTGCCGGTTTTCTTTACGGAGGAAATCAACTTTTCGGACTTCAGCAACTATAACAATGGCTACCGGGTAGAAAAATATGAATTCAGCCGTGGATCCGTGAGTGGCAGAAACTTTGGTGAACATGATATTGTTATATTACGCCTGGCTGATATTTACCTGATGCGTGCCGAGGCTCAATTGCGTAAGGGCGCGGGTAACGAAGCCGCAGCGCTTAATGATGTAAATACCATTCGTGCTGCCAGAACGGCAAGAATAGTTCCTCCGGCTTTAACAGAAATGAACTTAGATTTATTATATCGTGAAAGAGGGTTTGAACTGTATTGGGAAAATATTCGCCGCACAGATATGATCCGTTTTGGAAAATACGAAGGCACATGGACGGAGAAAACTAATTCAGATCCTAAGAAAAGGATCTTCCCGATCCCGCAAAATGCCATTGACGGGGCATCCAACCTGCCGGGATACCTGGTGCAGAACGACAGCTACTAAAATGTTTTTATAATTAGAAACATAGTTCCTTTCCGGAGATTAAACGCTCAATGCGCGGATTGATCTCCGGATTTTTTTTGTGCTTATCTTTGCGCCATTGGTTTCTTTTTGCACTTTGCAAGGAACAAACACTGCATCTCAAATCTGTAATTATGAACTGGAATGTGCTCACCACCGAAGCTCAGTTAACGGAGTTGCTCGAGAAATCAAAAGTAAATCCACAGGTAATCTACAAACATTCTACCCGCTGTGGTACCAGCTCTATGATAAAGAACAGGCTGGAAAGAGGACCTGTACCACCGGAGATAGATTTTCATTTTATTGACCTGATTACTTACCGCGCGCTTTCCAATAAGATAGCGGAAGACCTGGGTGTACGGCATGAATCACCGCAGGTATTGCTTATTCGGAACGGCGAATGCGTATATCACGAAAGTCATTATGCTGTTTATATGGAAGATATAGCAGCCCGAAGCATGCGCGCCTGATACAGGAGGTGTGAACGCTCAGGTATCAGGTGGAAGTACCTTATACCTCATACCTTATACCTTATACCTCACACCTCATACCTTACACCCTCCCTCCTAATACCTGTACTGTTCCGCTTTATAAGGGCCTTCTTTTGGAATACCGAGATATTCAGCCTGCGTTGTGGTAAGCTCTTCCAGCTCAACACCAATTTTTTTCAGGTGCAGGCGGGCAACTTTTTCATCGAGGTGCTTGGGCAACACATATACTTTGTTTTCGTAGTTTTTGTAGTTCGTCCAGAGCTCAATCTGAGCCAGTGTTTGGTTACTAAAAGAATTGCTCATCACAAAGCTGGGATGACCGGTAGCGCATCCGAGGTTTACGAGCCTGCCTTCCGCTAATAAAATAATGTCTTTGCCGTCAATAGTATACAGGTCAACCTGCGGCTTGATGGTGTCTTTGGTGCTGCCATAGTTTTTATTTAGCCAGGCCACATCAATCTCAATATCAAAATGCCCTATATTACAAACAATAGCTTTGTCTTTCATTAATTTAAAATGCTCGCCTGTTATCAGGTCGCGGCAGCCGCTGGCAGTAACAATAATATCGGCTTCTTTTACCGCATCAATCATTTTCTTCACTTCATAGCCATCCATGGCAGCCTGCAAAGCACAAATAGGATCAATTTCGGTAACGATCACACGGCAACCCGCGCCCGATAAGGAAGCGGCGGAACCCTTGCCCACATCGCCATAACCACCCACAACGGCCACCTTACCCGCCAGCATCACATCCGTAGCACGGCGTATAGCATCCACAAGGCTTTCCTTGCATCCGTACTTGTTATCAAATTTCGACTTGGTAACAGAATCATTTACATTAATAGAAGGAACAGGCAATGTGCCTTTCTGCATCCTTTCATATAAACGGTGGACGCCTGTTGTGGTTTCTTCACTCAGTCCTCTTACATGCTGAATAAGCTCAGGGTATTTATCAAATACAATATTCGTCAGGTCGCCGCCATCATCTAATATCATGTTCAACGGGCGGTCGGCGCTGCCAAAAAACAGGGTTTGTTCAATACACCATTCCGCCTCTTCGTTGGTTTGTCCCTTCCATGCGTATACGCCAATACCTGCTGCCGCTATAGCTGCGGCGGCATGATCCTGTGTTGAAAAAATATTGCAGGAGCTCCATTTTACTTCCGCACCCAGTTCAATCAATGTTTCTATTAATACCGCGGTTTGAATGGTCATGTGCAGGCATCCTGCTATACGGGCGCCTTTTAAAGGCTGCTGTGCTCGATATTCTTCACGGATAGCCATAAGCCCCGGCATTTCTGCCTCAGCTAATTTAATTTCTTTACGGCCCCATGCGGCAAGGCTGATATCTTTTACCTTATTCGGCAATGAAAAATCAATGGATTTGGAAACGGCTGACATGTGTTGAATGATTTAATGATGTATGAATACGTTTTTAGCTTATGCCATAATGATTGATGCAAAACTACGCTTATAGAACAGAATATTAGCGCATGGCTCATATTTGGGAAAAAAATATGTTTTTTCTAATTTTAAAGGATATTTATATAGTGTAGCATGAAAAAAACGCAGCAAAAAGAAAAACTGCCTGTACAGGTTCCTTTATTAGATGATAAGGATATCGCCATTTTACGGCTCCTGCAGCAAAACGCCCGGATTACGGTACGTGAAGTTTCGGATGCCATACACCTGAGCACCACACCGGTGCATGAACGGATTAAAAGGATGGAAGAAGCGGGAGTGATCCGCCAGTATGCCACCCTGCTCGATCATACTAAAATAAAAAGAGGACTAATCGTAATTTGTTATGTATCGCTCAAACAGCATAATAAAACAGCAGGCGCTAAATTTATTAAGGCCATACAGGACATGCGGGAAGTGACAGAATGCTATAATATTTCAGGGGATTTCGATTTTATGCTGAAAGTAATGGTGGAGAATATGGACGCTTATTATGATTTTCATGTAAATAAATTAAGCGAAGCAGAGAATATAGGACACGTTCAAAGTGTTTTTGTAATGGGGATTGTTAAACAAACACATCAGATGGTTTATTAGAGTGGTAAGTAGTAAGTAGTAAGTGGTAAGACGTGAAAAGTGAGAGGTGAGTAGTGAATTGTGAGAGGTGGCTGATAGGCGATAACGGACACCTCACAGCACTGACGGTTGAAAGCTCATAGCAGTTAAAAAGATTTACTTTTATTTCTTCTTTTCTTTAACACAACACAATACGCTTATTTTTGTTTTATAAGCAGTACAAATTTGCAACATGAACAATAACAGCAGCATCATTCTGGCTATCATAATTATTGTGGGAGTTCTGGGGGTGTATTTTTTATTCTATTTCCGTGAAACAAGAGGCGTTAAAAAGGAAAGGAAAAAGCCCGCTTACGATGCGTCACTGCAATTACAGGCCTATGAGCGGCTCACCATATTGGCCGAACGCATCTCCCTGAAAAACCTGATATCAAGACTTTCGCCTGCCCATATGGAAGCGTCGGCTTATCATGTGCTGCTGGTGGAAAGCATCAAACAGGAATATGAATACAATCTTTCACAGCAATTATATGTATCTGCCCAGGCATGGCAGGCTGTAACCAATCTTAAAGAACAGAATATTTTTATTTTACACCAGTTGGCGCATACCCTGCCCGAAACAGCCACAGGTATGGATTTGAGCAAACGCATCCTGGAACTGCTGGATGCCGATCCTAAAACCTCGTTGCATAGCATTGTGCTGGATGCGTTGCGGTATGAAGCGCGGCAGCTGATGGCCGGCGCATGATTATTTGCTTTCTATATAAATTGTTAATAGACCGGGGTGGTTACTTATAAAGAAAATAATCACACTATTTTCACGTTCGGCAAACGGGGTGATAAATTTGTTTATTTGTCATTACATTTGTCGCACTTTCAATAATACTATAATATGAGATTATTTTTCCTGCAGCTTGCTCCCGATTCTCTTAATAAAGCGTTAGCCAGCCAGCATGGTATCCCCGAGCCGGGTACCCAAATGAATCTTTGGGAACTGCTGCTGGCGGGAGGCTGGATTATGCTGCCCCTTGCATTACTATTGGTAATTGCCATATTTTTCTTTTTTGAACGCCTGATCGCTATTCGTAATGCCGGTAAGTTAGACTATAACTTCATGAGCATCATCCGCGATCATATTGTTACCGGCAATGTTACAGCGGCAAGGTCGCTGGCACGAAACACGTTTAACCCTGTAGCCAGGATGATTGACAAGGGATTGCAACGCATAGGCAAACCTATTGAAGCCATTGAAAAAAGCATGGAAAATGTAGGAAAGCTGGAAATTTATAAAATGGAACGCAATATTTCGGTGCTGTCATTAATAGCGGGCATAGCGCCCATGTTTGGCTTTTTGGGCACCATTATAGGAATGGTACAGTTATTTTACGGTATTTCCTCTACGGGTGAATATACGCTCAACACCATCGCCGGCGGTATTTATACAAAAATGATCACTTCAGCCAGTGGATTGATCATAGGACTGCTGGCCTATGTAGGATATAATTACCTGAATGCACAAATTGATAAAAATGTAAACCAGATGGAATCCGCCAGCGCCGAATTTATAGATGTGCTGCAGGAACCAACTAAATAATGTGAAAATAGTGGCGGTCGGCACACAACGAAGGAGTGTCGTCAGACCGCTGTCTGGAAAGTTGATTTTCGCTGATAGCTGATAGCTGATAGCTGATCGCGTGTAAAATATTAAACATGCCGCTTTTAACCGGGTAGCTTAACTTGCCCACTTACATAACAACAAAAGAAGCAATGAATCTGAGAAAAAAATTAAGGGATAGTGCCAGGGTGCATACCGATGCGCTCAACGATATATTGTTTATATTGTTGTTATTCTTTCTTATTGTATCTACACTGGCAAACCCTAATGTAATAAAAGTGTCGGCTCCCAGAGGGAAGAGCGATACCCAATCAAAGCAAACGGTGGTAGTATCCATAGATAAAAACAACCAGGCTTATATTGGTCAAAAAAGAATTTCATTAGATGACCTGGAAAGTGAGCTGCAGCTTGTATTGTCCAAAGCTCCCGAAAAGCCTTCCGTAGTGGTAAATGCCGACACGGCCGGGCATTGGGGCGATGTATATAAAGTGCTGCAAACCGCAAAAAAATTAGGCGCCACAGCCGTGGCTTCTGTAAGCGCTAATTAGCTTTCGCAGCTTTTATCATACGGTCTTTCCCCTGCATGTCTTTGCGCACAATGATATGCGTAAATCCTTTTTGGATAAAAATATTTTTTACCGCTTCACCCATCGTTTCATGAATTTCGGTATAGATGCACCCATCGGGCTGTAAATGTTGTACGGCAAAATCCGCTATAGCCGAATAAAAAATTAAGGGGTTATTGTCTTCCACAAATAAGGCCGTATGGGGCTCAAAATCAAGCACGTTTTTATACATATCTGCTTTATCCTTTTGTGGGATATAAGGCGGGTTGCTTACTATAATGTTAAGTTGTGGCAATCCTTTACTTTGCCCGGTATTTAAAAAATCCATATTAAAAAACTGAACAGGACACTGCTGGCTATGAGCGTTTTTACGGGCAACCGCCAGAGCTTCGTTGCTGATATCTATTGCATATACTTCACTTTCGGGAATGTTTCTTTTTAAGGCAATGGCAATGCAACCGCTGCCGGTACCTATATCCAATATAGCAGGTCTGCCCCCTGCTCCCTGTAACCTGTAACCTGTAACCTGCTCCCTGTAACCTGTAACTTGTAACCTTCTCCTCTCATCCCTCACCACCCATTCTACCAGCTCTTCCGTTTCAGGACGGGGGATCAACACATTTTCATCAACATATAGCGGTATACCGTAAAACCATGCTTCACCCAGTACATATTGCACAGGCCGGTGTTGTATCAGTAATGCGGTATAATGAGTAAGCGGGGCTTCCTGCTCTTCCGTTAAGATTTGATTTTTATGCAGCATACGGTCCATTTTCCCGAGTCCGGTAATTTTTTCCATTACCATTACCGCAATATTCCCGGCTTCCCGTTGATCGTATATATTAGATAATGCTTCGCAAACGAAACGGTAACCTTCGTAAATGGTCATACGCAAAGATAGGATGGATGCAGGTTACAAGTTTCAAGGTATAAGGTGGAAGGTGTGCAAGTTACAAATTCCAGGGAATGCATCCTGCTGCCTGGGTGCATTTAAAATTGTCGCGGCTATCTAAGCAGCTTTTTTTATCATCATAACGACTTTGCTCCATTGTCCGTTCATTTGAAGCACCCGAAGGTTGAGCATATTTTGTGCGCCGGTGTTAGTCCACCTCTGCCCTGATTGTTTCATTCGTTTTTGAACTACTGTTCGATGAGCAGATTCTATCGCTCCGGAGCCTATTATACCTGCCCCTATCTTTTTATACGTTTTGTAATCCATCCGGTATTCATTACTGGTATAATAATTTATCAGCTCTATAGCCGCTTCACTTTCTTTATCTTGTTTTTGTATATTGGCAATTACTTTTTTTACCTTACCATCCAATAAAAGTTCCTTTTGTTTGGTTACCCATTTTTTTCGCGCAGCCTCCTCACTAAAAGTAATGTTCGCAAATTGATGCAAGTGTTCGCAAACATGGTAATAATCTAATATAGATATTGCTTCGGGAAAGGCATCCCTGCCTGCCGGCAGGCAAGTTCTATCCAATTTTTTATCCAAATTCCACCATCAGAAACAAACACCAGGCGATGTCCCCAACCTTCCATAGGATTCTATAAAGCTATCCATCTGTTGGGTAAAATCCTTGCTATTTCCCAAATGAGCCACATACTGGCAATGTCTTATCCAGCCTGATTTCCCGTTGGGGTCAATGCATGATCCACTCGTAAACATTCTGCCCACTTTTACTTCTTTCCAGCCTTCATCACGGGTTAACAACATAGAGCCATCTGCTTGTACATACAACACTTCATCCTTTTTTACAGGCTCTAAGGAGCGGCTTACATTTACTTCCGTTTCTGCCAATTTCCCGTAACAATCTGTAACCAAATACACCTGCGAGACACTTACTTCCACATCAATAAATTTTCGCAAAACCTCATTACTCCTTTCATAACAATCCAACTGCCCTGCATATACCAGCAACTCCTGTAAATGCGGGCTTATCTGAAAACCATTTCCCCCTTCACAAAAACAATGCTGCTTGCTTATACTGATCTTCCCGTATTTGGTAAGTGTTTTTTTTTACGCCTGTTGTCGGGCACCTCACTTATAGTTGCTTCTAACACTTCCCGGCCTAACTCCCGCCATATTTTATCAAACTCCTTTTCGTAATCATAAAAACTATTAATCTTGTTGAGGGCTTGAAGTTCGGCATAACGCTTTTGCGCCAAAGCCATAAAAGCAGACTCTGTCATGGCAATATTGATTTGGTTCTCTAAATTTACCTTTTTTATCGCGACAATTTTAAATGCACCCTGCTGCCTGCACACCCTGTAACCTGTAACCTGGACCCTGGACCCTGCCCTGCTCCTGCCGCGTTAATGATTCATTAACAAAAAAATTAAACAAACGTTTGATTTATTGGTGTATTTAATTTTAACTTCGCCGCCTGATTTCCTTTCCCTGTACTTTACTATTGCTTGCACATTGGATTAACCGGGAATAATACAGGTAGACTAAATGCTGTACCCGGCTGATATTTCACTAACGGATAGTATATATAATACATTTATGAGAAAAGGAGTTCTGTTATTTTTAACGTGCCTGATCTTTATTTCTTTTCACTCAGCCGCACAGCAACAAGCTGATTCCTTACTGCAGGAGGCCACGCTGGAAAACTGCATTGCGTATGCTGTAGAAAAGCAGGCTGTTGTGCAGCAGGCGCAAATAGATGAAGCAATAACGGAAGCGGCCATTAAAAGTAAGCTTTCCGAATGGTTCCCGCAGGTTAATTTCAATTATACTTTTCAGCACAACTTCGAAGTGCAAACCAGTGTTATTGGCGGTAATCCTGTTAAGCTGGGGGTTGATAATACTTCCGGTTTAATGTTTACCCTTAACCAGGCCATCTTTAACCGGGATGTATTGCTGGCAAGCCGCACCCGCGCTGATGTGAGGCAGCAGGCCAAGCAAAATACGGAAAGTGTTAAGATAGACGTAGTGGCCAATGTATCCAAAGCATTTTATGATGTGCTCACAACGGAGCAGCAGATTAAAGTATCGGATGAAAATATTGTTCGCCTCGAACGCAGCTACAAAGATGCCTACAATCAGTACCAGGCAGGCATAACCGATAAAACAGACTATAAACGGGCAGCTATCGCGCTCAATAATACGGTGGCCGCAAAAAAAAGCTATGAGGTATTATTAAAGGCACGGATAGAAAACCTGAAAGCGCAGATGAACTATCCTGTAAATGCCCCGCTGCAAATAGCGTACGACAGTACCCACATGGAAAAAGAAATACTCCTGGATACTTCACAAACCCCTGATTATACAAAGCGTATTGAGTACCAGTTGCTGAGTACACAGCAAAAATTGCAGGAAGCGAATGTGCAATACAATAAATGGAGCTTTTTGCCGCAGCTCTCCGCTAATGGCGCCTATAACCTGAATTATCTCAATAATGATTTCAATAAATTATATAATCAGTCCTATCCTGCCTCGTATGCAGGTCTCACGTTGTCTTTTCCTATATTCCAGGGAGGGAAGAGAAAGTATGAGATCCGGCAGGCACAGTGGCAGCTAAGAAGAACAAATCTTGATATAGTAAGCCTGCGCAATGCAGTAAATGCAGAATACAATGCCGCATTGGCTAATTATAAAAGTAACTATGCCGGCTATATGGCAACAAAGGAAAATATGGTGCTGGCAAAGGAAGTATATGATATTATTCAGTTGCAGTACAAATCCGGTATAAAAACTTATCTGGAAGTAATTACATCGGAAACGGATCTCCGTTCGGCACAGATCAATTACTATAATGCTTTGTATGAATTACTGGCAAGTAAAATTGATGTGCAGAAGGCGCTGGGAGAGATAAGGGATTAATGTGAAAACCTGTCAGGACTGCAGGGCAGCTTTGGCAGTCCTCACAGGTTTACCATCGCAAGTTTTATTTGGTTTCTGAAATTTGGCTTCCTTCGGGTTTCAAAATTCAGGCTTCGAATTTTTTTATTTTTAAAAATATAATGTAAAGTTCAATGATATATAGATCTGTTTTATCTTATTCCGCGATCAGCGTTTCCTTGTTCATGATGTCGTGCGGCGTAGGGCAGCAACAAAAGCAGCAGGGTGCCCCGCCTGCAGTACCCGTAGCCGTTAAGGAAGCCAGGGTTAGTGATGCAGTGTACTACGATGAGTATCCTGGCATTGTTACCGCGCTTAACTATGTAGAGCTGCGGCCCCAGGTAAGCGGTTATATTACCGGTATCTACTTTAAGGATGGCGACAGGGTAAGAAAGGGGCAAAGGTTATATACCATAGACCAGCAGGTATACAGTGCCAATGTGCAGCAGGCGCAGGCCAATTTGCAGGTGCAGGAAACCAATTTGCTGAAGGCGCAGAAAGATGCCGACCGGTATCATGAGTTAGACAGGCAGGATGCCATAGCCAAACAGCAGGTAGATTACGCCGATGCCGCGCTGGAAGCCGCTAAAAAGCAGGTAGAGGCTGCCCGTGCAAACGTGAATGCCGTACAATCCAATGTTCATTTTGCCACTATCTTCGCTCCTTTTGATGGTACGATAGGGATCTCACAGGTGAAAACAGGTACAGCGGTAGTGGCCGGTCAAAGCCTGCTGAACGTGGTGTCTACCGACAATCCGATAGCGGTAGATTTTACCGTGGATCAGAAAGAAATATACCGCTTTTCGCAATTGCAGCAGGATAAAAAACGCCCCGGCGATTCTACTTTTACCATTGCTTTCGGCAAAGATATATATCCATATAAAGGAAGCATCAGCTTTATTGACAGGGCGGTGGATGCGCAAACCGGAACCATTAAAGTGCGCCTGGTTTTCCTCAATGATAAAAAATTATTGAAGGCGGGCATGAGCACCACGGTAAAAGTGCTGAATACTTCGGCTGAACAGTCGGTACTGATACCGTATAAGGCGGTAACCGAGCAGTTGGGAGAACACTTTGTATACGTAGTAGGCGACAGCAGTAAAGTAACCCAGCGTAAAATAAATCTGAGCAGGCAGATAGGGGCGGATATCATTGTAAAAGACGGGTTGGAAGCGGGTGAAAAAGTTGTAGTGGAAGGTCTCCAGAACCTGAGAGAAGGTGCGGTAGTAACCATACCTGATCAGGCCGCGCAGTAGGTTAATTTGATGGGCTGACAGTATATAGCTGACAGCTGCTACCCGATCCCTCATACCTGAATATTTTATTAGCAAACAGCATGATAGCAGAAACTTTTATAAAACGGCCGGTAACGGCAATGGTAATATCCATCGTAATTGTATTGGTTGGTATTATTTCCATGATCAATTTACCTGTTGCCCAGTATCCCGATATCTCTCCGCCAACCGTATCTATCTCCGGAAATTTTACGGGTGCCGATGCGCAAACCGTGGAGCAAACCACCACCACTGCCATTGAAACCCAGGTAAATGGCACGCCTGGCATGACCTATATGAGCAGCAACAGCACCAGCAGCGGGCAGAGCAGCATTACAGTGAACTTTGAAGTGGGCACCGATATTAATATTGCCACATTAGACGTGCAGAACAGGGTAAGCGTGGCGGAGCCTACGCTGCCGGATGCAGTAAAACGTTTGGGCCTTACCGTTAGAAAGCGGAATCCCAGCATTATGATGGCGCTGGCTTTTTACTCGCCCAACGGATCACACGATTCGAAGTTCGTTGGTAACTATGTGAACCTCTATGTTAAAGATGCCATAACCCGTGTAAAAGGTGTGGGCGATGTGTTTTCACGTGCCGATGAGTTTGGCATGCGCATATGGCTGAACCCCGAAAAGCTTGCTGCATTAAATATGACGCCTGCGGAAGTAAATGCCGCTTTGCAGGAGCAGAACCTGCAGGTGGCGGCAGGTACGGTGGGTGGCAATCCGCAGCCGGGCGCGCAGGCCTTTGAATACAGTGTGCTCACCAACAGCCGCCTGAACCGGCTGGAAGATTTTGAAAATATTATTGTACGCACGCGGCCAAACGATGGCAGCATCGTTTACCTGAAAGATGTGGCAAGGGTGGAGCTGGGCCGTTTTGATTATGGCATCAGCTCCTTTGCCAACGGCAAGCCCGCTGCCTTCCTGCTCATATACCAGGCGCCGGGCGCTAATGCCATGGATACCTATGAGGGCGTGATGAAAACGCTGGAAGGATTGAGAGCAGGCTTCCCGAAGGATATTGATTTTATTATTCCGCTGGAAACCGTTTCGGTGGTAAAAGCTTCTATCAGCGAGGTGATGTTTACGCTGGTGGAAGCCATGATACTGGTAGTGCTGGTGGTATTTTTATTTTTGCAGAACTGGCGCGCTACGCTTATTCCCGTGCTGGCAATCCCGGTTTCGCTCATCGGTACTTTCATTTTATTTGGTCCGCTGGGCTTTACCATCAACACGCTCACCCTGTTTGCCTTTGTACTGGCAATCGGTATTGTGGTGGATGATGCCATTGTGGTGGTGGAAGCGGTACAGCATAATATTGACCATGAAAAGATGTCGCCCAAAGAAGCTACCCGCAAGGCGATGAAAGATATTTCGGGGCCGGTAATTGCCATTGCGCTCATACTGGCAGCGGTATTTATACCGGTGGGTTTTATACCGGGTATAGTAGGAAGATTGTACCAGCAGTTTGCCATTACCATTGCCGTTTCCGTGCTTATCTCGGCATTTGTGGCTTTATCGCTTACTCCCGCTTTGTGTACGGTAATGCTGAAGCCCTCCAAACCTGCGGATGCAAAAAAGAACCTGCTTGAAAAATTCTTTGTATGGTTTAACGGCATATTCGGCAGGCTAACCACCGGGTATACCCTTAGCGTGGGTAAATGGATCAAAAAAACACCTTATGTGCTGGTAATGCTGGTGGTGCTTTTTGTGGGCTTATTCTTTCTTTTTAAAAGCAAGCCAACGGGTTTTATTCCTATTGAAGATGAAGGCCGCCTGCTGGTTACCTATGAAATGCCTGAAGCCGCTTCTACCACACGCAGTGTTGACATGCTGCGCGACATCGCGCAGCGCATCCGTCAGATACCGGAAGTAAAAGTAGCCGGTGGGTTGGCCGGACTGAATATCATCAGCTTTTCCACTAAATCTAATGCCGGCACGCTCTTTATCAGTCTTCAACCATGGGATGAGCGAAAAGGCGAAGGGCAGCACGCGCAGGATGTGATGAATAAAATACGCGCCGCTACCGCCGATATTAAAGAAGCCAGGATCCTGGTTATTGCACCGCCTGCTATTCCGGGCTTAGGCGCCACATCAGGGTTTACATTTGAATTGCAGCAGATCAGCAGCACAGACGATATTAATACATTTGAAAGAATTTCACGTGACTTCCTGGCCAAGGTAAACCAGCGGCCGGAAATAGCTATGGCCTATACTTTTTTTACCGCACGTACACCCAGCTACCAGGTAGATGTGGACAGGGAGCAGGCAAAAAAATTAGGCGTATCCATTTCAGATGTGTACGGCACCTTGTCTACTTTTCTGGGAAGCAGCTATATCAATGATTTTAACCTGTACGGAAGAAACTTCCGCGTGATGACACAGGCCGACAGCAGCTACAGGAGCTCGCTGAATGGCATTGAGAAATTTTATGTGCGCAACAGCCAGGGAAATATGATACCGCTTGGCTCATTGATGACTACCAGAACCATAGAAGCACCCGCTGTAATATCGCACTACAATATTTACCGTACCATTGAAATTAATGGTTCGCCGGCGCCCGGCTACAGCAGCGGGCAGGCTATTGAAGCCCTGAAGGAAGTGGCGGAAACGCTGCCATCCGGTTATGGCTACGAATTTTCGGGCATGAGCCGGGAAGAAATAGCGGCGGGCAGCCAGCAGTCGCTCATTTTTGCCATCTCCTTAGTGTTTGTGTTCCTTTTCCTGGCGGCGTTGTATGAAAGCTGGTCGGTTCCTTTTTCGGTATTATTTGCTGTGCCTATCGGCGCCTTTGGATCCATACTTACCCTGATATTGCTGCCCGGCTTGTCTAATAACATCTATGCGCAGATCGGGTTAATAACACTGATAGGACTTGCCGCCAAGAACGCAATACTCATCGTGGAGTTCGCGAAGGAGCGGGTAGACCATGGCATTGATGTGGTGCATGCCACTTTACAGGCGGTGAGACTGCGTTTACGCCCCATCGTTATGACCTCGCTGGCATTTATACTGGGTGTGCTGCCGCTGGCCTTTGCCACCGGCGCGGCGGCGGAGAGCCGTAAAACCATTGGATGGACAGTGTTTGGTGGCATGCTGTCGGCCACTACCCTGGCTATATTTGTGGTTCCGGTATTGTTTGTACTCATCACAAAGCTCTCTTATGGAAGGAAGCTCCGGAAGCTGAAAGAACAATCCATGCAGGAAGAAGCTATTGATAAAGCTATTCTTGACGGGAGAATAGGATAATGATAACCGCTTTTGCAAAAGCCATCCTCCGGGGTGGCTTTTCCTGTTATATATCCGAGCCTGTATAAGTGCGTGAATGAATTACTTACCATTATAATATTCCCACAGGAGCGCCGATATTTTTCTCGTCATTATCCATGCTTCATTGTTTTCATTCCAGCTTTGATCCTTATTGTTTTTGGTGAATATGCTGAAGATATAAGGCGTTCTTTTACCGTTTACATACAACACTTCATTGCGGCTGCCGTTTACAGCGCCGGTTTTATCGGCTGCAAAAACACCGGCAGGAATTTGCGACAGGGCCTGCTCATCCCAATACTGTCGGCCCAATAGCCGGAGCATTCTATCGCTTGCTGCCTTGCTGTATATTTCCCCCCGAACGATTTTTTCCATAATACCGGCAATCTCACGCGGTGATGATTGTCCCCAGCCGTATAGGCGCCTGTTTTCTTCCCTGCCTGTTGTTCTGCTGTTTACCCTTGTGGAAGTATAGCCAATGCTATCTATGATCTCGTTGATCCTTGTTCCCGAACCGGCGAGGGCCTGCAGCCAGAGGCTGGCACAGTTGTCGCTGATGGTGATCATCAGCATCATTACCTTGCTCAGCTCAATGGTAGCACTGTCTTTAAAACGCGAAAGGATATCGTCGCCTTCATCGTAAAAAAGCGAATCCCTGTACATAAGCCGCTGGTGGTAGTTCAGCTCACCCGTTTCTATTTTTTGCATGATGCCCAGGAGGATAGGGATCTTAACTATGCTGGCAGTGGGAAATACCGTGTCGGCATTGAGGAATGCTACTTTGTTATGCTTCAGATCGTGCACGTATATACCCACGGTGCCATTAAATCCGCTAACGGCGTCGGCTATGCGGTTTTGTAATTTTTTATCAACCTGCTGCGCATGCGCTGAACAAATGCATACGGCGAGTAAAATGGTTATAGCAATTCTCATGTATGAATGTAATGATTTTTTGGAAAAACGGTTTTTTGCTTCCCCGGTTTTAATCAGCATGACGGCAAAATTCAAAACCCGAAGCCGGAAAGCCTTGAAACAATGAACCACAGAGACACAGTGACACATAGAAGCACACAGTGGAATACAGGAAAAATGCAAAGCATCAAGAAACAAATTACAAGAAACAAATAAAGTTCAAATATTAAATTTTAAATCCGAAGCGAATCCCAATGGTACGATAAACCATAAATTGAGAAATCCGAAGCCGGAATTTCGAAATTCGAAGAAGGCCGTCAGCTATAAGCAGAAGGAGTATTCATCCTATCGTTAGTACTCACCTGATGCCTTATTCCCGCAAATCCGAAGCGAAATGCAACTATAAACGGTAAATTAAAAAAACTCGTATCCCAATTGGGAGTTACTTCGACCCTTAAAAATAGTATACATTATCCTGATCAGTTTAGGGTCTCGCAATGACGTTCATGAAAGGCCCGTCTTTGCGAAACAACATGTTGGTTAATATATTAGATTAATCCGTTAATATTACAGACCTGTTGACACGATAAAGATTATTAATTTGAAGCCTGGCAAAAGCTCAGAAAAATATTTGGATAATCATGCAATGGTCAATTTTCAATAAACTGTTTCATTTCCGTTTTATATACAGCTTTTTTTACGCCGCAGGAATAATGCTACTGGCCGGCGGCTGTAATTCTTCTCCCCAAACAGATCCCGGATTTTTCAACAGTACCAGCCTGGATGGATGGTCTGCCTCCGACAGCAGCTACTGGTCGGTACAGAATGGCGCTATTGTAGGACATTCCACTCACGAAGTGAAGCGAAACGAATTTTTATGGTCGAACACAGAAGTGACTGACTTTTACCTGAGCGTAGATGTTAAGCTTGAGCCCAATGACGGTAATGCCGGCATCCAGTTCCGCTCAAAAAAGTTCGATGAATCGGGACAAGCCGTAGGCTACCAGGCAGATGTAGGGAAAGATGTTTGGGGAAGGCTTTACCATGAGCATGACCGCACTTATATAGATTGGCCCGACGAGGGTGAAAAGGCTGTACGCCCGGGAGACTGGAACCACTACGAAATACTGGCATCGGGCAACCGGATATGGACAGCCATCAACGGTGTTTTATCCGTTGCGGTAGAAGATCTCTTCGGTGAAAAAAGAGGGCGGATCGCGGTGCAAATGCATAGCGGTCCTCCCATAACAGTACACTACCGCTTTAATAAGCTGGTGCATCACCCCAAAATAGAATTGGCCGGGCTCAATGAAAAGCAATTGGAAGAAAAGTTGCGGACACCTTTGAGCATTCCGGATGGAAAAACATTGGGCAACCGGAAACTGGAACTTAAAAATAATGATGTGGTGGTTTTTACAGGGGGTACCAATATGGCCAACTTTCGTAAAAGCGGTTACTTAGAAACGTTATTGATCGCTGCCAACCCCGGCAAAGCTCTGCATTTCCGCAATATGGCATGGGAAGGAGATGTAGCGGCAGAACAATATCGCGAAACAGGTTTTGGAGGATGGCAAAGCAACTTAGACAGTGTTCATTGTGATGTGTTATTTGTGCAGTTCGGTCAAATGGAATCTATACAGGGAGAAGATTCCCTGCCGGGCTTTATCAACGATTACAAACGCCTGCTGGATAGCGTCCGTAAAGACGGCAGGAAGATCGTTGTTGTGTCTCCTGTTCCATTCGAAGCCAAAGCGCTTCAATTATCCGGAAAACGGGCAGAGAGTATACCTGTAGTTCAGGCGCCTGTAGATAAATACGCCATGGCCATTAAACAGATGGCTGAAGAAGAAGGTTATGTGTATGTAGATTTATTTCGCCGGATGAGGGTACCCGGTTTGCAGGAACACTATACCACAAATGGCATACAGCTTACTGCAAAAGCGCAGCAACTGGCGGCAACGCTTATTATGAAGGAGCTGAACCTGCCTTCTGTTTACAAAGACGCTTATGAACCTTTGCGCAAACAGGTACAGAAAATGAATAGTTTGTGGTTCCAGTACTGGAGGGCAGGTAACTGGGCATTTATTTACGGCAGTGAACTGGTGCAACCCTTCAGCCGCGATTGGAAGGACAGGAACCACAGGATACTGCCGGAAGAAAGAACCGTCCTGGAATCGTATCTCAAAAAAGCGGAGCAGCGTATCCGGGAGGAAAGCGACAAATTATAACGCAAAAGCATACATGAATTATATCTCTGAAACAACACGGTTAAAAAACAACCGGGTGCTGTATTCCCACATTGCAATGTTGTTATTGCTGGCTGCAATAATTGGCACCTGCTCCTGCAAACAGCCGGAGCAGGCTCCCGTGCCCGGTAAGCAGCAAGCTGCGGAAATACCGGATCCTGTACCACCGCAAAATATTATGTCGGTAGCGCCATCGGAAACAGATAATTCGGTTGAAGCGGAGCTGGCGTCTTTTAAAGTTGCTGATGGATATAAGATAGAACTATATGCATCTGAATCACTCGGTATCGCCAACCCGGTAGCGATGCGCTGGGATGAGCGTGGCAGGCTTTGGGTTTTGTGTACCACCACCTATCCTCACCCGGAACTGGGGAAAAAACCAAACGACAAGCTTTTTATTCTTGAAGACAGAAACAACGATGGAATAGCGGACACTTCAGACGTGTTTGCCGACAGCCTGAACATTCCGCTTGGCTTTGAGCTCGGCCATGGCGGCGTATATATGGGGCAACAAACGGAGCTTGTATTTCTTGAAGATACCGACAATGATGGGAAAGCCGATAAACGGTCGGTGATCTTTTCCGGGTTCGGCACGGGCGATCTCCACCAAACGATCAATTCATTTAGCTGGAGCCCTGGCGGTGACCTGTTCTTTTCGCAGGGTCATAATATCTACAGCCGTATTGAAACCCCCTGGGGAATAAAACGGCAAAACCGGGCGGGGATATGGCGATACCGTCCGTATACAGGTAAGCTGGACAATTTCTTCGACTGGTCTACCGCAAGTGTTAACCCATGGGGAATGAATTTTGACGATTGGGGCAATATGTTTCACAAAGCCAATGATCCGCCGCTGTATTATTCCGTTCCGGGGCTAATTGAAAACTCCAAACGTACCTACCTGCCGGAAATCGGAAGCCTCGAGATCAAAGGCTCGGGCCTGGCGATCGTTCGTACCGGACACATGCCTGAAGATCTGCAGGGAGATTTTATAATGGCGGGCTATTACAATAACAGGGTAGAGCGTATGAAGGTAAGTGATGATGCTTCAGGATTCAAAGCCCGGCTTGTTGAACCATTGGTCATATCCGCTAGCAGAAGCTTTCGCCCGATAGAGGTGCATGTGGGGCCCGACGGCGCGATTTATGTATTGGACTGGTATGACCCGATCATCGGTCATTACCAGGCATCTTTACGTCATCCGGACAGAGACAAGCTGCGTGGCCGCATATGGCGTATTACAGCCAAAGGCAGGCCGCTTATAAAACCACCGCAACTGGCAGATCAACCGGTTGCTAAACTGCTTAACCATCTGAAGTCACGCGAATTTTGGGTACGATACCAGGTAAAGCGGTTGCTTGCCACCCTCCCCAGAGACACGGTTATTGCTGCAGTAAATGCATGGATCCAAAAGCTTGATCCGAACGATATCGCATATGAGCATCACCTGGTGGAAGCAGCAGGTGTGCTCGAAAGTCACGATACCGTGAATGAAAGCCTCGTTGCCCGTCTGATGAAAGGGATACAGCCAGGAGCAAGAGGCTATGCGGCGCAGGTAATTTCAAAATGGCACGACCGTATGGCGGATCCGCTGCATGCACTTCGCCTGTTGGTAAACGATAGCAACCCACGGGTAAGGCTACACGCGCTGGTAGCTTTAAGTTATATAAAGGAAGACCAGTCCATAGCGATAGCCGCTGAAATATTTAACCATCCCACAGACAGGTTCATTCATTATGCGTGGGAAAAAACAGTATACACCCTGCGTCCTGTATGGGAAAGGGCACTACGCCAGGGAAATATCCGTTTCAGTAAACCCGCTCACCTGGCCCACGTTATCGCCGACGACCCGCCAGCCTGGTTTCCTGCAAAGGAACTTATCCAACTGATAGCATTAAAAGATCTATCGGCAACAGAAAAAACAGGGTTGTTGCTGGCATTGGCGCAGGCAGACAGCGGTGCTTATATAGACGATGTGATCCAACGCGGAACCGAATTAAAAGACGCTGCGCTGCTTGACAAGTTATCCGCTCTCGGTCCGCAATCCCTTTCAGATAAGACTGCAGGTTATTTAACGGAAGTGCTGAATGCGGCGAATGCAACACCGCTTAAATTAGCTGTAATGAAGCTGCTGAAGAGCTGGCAGATCAAACAGGCGGGTGTTACGGTGGGTCAGCTTGTGCAGGACAAATCGCAGGAGGTTGAAATCCGGGCTGCAGCCATACAGGCATTCGCTCAATTGGAAGGGATCAGTGCTGTGCCGCTGCTCAAAACACAGGTCGGTACCGAACACAATCCCCGCGAAATAAAGCTGGCAGCGCTAAAAAGCCTGAGCGGGCTGGATTTAAACCTGGCAACCGGTCTGACGGTTGATGAAATACAGCGCTCAGCAAAAACGGTTGAAGAAATGCTGGAGATCATTTCACCTGTTATAGAACAACAGGGCGGCCTTGCACTGATCACAAGCCAAATAAAAGGTCAAACCATTTCTGCTGAAACTGCCAGGCTTATGCTGGAAGCATTGGCCAATAATGGAACGGAAGCGCCGGATTTGCGCACACAGTTAAATGCAATTGCCGGCAGGGCATTTACTGTACCCGCCGGTTACGACAGTGATTATATAAGCGAATTGATAAAATCAGTAAAGGAAAGGGGTGATGCAGCGCGGGGAGAGCAGTTGTACCTGCGCCTGCCTTCCTGTGCTTCCTGTCATACCATTAATGGTAAAGGCGGCAATATTGGTCCCAATCTTTCTGCGCTGGGGAGGGGCTTGTCGCCGGAGGAAATAGCCATTGAAGTATTGTGGCCTTCGCAAAACATTAAAGAAGGGTATAGCCGCGTAACGGCAGAAACGGCTAACGGGGAGATCATACAGGGGATCAAACTGGCTGAAGATGCAGACAATATCCAGATTAAAACGGCCACAAGGGGAAATGTGAGTGTCAGCAAAAAATCGCTGAAACATATTGAAGAAGAGGGTTCCTTAATGCCAGGTGGTTTGTTAGATGGCGCCGGAAAGGAAGAACTGGCGGATCTTATCAAATATTTAAGCATGCTGGGGCGGGATAATAATTAGTATTACGACAAACTGATTTAGAAACATTTATTGTATTGGGTTGCTAAAAGGAATTAATAATGGCATTTTATGATTTACCAAAGCAAGAACGTATACATGTTGTTGCAAAAATGAGCAACGATATTTTAAGTGAAATTGAAAGCGGGAAGTTTAAAAACACTTTTTCATATTTTGCAGACGAAGATACCTACATAAGAAAATCAGCGTACTTATCTATTGGACGACTTTATTTTAGCAATAAAAGATTACAGCCAAAAGTCATTCAAATGCTTGATATATTCCTGTTGCAGGATGATTTTAAAATACGGCAGACGGTTATTAATGCGGCAGTAGAGATTGGGAAAAGAGACTTTGGAGTTGTGCAACTTTTTTTGATAAGGGTTTGTTTGACACACATCATTCTCCACGAAATGCAGTTATTGGTTCTGTCAAAAAAATGGGATCCACGTTATCGGGCAAATTGCTTATAAAAAGGATTGTTTAAAAATTGTAATAGAACATCTTAATAATTGGGACAACAAAGAACTGGTTGCAGATGCGCTGGAAGAAATTATTGACGTTCATTATCGCTATCGGAATTTTTCCGCGATGACACGCGAGACAATACATTGCCGCTAACTATCAGGCCAATAAGCGCAACAACAAAAGGAAAGGAATGTAGGGTTAGAAATCAATCAAAATTCTTTAAAAACAAAAACCCGGTTTCATCATCCCATGCGGGAGAGAGGATTTACCGGGTATCGCATTGCAAATATACGTCTTTAAACTTACATTTGTAACAACTGTTTTAAAGGCAATTTGATGAATATTGACGACTTAGAAAAGCTTCTTTCAGCAAAAAGGCTTAGTACTTATTACAACCTGTTCCCTACAGACAAAGAAAAAGCTATTGAGTATTACAGGCTTAACACCCAAGTTTCAGAATCGTTTTATCCTTTGCTTTCCAATCTGGAAATAGCTTTGAGAAATTCTATACACAACTCGTTTGCCATACACTATAAATCGGCAGACTGGTTTTCACAATTTAAACAACCCGAATTATTTGACCAGGTTAATGTTGCCAAAAGAAAAATACTTACAGGGCACAACCAGATGACAGCCGACAAAGTGGTTGCAGAATTGACCTTCGGGTTTTGGACAACTCTTTTCAATAAGCAATATGCTAAAGATTTTTGGAAACCTTTAATGTATGCTTTTCCACTGCTTGAAACTGCCAACAAGCAGAGAGACAAAATTTCTTATAAACTCAATCACATTCGCAAATTCAGAAATCGCATCTTTCATTATGAGCCTGTTTGTAATGACCTTATTGCATTGGCCACAAACCACAATAATATTTTAGAAATTCTCAACTGGATAAATGCAGACATTGTTAACTGGACAAGACAAATTGACCGCTTCGACAATTTATATAACAAAGCAGTTGCTCTCCGCACAGCGACCTGAGCCAACGAACCAAGTCAGCATACAATATGCAACTACGGCGGAATACTTGCAAATTTTAAATCTAAAATTTCAAATCCTATTCACTTAATCCGTCAATTCCTCAATAATATATCCAAAATCGCCAATAGCTTCTATGATGCGGTTATTATCTATGGCGCCGTTACGGCTTTCTACACGTAATATTTTATCACAATCCTGCAAATCGAAATTAATCTTATAGGAAGGGAAATAATCTACAAGTGCGGCCAACAGCTTTGCTGCCTGTGTTTCCTGCTCAACATTTGTTTTGAATACTTCTACCAACTGTTCCATTGTTTTAGCATTTTTTAAATCAGGTAAAATATTCTCCCGGGCTTAAAAAGGTTAATTTGCCTTTGAAATCAACCTGTAGCATGCAAACTTAAAACAGGCTGCTGACAACCCTATGGCAGTGCAATGAGGTTTTACTTATTTTATTTATCGCAACAATTACTGTTCCATTTCTCCGGCAGGCGATTATTTGGATGAACCGTTACTTTTAATTCATTTTTTTCATATTTTAAAAAAATGTACTGCATTTCTCCTGACAACTTTTAACTGAATAGTGTTGCACCAAAAAAAGAGATTAACTTAGGAAACGGTTGTTAAAATTGTATCAATGAAAAATCTTTATATAGTTGTATTATTTTGTTTGGTTAGTGGAATAGCGCTGTTCGCTTTCATGTACCTGTCCGGCAAAAAACCCATCAGCCTTAATAAGGAAGATGCCATCAGCTATAATTTCCAGGTTCGTCCTATCCTGTCCGATAAATGCTACGCCTGCCATGGTCCCGATGCCAATAAAAGGGAAGCAGGGCTAAGATTGGATATCCGGGAAGAAGCTTATAAGGCTTTGAAAAACAACCCCAAAGCTCATGCCATTGTTCCGGGCAAGCCTCATTTATCTGAACTTTATATACGGGTATCAGCTACAGATACTGCCATAATGATGCCACCCGCATCCGGTAATTTACCTGCACTTACAAAAACAGAAGTTGCCATTATTAAAAAATGGATTGAAGAAGGCGCCCGCTACGAGCCCCACTGGGCTTTTGTGCCCCCGCAAAAATCACCGGTCCCTAAAGTAAAAAAAAAGCGTGGGCCAAAAATGAAATTGATCATTTTGTAGTGAGTAAAATGGAAGAACACGGGCTTGCGCCAAACGAAGAAGCGGATAAAGAAAGATTACTCAGGCGTATTGCATTAGACATTACGGGACTTCCGCCAACACCTGCTCAAATAGACCGTTTTGTAAAAAGCACAGATCCCGGGGCCTACGAAATAATGATTGACAGCTTGCTGCAGCAACCGGCTTACGGCGAACGTATGGCTATTCCCTGGTTAGATGTGGCGCGTTATGCAGATTCGGGCGGCTACACGGATGATTTTTACAGATCGCAATGGCCGTGGAGAGATTGGGTGATCTATGCCTTTAATAAAAATTTACCATATGATGTGTTCTTAACCTGGCAGCTGGCAGGCGATTTAATGCCTGAAGCCACTAAAGAACAGATACTGGCAACAGGCTTTAACCGCAACCATAAAATTACCGATGAAGGTGGCGTAATTGATGAGGAATACCGCGTGGAATATGTAGTAGACAGGACTAATACATTCGGAACAGCTATTTTAGGTATGACTATTGAATGCGCCAAATGTCATGATCATAAATACGATCCTGTTTCACAAAAGGATTTTTTTAGGCTTTCGGCTTTCTTCAATAGTATTAAAGAAGTTGGATTAGATGCCATAGCTCCCGCCAAAAATCCACGAATGGATATTACACAGGAAGACCTGAAAGGTGTGCTGAGCTTTATTACCACTTTTAGAGATACGGCAGGATTGCAGGTGTCTGTAATGAAGGATATGGATACCATCAGAAAAACGTATATCCTTTCAAGAGGCGCATATGATCAGCATGCAGAAGAAGTGCAACACGGTACCCCCGAAGCTATCATGGTCTTTCCGGCTGATCTTCCTAAAAACCGGCTGGGGTTATCTCAATGGCTTTTTGATGCAAAAAACCCACTTACTGCAAGGGTTTTCGTAAACAGGGTGTGGCAGGAAATTTTTGGGAGAGGCATCGTACAATCATCCAACGACTTTGGCATGCAGGGCGAATTACCCACCAACCCCCAATTATTAGACTGGTTGGCTGTAGATTTCCGGGAAAACGGATGGAATATAAAAAGACTGGTAAAACAGATCTATATGTCGGCCACCTACCGCCAGTCATCGGTAATAACACCTGAAAAATTAAAAGCCGACCCGCAAAATATTTATTTATCGTATGCGCCGCGTATCCGTATGAATGCCGAAATGATCCGCGACCTGGTGCTGGCCAGCAGTGGATTATTACAACCCGCAATAGGCGGTCCAAGCGTTAAACCTTACCAGCCTCCAGGCCTCTGGGAATTGGCTACAGCGGGCAGGGGTACGCTAACAGTATATAAGCAGGATCATGGCGAGCAGCTTTACCGGAGGGGAATGTATACATTTATTAAACGTACCGTGCCGCCTCCTGCTATGCTGATGTTTGACGCCAGCAACCGCGATCAGTGTGAAGTAAAAAGATCAAGAACGAATACACCTTTACAGGCCCTGATCATGATGAACGACCCTACTGTACTGGAAGCATCTGTTGCCCTTGCCGATGACCTGGCCGAAAAGAAAATGACTTCGGATGCGGCTGTTACCAATGCTTTTCTACGCATCATAAACCGCAAGCCCGACAAGCAGGAACTGGGTATTCTAATGCAATATTATAAAGAACAGGAAGTTTACTTCAAGGCCAATCCCGCCAATATAGAAAAAGTTACCAAAGCGGGGGAATATAAAATGAAAAATAAACCTGACCCTGAAATAGCTGCATTAACACGGCTGGTGCAGGTTATATATAATATGGAAGAAGCTATAACAAAAACATAAGTAACAGATAATGGATTATCGCAATTCGTTCAAACAAGGTTATACTACTTTTAAAATCTTAACGATACTGCAAAGAATTCTTTAACTTTAGGCTTATTTTGTAAAGCACCTGGTCTTACCATGATAATTCATCCTTAAACAATATCAGTTAAGGAATGAGGCTGTTTCAAAAGGGCCGATATGGAAGATATGCCACTAACACACTAAGACACAAAGTCCTGATCTTCAGGTTTTATTTTCTTCGTGACTTCGTGGCAAAATATCACTTTTTAGACAGCCCCATCTTTTTAAACAACTTACTAAACCCGGTTGTTAAACTTGCATTATGAAGAAGTTTTATATAGTTGCGCTGTTCTGCATAGCCGGTGCAATAGTTTTGTTTACTTTCAGATACTTTTACAATGACAAAACAGGTAAAGATGGCAATGCAGAAACCGTTAGCTATAATTTCCAGGTTCGTCCTATCCTGTCCGATAAATGCTATGCCTGTCATGGACCCGATGCCAATAAACGCGAAGCAGGTTTGAGATTAGACATCGAGGAAGAAGCTTACAAGGCGCTGAAAGAGAACCCGCAGGCACATGCCATAGTGCCGGGCAAACCAAACCTATCTGAGGTTTATCTCCGCGTTTCCACCACAGATACCAGCATCATGATGCCTCCTGCTTCAAGCAATTTACCCACGCTTACCGAAGCCGAAGTTCGTATTATTAAAAAATGGATCGAAGAAGGCGCCAAATATGAGCCGCACTGGGCCTTTGTGCCCCCGCAGAAAGCTGCGCTCCCGAAAATAAAAAATGAAACGTGGCCCAAAAATGAAATTGATCATTTTGTTTTAAACAAGATGGAGGAGCATGGCCTTACACCTAATGAGGAAGCTGATAAAGAAAGACTGCTCCGGCGTATTGCATTAGACATTACAGGTTTGCCGCCAACGCCCGGTATGATAGACAGCTTCATAAACAGCACAGACCCCAATGTGTATGAAAAAACGATTGACGCTTTGTTACAGCAACCGGCATACGGAGAGCGCATGGCCATTCCCTGGTTAGATGTGGCCCGCTATGCCGATTCGCATGGCTACCAGGATGATAATTACAGGTCGCAATGGCCATGGAGAGACTGGGTCATTCATGCATTTAATGAAAATTTACCTTATGATAAATTTGTTACCTGGCAGTTAGCCGGCGATTTAATTCCGGATGCTACAAAAGAGCAGATACTGGCAACTGGCTTTAACCGTAACCATAAAATTACCGAAGAAGGCGGCGTAATTGATGAGGAATACCGCGTGGAATATGTGGTAGACAGAACCAATACACTGGGTACAGCCATACTGGGCATGACCATTGAATGCGCCAAATGTCATGACCATAAATACGACCCCATTTCACAAAAGGATTTTTTCGAGCTTTCGGCTTTCTTCAATAGTATTAAAGAAGTTGGACTGGAATCTACCGTTGGAGGACATGAAACTTTTGCCAAAAATCCGCGGATTGATATTACACAGGAAGACCTGAAAGGCGTGCTGAGCTTTATAACCAGCTCGGATACGGTGGGACTGCAGGTATCGGTAATGAAGGATATGGACACGGCAAGAAAAACCTATATCCTCTCCCGCGGCGTGTACGACCAGCATGCAGAAGAAGTAAAACCGGGCACACCTAAAGCGATCATGGACTTCCCTTCCGGGCTTCCTGAAAACCGTTTGGGATTGTCGGAATGGCTTTTTGATGCAAAAAACCCGCTTACCGCCAGGGTTTTTGTAAACCGGGTATGGCAGGAAATTTTTGGAAGAGGGATTGTAAAATCATCCAATGACTTTGGCATGCAGGGAGAATTACCTGTCAATCCTAAATTATTAGACTGGCTGGCAGTTGATTTCCGGGAAAACGGGTGGGATATCAAAAGATTAGTGAAGCAAATATATATGTCGGCTACATATCGCCAGTCGTCAGTAATAACACCCGAGAAATTAAAAGCCGATCCCCAGAATATTTATTTATCCTATGCGCCACGCATCCGTATGAACGCAGAAATGATCCGCGATATGGCATTAGCCAGCAGCGGCTTATTGCAACCCATCATAGGCGGACCAAGCGTTAAACCTTACCAGCCTCCTGGATTGTGGGAACTGGCAACATCGGGAAGAGGTTTGCTGGCCACCTACAAGCAGGATCATGGCAACAAGCTGTACAGGAGAGGTATGTATACCTTTATTAAAAGAACGGTTCCCCCGCCTGCAATGATGATCTTCGATGCCAGCAACCGCGATCAGTGCGAAGTAAAAAGATCAAGGACCAATACGCCTTTGCAGGCCCTGATCATGATGAACGATCCTACTATATTAGAAGCATCGGTTGCGCTGGCAGATCAATTAGTACAAAAGAAAGAAAAACCTGAAGCCGCCGTTACCGACGCTTTTTTACGCATCATTAACCGGCACCCCGATAAACAGGAACAGGCTATTTTATTAGAATATCTGGGTGAGCAGCAGGCCTGGTTTAAAGCCAATCCTGCCACTATAGAAAAAGTTACCAAAGTAGGAGAATACAAAATAAAGAGCGCCCCTGCCCCTGAAGTAGCTGCCCTTGCGCGCCTGGTGCAGGTAATTTATAATATGGATGAAGCAATTACAAAAACCTAAAGTGTGATGGATAAAGAATTATTACAACACGGGCTGAATATTAACCGCCGTAAGTTTTTATCGCGTATGAGCATCGGGCTCGGCAGCGCCGCCCTCGGCTCCCTTCTCATTCCCGGTCTTTTTGACGGAGCCGTGGAAGAAGAAGCGGGATTTATGCCCGGCATCCCTCATTTTGCGCCTAAAGCAAAAAGAGTGATCTACCTGTTCCAGAATGGCGCACCCTCCCAATTGGAAACATTTGATTATAAGCCCACGCTCAATAAAATGATGGGACAGGATCTACCCGAATCCATCCGGCAGGGACAGCGGCTGACGGGCATGACCTCCGGGCAAAAATCATTTCCGCTGGTAGGCTCTTACTATAAATTTAACCAGCATGGGCAATCAGGTGCGTGGGTAAGCGAAATATTCCCGCACATGGCCAAGGTGGTAGATGACCTTTGCATCGTAAGATCCCTGCATACCGAAGCCATCAACCACGATCCGGCTTTAACCTTTTTTCAAACCGGCGCGCAGCAGGGAAACCGCCCCAGCATGGGTTCATGGGTGAGCTACGGACTGGGAACGGAAAATAAAAATCTGCCTGCCTTTTGTGTGCTGCTGTCCCGCGGTAAAGGAAACGGGCAGGGCGTATATTCGAAATTATGGTCGAACGGATTTTTAGATTCCATTCACCAGGGCGTGCAGTTCAGCAGCGGTGAAAACCCTATTTTATATTTACAGGATCCTGATGGTATGGACAGGGAAGCCCGCCGCAAAATGTTAGACAAGGTTGCTGCGTTGAATGAAATACAGCTCAAAAATTTTGGCGATCCCGAAATTGCTACCAAAATACAGCAGTACGAAATGGCTTACCGGATGCAAACCGCTGTACCGGAAATCATGGACGTATCAAAAGAATCGGACGATATTGTAAAGCTCTACGGGTCGGAATGCCTGGTACCCGGTACCTATGCCGCCAATTGCCTGCTGGCACGCAAGCTGTCGGAAAACGGCGTTCGCTTTATACAATTATATCACCAGGGATGGGATCAGCATGGCAACCTGCCTAATGAAATGAGAGGGCAGGCGAAAGATGTGGATCAGCCGTCCGCCGCATTGATCACCGATCTCAAACAAAGAGGATTATTAGATGAAACGTTAGTAATATGGGGCGGTGAGTTTGGCAGAACCAATTATTGCCAGGGCGCTATGAGTGAAGATAATTACGGCAGGGATCATCATCCCCGCTGCTTTTCCATCTGGATGGCCGGAGGCGGCATTAAACCCGGAATGGTTTATGGAGAAACCGATGAGTTCGGGTATAACATTGTTAAGAATCCGGTACACATCAACGATTTTCATGCTACCATTTTAAACCAGCTGGGCTTTGATCATGAAAGACTTACCTACCGCTTCCAGGGAAGAAGGTACAGGTTAACGGATGTGTCTGGTACGGTGGTCAGGGATATTATTGCATAGCAATCGTTCTATAGCTAAATTATACTTTAATTTATTTTTTATCCCCTTATGAACAGAAGAAAATTTTTAAAAAACGCCGGGTTTGCAGCAGGCGCCATGGCTATTACCAATGATATGTTTGCCGGAAAAAATGATCCCGTGTACGGGCACAATGATATGCGCTATCGCATGAATGTAAAATGGGGCGCCTTAAACCCCGAAAAATATCCTGTAAATGACTGCCACGAAATGATACAGGATAAGAAGGGACGTATTGTTTTACTTACAAATGAAACAAAAAACAATATTCTTATCTACAACAAATCGGGCAAATTAAAAGAAAGCTGGGGCCATCAATTTCCGGGCGCGCACGGGCTAACACTACATCGTGCCGGTGGAGAAGAATACCTCTTTATTACCGATACCAGTAAGCACCAGGTATATAAAACAACAATAGATGGCAGGTTGCTGTTTACTATAGACTACCCGGAAGAGACCGGCGTGTATAAAAACAAAGAAGCATTTGTTCCTACAGAAACAACAGTGCTTGATAACGGAGATTTTTATATTGCCGATGGCTATGGCGCGCAATATATAATGCACTATGATGAAAAAGGGAAACTGAAGCATTTCTTCGGAGGCAAAGGAGATACCACGGCCAACCTCGACAATGCGCATGGCATAACGGTTGACAGCAGGCAGGGAACCCCTACTTTACTGATCACCGACCGTACCCGCAACTGCTTTAAAAGATTTTCATTAGACGGAAAGCTGATAGAAGTAATTGAATTGCCCGGCGCCTGTGTTTGCCGGCCGGTTATACATGGCGATCACCTGTATGCCGCGGTATTGCGCTCACCCGACTTAAATGCTCCGGGAACCGGCTTTGTAACCATATTAGATAAAAACAATAAAGTGGTTTCCAATATCGGCGGAACAGCGCCGGTATACAAAGACGGAAAATTACAGCCCATGTTGCAGAAGGAAAAAATATTTGTTCATCCGCATGATGTGTGCGTTGATGATGAAGGAAGCATTTACGTGGCACAATGGGCGTCAAACAAAGTATACCCGTACAAGTTCAGCAGGGTGTGATGGTAAGTGATAAGTAGTAAGTGGTAAGTGGTAAGTAGTAAGTGGTGAGTGGTGAGACCTGAAGCGTGAGAAGATAAATGTCAGAAGCTGGACAGCAAAAATGCCGCGGCCGGTACGCGATGAAGGAGCGTCAGACCGCGGGGTAATAAGGGTGTGGAAGTGCATAGTGAATTTCATCGCTCACTATTCACCATCTCTCACCTTCTTACGCCAGCCTGCCGGCTGGCAGGTTTCACATTTGTTTTACACAACACCGGTATTGCTTTGTTGATGTAAACAGGTGAAGCAGGTTGATATATACAACAATTAAAAATTATAGCAACATACATGCAAACAGTTAAAAGAATTGGTGGTGGGATATTATTCGGCAGCATGGTCTTTCTTCTTTTTTTAGTAGTATTTGAAAGTTTCCTGCAGATCCCCTCGTGGCTTGCCGTAGCTGGCAGATTGCATCCTATGTTCCTTCATTTCCCTATCGTTTTGCTGCTGATCTCTTTTTTTACAATGTGGATCCCCGTTGGTAAAGGAGCGGACAATGAATGGCTTGCGCTGTTGCGGCTTGTGGCGGCTTTATCGGCAGTAATTACCGCTATATTAGGCATGTTATTATCGCTGGAAGATGCCGGTGAAGGCAATGTATTACTCCTGCACAAATGGGGCGGTGTAAGCATCGCAATACTGGGGTTTCTTTTTTACTCCTACCATAATTTCCTGGTAAAGCATGTGGTATTTACGAAGCTGTTTACCATTGTTGCCACTTTTACCATTATCATAACAGGGCATTGGGGCGCTAACCTAACCCATGGAGAAAACTATGTGCTGGCGCCCATTCAAAAGCAGCAAAGAGATTTAACGCCGCCCGATAAAGCGGTTGTGTTTGCCGATGTAATTCAACCCATCCTGGAAAGCAAATGTACAAGCTGCCACAGTACATCAAAACTCAAGGGCGAATTGCTGCTCGAAAATATGGAGGGCCTTCTGGCAGGCGGTAAATCGGGACCATTGTTCATCCCGGGTCAGCCCGACACCAGCCTGCTGATCCGGCGCCTGCATTTACCAATGGACGACAAGAAACATATGCCCCCCGCTTCCAAACCGCAATTAACAGAAACGGAATCTGCGCTGTTATATGCCTGGATAAAAGCAGGCGCGGCAACCGAAGATAAATTATTCAGCCTTCCCGAACAGGATACTTTCCGTATACTGGCCACCGCTTATTTACAGCCTGCTGTACCCACACAGCCCGTATATGATTTTAAAGCGGCAGACGAAAAGAAAATACTTGCTTTAAATAATAACTACCGCATAATTGTGCCCCTGGGAAAAAACTCACCGGCGCTTTCGGTTAATTTATATGGCCGTAATATTTTTACTTCAAAAGCATTGGAAGAACTCCTGCCATTAAAACAACAAATCGTTGAATTGAACCTTTCCCGCCTGCCGGTGAAAGATGAAGACATAAAACTGATCCGGCAACTCACTAACATAGAGAAGCTTAACCTTAATTATACGGATGTTACTGCGAAGGGAGTAGAGCAATTAGGCACCTTAACCAAGCTGCGTGAACTAACGTTGTCGGGCACTGCTGTTACGGCCCCCGCCTTAGAAAAAATATTACCACTCCCGGAACTGAAATCGGTATTTGTATGGGATACTAAAATAGACAGCGTGCAGCTTCAGCCGCTTAAAGCTAAGTTTTCAAACGTATACATTGAAACGGGTTTCATAGACAATGGAGATGTAATGGTAGCGTTGAGTCCTCCCGTTATAAAAACGCCGCAGGGCATCTTTAATAAAACAACAACAATTGAGATCCGCCATCCTTTTAAAGGAGTGGATATACGGTATACTTTAGATGGAACGCCACCCGACAGTGTGAGCGGCCTGCTATATACCGAACCTGTTGCTATTAATGAATCGGTTACGCTGATTGCAAATGCCTACAAAAAAGGATGGTACGGAAGCACCCCGGTGCAGGCTGCTTTCATTAAGCAGGGATTTGCGCCCGATTCTATATCCTTTATCACTAAACCCGATCCGAAATACAGTGCGGAAACACCCGGTTTGCTTACGGATGGCGCATTGGGTGATTACGCTAACTTCTCTAACGGAGAATGGCTGGGCTATCAGAAAAATGAAGCGGCGTACTATTTCTTCTTTAATAATAAGGTTACTCCCAAAAATATATTGCTGCAGATGCTGCAGAATACAGGCGGTCATATTTTTCCTCCCGCAAAAGTAGAAGTGTGGGGCGGAATGGATGAAGGCCATATGCAATTGCTGGGTAAACTGGCCCCCCGCGTACCCGAAAAAAATGAACCGGCAAGATCCTTACAGGAAAACATTCAGTTAACAACAGCAGAACTGCATTGCCTGAAGATCATACTTCATCCTGTTGCCTCACTACCGCCATGGCACAATAGCAAAGGAAGCCCCGGATGGATATTCCTGAGCGAAATTGTTGTGAATTAGCGCGGCAATATAATGTTAACCACAAACAGGATTGAACACCCCTATACTAAGCTAGATTATAGCAGATTAGTTTCACGAATAAGATAACTTTGCGGGCTAAAAATGTAAGCCCGGCTCGCCGGAAGAAAAATCTTATACATTATAATCATGATGTCTTTCGGGGATAAGAAGCAATATTTTTTTTTATACTTTCTTTTAAGTGTTTGTTATATTCTAGGGTTGTTCATCCCCCTGATGAACGGCGATGCAGCGCACCATGCCAATATCGCCCTTCACATGTACCAAAACAATAACTACGTAGATCTGATAGACCGCGGAAAAGATTATTTAGATAAGCCGCATTTACTTTTCTGGCTGGCCGCAGCCTGCTATCATTTATTTGGTGTAACGCCCTTCGCTTATAAACTGCCTTCCCTGTTGTTTAGCATTGCCGCTGTTTGGGCCACCTACAAAACGGGCAAACGCCTGTACAATGCGGAAACAGGAAGGCTTGCAGCGTTAATTTTAGCTTCCGCCCAGGCCTTTATCCTTGCCTGCATGGATGTACGCATGGATGCCATACTCACGGCCTGCATCATCCTGGCAGCCTGGCAATTGCTGGAAGCCGGCATAACAAAAAAATGGTATAACATAATAGCAGCAGCCTTATTTATGGCACTCGGGTTTTCAACCAAAGGCATGGCAGGTATTGTTATTCCCTGCGCAGCCTTGTTTTTTTACCTGCTGTATAAACGCAACTTTGCCGGCATGTTTCACATAAAATGGGTAGCTATAGCGTTGCTTACCCTTGTGTTCATGCTCCCGGTACTGTATTGCTACTACCTGCAGTTCGACCTGCATCCCGAAAAAGAGATCAGGGGAATGACCCATATTTCGGGTGTAAAATTTATTTTATGGGGACAAAACATTGAACGGCTGGATGGGAAAAACTGGGGGGGCGGTAAAAAAGATTACTTCTTTTATTTTCATACGCTGCTATGGGCATTCCTGCCCTGGTCGCTCCTGGCTTACTATGCCGCAGGCAGCCGGTTAAAAGATTTGTGGAGAACCAGGCTGGCATTCCTGCACAACACCGAAGCTTTCACTATAGGAACTGTTGTGTTTGTTTTTATAGTGATCTCCGGTTCACAGTTTCAGCTTCCGCATTATCTGAATATTCTTTTTCCTTTTCTGGCTATATTAACTGCGGCTAAGCTGGTGAAGCTGGATGCGCAATCCCGCAACAGGCCTTTACGCATTATTACCCGGCTTCAAGCCATCATTGCCATGCTTATTGTTGTTCTCGTAGTTATTTTATGCGTGTGGAGCTTTGACGTCAATATCGTTCTTACAGGCTTACCTGCCCTTGCAGCCGTTTTGTATACAGGCTGGTGGGCGCTCAATAACAAGAAGCCGCTGATGAAAATTGCCACGGTTAGCGTTACCGGAATTGCATTAGTGAACTTTATACTTTTTTCTTTCTTCTACCCGCAGTTGCTGCGGTATGAAGGCGGCCTGAACCTGGCTGCTATTGCAAAAGAAAAACAAATTGATCTTTCAGCAACTTACTTTTACAATACTTATAATTTTGCATTTGATTTCAAAACCAGGCACCTCTCTCCTACCCTCTTTTTAGATGATATTAAAAATAAACAGGGTGATGCATTCTGGCTGCTTACAGATACAAAAGGTATGGATTCATTAAAGCTGGCTGCTATTCCCCCTGCCGAAATATATGAGGGTAAGCATTTTCGCATCAGCCGTTTGAAAGCATCATTCCTGAACCCCGCTACCAGGCAAAGCCAGTTGGACACCTTATACCTGCTAAAGGTTTCACATTAAAATACAGTTATGACACCTGAACTTTCCATAGTAATAACGGTTTTAAATGAAGTAGAAAATGTTGGCCGCCTGGTGGAAAAACTCAGGGTTGACTTATCGGGTATTGATTATGAAGTAATTTTTGTAGATGACGGCTCTACAGACGGGACGCAAAAAGCGATCAGAACCATAGCCGATGAAAGGATCACCTTAATTGAACTAAGGAAAAATTACGGGCAAAGCACCGCCATGACAGCAGGAATAGAGCATGCCACAGGCAGGTATGTGGCCTTGTTAGACGGCGATATGCAAAACGACAGCAGTGATATCCCGCACATGCTCCATAAACTCAAAACCGAAGACTGGGATGTGGTGGCAGGCAATCGTAAGAACCGGCAGGATGGATTCCTGCTACGTAAACTGCCCAGCCGCATGGCTAATTACCTGATCAGGAAGCTAACCGGCGTGCACATTAAAGATTATGGCTGCACATTAAAAGTATTTAAAAAAGAAATAGCAGACGACCTGGGCTTATATGGCGAAATGCATCGCTTTATACCTGTGCTGGCCAAGCTACAGGGCGCCAGCATCGTGCAGGTAGATGTAAAGCATCATCACCGTCAGTTCGGGAAATCGAAATACGGACTGGGGCGCACCTTTAAAGTGATGTCTGATTTAATTACGATGGTGTTTTTCAGGAAGTATATTCAAAAGCCTATGCACCTTTTTGGTGGTATAGGCTTTATTATGCTTTTTATCGGAATGATAACCAATATTTATTTGCTGATACTAAAACTGTCGGGACACGACATATGGGGCAAGCCTTTATTGATCTTAGGTTTAATACTTTTGCTGGGCGGAATACAGCTAATAACCATTGGCTTCCTGGCCGAGATCAGTATCCGCATATATTTTGAATCAGGAAATAAAAAAACGTACCAGATCAGGCGCATTGTACATGGACAAAAAAAAGATGTGGAATACCGGTAAGCTCTTTTTAAAAATAGCGGTTACCGGCATTACCTTATGGGTGGTTTATACAAAAATAGATTTGCAGGCATTATCCCGCATATGGGACAATGCAACGGTATGGCTGTTCGTTCCTGCCCTGTTGTTTTTCGCCGTTTCCCAGGTCATTTCTTCCTTTCGCTTATTGAATTTTTTCAGGAATATTCAACTACCCATAGCCGTTAAAGGCAATATCATATTGTATATACAGGGAATGTTCTATAATATTTTTTTACCCGGCGGCATTGGCGGCGACGGATATAAAATACTTACCCTGAACAGGCAATACAATAAACCGCGTAAACAGCTTTTCAGTGCTGTTTTCTTCGACAGGCTGAGCGGGCTATGGGCGCTCGCCTTCATTCTTGTAATACTTTCATTAACAGTACCCCTGTTTGGCGGTTATACATGGCTGGTAGCCGGTGGTTTTGCGGCAGGTACAGTATTGTACTACTTCGTGATCCGTTATTTTTTTAAATTGCATTGCGCTCGGTTCTTTAAAACACATTTTTTGGCCCTGCTGGTGCAAAGCTGCCAGTTGGTTGCCGTGGCCTTTATTTTAAAAGCCCTGGGTTGCCAGGAATCGTATCCCGCTTATTTTACGATATTCCTGCTGTCTACGCTGGCTACCCTTTTCCCTTTCAGCATCGGCGGGTTGGGCGCCCGTGAAATTGCCATTGTTTGGGCGGCTTCCATATTGATGCTCAATAAAGACATGGCGGTTTCCGTAAGCCTTTGCTTTTATTTCATTTCAGCCATTCTTTCCCTCACAGGCATATTCGTTGTGTTTTATTCAAAGAAAATTGGAGATTGATTCAGGGTGCAGGGTACAAGTTGCAGGTCTCAGGTTGCAGGGTGTGCATGCCTAAAATAGGTTGACAAAAAACAGTCACTTATGATGAGGCA
>CALMQS010000033.1 GCA_937871285.1 uncultured Sphingobacteriales bacterium | reverse complement strand
GCCGTTGATGAGAATTGAACTCACGACCTCTTCCTTACCAAGGAAGTGCTCTACCCCTGAGCTACAACGGCAATCTCAGTTTAAGAGTTTTCAGTTTGTAGTTTCCAGTTGTCCCAACTTCAAAACTGTAAACGCCAAATCTAAAGAGCGGGAGACCGGGCTCGAACCGGCCACCTATAGCTTGGAAGGCTATCGCTCTACCAAATGAGCTACTCCCGCTTATCATTTCAAATTTGAAATTTGAAATTTCAAATTATTCTGTGGGCAAGGATGGATTCGAACCACCGAACTCCGAAGAGGACAGATTTACAGTCTGTTGCCGTTGGCCACTTGGCTACTTGCCCAAAATTGTGTGTAAGCCTGTTATGAAAACAATATGATGGCGACGGCAATTGCTGCCTCACAAATTCATACCCGAAAAAATACAGTAAAGCGCTGAGCCAGTGGAGGGATTCGAACCCCCGACCAGCTGATTACAAATCAGCTGCTCTGGCCAACTGAGCTACACTGGCATTTTGTTGAAATTCAATCCTGTAAAGAACTTTACCCCAAGCAGGCTTACCACCTCATTTTTTGGGAAGGCAAAGGTAATGGAAATCTTTAAATGCAAAAATTTATGAAGATAATTTTTTAGGAAGGAGAAGCCGTTGGCAGATAATAATGATACAGAGCGCCGAAAACACTGATTATTCCGAATAAAAAAGGCCCCGTGAAGAGGCCTTCTTTATTTACGCAGCTTGCATTTGTTTATCTTTTTTTCGTTTAATCTGCTCAATAATGGAATCTAAAGCAGCGTCAAACGATTCTTCGAAAGACTTGGAGGATTCCTTGGAGAAAAAAGCGTAACGCGGCACCTTCACTTTAATTTCTGCAATCTTGTCTTTGATCTGGTGCGACACATTATCCAGTTTCAGGTACACATCAATGGTGGTAATCCTGTCGTGGAAATTGTTCAGTTTTTTGATCTTTTTGTTAACATGCTCAAGCAAATTTGATGCGGCATCAAAATGCACCGTTTGAATGTTTACATTCATGATAATCCAGTTTAATTTCTGTGAACAATTAAGAATAACTAAAGAAAGAACTTATTGCTGTAACTGCAAAGCTGCAACATCCTCAAGTTAGGCCTTTATGCATAAGATTTCAAATAAAATTTTATTGCAAAAAGCGCTCTTTTTTTATTTTAAATGCCCGATTGTATCAGGCTTTGGGGTGGGCTTTCTGGTACACCGCTTTCAGCTTTTCTATGGTATTATGCGTGTATACCTGGGTAGCGGCAAGGCTGGAGTGACCGAGCAGCTCTTTAACTGCATTAAGATCTGCCCCATGATTGGTGAGATGTGTAGCGAAAGTATGGCGAAGGATATGCGGACTTTTCTTTTTAATGGTGGTAACAAGCGTAAGGTATTTTTTTACAACGAGGTAAACATATTTCGGATACAGCTTTTTCCCTTTACCGTTAACCAAAAGATGCAGTTCATCGAACGACTCATGTACCCTGCGCTTTTCTTTTATATACGCGTCAATACTGCCGGCTATTTCCGTATTAAGCGGAATCATCCTTTCCTTATTTCCCTTGCCAAGCACTTTAATGCGCTGCTGCTGAATGTCTACCTGGTTTTCTTTAATATTGATCAGCTCACTTAACCGCATTCCGGTAGTGTAAAGCAGCTCAAGGATCAGCCTTTCTGTGCGGCCTTCCCAGCCTTCTTTAAATGCAACATGATTAAAAAGGGTTTCCGTATGCTTTTGTTCCACAAAAACCGGTAGCCGTTTTGCAACTTTAGGCGATATTACGGTGGTCATTGGCGTGGTTTGGAGCAAACCGGTTCTTAAATGATATTTAAAAAAAGCTTTAAGCGTTGATATTTTCCGGTTTACCGTTTTACCGGTGCGTTGATTTTCCATCAGGTTGGCCAGCCATGAGCGGATATGAATAGCTGCAATATCCTGCAAGGGACTGAACGGATAATCTTTTTCTTTAAGATAAGTAAAAAACTGCTCCAGGTCTTTCCTGTAAGCAGTAACAGTATGCTGCGAATACCGCTTTTCAAAGCGGATATAATTTATAAACGACTGTATTTGCGGAATATGAAGCGAACCAGGCATAAAAAAGGTAGCCATAAAGTTATATACTCTACGGCTACCTGATCAAAATTATTTAAAAAAGACGGGCTTACTTGGGCTCAATCTTTCCAATAGCTATATTCTGCTTGTAAACTGCTTTCAACACCTCTCCCCTGCGCCTGATAGAAGGCTTGGTAAAGGACTGGCGGCCTCTTAATTGCAGTAAGATTTTAGCTTTTTCAAACTTCTTTTTGTACTTTTTAAGCGCCTTGTCTATATTTTCGCAATCTTTGGAATCAATAATCAGCATAATGTAATATACCTCCTTTATCAGTTTTTAAGGAGTGCAAAGATAATACAAGAAAACTAAAATCCAAAGCAAATTCAAAAATTCAGCCGGGTACAGTAATTTGCGTTTATGTTTACAGGCATCATTGAATCGGTAGGCAGCGTTATTTCGGTAAAAGATGAGGGTTCCAATAAGCAATTTTGGATCACATCGCCCCTCAGTGCCGGGTTTAAGCCGGACCAGAGCATTGCCCATAACGGTGTTTGCCTCACCGTTGAAACCGTTAAGGATAATACCCACCGGGTTACCGCCGTTCAGGAAACCCTGCAAAAGACGAATATCAGCGAATGGAAGTCCGGCGACTACATCAATCTTGAACAATGCTTAACGCTGAACAGCCGCTTAGACGGACATATAGTACAGGGACATGCAGACACAACCGCTGTTTGTATAGAAAAAGAAGCCCTGAACGGGAGCTGGAAATACCGTTTTCGTTTCCCTGAAAAATTTGCTCCCCTGATCATTGAAAAAGGCTCTGTTTGTGTAAACGGCATCAGTCTTACCGCTTTCGATGTAACCTCAGGCAGCTTTGCAGTAGCTATCATTCCCTATACCTATGCGCATACCAATATGCAGCAAGTAAATAAGGGAGATTCCGTGAACATTGAATTTGATATGATAGGTAAATATGTGGTGAGGGGAGTGGAATTGGGAAACAGATTAAAGTAACTCATAACAACTACTCACTAAACAAACTCCTTCGTAATAAACTATTGTTGTATTGCTGAATATTGGCACGGATTATATTTTGTAATGCTTCTTTTTCACCGCTGTATTCCGGGTCATCTGCCAGGTTCCGTTTTAATCCAGGGTCTTCGGGGTAACAGTAAAGATATTGTACTTTTTCGAGCGGTTCATTGTATCCCAATACAAATCTATCTGTAATAATCTGGTGGATAGAGTTCATTCTATTCACCACATAACGGTTTGTAAAAGTGTTGTCTAATAAACTTCTGCCAAAGCCTGTATAATCTTTTTTTTCTGCACGCAGGATATTTAAAAAATAAGTTGCGTCAAACTTATATGATTATGTAGCTTATTGCATTATATTTTTCAGTTTTAACGCCGGCTTTTCAATACAATGCCACGAAAACCAGCAAAAAGGTATTAATACTAACAGTGTTAATATCATTAACTCCAATGGAGCAACTTTATCCGATCCGGTATGCAAAAGAATTTGCTGCACAGGAAAGGCATAAATATATGTGGAATATGAAAAATCATTTTTTGAAAAAAAATTCTTCCCCAGCACGGGTGTGCTGAAACTAAGAAATAAAGTTAAATACGAAAAAGCAATAAGTTCCGTGAGCTTATTTATAATTATAATATGCCTGGTAAAATACCAAAGTACTAATACAGCCAGCAGGATAGCCAAATTCATTTTTATCTTATCCCGAACAAAGAAGACAAAAGATCCTAAAAAGAAAAACCCAGCCCATGAAATATATGGCGCCAGATAAATCCAAATTGGGTTAATACTGAAATATGGTGATGCCAGATAGATGAAAAGAAAGAGCCCGGGAAAGAGAATATACAATTTTATTTTTTTTAGTACCCCGGTAATGAAAAAAACAGCCAATAAAATATAGAACCTGAACTCAACAGGTAAACTCCACAAAGAGCCGTTTACCCCATGTTCATCAAAAACACCCGGCAAAAAAAAACGTAATCTTATAAGTGAAATACCGCCGAAAAAGTATTCCCATGTCTGGCCATTTTTAAAATATGCACCAATGGGCATTGCAGTAAAAACAGGTCCTAGAATAAATACAGTTAAGAAAATTAAAACGATTAATGCCGGATATATTCTCAAAACACGTTTCCACAAAAAATGTGTAATGCCTGCAGAGTTATACAAACTTTGTGTGATCAAAAGCCCGCTTATAAAGAAAAAAAAGATCAAACCAATACGACTTAAAGATGTAGCACCACCGGATAACAAACTCAATGGCTCAGCCGCTGATCTGTTCAGCAGATCAAATGAGTGGCTGATTAATACAAATATTGCCGCAAAATGCCTGAGTAATGTGACATTATTTGAGGTTTTCGAAACATCAGTAGAAAGGCCAGTCACCATCAAGCCATTTTTATTTTATTATCAATAATATTGTTACAACCAGTCAAAAAGCATTAAATTATAGGGATGGATTTTTATACAACACAAATCGTACGGGCCAACCACCAAATACCTTTAAAGATATCCAGTCCTTTTTGAAAGAATTCAATTGTTCATCGGTATAGTCATTTGAAATATTAGAATAAAGTACATAAGGTGATTGTTCGGGCGGAAGTTTCGAAAAAGTCGTAGTATCACTGTTCAGGTCAATGCATTTTCCTGTTAAATTATACGGGAACCCACCATTTACCTTTCCGAGAGGGATATTTTCTGCTTTTATAAAATGCAATGCTTCCTTTCTCAGTTTATAATAAGGTAAATGAGCCAGGGTAGCATCCCAGCCTTTGGCAATGGGATCGGGGAAAACCCATAGATTACCCGATAACAGCCCCACAAGGGAAAGTAACCATACGCGTTTAAATTGCTTAAGGGTCAACCCCTCTTCCGCTAAGGAACAAAAAACAAAGGTGGTTATTGCAATTAAGGGCAATAAATACCTGTGCAACAATGAGTGCCTGTAGAAGAACTGGAGTAATACAGAAACCAGGAAACATAAAATCCACAACAGCAAAAGCTCCGTTGTTCGTTTGCTTAAAGCTATACTTCCTTTCATCCGGGAAATAATTGCAATTCCCATAAAAATCCAAATGAAAACCATCCCCATATCAACCATCCTAAATGAAAAAACAACTATATTTCTGGCAAATCCTTTTATTCCTGCGCTGTCAAAAGAATCTGCCCATGGAGAATTGGCATGGTATCCTATCCAGCCTGAATGAGCATAATGCAAAGACAGAAATGCAATAACAACCAGGATGCCTGGAGAAAAAATGAGCGCAAACCTTATAATGGATTTAAATGAAAGGCCTTGTCTGAGAACAGCAAACAGGCAGAGATACGCTACACACATCATGCCCCGCATGCTGATTGCGCCGAGCACTAACGCACCAATTAATATTTTCAGTTTACTATTATCAAGTATTCCATTGAGCGTAAAAAAAAAGAAGCCAAATAAAACAATATCGGGGCTCACCAGGGTCGCCTGTCCTAAAATAATCGGGTTAAAGAGCACCAGTGCTGCAACATATGGAAACCTGCTCTTAAAATAATATTTACATATTTCTGTTACTTCGCGAATCATAAGAATGATAAAAGGCAACATCAGAATATGTCCAACCGGTACCCGCACACCGAACATCTTCCACATCAACGCTAACAACATTGCGAAGAAGGAAGGATGTCCACTGTCAATACCTGTTGGTAAAAAAAAATATTTAAAATTATTGTCATAATACCACCATGCCTGAAGCGAAGCTAAATGGGTGGTGTCCCAAAAAAAACCATTGTTCAATGACACTGCAAAAAGGATAAGATAAGCTATAAGAAAAAACAAGAATGGATTTCTCTTATTAGCGGTATGTTCATATTTCATCTCAGTTGTAAGTATCACTAAATAACTTTTGCTATTCAATTTTCTTTAGTACCCATTTATCCTGTTCGGGTGATTTATGATTTTTCTCTCCGGCAATAAATTCAATAACTTCAAATTTATTCTTTATGAGCGATTTTATGAAATGTGGTGGTTGAAAGGCAGAAAACAAACGATTTCCCTCCAATACCCTATCCCTGATAATTAATTCTGCTTCGTTAAACTTATGCCTTTCATCTGCTGACAATTTGTATTCATAAGATTTCCCCTGCGTGGTAATAAACAGTATTCCACCTGGTTTAATTATCCGGTACAATTCGTTCAACCATGCATAGTGACTTAACTCCGAAAGGTGCGTAAAAACAGACAATCCCATTACAATGTTAAAATAAGCATCAGGATACAATGTGGGTGGAGAAATATTAGTTTGCTCAAACCTTATGCCTTTAATTTTTGATTTACACCAATTTATATACTGTTCATTATAATCAACAGCATGTAACTCAGCTTCGGGAAGTAAGCCCGGCAAATGACGAGTTACTCTTGCTGGTCCGCATCCCCAATCCAGGCACCTGGTCCCTTTGTGCAAAATATCATACTGCTTTCCTAACAAACTAATAATTTCCCTGGCTGTATCCAATCCGTCATTATAATAAACCTCATAATTTAGCATATAAGTTTCGTACAGGAAAAAGTCGGGTGGTATTTCAATATCCGGGTGCTTATTCAAATACTTAGTATTGGAATTTTTAAAAGTCGCCTGATTCAAAAGAAAACGAAGCTTTTCTACCCCGGCTAGTAGTCCGAATCTCCGTAAAAATCCTGATATATAAGGTTTGATCACATTCTATTTTGAGACTGTAACAGACAAAATAAATTAAACCCAGAGTAACAATGCTATGACATCTAAATCACTTACAACTTTCAATCTATCTCATCAGGTACATCTTACCATAACCCTTATTAAAATATTGATCCGTATTATCACCTTCTGTTTTAAATTTATCAAGGGATTTTCCATTCAGATTGGTAATTACCCGGTAAAGATATATTCCATTTGCCAGTTTCTGACCATACTGATCGGTACCATCCCATTTAAATGAAGTAATATTTCTACCAATTCTTAAAGGTCCAAGTTCTTCTTTTGTTATCTCCCTCACAATTTTTCCGGTTATGGTTAGTACCTGAATACGGATATTCTGAGGCACATCACTACCCGTTAATGTGAATACAAAAGCTGTTGAAGTAGTAAAAGGATTAGGATAATTGAACATATTAGAGATCATGGGCTTATTAATGATCTTAAACCCAACCCTGTATTCTGCCTGTCCGCTTTTGTTACCACTTTTATCCCTACCCGAAACGATCATTTCATAATCTCCGTCTTCCAGGAAAGACGGATTGAAATCAATTGTGGCCGTATTATCGTTTACATTTCCCGCATTCAAATTTGCCGGTGTAAATCTTAAGGTGTCACTGGTAAAGGAAAACGTTCTGATCTGATCATCCGGGAACCTCACCTGCACTTTTATTAAAGCAGTATCATCCAGGGCCAGGAACTTGTTTTCGTCTTTAAGCCTGATCAAAATATGCGGCTTTGCCGACACAATATCATTGTTCAGTATATGAACCCCGTCAAACGTTACATCAAGCAAAGGATTCCCATTATCCGGCCTCACATAAAAATTATGTATCGCGTAATTATTAAAATGGTATTGTTCCGGCTGATCTTCATCCGGATTAATTTCCACAAACAATGAGTTTGCCCCCGGGTAATCCTTAGTATCAATTTCATAAGAAAAAATCAGCGTATCGCCCGCAACAAGCGGCTTACGTCTGAGCAAATCAATAATATGCTGAACATTTTTACTGTCTGTTATTCTCGCCACAAGCTTTAAGCTGTCGAAGCTTGTCTCACTTATATTCTTAAACGCTATTGCAAAAACAAACTTCTCACCCATTTCCAGCGTATCTTTTCCTTTTATATATAAATTGGGTGCAATGGACCCTTCCGGAGGAAGCTTGCCATTAATTCGCCAATAACCAAGCTGATAGGGCGTAGCATTTACAGAATCGCCGGTAAGCATTTTCAATTTTAGATACGGGTATGCTTTGCTATCAATAAATTCAATGGTTGTATCGCGTGCATTACGAACAGTCGCCAATAATTCAATATTTCCATTGCCATTTTTTCCGTATACTTCAATTTCTGATTTATCAGATAAAACCTGATCAGCACTTTCGCCATCCCAGTGTAATGCATCCCATTTTAATGCCGGACCAAACCATGGAGATTCAACGGATCCTTTCTCCAGAGATTCTTCCAGCGTAAAATTTTCAACTATATAATCATTGGGAGCAGTGCCCGTTCTTTGAAAGACCGGGGCATCCGGATCCCCTTTCTTAAAAAAGAAAAGGAAGGGGATGTTACGGGTAAAACTATCAATTTTATTTAGTCCGAAACTCTTCAGCTTATGATAGAGTGATTTGTTGGTGCCCAGTGTTGCGGTATCTTCCATCCAGTTGCTGATAAACGATTGATTAGCGGGTGTAAAGGTATTCACAGATACTCCAGCCCAGTAAATCATTACCATATTATCATCGGGAATAGAATCAAGCATTTGCATCGCTTTTCTTCGCTGAGCCGAATCTGCAAAAAGGTAAGAAAAGGAGTAAGGCTTGAGGTGACATATTGGTCTGCTACCAAACCTACCCTCTGTTGCACTTACATTAAAATTCTCCCACGGCTTCGCTGTGTTTGCATCAAATACCACTATTTGCAAAACATTAAAATCACACATCCAGTCTGCTATAACATCATCATTTCTGCTTATTGCAATTTGACCGCCTACAAATGCGGGATATAATCCCACTTTTGCATTAATATTCACTGATTGCTTATCAAAATAAAACCGCCTGTCAGGCTTCAAAGCCATTGAATCATAAGCGCTATAGGTATGCTGAAAGTAGTGAGACTGGTTATACCCCGGTGTACTTTGTGTATTATAAAGAAAAGACGCGTTATTCCATACCGCATTATCCCCCGATGTAGTGGTGCGCCAGTAGTATACGGTATTATTAACCAGGCTGATATTGGGACGAAACTCAATAATGCCGCCTGTTCCGCTTTGCGTTACTGCTTGCTTAAGCGCCGAATTGAAGAATCGGGTTGTATCAATTTCCATTATATAGTGAGAAGCTTCTTTACCTGAATGGGGAGCATAGGCATAGAATGAGATACCGGCTTTGTTAACAATAGAAAAATCATAAGGGTAAACAGGCCTTACTTCATCTTCCAGTATATAAAAAGATTTGATAAATGTATTATTCGTTTCGGTTACCTCATCTGCCTCCTCATCGGCGTCAACCTTAATGATAAATTTATTCTCACCCTTTTCAATTGCTCCATTTATTGGAATCATCACGGCTATACTATCGGCATATTTTATTGCTTCAATCCTTTTTCTAAGAACGGAAATGATATTACCATCGGGTAATTGGCGTTTGATCTCTACAGTAATGGAATCATCAACCGCTTTTCCTATATTAAAAAATTTTACCTCCAGCGTAAAATTATTATCCGCAACGGATATCAATGAAGGGATCTTTATCATCTGGTCTTCCACTACGTAATCGGGCTTTGCCTGGGTATAAAACCGGATAGCCGGATCTCCATGCAAAGTAATTTCCTCCGCATGTATCCTTGCAAAAAAATCAGTTCCCCAAACGCCCTGGAGATAACGAAACGATTCTTCCATTATCTCCCCTATGGAATGCCCGTAATCTTTTTGTGATATGGCCTTGTAGAGTCCGTTAAGATATGAGTTAAGATAGTTTACAATACCAAAATGCGAACTCGCTATAAAGCCTATGCTGCCGCGCTGATTTGCCAGCATATACTTTTCCGACAAAGTGGTTATTACCGTAAACCTGTTTTGATCGAATGTAAAAATGTCACCCGCGAGGCATCCGTTTACAAAAAAGAAAGGATACTTTCCCTGGTTGTCGTAAATGGATGGATCGTCAATATTGAACTCCAGGGTGCTGGCTGAAGAATGCCCGAAATAATTAATGATGCCAATACCCTCTGCAAACAATTGCTTCAGCCCTTCGGAGGAAAGATCGCTTGTAACCGCGGATGATTTGGTGAAACTTTTAACCTTAGCACCATATAACGTATCTTCTATTGTGGTTTTGAGCTGATTCATATACCCTCCGATCTGGGCCGTAAGCGCAGCATCGCCCCCTCCAATGGCATGTACTACGTTTTTCATCCATGCACGGCCGGCAACTGTATGCGGGGCATTACTGGCAGTAGCTTCATATTCTTTTACTTTTTCGAGATATACCTCAATTTCAGTAGGTATAACCGCCGACAGCCGCCCGACAGGTATGCTGGAAATGATTTCATTTCCTCTTGCCACCAGCAAATTATCAGAAGCAGGATGGCCGAATGAAGGCACAAGATTTAACCGTTCCAGCAGCGGGTTGCTCTGGTTGGTTCTTGCATCTATATAATTCACTCCTTTACCAATAAGGAAAACAGCCATAGGCGCTGTTTGAAAATTATCTTCCGCGTATTGCACAAAGTTTTTAACGGCCCCCGGATGCCGCTTGATGCCAAAGGCAAACTGATCGGTGAGCTGATCTATATCGTATATTTTTGCGATGTAGCTTCCCCCTGCAGCTGAATTGCGGTATTGCGCATACGCCTCTACCGGATTGCCATTAGATCCGTTATATAACAGCCGGTTGCTAATGATAAGGTAATTGCCATGATGATCCGGTTGCCCGTAATCAATAAAATTACGGGGAGTCAATGCATTGATCATCGTAACATTGGATGCCAGCGCATTCATCAAGATCAGCTTTCTTTTCTGTACCGAAGGCGGCAGGGCGAATTTTATAACACCCGATTCAGCAATATCACCGGTATATCTTTTATGATTGGAGAGGTCATAAAGTATAGGGGCGGCGCTACCCCTGTTAAAGTTGGTAATCCTGAGAAAGTTCCCAGTGGCTGTAGCGGGCAACTCAAATATAAAATTAGTATTGTTGCCAAAATTGAATTGCCGGGGGTAAGTGATCTCATACCTCGATACCACCATCCTGTCATTGGGATTAGCGGAAGTATTGGTGATCCTTACCGCAGCAGTACCCGCACTGATTAAACTTACCGGCAGGGTTACCTGCTGGCGCGTGTCATTAAAAACATTCATCACCACATCCACAAGCTGGGTGTTATTTACCTCAGCCTTAATGTTGCGGTTATACAACGCATTGCCCGATGCAGCAATATAAAAGGTACCGTCCGGACCTCCCGCATACGGAAATAAATTATTAATAACAGGTTCATTTAACGGAGTGGCAGGCCGAATATCACCACTGGTATACCCTTCTCCCTTATCGTAGGATGATGAATATACGTACTCCCCTACCAGCCCCGCGTAACCCGGATTGATCCTGTTTTTAAAATACTTGCCGTAGGTATACATAAAGTAGGGCTCGGGAACCAATGTGTTACCTGCTATATTATTAGCTTCATTAACCAATCTCAGGTTACCGCCTGAAGGATTAACCGTTAAAAAAAAAGAAGCCGTATCTGTTTCAAGGCTCCATTTATCTGATAACTGGTCATTGATATTCCTGTATAATTTGGTATCGGGTTTGCCATCGTTCATTTCTCCCCAAAATTCCAGATACCCGGCTGCATCTAAGAGGCCGGAAGCAACGGAAGTATATAAAGGCACCTGCGTGCCATTGCGCCATAACTGGAAATATTCAGCGGGTGTATTGTCTAATCCGGCAGCCTGTAAAGTAGATTTTGTAATCCGGTGTAAGCCATCTTTTGCAACCGGGAATTTATAATACGTTTTGCTGTAATCTATCCACTCATTGTTATACTGCCCCCTGGCCAAAAAAGAGCTTAACGTAAATAGTATAAACAGTACCTGTTTCATCATACGCTATTTTGTTTTAACGCTTTTGGTCTTTTCCTTTTTCACTAAATCTAACCGGATAGAAAAGATATGCGTATATAAAGGGTTGGATTGATTGGCAAGGTTCGTAAAAGCATAATCTATGGCAATATGCTTTAGCTTAAAGCCGGCGCCCAGGCCCGGCTGGTATATCCATACTTTTTTCTGATTAAGGGTATCGCCATCGGCCAGTGCCCGCTGGAAATTATAAATACCGCTTCTTACAAAAATCAGGTCTTTATATCCCAACTCAATGCCCAGCCTCGGGTCAATGCTTACCGGGTCGGCACTAACAATTACATTTCGTTTACCGTCAAATGTAAGGTCCGCATTGGCTTCGGCCAACAGGTTAAAATTTTTGCCCAATGCAAAATCATAGGCTGCACCCAGTACCAGGCGGGGAGCTGTTAATTCGGTTGATTTTACCGGTATTTCATTATCGGTGAGATAAAGCACTTCTTTTTCCTCTTCTGTGAAGCTAAAGCTCCAGGCATTAAACGTTGTGGTAACATCCCTGGCGGCAATGCCCAGCTTCCAGCGTTTGGTTTGCATTTGCACACCGGCATCCAAACCAAAACCCCAGGCTTTTGCAAATGTTCCTACATTACGATGAATAACTTTGGCATTAACGCCAAAGCTGAATAGCCTGTTGCCCTTTTGCTTCAGGCTTTGTGCATAAGAAAAAAGAAAAGCATAATCTGCAGAAGAAAAGGAACGGATATTATTGTAGTTGATAGAGCCGTCGGGCTCAACAAGGTATAAGGTATTGGGAATATCATCTACACCGAAACGCAGTAAAGATAACGCAATCGTCCTTTTTTTATCACTTAAGGGAATGGCTACACTACCGTAATCATATTTACCGATACCCGAAAAATATTCTGCATGCATAAAATTTACAACCGGGTTATCTTTTATGTGCACAAGCCCGGCAGGATTCCAGTAACCCGCATTGCCATCGCTAACCGAAGCTACCTGCGCTCCACCCATTCCAAGCCCCCTTGCCCCGGCTCCTATATTTAAAAACTCATTGGAATATTTACGAAACTGGGCATAGGCATGCATACTACTACTTAACAGAACAATCAAAACTATTCTCAGAAGCACTTTTTTCATTCAACTTATTTACTGATAAGTAATTTCTTCTCATTTTCCGGCATTTTGCAGCCGGTTGGCAATACAAATATACACAGGAACTTTTGCAGGGATAAGCATTAAAATACAAGCTTTTATAACGGATTTACACCCAAATTATTGCCTTTTGAAACGGACTTGATAAACTAACATTATTTTTGCCCAAAACAACTTGAAAATGACGCTTATAGAAGAGCTGAAATGGCGGGGTATGCTGCAGGATATTATGCCCGGAACGGAAGATCAGTTAAATAAGGAAATGACTACGGCTTATATTGGCTTTGATCCTACCGCCAACAGTTTGCATATCGGTAGCCTGGTTCCTATATTATTATTGGTACACCTTCAAAAAAAAGGACATAAGCCTATTGCGCTTATCGGCGGCGCAACCGGTATGATCGGCGACCCCAGCGGTAAAAGCGAAGAACGGAACCTGCTGAGCGCCGAACAATTAGACGTTAATGTAGCAGGGATCAGGCAACAACTGGAGAAACACCTGAACTTTGACCCTACCCTGCTGAACAGCGCTGAACTGGTAAATAACTACGACTGGTTCAAAAATATCAGCTTTATTGAGTTCCTGCGGGATGCAGGAAAATATATTACGGTTAACTACATGATGGCCAAAGACAGCGTAAAAAAGCGCATTGAAGGCGATACCGGCATCAGCTACACGGAATTTGCCTACCAACTCATGCAGGGATACGATTATTACTGGCTATACACCAATAAAAACTGCAAGCTCCAAATGGGTGGCAGTGATCAATGGGGTAATATTACTACGGGCTCGGAGCTTATACGACGTAAGGCAGGCGGCGAAGCTTTCGCGTTTACCTGCCCCCTTATTACAAAAGCTGACGGCGGAAAGTTTGGTAAAACAGAAAAAGGAAACATATGGTTAAACGCGGAAAGAACTTCTCCTTACCAGTTCTATCAATTCTGGCTGAATGCTTCGGATGAAGATGCGGAAAAATGGATTAAAATTTTCACCTTTTTATCTCCGGCAGAAATCAATACACTGCTTGCACAACATCATCAAAACCCGGCCGAACGGTTGTTACAAAAAACACTGGCTAAAGAAGTAACCATTTTCATTCATGGTGAAGAGCAGTACAGCAAAGCCGTTGAAATAACGGAAAAATTATTTGCGCAGCAAAACGCGCCTGCCACAGCACTCAGCGCCGAAGACCTTGAAAGTATGGAAGGCGTTATAAAATTTGATTATTCCAAACAAAAAATAAACAGCGGTATTGACATTGTTTCCTTTCTGGCGGAAACGGGCGCTTTTTCAAGTAAAGGAGAAGCCAGGAAAATGGTTCAAAGTGGTGGCGTAAGCATTAATCGTAATAGAATAGATAATATTTCAAAGGAAATTAATGCAGCCGATCTTTTACATGATACATACGTATTAATCCAAAAAGGAAAGAAAAATTATTACTTGGTTAAAGCCAATTAAATATCCGGCAATGAAATTTGGTTTAGATGCGGCGAGTATTTACTTTTGCAGCCCTTAAACCTGCTTTTAAGGAAGGATTGCCCGATAGTATAATGGTAGTACGACAGTTTTTGGTACTGTTTGTCTTGGTTCGAATCCAGGTCGGGCAACCAAATTGGATAAGCCGGTTCCCTGACCGGCTTTTTCTATTTTTCCTTCTTTGCGGGTTTTGTCGGGCTTGTTAATGCCTGGTTTGGAAAGAAAGACCGGCTAATTTGACTTTAAAAGAGAATGATAATATCGTAAAAGCCGCCGGGTTTGGTACCCGGCGGCTTTTGAATAACATCTTACCAATGAAATTATTTATTTAGCGGTAAGAACAAAGCTGTTAACTATTACTTTTTCGTATCCGGTGATGACTTCATTGCCTGTTCCATCGTCTTCATATACCGGTTCCAGGAATACTTCCTGCACTTTTAACCTGGCATTGCTTAACTCCAGTATCTTGAAATAATGATTATTATTTGCCTCATCCTGCCCTGCTGCATAAGTCACAATAGCATCGGGCTCTTCAGGATGCCACTTCCAGTTTATAGATTCAGCGTAATCCGGATATTGCAGTACAAAACTTCCCGCAGCCGAAATAATCATATGAAAATCGCCATCTATTTCATTTTCTTCGTAAAAGGTGGCACCATCTTCTTCTGTGGTCAATTTCCAGGTGTTCAGCAGTGCTTTCCTGTTTTCATTTACCTCTATATTAGGCCTCTTCGCTGCTTTTACAGTCATCGGAATATCATAATACGTGAACGAAAAGCTTAAAGAATCCCCATATGTCCTGATATCTGTAAGCGGTCCCAGCCCATCCAGGTTAAAGGTAATGCTGTCGGAAACAGAGATAGTGTGAACCAGTCCGTAATAATAATTCAATGTTATGATGCAGGTACTGTCACTGAAAAACTCTACGGATGTTACTGCACCTATGTCCAGCTTCTCCTGGTTTTTAAAAGATGCATGCGATGACTTTTCCTGCTTCCTGCCAAAAAAAGGTACATCAACATCCCATCTGCCCTGTACCAGCTCAAACAGCGTTGGCGGCGGAGGAGGATTCGATGCAGGAGGAGTGGATGCAGGGTTGTCATCCTTTTTACAGGAAAAAAATAAAACCAGGGATAAGCATGTAACCAGGTACAAAAGATTAGAACGGGTTCTCATTGAATCAGGAATTTAGTTAAAATGAAGAATGTAAAATGAAAATTTCACTGCTGAAACGATTCTTTTCCTGAAGAATTGTAACACGGCCTTCTTTTTCGTTTATACTATACAGTGAGTTAGCATAAACATATAGCCCGTACTACTGGTAATTTTCAAATGGAGATTTACGGTTATACCTTAACGTAATAAACAGCAGGTTGCTTATCTTACACCCGGGGTCTTAACCCGCTCACCTGTTAGTGTGGGGTACTTTTAAATTAATAGTGATATGTTAATAGTGATATGCGGGTGAGATGCCTATTTAGACACCTGGAACTTTCCCGATTCAATAATCTTTCCATTTTTATTGCGCAACTGGAAAATATATACACCCCGTGTAAAATCGGAAAGATTTACCTGGTTGGTAAGACTTATACCGGTAAGCTCAAAAACCTTTTTGCCCAAAAAATTATATATTACCAGGTTGTATGACCTGTCGTAATCTTTCTGAAAATCGAAATTGATGATAGTAGTAGCGGGGTTGGGGTAAAACTTCAGGATCTTTACGGCAGGCTCTTTAGCTGCAAAGAGATAGTTTTCCTGGCTAAAGCCGGAAAAATGCAACATCACTCCCATTAAAAATATCAGCGTAAAGGTCTTCACTCTATAAAATTAGGATTTTATCTGTAAAAGATAACGCAAATTTTGTCTTTCAAAGTATAGCAGGAAAATTGAAAAATGGTAATTTGATATAATGTGAGAATTTAAAAATGTGGAAATGGGATTTGCAAGCGCTGAAGCGGCAGGTCATAGTACGCCTGTGTGAAAGTGAAAATATCAGAACCGCGGACAGCGTAAAATATCTTTGGTGCTGCCACTGGTATTGAGAAAGCCGATGTAACTCAGCGAAATTTCAAATCCTCCTCTTCCCTGGCTTGATGTGCGGAGCTGAGATATGTTCATATCATAGCTGAATGCTACCGAAAAAGGATGATAGTCTAATTTTACTACCGGTATAATCGCGTCTTCCCATCTCAGGTAGCCGCCCATATGCACTATATAGTCCGGCGCCTCTTCATCCCCTATTTTCCGGGAATACATCGCTCCCCCGATCAGCTCCCTAAAAGGCCCCTGCACGCTTATATCAGCATTAATAGTAATGTAGGAAAGATCACCCATTGTAGTTCTTAAGCCACCCGAAGCTACCCACTTGGGCAGGTGCTGCAACTTTTGATAAAAAGAGTTAGCGGGTTTATTAAAATGATGATATGCCAGTCCTGCAAAAAAATTATTCTCTTTATTATCGCCTATTGAGGAATTGTAGCTCATGCCCACACCAGCGTCAAAATAGGAGTAGTTGGATGCAAAGGTTTCACCGTCGGGCAGTGAGCCATTGTAGCCAAACCCGTCGTACTGGTTGTTAGTGGTTACTTTTGAACGGTCTAAGCTCCGGGAAACCAACCCTCCTATAAAGCCAATGGAAACATACCTGTTTTTATCGGCGTTCATAGACTTATGATAATTCACCGCGGGCAGCAAATGCGTGGTGTTAAGGGCTACCGAGCCCGCCTTATCCCATAATACCTGCAACCCCGCGGTCATAAAATCATCTCCCCGGCCTATAGCAAACTTATACTCCCCGTTGAGCGAGCCTGTTTGATAGGGTGTGGTTACACTTCCCCACTGGTTGCGGTATACCAACTGCGCCCTTACATCTCCTTCAAACAAACCGGCAAGCGCGGGGTTACGCAGCAGCGGCGCCTCATAAAATTGTGAGAAGTGAAGATCCTGCGCTTTCGGAGCAACAGCCAACAATATCAAAAACACCAAAAAGCACCACCTCACCGGCATGCCAAATAATGAGTAGTATGTGTTTTTTTTATTGAGCATTCATTTATCGTATTAATGTTACATTTCCCTTCATGGGTACAATTTGCGCATTTTCGCAAATAAATTCAACCATATATACGTACACATCGGGAGGCACGGCCTGGTTACCCATTTTTCCATCCCATCCTTTAGTGGGATCGTTCGCTGAAAAGTTTCTCCTGTCGAAAACCAATTGCCCCCAGCGATTGTAAATTTTCATGGATTGTACACTTGCCAGTCCCCTGCCGCGCGGGTAAAACACATCATTCATGCCATCGCCATTGGGTGAAAAAGTATTGGGTACAAAATAGTTTTCCGTTTTACAAACTACTTCCACCATGATGTCTGCAGCATTGGAGCAGGTATTGCTATCCGTTACCTGTATATGATAAGTGGTAGTTACTTTGGGTTTAGCCAAAGGCGCCGGGCAGCTGGTGCAGCTTAATCCATCGGGAGGCGTCCAGGTATAGTGGCTTATGCCGCTGCTGTAGCTTACCGGCATTACTATTTCTCCTCCCACCGGTATAACCACGTTTTGCGTTGTAATAACCGGCAGCGGGGCTACCATTAAGGGATGCGTTGCCATATCCTTGCAACCAAAATTGTTGGTGGCGGTAAGGGTTACGGTATAGTTCCCGGGGTTATCATAACTGATGGTATTATTCCTTTCGGCAGATGTTCTTCCATCACCAAAGCTCCAGTTCCATAGTATAGCCGTATCCGGCGGCTGGGCAAGCGAACCATTGAAAGCAATGGCACGGCTTATACAGGTAATATCACCTGCCGCTATTACGGGGTTAGGGGTACGGTACACCCTCACCGTGTCGGTATAGGTTCTTTCGCAGCCGCTCTGCGTGGTAGCGGTAAGTGAAACGGGGTATAAGCCGGCCTGTGGAAATATATGGGCGGGAGGGGTTTTATCTATTGAAGTTTGCCCATCGCCAAAATTCCAAAGCTGGGAAACAACAGGGTCATTGCTTATGGTATAATTGGTAACGAATATGGTACCCGAATCGCAAAATTGTTTTTTGTCAATATTGAAAGCCGGAACAGCACCCCTTACATTGATAGGTGTTGGTCCGGATACACTCACCCTGCAATCCTGCGCATCAACCAGCGCCACGGAAGGCCGGTAGGTGTTTGGATAATCGTAAAGATGGTTCAGTACGGTTTGACCGGAAGAATCTATATCACCATCTCCAAAAGCAAACTGAAATTTAGTGCCCGGCGGCGTAACGATATTAAATGCTATTGGCACTTCATTACAGATGGGAGACGGAGGCACAGTATAATTAATCCTGGTATAGGCAAGAGGATCATACACATTCACCTCTCCTACTGCCGAATCCACACAGCCACCATAACCGGTTACGTAAAGCTTCACCACGTAGCTCCCATACACATCATAAAAATGCCTGGGTTCTGCCAGTGTAGAGTTGGTACTATCGCCAAAATCCCAGTAAAAGGATTCGTAATTCTCCGACCTGTTAAAGAATTTGGCTTCCAGCAACTGGCAGGTAGACGAAGTATCGGTTGCTTCAAAGGCCGCCACAGGGGTTCTTACGTCTATATACTCTGTTCTTGTTAAAGAATCGCTGCAGCCCAGGCTATCGGTTACCACTAATTTTACGCTATACTTTCCATCAGCATATATATTCGATGGGTTTTGCGCTGTTGCTGTTTGCCCGTTGCCAAAATCCCACGCATAAGTAAGTCCTTTACCGCTGGACGAATCATTAAACGCTAACGGCATACCCGGACAGAACAAGGTTTGCACGGCGCCAAAATAGGCTTTGGGGGCCGATATTTTTACAGGGTCTGCAAGGGTAAATGCATCTACACAGCCATCCGCATCTTTTACGGTAAGCTTAACAGCATACGTTCCGGTATCGGCGTACTGGTGCGTAAACGGGGGCGCAGAAAAGGTTTGCGTTGTATTATCCCCAAAATCCCATAACCATTCTGCAATGGCGGTTCCGGAAGGGGTGGACTCGTCGGTGAAGCTAACGGCATCGCTTCCGCAGTTTACCGCAGCAAACGAGGTAAATTGTGCCGTGGGGCCTTTCACCTGCAGCGTTTTGCTTTCCGTTGCCGAACAACCGTTTTTATCGGTTACGGTTAGCTCAAGCAACCTGTTGCCGGGTGACTGGAAAACGGTATCAAATGACGGCTCATTACGAACTGCCTCAGCGTCAACAAACCAGGTATATGACGCAATCCTTGATGTATCCTCCACTGAATTGAAAACAAGCTGTGTGTTTTTGCACATGGCAGCAGACGGCAACGTAAAGTCGGCATTAACGGAAAAAAGATCTATTTGCCGCACATATACCGCAGTACAGGAACCATTAATAACCGTAAGCTGCACATTGTATTGCCCGGAAGCGGGGAAGGTATGCCCCGGAGGATGTTGATCTGTGGAAGCCTGACCATCGCCAAAATCCCATTGGTAAATAGGAGTGCCGAGGCTGGCATCCACGATAGAACTGTCGGTGAATTTTACCAGCAGGGGGTTGGAACAGTTCACTTCAAAACCAAAATTGGCCACCGGCGCATCTTTATGGAATATATCTGCTTTGGTTATTGCCGGGCCCGGGCAGCCGTTATTAAATGGTGTTAGTTTTACTGTAACCATGCCGGTATCCCGGAACAAATGAACCGGGTTTTGCTCATCTGAAGTTTCGCCATCACCAAAATCCCATAACCATTCATTGGCGCCACTGGAAGTTCCATAAAATTTTACGCTATCCGATACACAATTGCCGGTGTTATCAAAGGTAAAATCCGCAGTTGAAGGCGGTGTTCCAACCCTTACATAGTGAGGAGGGGTGGTAACCGTACATCCGTCAACCGTAGTAACCGTAACTTTCATGGGAAAAACGCCGGTACCGGTATAGGTGTGGGTTGGGGTTGGGTTAGTGCTGGTAATGCCATCACCAAAATCCCATAGATAGGAATCTATAGCGTCAACAGTCCGGATCTCTGTTACCGGATGAACTGTAACAGCATTTACACAGCCTTCATCAACAGCAGTAATAATTCTAACGGTTGTGGGGATCACCCGCACAAACCGGGGTTTGGTAATGGTATTGCCGCAACCGTTGGCGGTTGTTACCGTAAGCGTAACATCATAAGAGGCAACACTGGTATAAGTGTGGGAAGGATTTTGTGCTGTAGAAGTATTCCCGTCGCCAAAGTCCCAGAGCCAGCTTACAGCGCCGGGCGTATTGTTTTGAAACTGCACTTCAAGCGGCACACCACAACCTAAGTTATTAACAGCCGTAAAATCAACAGCGGCTTTTGGCGTTATTTTAATGGTTTTACTTACGGAATCGCTGCAATGCGCATAATTACTGATCAGCTTTACGGTATAGCTTCCCGCCGCTCCGTAGGTTTTTACGGGGTTAGGCTCTGAAGATTGGGTACCGTCGCCAAAATCCCATAATAAAGATGCACCACCAGCCGCGGAAGTATTTGCGAAATGAACGGGTTCAACCAAACAACTGCTGTCGGGGCTGCTGAACCCCGCCGCATAGGTAGTAACCGTAACCGTTTTTTGAACCGTATCCTTACAGCCATAATTGCTTTGAGCGATCAGTTGAACGGCATAATCGCCATCTGTAGCAAAATTTACCACCGGGTTGGCGGAATCTGCTGTACTGCCATTTCCAAAATTCCATGTATAGGTAAGTCTGCCCGGCCCGCTCGACTCATTGGTAAAAGCCACGCCAAACGGCGGCGTGCATGCTGCCGAAGGGGTATTTACAAAATCGGCAACAATGCCCGATACCATGCGGATATACCTTCCCCTGCTTACCCGCCGGCTGCAGCCGTTGCTGCTGGTTACCGTGAGCGCCACATTGAAATACCCCGTTTCGGTATAGGTATGTTGGGGGTTTTGCTGGTTGGATGTTCCCCCATCGCCAAAATCCCATGACCACTCGCTGATCGTTCCCACCGTTGTGGAAGCGGTACCCGTAAACTGGATGGTGGCCGGTAAGCACGCGGTAGTAATATCTGCCCGGAAATCAGCAGTAGGGGAAGGATAGACCGTGATATAACCCGTTTTGGTAACCGCGTTAACCCCGCTTTGATTGCGCACCACCAGGGTTACCGAATACGTGCCGGGCTGATTAAAAGTTATACCCGGGTTTTGCTGATTGGCCAACTGGCTAAAAGAGCCGCCGTCTGTAAATTCCCAGTCCCAGTACTTAGGATCGCCGGTAGATAAATCCTTAAAGTTTACGCGGAGCGGCGCACAACCCGACAATACAGATCCCGAAAAATCTGCCACAGGTGTTTGTGCCTTCACAGCCTGAACAAGCAACAATACTAATATGGTATTCAATATTCCTTTTTTCAAGCCGCATTACATTTATACAGGGTCAGATTATTAAACGGTAAACTACTTGCCCGATGGCAAATTTGGCCAAAACTATCGTATTTTTTATATAGTTCAGGACCTGTATATAATAACTTTTCGGGGGTAAGTCAAAGGACAGGATACTAACCAGCTATACGTTTGGTTATTCAGGGAAGTTGGGTTATACAAGGGCGGTTACGCTTTTTTTACCAGCTTTAGATATGCCGTACGACTGGTATTAAAGGGTTTGGCTTCAACCAGTTTGGTTGTGTTGTTGGTGATCTTCCAGGTATCATTAAGCCTTTGCAGCGGCTCACCAGCACCCGGAAAGTTTGAAAATATGGTGAGGTCATTTACATTGCCCTCCCAGGTACCCATAACCTGTTCGGTTGTTGCTGTTTTTATGGCAAATACCTTTCCATCTTCTTTAAACTGAAACTCATAGCCATCGAAATTTGCAGTAATGTCAGCATTATCATCTGTAAACACCTGCACGATCCACAGCCCGCTGGTCATGGCATTTATAATAAATCTTTTCCCTATGTCCTCCTTCACTTTCTTACACTGAAGCCCGCTTAATGAAAAAACAAGCAAAAACAGCAACCCGTAACAAACACTATTTTTTTTCATACCATCCTATTTGATCAAAAATGATACACTGCTCTGTATTTATTGGTAAGATACTGCATAAAATACTTCAATTGCAACGGTTCATCTGTTATTTTATTGCATAATTCGCTGCTGGTATACGCCCTTCCGTATTGATATACATGTGTTTGCAGCCATTGATGGATGAGCGTGTAATCACCATTAGCTATCTGGTCTGTTAGCCCCGCATACTGTTTTTGCATACCGGCAAAAAACTGTGCAGCATACAAACTACCCAAACTATAGGTTGGAAAATAGCCAAAGCTCCCGTGGCTCCAGTGAATATCCTGCAGGCAACCGTTTTTATCATCCGGCACATCAACCCCCAGTAAGGTTTTGTACGATTCGTTCCAGAACGATGGGATATCTTTTACATCCACACTTCCCTCTACCAGCTTTTTCTCTAAGGCATACCGGATCATTACATGAAAATGATAGGTCAGCTCATCCGCTTCCGTACGGATAAGGGAAGGCTTTACCTTATTTACCGCGGCAAATAGCTGTTGCGCACCCGCCTGGTTTAACTGTGGAAAGTATTGCCGGATCAGCGGGATATTATGCTCTATAAAAGCTTTATTCCTGCCAATGCAGTTTTCCCAAAGCCGGCTTTGCGACTCATGTATACCCAGGGAGCAATATTCGCCGAGCGGTAACCCGTATTGATTTGCCGGTAACCCCTGTTCATACAAAGCATGACCGCCTTCGTGCAAACAGCTCCATGTCATTGAGGTAAAATCATTTTCATCAATACGGGTAGTAACGCGCACATCGCTGGTATTAAAACTGGTGGTAAACGGGTGTTCTGAAATATCCTGCCTGCCTGCTTCAAAATCGTATCCCATCCGTTTCAGCATATCAAGTCCAAAACGCCATTGAGCGTCCTTATCAAAGTGCTGGTGCAAAAAGCCGTCATCCGGCTGTGGCCTTTGCATAACGGTTGAAAGCAATGATTGCAAGGGTTGCTGCAATTCATCGAATAAGGCATCCAGCCACGCAACCGTGGCGCCTTTTTCAAATTCATTCAACAGCGCATCATAGGGATGCTGCTCAAACCCCAAGATATGCACTTCTTCTTTTTTAAGCCGGATAAGATCACCAAGGCTTTTTTCAAAAACACGGAAATCATTTTGTTTCCGCGCTTCTATCCATGCATGGTAACTCCTGCTGGTAGCTTCAGCAAGCTCACGTACAAATGCCGAAGTATATTTTTTATTCTTCTTATAATCTTCCAGCGTTAATGCCACATTGCGCTGCTGCATGTCAGTAAGTCCGCCCGCTGCCGATAATTCATTCAGTAATGAGCCTAATTTTTCTTCTGCGAAAAGCTGGTGCGCTATTTCGCTGAGCGTGGCCATTTGCTGGCCCCGGAGCGATGCTCCTTTGGCAGGTAAATACGTTTCCTGGTCCCATTGCAAAACCGCCAGTGCATATTTTACATCCGCTATTTTATGCATTTGGGCGGTGTACTGCTCATATAGTTGTTGAGATGTCATACGATTGTTACAAGCAGCTTTCAGCGAATAGCTATCGGCTTTCAGCTTTCAGCACCGATGGTCTGACGCTCCTTCGTTGCGTACCGGCCGCTGCTTTTTTTCTTTCAAATTCCTCCTACCACAAAAGTTTCCCATCCCTCATATTTTCCAAAATAATGTAATGCCAGTTCCCACAGGTACAGGCTTACTTTATCAATGCTGTTATAATCTACTTTATCCGTTCTTGAAATATGCAAGCTGTAAGGGCGATCTTTTACGCCGATTTCTTTACCGGCATTTTCTACCGTAAAGCCGTTGTCCTGCACCACCCCTGCAAATTTTTTCCTGTCTGCCTCTGTTTTAAAAAAGAGAAAATGATCTACTTTACGGGGTGCGGTCAGTTGGTCTCCTTTTGCATGCAGGGCATCCACCATACGCCTGTTTTGTATACGTTCCATTTCTTTTTGGGTAGGATACAATACATTGAGATAATTGCTGAGATCATCATCGCGGTTCACCAGAACAGTCCAGGTATAGGTAGAAAAATGCTGCAAAACAGTTGCAACATGCGTTATACAGTTTGAAGTATCGTTACTGTAAAAATAAAAATCCCTCTTTCCATCCCGGGTATAACGCCCGGTGTACTGTGCGCTTAAAGCACTGCTTAAGCTGTTCACCAGCCCGTTTTCTATACTGTCTAATGTTTTTATTTCATTTCCTGCAGGCATTCCATCAGGTTGCACCCGCTTCATGTTAAGCTGCACAATGATCACGTTCCGTTTTTCCTTAGCTTCGGGGGAATTGCCAAAATCGAGGTCAACAACAACAGACGCCGGCTTATGATTGATTTGCACCACATAAGCGTCCCAGTTGCCTTTATATTGCTGGGCTTTTATTTGCAACAGTGCAATACAGCTAAATAAGAGGAACAGTATTTTTTTCATGATCATATACCGGCAAAGCCGCTAAAAACAATTTCGCAGCAAAGTAATGGCTATTTTTATATTACTTTTTGAAGAGCTATGAAAATTAAGGACATCATTAACGTTTTGGAAAATGCAGCGCCTCCCGCGCTGCAGGACTCCTATGACAATGCCGGCTTAATTACCGGCGATGAACGGCAGTACTGTACAGGTGTGCTTTGTTCGTTAGATGCAACAGAAGCCGTGGTTGATGAAGCCATTGAGCGCAAATGTAACCTGATTGTAGCGCATCATCCGGTTGTTTTTAAAGGGCTGAAACGCATTACCGGCAAAACCTATGTAGAGCGTACGATCATTAAGGCCATCAAAAATGAGATCGCTATTTACGCCATTCACACTAACCTCGACAATATTATTGCCGGCGTAAACGGGCGGATGGCCGACAGGCTGGGGCTCATCAACAGGGCCATATTACAGCCAAAAGCATTAACCCTTAAAAAGCTGTATACTTTTGTGCCCGTTGAGCAGGCCGAAAACCTGCGAACCGCCTTATTTCATGCCGGGGCGGGACATATTGGCAACTACAGCCAATGCAGCTTCAACAGTGAAGGAACCGGCACTTTTAAAGGAGAAGCGGGTACACATCCTTTTGCCGGCGTTACAGGGGAGCTTCATTTTGAAAAAGAAGTAAAAATAGAAGTCATTTTTCCCGCCTGGATAGAGCAAAAACTGGTACAGGCACTTAAGGCCGCGCACCCCTATGAAGAGGTTGCTTACGATGTGGTGCAGCTCGAAAACACCCACCAGCATACCGGCGCCGGACTTACCGGGTTGCTGCCTCAACCTATGGAAGAAAAGGAATTTTTAGGCTTTTTGAAAGAAAGTTTTCAGCTCCGGCTGATACGTCATACCCGCCTTACCGGAAGCCCAATACAAAAAGTAGCGCTCTGCGGAGGAGCAGGTAGCTTTTTGATTTCCAACGCTTTACACGCAAACGCTGATATTTTCATAAGCGCCGATATCAAATACCATGAATTTTTTGATGCTGATAGCCGGATGGTAATAGCAGACATAGGGCATTTTGAGAGCGAGCAATATACGATTGACTTATTGCATGATATTTTGCTGGAAAAATTTCCTACCTTTGCCGTCCTAAAAACAGCGGTAAATACCAACCCGGTCTTTTATTACGCTTAATTCATAAATCGTATAGATCATATGGCCAACGTAAAAGAATTCTC